>NZ_UZWE01000051.1 GCF_900631945.1 Paracoccus haematequi
CCGCCCCCGGCCGCGCCGCTCGGGGGCTGGCCCACGCCGCCCCCCCCCCGCCGGGGGCCTGGGCGGGGGCGGGGGGCGCGACCGCCCGAGGGGCAGGCATCGGGGGTGCGGGCGGCGCGGCGGGTTGCGCCGGCCGGGGGCTTGCGGCCGGGCCGATCAGATAGGCCAGCCGCCCTTCCTGGATCAGGGACGACAGGCAGGCCCGAACGAAATCCCCGTCCATGTGCCCCCGGCCGCTTGCCCCGGCCTCGAACAGGCAGCTTTGCACCAGGTGGTTGATGATCCGGGGGATGCCCTTGGACAAGGCGTGCAGATGCAGGATCCCGGCCTCGTCAAACACCTCGACCCCCGCATGGCAGGCGCAGCCCGAAACCCGGAAACGATGCGCGACATAGGCGACGCTGTCCGCCGGATCCAGCGGGGCCAGGCGGAACCGCCGCCCGATCCGGGCGCGCAGCCGGTCATGGGCGGGCTGCGCCAGAAGCGCGTCCAGTCCCATCGCCCCCACCAGCACAAGGGGGATGGCGCCCGGCGCATCGGTCAGCCCGGTCAGATAGCCCAGTCCCTTGTCGGACAGGGCTTGCGCCTCGTCCACGATCAACAGGTAGCTCTCGCCGCTGTCTCGGCAAGCCTGCGCCAGGGCCTGCGGGCCGGTTTCGGGGTCGTCGAAGGCCGGGGAATGGGGAATGCCCATGGCCTTGGGAAGCTGGTGGTGCAGGTCGATCAGATGCGCATGGCTTGCGCCGATCCGCACCAGCCGCCTGTCCGGGCAAAGAATGCCCAGGTGCTGGGCCAGCGTCGTCTTGCCGGTGCCCGCGTCGCCGGTCAGCACCAGGACGGACCGCGGCCCGCCGATGCAGGCCGCCATGCCGTCCAGGATCTGCCGATGGGCATCGGACAGAAACAAAAGGCCAGGGGCCGGGGAAGACCGGAAGCTGGGGCAAAAGGATGGCAATGGGGACCGGTCCATGATCCACTCCATCAGGCGGCAAGATCCTGGGGCAGGAACCCGCAATAATGGTTAAAGCCTAGACCGGATGGCGGATCATTTCCATGCAACTCCGGCGGTCATCCTGCGGCTTTTCCCGCAGGGCAGCGGGTCACCGATGCCGGTGCATCGGGTGTGATGGTGTTGTTCGAAGAATATGCCCCTTGGGTATCAGGATGGCGCTGCGCCATGACCGATGTCAGCCATGGCGGGCGTGCCACGGGAAGCATCCGAAACCTGCCGGTTCACTGGGCGCTGCGGCCTTCTGCGCGGTGATGCGGACGGGGTTTCAAGGCCGTCACATCGCCGCCTCGAACAGCGTGCGGGTATTCGGGGCGGTCATCGGCACGGGGTTGCCGCCGCAGGACGGGTCTTCCAGCGCCATGACGGTCAGTTCGTCCAGGCGGTCTGCCGTGACGCCCAGGGCGGACAGTCCCCGGGGGATCCCCAGGTCCCCACACAGCGCCACGATCCGGTCCCGAAAGCCGTCGAAGCCGCCCGGGATGCCCAGATAGGCGGCGGCGGCGGCGATCCGGTCCTCGATGGCGGGGCGGTTGAAGTCCAGGACGGCGGGCATCACCACGGCATTGGTGGTGCCGTGATGGGTGCCATAGACGGCGCCGACCGGATGGGACAGCGAATGGATCGCGCCAAGCCCCTTCTGAAAGGCCACCGCGCCCATCATCGCCGCGCTCATCATATGCGCACGGGCCAAGAGGTTGTCCGGCTGGCGATAGACGACCGGCAGGTTTTCGAACACCAGGCGCATCCCTTCCAGCGCGATGCCCTGGCTCATCGGATGGTAATGGGGCGAGGAATAGGCCTCAAGGCAATGGGCCAAGGCATCCATGCCGGTGCCTGCGGTGATGAAGGCAGGCATCCCGACCGTCAGCTCGGGATCGCAGATCGTGACAGCGGGCATCAGCCGGGGGTGGAAGATGATCTTCTTGCGATGGGTGGCGGAATTGGTCAGCACGCCCGCGCGCCCGACCTCGCTGCCCGTTCCGGCCGTGGTGGGCACGGCGACGATGGGGGCGATGGCCTTGGCATCGGCGCGGGTGAACCAGTCGTCCACGTCCTCCAGATCCCAGACCGACAGGCCGGGGCGCTGCCCGGCCATCAGCGCGATCATCTTGCCCAGATCCAGCGCCGATCCGCCACCAAAGCAGATCACCCCGTCATGCCCGCCTGCCCGATAGGCGGCGATGCCCGCCTGCATGTTCGCCTCGGTCGGGTTGGGGTCCACGTCGGAAAAGACCGCCCGGCCAAGCCCCGCGCGGTCCAGAACGTCAAGGGCCGTGGCGGTGATGGGCAGGGCTGCCAAGGCCTTGTCGGTGACCAGCAGCGGGCGCGACAGGCCCGCCGCCCTGGCATGGTCGGCCAGTTCCTGTATGCGGCCCGCGCCGAACTTGATGGCGGTCGGGTAGGACCAGTTGCGGTTGGGGACATCAAAGCTCATGTCACGCCCTTTTCAGGTGAAAGGATTTCGGGCGGGTCACGGCAAGGTAACCCAGATAGGACAGGCTGCCGCCGCGCCCGGTGTCCTTGCAGCCCGTCCAACACAGCGCGGGATCCAGATAGTCGGCGCGGTTCATGAAGACGGTGCCGGTCTGGATCCGCGCCCCGATGGCTGCGGCGGCATCGTCGTCGCGCGTCCAGATGCTGGCGGTCAGGCCATAGGGGCTGTCGTTCATCAGGCGGATCGCCTCCTCGTCGTCGGTGACGCGCATGATGCCCACGACCGGGCCGAAGCTTTCCTCGACCATCACGCGCATGGAATGATCGACATCCACCAGCACCTGCGGGGCCAGATAGGCGCCGCCGTCGTCGCGGGGGAAATTGGCCGGATCAATCAGGGTCCGCGCGCCCTGCCCCACGGCCTCGGCCACCTGGTCGCGGACGGTCTGCGCGAAACGGACATGGGCCATGGGGCCAAGCGTCGTGGCGGGGTCCATCGGATCGCCCAGGTGCAAGGCGTTCACCCAGGCCACGGCCTTTTCGACGAATGCGTCATGCAGGCTGTCATGGACATAGATGCGTTCGATGCCGCAGCAGCACTGGCCGGAATTGAACATCGCACCGTCCATCAGGCCCTCGACCGCCGCGTCCAGATCGGCGTCGGCGCGGACATATCCGGGATCCTTGCCGCCCAGTTCCAGGCCCAGGGCCACAAAGGTGCCCGCCGCCGCGTGTTCGATGGCGCGGCCCCCCGCGACCGATCCGGTGAAGTTCACGAAATCGAAGGCCCGCGCCGCGATCAGGCCTTCGGTGGTCGCGTGATCCAGCACGACATTCTGGAACACGTCCTTCGGCACGCCGCCTGCGTGGAAGGCCTGGGCCAGCCGTTCGCCCGCCAGCAGGGTCTGGCTTGCGTGCTTGAGCACCACGGCATTGCCCGCGATCAGGGCCGGGACGATGGTGTTGATCGCCGTCAGATAGGGATAGTTCCAGGGCGCGATCACAAAGACCACGCCCAGCGGCTCTCGCGCCAGGACGCGGCGGAAGCTGGCGCTGTCCTCGATCACCTTGGGCGCCAGCGTCTCGGCGGCGATGTCGGCCATATAGTCGGTGCGGGCGTTCACGCCGCCCATTTCACCCGCGCCGAAGCGGATGGGGCGGCCCATCTGCCGGGCCAGTTCGGTGGCGATGTCGTCCTTCATCGCGGTCAGCGCGGCAACGCCCGCCTTGACCAGGGCAATGCGATCGTCCAGCGGGCGGGCGGCCCAATCCGCCTGCGCCGCCCGCGCGCGGGCAACAGCGGCCTGAGCGGCCTCGCGGTCCAGCGGTGTGCGCCGGATCAGAACCGATCCGTCAATGGGGGAAATCAGGGTGATGTCTTTCATGGTCGGTCCTGTCAGGCGCGTTCCAGCAGTCGGCGCAGGTCGTGGTCGGTGACGACGCGGTCGGTTTCGGCGATCTCCCATTCGGCGGCGTGGTGATAATGGTCGACCACATCGTCGCCAAAGGCACGCCTGTAAAGATCCGAAGCCTTCAGGCGGTCTGCGGCGTCGCGCAGGGTCCGGGGAACCTCTTGCACGTGGCCCGCCTGATAAAGGTCGCCCCGCATCTCGGGTTCCAGATCCAGCTTGCGGTCGATCCCGTCCAGACCCGCCGCCAGCAGCGCGGCGCAGGCCAGATAAGGGTTGGCGTCGGCGCCGGGGATGCGGCATTCGACGCGCACGGCCCTGGTCCCTTCGCCGCAGACGCGAAAGCCCGCCGTGCGGTTGTCGCAGGACCAGACAGCCTTGGTCGGCGCGAAAAGCCCCGCGCAAAAGCGTTTGTAGCTGTTCACATAAGGGGCCAGGAACACCATCATCTGATCGGCCCCGGCCAACTGGCCCGCCAGGAAATGCTTCATCGTGGCCGACATGCCATGCGCGTCGTCGGGGTCGTGGAAGGCGGGCTTGCCATCGGCCCACAGCGACTGGTGCACATGCGCCGCCGATCCGGCCTTGGCGGTGTCGTATTTCGCCATGAAGGTCACGGACTTGCCCCGCGACCATGCGATTTCCTTGACGCCCTGCTTGATGATCGTGTGGTTGTCGGCGGTGTCCAGCGCGTCGGAATAGCGATAGTTCACCTCGACCTGGCCCGCATCGGCCTCGCCCTTGGTGCTTTCGACGGGGATGCCCGCGCCATACAGGTGGTTGCGCACGGCGCGCATCACGTCTTCTTCCCGCGTGGTCTGGAAGATGTGGTAATCCTCGTTATAGCCCGAGGACGGCGTCAGCCCCGCGATGCCGCCGCGCAGGCTTTCATAGCTGTTGTCGAACAGATAGAATTCCAGTTCGGTGGCCATCATCGCGTCAAAGCCCATGTCGCGGGCGCGGGCGATCTGGCGCTTCAGGATCGCGCGGGGCGACACCGCCACCTCCTCATGGGTGTGGTGGTCCAGCAGGTCGCAGATCACCATGGCGGTGCCCGGCAGCCAGGGCAGGCGGCGCAGCGTCGTCAGGTCGGGGCGCATGACGTAATCGCCATAGCCCTGTTCCCAGCCTGCGCTGCGATAGCCGGGGACGGTGTTCATCTCCATGTCCAGGGCCAGCAGATAGTTGCAGCAATGGGTTTCCTTGTGGCCGCCGTCCAGGAAGAACCCGGCGTGGAACCGCTTGCCCATCAGGCGGCCCTGCATGTCGGGAAAGACCACCAGAACGGTGTCGATGTCCCCGGCATCGAAGGCCGTCTTCAGGGTTTCGAGTGTCAGGTTTGCAGGCATGATCGTCCATTCCCAGGATCATGCCGCCGGGCATGGGCGCCCGGCGGCAGGCGGCGTCAGCTGTACCGATAAGGGCGGCCCGCCTTGGCCATGACGTCGTTGTATCGCTTGCAGATTTCGACCACGCGGGCCTTGACCTCGGACTCGGCGGCGATCTCGTCCCAGAAGGCGCGGGCACGTTCCTCGACCGTGGCCCATTCCTCGTCGGGGATCGAGGTCAGTTGCAGCTTGGGGCCGTTCACGCGCAGATCCGCCTCGCCGCCCCAATACCACCACTGGCGGTAATAATGGGACTGCTCGAAGCAGACCTCCATCAGCATCTTCAGCTTGTCCGGCACCTCGGCCCAGCGGTCGGCATTGGCGAAGAAATGCCCGATCCACGCGCCGGAAATGTTGTTGGTCAGGAAATACTGGGTCACGTCCGCCCAGCCGACGGTGTAATCCTCGGTGATGCCGGACCAGGCGATGCCGTCCAGTTCCCCGGTCTGCAGGGCCACCTGGATATCCTCCCATGGCAGTTGGACCGGCACGACGCCGAACTGCGCCAGGAACCGGCCTGCGGTGGGAAAGGTGAAGACGCGCTTGCCGTCCAGGTCGGCAAGGCTGTTGATCGGATCCTTTGTGGCGAAATGGCAGGGATCCCAGGCCCCGGCCGAGATGTGCTTGACGCCCACCGCCGAATACTCCTGGTCCCAGATTTCCTTCAGCCCGTACTGGTTGAACAGCACCGGCACATCCAGGCTGTAGCGGCTGGCAAAGGGGAAATATCCCCCGAAGACCGTCACCTCGGTCGGGGACTGCATGGAATCGTCGTCCGACTGCACCGCGTCGATGGTGCCGTTCTGCATGGCGCGGAACAGTTCGGACGTGGGCACAAGCTGGTCGGCATAGAACAGCTCGATCTGCATCTGGCCCTCGGCGATGGCGTTGAAGCGGTCGATGGCGGGCTTGACCACATGTTCGCCCAGGGCGGCGCCCGCATAGGTCTGCATCCGCCAGCGGATCGGCGCGCCCTGCGCATGGACGGCGGGCGCGGCCAGCGTGGCGGCCCCCGCGGCCAGGGGGGCGGTCATCAGAAACTTGCGTCGTGTCGTCATCTGAACCTCCGATGTGTTGGGAAACGGGGCGGTGTGGCCCGCCCTGTCGTTCATTGTCCGTAAACCTGACCCGGCAGCCACAGCGCGATCTGCGGGAAGGCCATGATGATCGCCAGCGTCAGGATCATGATGCCGACGATGGGCACGATGGACCGATAGATGTCGCCCAGCGTCACATGGTCCGGGGCCAGCGCCCGCATCAGGAACAGGTTATAGCCGAAGGGCGGGGTGATATAGGCGATCTGGCAGGTGATCGTGTAAAGGATGCCGTACCAGATCAGGTCGAATTCCAGCGCGCGCACCAGCGGGATATACAAGGGCGCCACGATCACCAGCATGGCCGTGTCGTCCAGAAACATCCCCAGCAGCAGGAAGGACACCTGCATCAGGATGATGACCTGCCACCGGGTCAGGCCCAGATCCTCGAGGAAAAAGGCCTCGATGGCGCGCACCGCGCCAAGCCCGTCGAAGACCGCGCCAAAGGCAAGTGCCGCCAGCAGGATCCACATGAACATGCAGGTCACGTTCAGCGTCCCGCGCAGGCAGGATTCCCAGATGGCGCGCGTCCAGCGGCCCTTGAACACCGCCACCAGCGAGGCGATGACCGCGCCCACGACCGAGGATTCGACCAGGCTGACATAACCCGCCACGAACGGCCCCATCATGGCGCCGAAGATCACAAGGGGGGTGATGCCCGCGCGCAGCAGGCGCAGCCTTTCGCCCCAGGTGATCCGGGACAGTTCCTGGGCCGAAAGGCGCGGGGCAAGACCCGGGTTCAACCCGCAGCGGATCAGGACATAGACGATGAACAGCCCCGCCATCAGCAGGCCCGGAAAGACGCCAGCCAGCCACAGATGCCCGACCGGCTGGCGCGCGATCATGGCATACAGCACCAGCACGATGGACGGCGGCACCAAGATGCCCAGGGACGATCCGCCCTGGATGATGCCCGTGACCATCACCTTGTCATATCCGCGCCGCAGCATTTCCGGCAGGGCGATGGTGGCGCCGATGGCAAGGCCCGCGACCGACAGCCCGTTCATGGCCGACACCAGCACCATCAGCAGGATGGTCCCCACCGCCAGGCCGCCCGGCACCGGGCCGAACCAGACATGGAACATCCGGTAGAGATCGTCCGCCATGCGGGTTTCCGACATCACGAAGCCCATCCAGACGAACATCGGCAGGGTCAGCATCGGAAACCAGTTCATCAGCTTGATGGCGCTGGTGAAGGCCAGATCGTGTCCGCCCCGGTCGCCCCACAGGGCAATGGCCGCGATCACCGCGACAAAGCCGATGCCGGCAAAGACCCTCTGGCCGGTCATCAGCAGGGCCAGCATCCCCAGGAACATCGACAGGGCGATCAGTTCATAGGACATCAGGGACGCCCTTCGGGGATCGGATTGCCGCGCAGCGTGGCGATGTCACGGATCAGGAAGGCCAGCGATTGCAGCAGCATCAGCAGGACGCCCGTGCAGATCACGATCTTGATCGGCGCCATGTAGGGCCGCCACACGGTGCGCGACCGCTCGCCGATCTCCAGCGCATAGATCGTGCTTTCGATGCCGCCCCACAGGATCACCGCCAGAAAGACGATCAGCGCCAGAACCGTCACGCAGTCCACCGCCGCGCGCGTCCTGACCGACCAGCGGGAATACAGCAGGTCCATCCGCACATGCGCGCCCCCCATCAGCGAATAGGCGCCGCCCAGCACGACATAGGCGATCATCGTGAACTGCGCCATTTCCTGCGTCCACAAGGCAGGGCGGAAAAAGGCCTTGGCAATGACCGACCATGCCAGGACACCGGCCAGCACGAACAGCAGATACAGCGCCAGGCGCCCGACCAGGCGGTTGACCGTCTCGACGGCGCGCACAAAGCCAAGCGCCAGGGCCGGCATCAGTCGCCCCCTGACGGCAACAGGACATGGCGCGCGAAAACGCGTCGGAATGGCAGCAAGGCCACGATTCTTCTCCCTGTTTTCCGATCAGCGTCCTCTCTGTTCTTGCGTTCTGTCAAGAACTTTTCATTTGATCGCTTCCTGATAAGATCATTCCAGAACCAGGCAGGAGGGCGTCGTGACCATCGAACAGCGGATGCGCGCCAGCCTGGCTTCGCTGACGCGGGCGGAACGGCAGGCCGCCACTCATATCCTGTCGCATTTCCCGATGTCGGCCCTGGGCTCCATCACGATGCTGGCCAGCGCGGCGGGGGTATCGGCGCCGACGATCGTGCGGCTGGTGCAGAAGCTGGGCTTCAAGGGCTATGCCGAATACCAGGCCGTCCTGCGGGCCGAGGTCGGGCGGCTGCTGGCCGCGCCCCTGGCCCTGCCCGACCACGAGCCGCGCCGCCATCCCATGCAGGCCTTCGCGACGCAGGCGATCACGAATATCCAGGCCACGCTGGACCAGATCACGACGCAGGAATTCGACGCGGCGGCGGCGCTTCTGGCCGATCCCTGCCGCCATGTCGCCGTGATGGGCGGGCGGCTGACCCATGCCCATGCCGATTACATGGCGACCCTGCTGCGCGTGATCCGGCCCGGCGTCACCTATGTCTCGGATCACCTGACCGACTGGCAGCAGGCCCTGCTGGATCTGCGGACAGGCGACGCGGTGGTGATCTTCGACATCCGCCGGTACGAGGCCAATGCCGTCCACATGGCCGAACTGGCGGCCCGCCAGGGGTCAAGGGTCGTGCTGATCACCGACCACTGGCTGTCGCCCGCCGCGGCCCACGCCCATCACACCCTGCCCTGCCGCATCGACATGCCGGCGGCCTGGGATTCGACCGTCACGATCCTGATGCTGGTCGAGGCGCTTCTGGAACGTGTCCAGGGCCATTGCGCCGACCAGGTGCAGGACCGCCTGAACCGGCTGGAGGATGTCTTTGCCAAGACGCGCCTTTTCCGGGCGCCAAGGCTGGGACGCTGAGACAGCGTTGAATGTCGTGGACCGCCTCCACGCAGCCGTCCTGTGGGGGAACTGCAACGGCTTGACCGACCCGCTGGCCGGGGTCAACGGCGCAAGGATCAGCGGGTTATGGTGCGAAAGGCGGGTTGACCCGCTTCGATCCTGATCTTTCCTCAAAAAGTGGCTGCATTCAACGTCAGCGCGGGGGCCGCGAGCCTCGTCTCGGCGCCGTCGGCCTGCCGGTCGGCCCTCGACCCGGACGCGATCCGTATGCCCGGCCCTGTTCTGGCGCAGGGGCGCCGTCTCATCCAGCAACGCCCCCTCGGCGCAGGCTGTCGTCGAAAGCGATCGGCCGGGTCTGCGACCGGGACGCATCTTGCGCAAATAAGCAGATTGCCAAAACAAATTTCAGTCATGCGTGACGCTTGGCTAGCGTCTTTCCCATGAACCCGATTGGAAAGGATCCGAACGATGGCTGACGACATGCTGCATGTCATGGAATGGCACAACGGCGAGAAGGACTTTTCGCCTTTTTCCGATACCGAGATGACGCGCCGCCAGAATGACGTGCGCGGCTGGATGGCGGAAAACAACGTCGATGCGGCGCTGTTCACGTCCTATCACTGCATCAACTACTACTCGGGCTGGCTTTACTGCTATTTCGGGCGGAAATACGGCATGGTCATCACCGACAGCGCCGCGACCACGATCAGCGCGGGCATCGACGGCGGCCAGCCGTGGCGGCGCAGTTTCGGCGGCAACGTCACCTATACCGACTGGCGGCGCGACAACTTCTATCGCGCGGTGCGCCAGCTGACGCCGGGCGTCAAGCGGCTGGGGATCGAGTTCGACCACGTCAACCTGGATTACCGCCGCCAGCTCGAGGCCGCGCTTCCGGGGGTGGAGTTCGTGGACATCGCCCAGCCGTCGATGTGGATGCGGTCGATCAAGTCGGCCGAGGAACACAAGCTGATCCGCGAAGGCGCGCGCGTTTGCGACGTGGGCGGCTGGGCGGTCGCGGGGGCGGTCAAGGCGGGCGTGCCGGAACACGAGGTGGCCATCGCCGGGACCAACGCGATGATCCGGGAAATCGCCAATTCGTTCCCCTTTGTCGAACTGATGGACACCTGGACCTGGTTCCAGTCGGGCATCAACACCGACGGCGCCCACAACCCGGTCACCAACAAGAAGATCCAGTCGGGCGAGATCCTGTCGCTGAACACCTTCCCGATGATCTTCGGCTATTACACCGCGCTGGAACGAACGCTGTTCTGCGACCACGTGGACGACGCGAGCCTGGACATCTGGGAAAAGAACGTGGCCGTGCACCGGCGCGGTCTGGACCTCATCAAGCCCGGCGCGAAATGCAACGAGATCGCGCTGGAACTGAACGAGATGTATCGCGGCTGGGATCTGCTGCAATACCGCAGCTTCGGCTATGGCCACAGCTTCGGGGTGCTGTCGCATTATTATGGCCGCGAGGCGGGGGTGGAGCTGCGCGAGGACATCGAAACGGAACTCAAGCCCGGCATGGTCGTGTCGATGGAACCCATGGTGATGCTGCCCGAGGGAACGCCCGGCGCCGGCGGATACCGCGAACACGACATCCTGATCGTGACCGAGGACGGGGCCGAGAACATCACCGGCTTCCCCTTCGGCCCCGAACACAACATCATCAGGAACTGACCCCTGCGCCGCGAACGGGCCTGCCATGCAGGCCCGTTTCGGGTGTCAGAATTCGGCCAGCAGCGCCTCGACAATGCCGCGCGTGCAGACCTCCAGCAGCAGCTCGCCCTTTTCCGCCGTCGCCTCTTTCGGCGAGGACAAGGTGCCCGCCGCAGGCGTCCATTCGGGCTTGACCGGATACACGTCATAGGGGGGAAAGGTCGCGGGCGTCACGTCCACGGCCCGGGCCAGATCCACGAACTGCGGATACAGCGCCAGCATCAGCGAGGTTTCCAGAACGCCGCCATGTTCCAGCGCCCAGCCGGGAAAGCCGTTCGGATACAGCCGGGCGATGTCGTCGTCGCCCACGAAGTCCCAATAGGACAGCACCACGATCTTCATGTCGGCGATCCCGTCCCAGCGCAATTCCCGCAGGGCCAGGTCGATGCCCTCGATGATGAACCAGGAATTCTCGTAATGCCCGTTGACCAGGCAGATCTTGCGCACGCCGTGGCGGGCGAATTCGCGGATCACGTCGCGCAGCGCCGCCACCAGGGTCGCGCCGTCGAGGCTGGTGGTGCCGGGCAGGTGGTTGCCGCCCCCCGATTTCTGATGCGACTTGTAGCCATAGGTGAAGGGCGGCGCCACCATCCCGCCCACCACCAGCGCCGCACGACGGGCGAATTCCGTGGGCAGCAGCACATCGACATGCAGCGGCATGTGGTGGCCGTGCTGTTCCATCGACCCGATCGGGATCAGGATCGGCGTGGCGCCGTCCCTGACGGCCGCATGATAGTCCGGCCAGGCCAGTTCCGAGGCGAATGCGGTCTTGTGCGGCATGGGGCATCCCGTGTGTTGAGGCTTTCCCCCGGACTAGAGTTTTCCGTTGAACATAAGTGAAATATAAAGGCCCAATCCTTGCATTGCCGGGGCAAATCCATGGCCGGACTGACCAATCTTCCAACCGATCTGCTGCGCACCTTTATCGCCGTCGTGGAACTGGGCGGCCATTCCCGCGCCGGTGCCGCCCTGGGCCGCAGCCAGCCTGCGATCTCGCTCCAGATCCGCCGGCTGGAGGAACTGGTCCGCGCGCCCCTGCTGGCCCACGAGGGCCGCGCCATCCTGCCCACCCCGGCGGGCGAGGCGCTGCTGAGCTATGCCCGAGAGATGGTGCGCATCAACGACGAGGCGGTGCGATACTTCCACCGTTCCGACAAGACGGGCGTGCTGCGCATCGGCCTGCCCACCGATTACGCGGTGGCGTTCCTTCAGGGCACCCTGACCCGCTACATCCACGGCCACGCCGATGTGGAGCTGGAGGTGCATTGCGATCTGTCGCGCGAACTGCACCAGCACCTGCGGTCGGACGATTTGGACATCATCGTGGCGGTGATGAGCGACGCCACGATGCCCTATCTGTCGCGGATGTGGACCGAGCAGCCGATCTGGGTCGCGGCCGAGGATTTCCATCTGCCCGCCCATGCCCCCGCCCTGCTGGGCGCCCATCCCGAGGGCTGCGATTACCGGGCGCGCATGATCCAGGCGATGGACACGATCGAACGCCGTTGGCGCATCGTCTATACCGGGCCGGGCATTTCAGGGCTGCAAACCGCCGTGGTCAACGGGCTGTGCGTCACCGCCCTGACGCGGGCCACGCTGCTGCCGGGGATGCGGCTGTTGCGCGAATCCGAAGGCTTTCCGGCCCTGGAGCCGCTGCGCGTGGGCCTGTTCTACAAGCATCCGCGCCTGTCGGCGGCGGGGCTGTCGCTGGTCAGCGATCTGGTGGCCGACCTGGAACGCGTCGGATCGGGCGTCCAGGCGGTTCCCGCCTGACCGATAACGCCCGCAAATGGTCGGATTGGAAGAACCGATTTTGTGTGGGGGGCTGCCTCTCCTAGCCTGAACGCCAGAACAAAAGACAATCTGACAGGGGTGATGACATGACACGGACCGACAAGACCCGTTCCGGCCTGACGCGGCGCGCGACACTGGCGCTGGGGGCGGCGGCGCTGGCCACGCCTATGCTGTCGCGGCGCGCCTTTGCCGCGCCCACCGAGCTGACCATGCTGGCCTGGTACGGCCACGCCGAGCCCGACATGGTGGCCGAGTTCGAGGCCGCCAACAACGTCAAGTTCGTGCCGAAATACTATACCGGCGGCGACAACATGCTGGGCCTGATCTCGCAATCCCCGCCCGGCACCTTTGACGTGATCCTGTCGGACGCCGAATATGTCCAGCAGCTGAACGCGGCGGGCTATATCGAGGCGCTGGATCCGGCGGACTACCCATTCGATGACTTTTTCCCCGAATTCCACAAGTTCCCCGGCCATTGGGACGGCGACACGCTGTATTCGGTCATCACCCGCTTCGGGTTCCTGGGCGTGGCCTACAACACCGACGCCCTGACCGAAACCGAGGCCTCGACCTATGACGTGTTCTGGGATCCGCGCCTGACGGGCAAGGTCGGCCATTTCGACTGGCACCTGCCGAACCTGGGCCAGATCAGCCTGCTGAACGGCAATCCAAGCCCCTATGACATCGACGAGGCGGCATGGGAGGCGGTCAAGGAAAAGACCCTGACCCTGCGCCCGCAGGTGGGCGGCTTCTTCGATTACGGCGGCACCTTCGCATCGCTGAACAACGGGCAGATGCTGGCCTTTGCGGGCATTGGCGACTGGATCACCGGCACGTTGGAACGAAACGGTGCCAAGGTGCGCAGCGTGATCCCCGAACAGGGCGGGCTTCAATTCACCGAAAGCTTCTCGATCGGCAAGGGATCGGCCAAGGCCGACCTGGCCAGGAAGTGGATCCAGTATATCACCTCGCCCGAGGGGCAGGCGAAATCGGCCCAGATGGCCGCCTATCCCTGCATCGTTCCCAGCCAGAAGGGATGGGAGGTTCTGGCCGCCCAGAACCCCGACGAGGCCAGGCGCCAGGGCATGGTCGAAGGCCCCGGCAGCGCCATCGACCTGATCCGCACCGGCCGCATTCAGTATCGCCAGCTTCCCGTCCAGCAGTCGCTGGAGGACTGGAACGACTTCTGGTCGGACTACAAGGGCGCCTGATCGGCGCACCTTGCCGCGGCGGGGCAGACGCCCCTCCTGTTCCCCGCCGCACCCCCCAGCCCCGAGGTTTCCATGCGCCGTCCCGTCTCGCTCTATGGTCTGACCTTTTCGCTGCCGCTGCTGATCTGGCAGCTTCTGTTCTTCGTCTTTCCGCTGGTCTTCCTGATCGCCCTCAGCTTCTGGACGGTGCGGAATTTCCGGATGCAGGCGGATTTCGACACAGTCAACTGGACGACCATGTACGGCCGGGCGATCTTCTGGCAGGCCTATGGCACCACGCTGGCGCTGGCTGCCGGGGCGGCGGTGCTGACCAGCCTGCTGGCCTTTCCGGTGGCTTACGCCATCGCCTTCAAGCTGTCGGACCGCGCCCGCCGCTGGGCCATCATGCTGATGGTGATCCCGTTCTTCACCAGCTATCTGGTGCGGGTCTATTCCTGGCAGGTGTTCCTGTCGGACGCGGGGCTCATCAACGTGATGCTGGGCTGGGTCGGCCTTGGTCCTTACGGCCTTCTGAACACGCCGGGCGCCACGCTACTGGGCTTTGTGACGCTGGCCTTTCCGCTGGTGGTGCTGCTGCAACTGTTCAGCCTGATCTTCATCGACCGCACCCTGATCGAGGCCGCCCACAACATGCGCTGCGGCCGGTTGCGCACGGTGTTCGCCGTGGTGATCCCGTCCGCCCGCGTGGGCCTGGTGATCGCGGCGCTGTTCGCCTTTATCCTGTCCTTCGGCGATTTCGTCAGCCCGATCTATCTGGGTGGCGGCGATCCGACCACGCTGTCGATCCTGATCACCGACACCACCAAATCGGGCCAGCAATGGCCGCGCGCCGCCGTCATCGCGCTGACCATGATCGTCACGCTGATGGTGGTGGCCTTCCTGTCGATCCGCTTTGCCTATCGGGGGCGCAAATGAATCAGGAAAACGAGGCCAACCGCAACCCGTTCGTCAACGGCGCGCTGAAGCTGTATGTCCTTCTGGCCTATCTGTTCGTCTTTGCCCCGATCCTGGCCAGCTTCGTGTTTTCCTTCAACTCGGACCGCTTTCCGTCGATCCCGCTGGGCGATTTCTCGACCGAATGGTATCGGGCGGTGGCGGCCGACCCGCTGGTCTGGGAAGGCCTGCGCAACACGCTGCTGGTGGGGGTGGTGGTGGGGGTGATCTCGACCGCGCTGGGGTTCGGGGCGGCCTATACCGACTATCGCTATCACTTCATGGGCAAGCAGGTCTATCTGGCGCTGGCGCTGCTGCCGCCGACCATTCCGGTGGTCATCATGGGTCTGGCGATGCTGGCGTTCCTGTCGCGGGTGAACCTGTCGGGCGACGCGCTGGCGGTCATCATCGCCCATGTGGTGATCTGCGCCCCCTTCGCCATGGCGGTGATCCGGCTGCGGCTGTCGCAGATGGACCCGTCGCTGGAACCCGCGGCCTGGAACCTGGGCGCGTCCGAATGGGCGGCGATGCGCCATGTCGTGATCCCCTTTTGCCGCCCCGCGATCCTGGGGGCGCTGTTCGTGACCATGGCCGTGTCCTTTGACGAATTCGCCATCGCCTGGTTCGTGTCGGGCCTGAACGAAACGCTGCCGGTCAAGGTGCTGGGCTTTCTGCAAGGCCAGGTCAGCCCGCGCATCAACGCCATCGGCACCTTTGTCTTTGTCACCACCATGACGCTTCTGATCCTGGCGCAACTGCTGCTGGGCCGCCCCGATGCCACGGAAAAGGAATGACATCGTGACCCAAGACCCCACCCAGGATCCCCTTGTCACCTTTGACGGGGTCGCCAAACGGTTCGGCAGCTATACCGCCGTGCAGAAGATGGACCTGCAGATCCATCAGGGCGAATTCCTGGCCATCATGGGCTCGTCGGGCTGCGGCAAGACGACCACCCTGCGAATGCTGGCGGGGCTCGAGGCGCCGTCCGAAGGCGTGATCCGCCTGTCGGGGAAACCCATCAACGACCTGCCCAGCTGGTCGCGCGACACGCCGATGGTCTGGCAGAGCCTGGCGCTGTTCCCGTTCCTGTCGGTGATCGAGAATGTCGAATTCGCCCTGAAGATGCGCGGCATGGGCCGGGCCGAACGCCGCGCCCGCGCCGAACAGTGGCTGGACCGGATGGGGATCGCCGAATTCGCGGACCGCAACATCAGCCAGTTGTCGGGCGGACAGCGCCAGCGCGTGGCCCTGGCCCGGTCGCTGGTGGTCGAGCCGCAGATCCTGCTGCTGGACGAGCCGTTGTCGGCGCTGGACGCGGCGCTGAAGGTGCGGATGCAGTCGGTCCTGAAGACCCTGCAGCGCGAAACCGGCATCACATTTGTTTATGTCACCCACAGCCAGTCCGAGGCGTTTTCCATGGCCGACCGCGTGGTCATCATGAGCCGCGGCAAGATCGAACAGATCGGCACTCCGCAAGAGATCTATCGTGCCCCCCGAACGTCCTTCGTCGCAGACTTCCTGGGATCGTCGAACATCTTTCCGGGCCAGTTGACGCGCGACGGGCAAGGGCAGCCGATCATCGCCACGCCCAGCGGCGATTTCGCCCTGCCCGCGGGAAACACCCTGGGCATCGCAGGCCAGTCGGCCAGCCTGACCGTGCTGGACACCCGGATGCAAATCCACCTGCAGCCGCCAGGGGACGCGCGCAATTCCGTCGCCGCGCGCATGATCGGCGAGGAATTCGTCGGCGCCACCGCGACGATCTATTTCGAGACGGAGGATGGCCGGGAAATCCGGGTGCAGAAGGCGCACGAAGACCTTGCCGACCTGTCCCTGGCGATCGGCAAGCCCTTTCACCTGTCCTGGTCGCCCGCGGATGGACATCTTGTTTCGGAATGACCCGCCGCCAGGCGACGAATGTCGCGCCCCCGACATGCCGGACGGGGTGTCGCCAGCCTTGGCGCACAGCTTCCTGCATGCGGGCCGCCTGGGTCCGGTCTGGCTTCCAGACCTATCGAAACCGGCGCCAAGGCCGGGTCGCGTCGCGCGGTCGTGGCGAAACGATGTCCCGCAACAGGTGCAGGGCGCGTCCCAGGCTGTCGTGCGAAATGACGGGCTTCTGGCCGACACTGCGCGCCGGATCGTCAGGCTTGTGGCTTGGGCGGGCGGGCGCAGTTCTGGAACCTTGCCGCCGTTGCCGCCGTTTCCGGGCTAGCACGCGGCAGGGATCAGGAAATCCTTCAGGGCGGCGTTGAACGGCGCCGCCGATTCCAGGTTGACGATATGCCGTCCCGGCAAGGACAGGTGGCGGCCGCGTTGCACGCCAGCGGCAATCGCCATCAGATCGGCGGGCGGGCAGACCGGATCGTCGTCGCCGGACACCGCCAGAAGCGGGTTGGCGATCCGGTCAAGCCCGTCGCGCAGATCCGCCCCGGCAAGGGCGGCGCAGCATCCGGCATAGCCTTCGACCGAGGTTGCGGCAAAGCTGTCCAGGATCGCGTCCACCGCGTCGGGCCGGGCTGCGCGGAACGCGGGCGTGAACCAGCGTTCGGCGGTCGCGGGGACAAGGCTTTCCAGGCCGTTCCCCTTGACCTCGTCCATGCGGGCATGCCAGCCTTCGGGCGTGCCGATCCGGGCGGCGGTGGCGCAGACCGCGATCCGGTCGAAGCGCGGCCCGTGATGAATGCCCAGCCATTGCCCCGTCAGCCCGCCGATGGACAGGCCGCAGAAATGGGTGCGCTCGATGCGCAGCGCATCCAGAAGCGCGATGACATCCCCGCCCAGATCGGCCAGGCTATAGGTCGGCACGGGGGCCCCGGACCTGCCATGCCCGCGCCGGTCATAGCGCAGGATGCGGAAATCCCTGGAAAAGTCCGCAATCTGGGCGTCCCACATGTGAAGATCGGTGCCCAGGGAATTGCAGAAGGTCAGCCACGGCTTGTCCCCTGCCCCGTCGTCGACGCGGTAATGCAGCTTGTGGGTCGGCAGGTTCAGATGGGGCATGGTTGGGCTTTCTGGGGACATGTGGGCGCGCAGCCGGGACCGCGCGCCCTTGCTTGATGCAGAAATCAGGCAGAGG
Organism: Paracoccus haematequi; assembly: GCF_900631945.1. Taxonomy (GTDB): domain Bacteria; phylum Pseudomonadota; class Alphaproteobacteria; order Rhodobacterales; family Rhodobacteraceae; genus Paracoccus; species Paracoccus haematequi_A. Next base: position 17,956 of record NZ_UZWE01000051.1, read on the forward strand.
CCAGTTGGACCGCCTTGGCAGTGCGGGCGTTGCTGAGCGCATAGACGCCCATTGCCACGGCCGAGACCACCGCAGGGATCGCGAAGATCAGGAAGTTCTGGCCCAGCGGCAGTTCGCGCGCCGACAGCACCCCGCCAAAGGTCGGCCCGACGATGGCACCGACCCGGCCCACGCCCGAGGCCCAGCCAAGCCCGGTCGAACGCACCGACATGTTGTAGAGCTGCGCCACGCTGGCATAGAGCAGGATCTGCGTGCCGATGGTGGTGGCGCCGGCCATGAACACCAGCGCGAACAGCAGAACGGGCGCAGGGTTCGCGCCGATCAGCGCGATAGACAGCGCGGCGGCCACGAAAAAGCCCACCACGACCTTGGGCAGGCCGAACCGGTCGCCCATGCGCCCGCCCAGGATCGCCCCCGCCATGCCGCCGAAGTTCAGCGAGAACAGCGACAACAGGCTGGCGCGTTCGGCATAGCCCGCCTCTTGCAGCACCTTGGGCAGCCAGGACGACAGCAGATAGACCAGCAACAGGCAGCAGAAGAACGACACCCACAGCATGGCCGTGCGCAGGCTGCGGCCGTGGCGGAACAGTTCCGCGATCGAGGCCTTGGCGGTCTTGGTTTCGGTGAACACCAGCCGGTCGTCGGCGCCCAGGGCCGTGCCGGGGTTGATCCTGGCGAAGATCCGCTTGGCTTCGTCCTGCCGGCCCTGGCTGATCAGGAAGCCCAGCGATTCCGGCAGCTTCCACAGCACCAGCGGCAGCAGCATCAGCGGCGCGGCGGCCAGAAAGAACATCGGCTGCCAGCCGAAGCTGGGAATGACGCCGATGCCGATGCCCGCCGCCAGCATGCCCCCGATGGAATAGCCCGAGAACATGATCGCCACCATGGTGCTGCGCAGCCGCTTGGGCGCGTATTCGTTCATCAGCGCGACCGCGTTGGGCATCAGTCCGCCGCAGCCCAGGCCCGCGATGAAGCGCATCACCTTGAACGGTTCGGGCGTGTTGGCGAAGCCCGTGGCCACCGTGGCCGAGGTGAACAGCACAAAGCTGATCGCCACGCCCTTCTTGCGGCCGATCCTGTCGGCCAGCGGCCCCAGCGTCAGGGCCCCGAACATCATGCCGAACAGCGCCCAGGCCTGCAGCGCGCCGGCCTGCGGCTTGGTCAGGCCCCATTCGGCGATCAGCGTGGGCAGCACGGTGCCGGCCACGAACACGTCATAGCCGTCCACCACCAGCAGCGCGCCACACAGCGCCACCACCATCCATTGAAACCGTCCGAACGGGCTTTGGTCGATGGCCTCGTTCACGTCTATCGTGCGCATTCCTGTTGCCCTCCCAGTTATTGGTTCAGTTCTTGGTCAGCCGGTGCCGCCTCCCGCGGCGCCCATCCCGTGCCGCTTCCGGCGGCGCCTTATCCCGTGTCGCCTCCGGCAACGGGCAGAACGGTTCCGGTGATGTAGGACGCCTCGTCCGAGGCCAGGAACAGGATCGGCGCGGCCTGCTCCTCGATCGTGGCATAGCGGTGCATCAAGGCCGATTGCTTCACCTGCGCCACCACCTCGGCCATCCAGGCCTTTTCGTCTGCATTGTCGCCCTGGGCGTTGCGGGGGACGCGGCGGGGTGGGGCCTCGGTGCCGCCGGGGGCGGTGGCCACGACGCGGATGTTGTGGCCCGCCATTTCCATGGCCAGCGACTGCGTGATCGCGTTCACGCCGCCCTTGGCCGCCGAATAGGGCACCCGGTGGATGCCGCGCGTGGCGTTGGACGACACGTTGACGATGGTGCCGCCGCCCCGCGCCAGCAGATGCGGCAGCACCGCATGGCAGCAATACAGCGTCGGCATCAGCGAGCGGCGGATCTCGGCGTCGATCTGGGCCGGCTCGAACCGGGCGAAGGGCCGCATCCGGATCGCGCCGCCCATCGGTGTTGACGCCGATGGCGATGATGACGGCGACCGAGACGATCCGCCCGCCTCGACGGACCTTGAGGTAGGTGGCGTCGATCCAGAGATAGGGCCAGTCACCTTCGAGGGGGCGGTTCAGAAACGCCTTCACCTTGCCGTCGATCTCTTCGCAGAGCCGCGAGACTTGGCTCTTGCTGATCCCCGACATGCCCATGGCCTTGACCAGATCGTCCACGGACCGCGTCGAGATGCCCTGAACGTAGGCCTCCTGGATGACCGCCGTTAGCGCCTTCTCGGCCATCCGCCGGGGCTCGAGAAAGCCCGGAAAGTAGCTGCCCTTCCGAAGCTTCGGAATACGCAGTTCGACCGTCCCGGCGCGCGTCTCCCAGTCCCTGTCGCGGTAGCCGTTGCGCTGCGCCCGCCGTGCAGGGTCCTTCTCGCCATAGGCCGCGCCCGTCACAGCGCCGACCTCCAGCTCCATCAGCCGTTCGGCCGCAAAGCCGATCATCTCGCGCAGCAGGTCCGCATCAGGGGCCTTCTCCACAAGGTCGCGGAAGTTCATCATGTCGGTGGTCATCGGTGGTCCTCTCGGTTCTGGGTTGGCGTAAGCAACCAGACCCTAACCGAACATCGCCGGTGACCACCTCACCCAGAACCTACACCACGCTCAGGGACAGCATCGATCGACAGCCCACGCGCGGTTTCTCCGGTCATCCTGAACCACCGCGCGGGTGATGCGTCGCGCTATCTGAAACTGGTCAAGCAGCTGATCCGCGACATGTATGCCGAAAACCCGGTCTGGCTGGAGGCCAACAACCTTCGCGCCGTTACCGCCCAGGAAGACGACCCGGACAGATCGGGACAATAAGCGAATCTGCGCAGGCGCCCGGCCTGCCCGATCCCTGCGGATGCGCCTGTCGGCGGCGACCCAAGATTCCGCCATGCGACAACGCAGGTCCTAGGCCGGGTGCCGGTGGCTGGCGCGCTCCATGGGTATTGGCTCCCCTGGGGCGAAAACGACGCGATGCGATTTCAGGATTTTCAACGGCCTGCCGTGCCTTTCGTACCCTTCCGCTCCGTGGCTGCTGGCCTGCATGAAGCAGGCCTGGCATACCTGTTCTGGTGCGAAATCCTTTATCTGCCAAGACAGGTCATCTTTCATCATGACCGCAGAAAGTAACCCAACCACGGATTACTTTGCTGCATGGTCCGAACGGGCGTTCCGGCTTGGATCAAGGCCGTTTCAGCCTCATCGTGCACGATGACGGGATCAGGATTCGCAACGGAAAGGTAGGAAATTCCTTACGCTCTTCCCGCCGCTCAGGTTTTGAATGCGCCTGCAAACGACCGTTTTATCGACCCATATAAAATTGTAATCTGCCGCACTATTTGGCGCGGAGGTGGCGCGCGCCCGAGCGGCGGAGGCTAGACAGGTGTCGATCAGCCCGGTGCTGCACCGGGAGTCTGCTGCAACCGGTACGATCTTTGCGAACCATTCAGGCAGGCGCTCAGGGCGCTTTCGGGTGTCATGCCGTGATTTTTGACCTTGGCGATGACACACCTGCGACGTTCACTCTGTTTGGCTTGGGAGCCCGCGCAGATCTTCATGGCTTCCTCAAGACGGATGCCATGCCGTTCCCTCACTGTAGCCGCGCATTGGCGGATATCCCAGGCGGCATAGGCCGGCTGCGAGAGGATGATGAGAAGAGAGACGAACCCCTTCATGCAAGCTCTCCTAGTTTTTTTACTCGAGGGCGCCCTCTCGCGGACAGCCTCCGTCCAGAGATCATTCTAGCACCTATCGGGCTTGCTGCCATGGTCTTGCAGCGACCCGGCTGCGGCCATCAGGACGCGAAACCCTCAGGAGAGGCGGGTGTGCCGAACATGCTGACGGACGCTTCGTCATCGGCAGGAGGCGCGTGAGCCTCGGGTTCATCCTCCTTGCGGGCGTAGATTGTCTGCCAGTTGCTGATTAGGTCGGCCCGACCTTCTTGGCCAGTTTCAGGGGTCGGCCGGATGACCTCCCTTGCAGCTTTTGTGATTGTGGCAACCATGACCACCTCAGGGCTTTCACCTCCGGCTTGTTCACTTCCGGCCGGCCCGTGTCATCGAGATTGGGCTTGGCGTGGCGCGACATCTGAGCGCAGTCGTCCTCTCCGAACGCAGATGCGGGTGCTGGGAGACAGCGAAAAACGATGCCGACATCATGACCATCCATCTGGCATGGTTGTTTCAGGACATGCAGCAATCATCGCTGGCTGGCTGTCGGTGGTCACGTCATGGTGGCGTCGCCTATGTCGGCCCTGCCCTTCGGCGCGTTGTCGCCTCCACTCTTCAGGCTTGACCTTGTAATTGTCGACCCCCTGTCAGAAGTCGAACACTTGTCTCGTCACTCTGTCGTAGAGTTTTGCGACACGCTCATTAGCTGCCGATATACCGTTGTCCACCGCGGTGGACGGGCATGCGAGACACCATCGGCATAGCAGTAAGCACCCTGCCCTTCCCGATTGCAGCCCCGTCAATTGAGCCGAGCAGCTGCACGTCGTTGTTAGGTGCTGGTCCGCAACACGTAATTGCAACAAACGGTGCGGCTTCGGGGGTTTCCCCCAACTAATCATCGAGTGGTTCGGGTGGACACTACAGCCCAAACCATCGCGGCGTACCGCACAAGGGCCTGAGCGCGAACATCACTGACCTAGCCTTCAAAAGCTTGCGACGCTGTGACTATCATGTACTGCAAGATGTCGCCGGCTTCGAACGGGTGGTCTGTGCTCAACACGGGTAATCAAGTCCACCGAGGTGAACGGCGGTCACGCGGCTCGCCGTCCGAATGACTGGAGGCTCCAAGGCTCTTTTGGGGTTGCAAATGGCGTTTCGATCGGATGCTCGTACACCAGACTGCTGCACCCAAGGCGTCTTGCTCTGCAACAGATGCTTGTAGCGCCATCTTCCACCCCGGATGATCGTTATCTGCACGGTGGCGAAAAACGTGTCGGTCAGGCGACTGGCCGACACGTCGGCGATGATGGAGAGAGCCAAGCTCCTTTGGCAATCGGTGCCGCAACGATGGCGGTAGGTTGGATGCATTGCAATGTTCGAGGTGGTTGCAGAATGGGTAATTAAAGCTTCGGTGCTGACACTGCACTTGGGGCGGCTCTTTTGCTCAGTGTCGTCCAAGATTAATCAAAGCTCCCTAGGGCGTGTTGACGTTTGAGGATTTCCAAACTGATCGCTGGCTGATTCAAGGCTGCCAAATGGGAGGCAACCTTGATCCGCACGACGTTGACCGACA
>NZ_UZWE01000065.1 GCF_900631945.1 Paracoccus haematequi
GACGCAAAACATCCCTCTGAAACGATAACGCCTCCGATCAAGACAACCATGGCGCGGGGTAGAGCAGCCCGGTAGCTCGTCAGGCTCATAACCTGAAGGCCGCAGGTTCAAATCCTGCCCCCGCAACCATCTTTACTTGCGATGACCCCGCCACACCGGCGGGGTTTTTCGTTTGTACGGAAATCATAAGGATTCCAGCAAGATCGCCCTGAACGTCGATCTCGATCTTGCCCTCTACCGGTGTCATCACAATCTGATCTACCAGCGACCGAATGGTGTCGGCGGCTTCTATCCGCTTGCCCTCGTCGTCATCCTGAAGCGATTCGTAGAGCTGCTGGATGCGCTTGCGGTATTGCAGCGCCATACTCGGGTGAAGAAGAGGAGGGGGCTCGTCCGCTTCGGTTAGGAATTGTTCTAGATCAGCTTTTCGAGCTTCGAGTTTCCTGCTTCGCTCTTTTACCATTTCTACCGAAAGTGCGTCATTCAGGTACAGATCGAGAATCTTTTCCAACTCGCGGTTGATCTTGGCCAGTTCAGCTTCAGCGGAGGCAATGCCGGCTCGGCCTTCCATGCGGAGACGGTTCATCTCCTGCGTGAAGACCTCGCAGAAATGGGCGAACAGTTCAGGGTCCACAAGCCGTGTGCGCAGGGCATTCAGCACGCGTGATTCCAGCTCATCACGGCGGATGTTGACGCGGTTGTCACAGGTGCCCTTGTTGCGCGCGGTCGAGCAACCGATCAGCGTTGCCGAGATCGCGGAGTACCCGCCACCGCAGCATGAACATTTGGTCAGGCCCGAGAAGAGGTATTTGGGGCGGCGCCGGTAATTGACGGTGCGGACATCCGCGCTGCCGTTGTCATCCCGCGAGAGCTTGTTCTCCTCTTGCCGTGCCTTCACCGCGTTCCAGAGTTCGTCATCGAGGATCCGGAGCTCAGGCGTCTCCTGGATGACCCATTCCGATTCCGGGTTGGGGCGGGCCTGCCGCTTGCCCGTGTTCGGATCCTTCACGAAGCGCTGCCGGTTCCACACGATCTTGCCGACATACATCTCGTTATTGAGGATGCCGTTGCCACGCTTCGGGTTGCCGTTGATCGTGCTGAAGCCCCAGTCGCCACCTGAGGGAGCAGGGATGCCTTCCTTGTTGAGCGCGAATGCGATCGTCTTGGCGGACTTGCCTGCAGCATAGTCGCGGAAGATGCGACGAACCACGTCGGCCTGGGCGTCGTTGATGGTGCGATCACCGCGAATGGGCTCTCCATTTGCGTCCAGCTTCTTGACCACATCGTAGCCATAGGAGTTGCCGCCACCGGATTTGCCAGCTTCGACCCGGCCGCGCTGCCCGCGGCGTGTCTTGTCGGCAAGATCCTTGAGGAACAGCGCATTCATCGTGCCCTTGAGGCCGACATGCAGATGGCTGACCTCGCCCTCCGAGAGGGTGAACATCTTCACATCCGCATAGGACATGCGCTTGAAAATTCCGGCGATGTCTTCCTGATCACGTGAGAGGCGATCCATCGCCTCTGAAAGGATCACGTCGAAGCGACCGGCCATGGCGTCGGCCATCAGGGCCTGGATGCCCGGACGGATCAGCGAAGCGCCTGAAATCGCGTGGTCGGTATATTCCTCGATGACGTGCCAGCCCTGCTTTTCGGCATGAAGGCGGCACATGCGAAGTTGGTCGGCGATGGAGGCGTCGCGTTGATTGTCGGAAGAATAGCGGGCGTAGATCGCGACTTTCAAAACATGGCTCCCATCCGCATCAGGAGGCGCGCTTCCTCCTTCGCCTGGACAACTTCACTTCCTCTGCAAAGCACTCCCGCGCCGCTTGCTTTGCCAGGATGCCGACCAGACGCAGAAGGCGTGGATCGGGACTGCCGCGCGGCGTAAACGTCAACTCCGGCTCGTCCAGCAGCAAAGATTCGAGCAGCGCTTCGCGTTCTGCTCCTGTCATCTTTGCTGTGTTTCCTGGGGCTCGCAAGGTCATAACTGACAGCATTCGTCTCATGCCCGGCATAAGCAATGGAATTTACAGGCGAACATTTGGCGGTGATCGGTGTGCTGATGCGCGTCATGGCGTGTGGCGGCGTAGTCTGGCGTGCCACGGCAGAGTAAAATGACCTGTCGGAATCGCTCGCTGTCGCCGTCATCTTTCGCCTCGATGCTGGTCCTTTGGAAGCTGTTGCTTGCAGTTTAGACTTTATCGTATTGTATTTTGCAATACAAGGTACTATCTTCGAGCTAAGGAGACTCGCCATGGCCAACACTGCTGAACGCAAGGAATATCCGATCTCGATGCGTCTGCTCGAGGCGGATGTTGCCATGATCGATCGCGCCGCGGGCCTGCGCGGCCGCTCACGCACGGATTTCGTGCGCGAGGCCGCTGTACGCGCGGCCGAGGAGGTCGTCATGGAGCAGGGGCTGGTCCGGATGAGCCCGGAAGGCTTTGCTCAGTTCATGGATGTGTTGTCGCGTCCCGCCGCTCCTGTTCCGGAGATGGTGGAAGTGCTGAAACGGCCTGCGCCGTGGGAGCCGGGCTACGTGGCGAAGCGGTAGTCCCTTGCAGCTTTCGGGACCCGAGCCGCTTACCGCCGCTCACGATGTTTCTGAGTTTTCTTGTGGCAAGCCGATGCTCGACCACTGGCTGAAAACCCGAGCGCTCTCTAATCAGCAGAAGGGCTTTACAGCCGTTCTTGTCGTGCATGAGGCTGGACGTGTGGTCGGGTACTACGGTCTCGCACCCACCGCCGTTGTCCCATCGGTCATGCCGCGTTCAATACGGACTGGGCAGCCGCCTAATCCGGTGCCGTGCATACTTCTGGGGCAACTGGCCACCGATACCGCATGGGCAGGGCTGGGCATCGGCACCGGCCTTGTGAAGCACGCCCTTCAGCGCTGTGTTCAGGCGGCCTCGCTCATTGGCGGGCGGGCCTTGATGGTCAATGCTGTTGATGAAGAAGCTGCCGAATTCTGGAGGCGGCGCGGATTTGAGCCTTCCCGGGACGATGCTCTGATCCTGCTGCGTTCTATCGGTGATCTCGCGGCCTCACTCGCCAAGACCAGTGGATGAGAGCCGTGGAGCCGAGAATGGGCTCTACAAATCAACTGCTTGCGCACGAACATGCGGAGCTGTGCGAGCGCGGACCTCGTCATAAAGAGCGACCTCCCCGGGCATGGAAATCGTCACGGCCAAACCGAAAGGAACCATCTCGTCGTTGGGCGCGCCCTGATCCGGATCGCGCTGAATGACGAGGGGGATTGTCATGTTCGGGGTCACGACGGGCGAGTTCTCGCCGCTCCAGCAGCGCGAAAAGACAGTTCCCCGATTGCTCTGGTTCTCGTCTGGTTGCCAACTGTGGCCAGAGACAGCCAGCGCATTCAGTTCCGTAGGCTTGAGTATCTTGAGTCGGCAACTGCGATAGCTCTTGCGCCCGGGCGAGACAGGCGTGAACCAAGCAACTGTAGCCGAAAGGCTGTGCGGCCTGGCCTTGCCTCCAATCGCGACGGGGACCGGGACGTCGATCGTAACGATACGATCAGCCCCCAGCAGCCCTGTTGCAAAGAAAGTCGCCCGGTCCGCGGCACAAGCTACTGCGTCGTCGGCGTCAACGTAGCCATATCCCATGAAGCGCCGGATATTGTCCTTCTGCTTTGATGCCTGACCGCGGCCCGTGGGGCCGAGCGTAGTCTTTATGAGATCGGCGGTATCTCGGGGCCACTGGGCGGGATGCACCAGTAGCGCTTTCAACAGAACGGCACGCTGCGTGGGCGTGAGCCGCAGAAACTCTTCGCCGTAGGCAGCCTCCAGAGCATCATGTATTCTGTGACAGGTGCGTGAGGCGAGGGCTGCTGCAGCGCTCGTGCCATTCGTATAGCCATCGAGATTTTCACGGCCGGCTCTCGGCGGGGCTGCAACCTTGAGGCCAGCGCCGCGCGAGGCGGCGGCCGGAACGACATCGATATGGGCATGGTTGCGCACAAACCGCATATGTTCGCGCGCGCCAGGCATCAGGATGTCCGGTTTGATCGAACGGGCAAAGCCTGGCCCAAGACTGCTCGAGGGGTTTGCCATAAGATGGCTGGGAAACGGATCGATCAAGGCTCGCGCCAGCGCCCGATCAGCCGGAGCTACAGAGTCAATATTTCCGCCGCCCACGGTGATGCCGTTCACAGTCTCGGCTGGCGATAGCAACCGTCGCTCAGCCATAACTCCATGGAGAGCAGTGATCATGGACGTCGCACGACTTTGTCCGTCCGCATCCTCATATTGGCTGGCCGTCGCATAGCCAGTGATGCCGAAGTCAGTCGTCTGATTGCCGGCGCTCACCACAAACAGCAGGCCGAGACGGTAAGAGAGCCGGTCAAGAAGACGCGCCCAAGGTGAGAGCTGATTGTGAAACGGCCGATACCTGTTGCCCAGCGAGAGATTGACGATCACGATCCCAGGGCGCTGTTCACGTAGCCGCATGACCGCAAGGTAGATGAGGTCCACGACGAGTCTGTCGTCAGGGAATGCGTCGCCATTCCCCATCACTGGAATGACATGGATCTGCCTCGGCAGCCGGTCCTCGTTTCGATTGAGATCGCCATGGATGATGAGGGACGCCATCGCCGTTCCATGTGCTCTGGATTCCACCAGAGCGTGTGGCTCGAGTTCGAACGGATCGTCGAGATCGATATGAGCTGTCAGTTGACGATGGGCGCTTACCGGTACTCCGTCGAGGAGGGCCAAGATCGGTTCGCCCAGGGCTTGCTCGGCACTGTCGACCAGCGGGATTTCGGACGGATCAGCGATCTCCACCGTTGTGGCTTCGGACTGAGGCCGGATATGCATTACAGATTCCAGACCTGCGATGCCTTCGATCCGCTGTTCGATGATTTCGCGGACCGCCCAGGCCGGAATGTCGGCGAGCAGCGCGTGGTACGAAATATCCGGCAGGCGTGCCCGCGACACGATTGCGCCCCCGCGGGCGGTTATCGCGCGCGACGCCTCAGCTTCGCTCGCTCCTGCTGCCGCGTCGTTCGATCTAAAGACGAGCTCGATTTCGACGCGGATGAGTTGGTCGTCCTCATGATCGTCGACGATGGTGGCGAGAAACGTCCGATCTGTTGGATGAACCCGGTCATTCGGCCCCCACGGGCGCAAGTCCCGAAGGTGCTCGAACACATTTGCCCAGGTCGTTTCGCCGCGGACAAGCTCTCCTGCCTGCCAACGGCGCCAAAGGGACTCGAGATTCTGCAAAGCCGCCATGTCGGGAACGAGCAGATAGGCGAAGGGATGTTCATCCCCTTCGTCACCTTCAAGCTCTTCCTCATCCACGAGTTCCAGACCGGCAACCTGCTGGATGGCTGCGGCAAACGAACTTATGGAGCCGCGAACTTCAAAGACCAGTAGCCGTTCAGGGGCGAGACCCGCCGGATCGGCACGCAGTTCAAGCGCGGCATTTCCGCGAGCGAGAACTTCCGCCAGACGCGCAAACTTTGGCCCGATTGCCGCAGTTTGACGTTCTCTTGGAAAGGCATCCGGAGACGGGACAGGCCGTGGACGACCTATAGGGCGAGGTTGATCAGCTCTTGGTGTCAGTCTCAGGAGCGGTTTCGTTGGATCGCTCGGCATTTATGATCTCTGGCGTAACGCGCGAGGTCCATAGATCAAGCTCCACGCGCAGTGCGTCATCAATCGATACCTCCCCCAAACCCAAAATCTGGCGCCGCCTCACATTCTGGCAAAAATCGAGAGCTTCGGCGTAACTGACATTCCCTAGGCGACCGGCAATCCTGCCGAGCGTCATTTTCGGCGCATCCGGCCAGCCAGACACGATCCGGTCCAGGAGAACGGTGATCTCGCTCTTCTTCGGCGCCGGAATTGCGAGCCGCATCTGGAACCGCCGCCAGACGGCCCGGTCGAGCAGTTCGCCATGATTGGTCGCAGCCACGACGATCACATAGCTCGGGAGCTGATCAAGCTGCATAAGAAGGAATGAGACCACACGCTTGATCTCACCCGTCTCGTGCGTATCGCCGCGCTCTTTGCCAATGGCATCGAACTCGTCAAAAAACAGCACGCTCGGTGTCGTTCTTACATAGTCGAAGAGCTTGCGAAGCCGCGCGTTGGTCTCGCCGAGATAGCTGCCGATAAGGGCGTCGTACCGGACGACGTAGAACGGCAGGCCCAGACCCTCGGCGACCGCTTCGGCAAACGAAGTCTTGCCGTTGCCCGGTGGACCGGAAAGCAGTACGCGGTGACGAGGTTCATAGCCACTTGCCCGCAGAACGTCCGCCCGTTGATGCTCCTCAATGAGTTGGCGACCGCTTTCGCGCGCCGGCAGTGGGAGAAGCAGATCGTCCATTTGCAGCCGGGGAGTGATCTCCAGAATGGCTTCGCGCCCGTTGGCGGCGGCAAGATGAGGCGAACTCGCGGTAAGAGCTGGTGGCGTGATCGGAACGGTCGACAAAGCTCGTTGCATGCGGTCTGCAACAATGAAATGCTTCTTGGCACGTTCCTCGGCAACCATGGCTTCGGTAGTTGAGCGCAGCATCTCCTGATCGCCGGTGGCACCGGCGCGAATTAATGACACAAGAAGATCGCTACGCGCCATAGTGGCCTCTATTAACCCCCAACCTCAAGCCATGAAGTTTGTTCATGCTAACCAAAAGTGGCTACACAGTTTTCTGCCGATTACCGCGTTCAGCAGCGGCAACCCAGGCTGAAGCGATTCAGTAGCTTTGACACCTTAGCAGTCCGTCGAGGTTTACGGAATCCCCAATTGACAACTCCCTCCTCTCGGCAATCACGTGCCCCTGTCGGGGCGATTCGGCAGATCGTGTGCTTTCTCCGGATGTTTTTCACAACGGTCATCGGGGAGCGTACAGTGCCATCAGAGTGAGGGTGTGGGTTTCCTGGTACTTGGGCGCGTGCAGAGAATCGATCTGATTTTGTGAGGGAAAGCCCTCCCCCTGGCCGGCACTTCCGTTACCGACGCACCCCCTTCTGCGGGGAGACCCCGCAACGCCCCCTGAGAGTGAGAGTGCGGACGGGTTTTTCCGTGACGGGTTGAGGGCTGGAGAAGAGGTCTCCGGCGCCCGTCGCGGAGATCATCCCGATGGCCAGAACTGACAGAGCCGCGCGAGGCGGCGGCAATCGCACCAATCTTTACGACGACATTACCGGCAAGATCATCGCGGAGCTGGAGGAAGGTCGGCTGCCCTGGGTCAAGCCATGGGGCACATCAACGGCAAAAGCGCCACTCGCCATGCCGAGGAATGCGGCAACCGCACGGCAATATTCCGGGATCAATGTCCTGATCCTTTGGGGCGCCGTGATCCAGCACGGCTATCCGACCCAGCATTGGCTCACTTTTCGTCAGGCGCTTTCGCTCGGCGGCAATGTCCGCAAGGGCGAGCATGGCACGACCGTCGTCTATGCCGACCGCTTCACTCCTGAGGACGAAAAGCGTCGCGCCCGGGACGCCGGTGAAGAAGCGGGAAGCATTCCATTCCTGAAACGCTTCACCGTGTTCAACGCGGCCCAATGCGAGGGGCTGCCCGAGAATATCGCCGTGGAGGCGCCGCCACCGCCGCCCGGCATGATCGAGCCAAGGGTCGAGGCACTGATCCGCGCGACCGGTATCGATTTTCGCATTGGCGGCGATCGCGCCTTTTATGTGCCGGCGCACGACTATGTGCAGGTGCCGCCTCCGCAGGCCTATTTCGAGCCGATCAACTGGCACAGGACCGCCCTGCACGAAATGGGTCACGCCACTGGTCATGCCTCACGCCTGGGACGGGATTTTTCGGGCAGCTTTGGCACGAAGAAATACGCCTTCGAGGAATTGGTCGCAGAGATGAACGCGGCCTTCTGCTGCGCTTCTCTTGGTATCGTACCGACCGTTCGTCATGCCGACTATATTGGGTCCTGGCTGGAATGTCTTCGGGAGGACAATCGCGCCATCGTCCGCGCCGCCTCGCAGGCGAGCAAGGCGGCCGACTGGCTGCTCGCGCATCTGCCCGACGAGGAGGTCGCCGAACCTGTCGCAGCCTTGGTTGAGCGGAGGGCTGCGGCATGATCCTCCTGACCCGCACGCAGCGCGCGCAGCTTCTCGCCAATGGCCGGCGGCGCGACACTGATCACCACCCCGTCGTCAAATTCTACAATCCCCTTGGCGCAGGCGTCTGGCTCGCGACCGAACTGGATGAGGACGACGACATCATGTTTGGTCTCGCCGACATCGGCTATCCCGAACTCGGTAGCTGGAGCTTCGCTGAACTGGAGGCAATCCGGCTGCCCTTGGGTATGAGGATCGAGCGGGACGTGCTTTTTACCGGCCTGTTCCCGATCTCGGTCTGGGCTGAAACAGCGCGCATGGCGGGCGGCATACGGGCCGCCGAGCAACTCCTGTCCGCCCGCTTCCGTGGCGGTGCTGCACAGACCCTGAAACCCGCCGATACAGAAATCCGGAAAGCCTGAGACCCGGCTGTCCGGATTTGCGCTTTTGCGCCGCTCTCTTGGAGGTAGAGGGCGGCGCCTCTCGTCGTGACGTGGTGAAAGTTCCGGTGCCGGGCCGGCTGGGCCGAGCGGCAGCCAGGAGAGGAACAGGAGGGATGGGAGTTTCGTGACGGGCTGGTTGCCGGAGAGAGAGGCTCCCCGGCGTCCGTCATGGAGCAACTGACATGGCCACTGCCGTTCAGAAGATCACCCTGTCGTCCTCGCGCGATATTCCCTTCAATAAGCTGATGCTTTCCCAGTCCAATGTCCGGCGCGTCAAGGCCGGCATCTCGGTCGAGGAACTCGCCGAGTCCATCGCCCGCCGCGGACTGATCCAGTCCCTGCATGTACGCCCGGTCCTGGGCGAGGATGGCGCCGAGACCGGCATGTTCGAGGTGCCTGCCGGTGGCCGCCGCTTCCGGGCGCTGGAACTGCTGGTGAAGCAGAAGCGCCTTGCCAAGATCGCGCCCGTGCCTTGCGTGGTGTCGGAAGCCGGGGCTGATGTGCTGATTGACGAGGTCTCGCTCGCCGAAAACATCGAGCGCGCGCCGCTGCATCCGCTCGACCAGTTCCGTGCCTTCCAGTCCATGCGCGAGAAGGGCATGACCGAAGAGGCGATTGCTGCTGCCTTCTTCGTCGACGCGAAGGTGGTGAAACAGCGCCTGCGCCTTGCCTCGGTCTCGCCCGCGCTGCTCGACATCTATGCCGCAGACGGCATGACGCTGGAGCAGCTCATGGCCTTCACTGTCAGTTCCGACCATGCCCGGCAGGAACAGGTCTGGGAGGCGATCAAGGATGGCTGGCAGAAGGAACCCTACCATATCCGCCGCCTGCTGACCGAGACCACGGTGCGCGCCGCCGACAAGCGGGTGCTCTTCGTCGGCATCGACGCCTATGTGGAGGCCGGCGGTTGCGTTTTGCGCGATCTCTTCCAGCAGGACGATGGCGGATGGCTGCAGGACCCGGTTCTGCTCGACCGGCTGGTGGGCGAGAAGCTGAAGACCGAGGCGGAGAGCATTGCCGCCGAGGGCTGGAAATGGATCGAGGTCGCCCTGACCTTTCCTTACGGCCACGATCATGGACTTCGCCAACTGGTCGGCACCACGGTCGATATGACCGAGGAGGAGCGCGCAGCCCGTGAGGCGCTGCGCGAGGAATATGACCGGCTGGAAGCGGACTATGCCGAGGCTGACGAATTGCCCGACGAGATCGATGCACGCCTCGGCGAAATCGAGCAGGCGCTGGATGCCTTTGAGCGCCGTCCGATGACCTTCGAGCCGGAACAGATCGGCATGGCGGGTGTCTTCATCAGCATCGACGCCGATGGCGCCTTGCTGATCGAGCGCGGCTATGTTCGGGCCGAAGATGAAACGCCTGCGGAACCGGAGGCTGAGATCGTTGACCCGGAAACCGGCGAGGTGATCCAGCGGGCAGAACCGGAGGTAAGCCGCATGCGTGCAGTCATCACGCTGGGCGGCCAGCCGGTCGAAACTGAGGAGGAAGACGAGGCCGACACCATCAAGCCGCTGCCCGATCGCCTGGTCAGCGAACTGACCGCGCATCGCACGCTGGCGCTGCGGGATGCGGTGGCGGTGAACCCGCATGTCGCCATGACGGCACTGCTCCACCGGCTGGTCATGGATTGCTTCATGCCGCACTCCAGTCGCGGGTGCCTGGAAGCACAGGTCCGGGAGGTTCATCTGCCCGCTCAGGCCGAGGATCTGCGCGATAGCGCATCGGCCAAGGCCATCGCTGACCGGCGCGAACGCTGGGGCGATCATGTCCCGGCAGACGATGCTGCCCTCTGGGATTGGCTGACCGATCTGGACGACGGTTCACGCATGGATCTGCTCGCCCATTGCGTTAGCTTCGGTGTCAACGCGCTCTATGAAAAGCCCAACCCCTATAGCGGCGCGGGCGTCAGTCAGCACGGACTGGACATCCGCCTGTCGCAGGCTGACCGGCTCGCTCGTTCGACCGGCCTCGACATGGTGGCCGTGGGCTGGCGACCGACCGTTGGCAATTATCTCGGCCGCGTGACCAAGCCGCGTATCCTTGAAGCCGTGCGCGAGGGGGCTGGAGATCGGGCCGCCGATCTGATCGGGCACCTCAAGAAGGGCGACATGGCCAAGGAAGCCGAACGTCTGCTGGCAGATTCCGGCTGGCTGCCTGAGCCGCTGCGCATGGTGGACGAGTGTATCGAAGTCGATCCGGCATCGGGCGCTGCGGCGGAGGCCGACGATCTGCCCGATTTCCTCTCCGGCGATGGCGAGGACGACCCGGCTGACGACGAGGAAGAACAGCATATGGTCGCTGCTGAATAGCACTCATGCGGGGCGGCTTCGGTCGCCCCGTTTACCACCCTCCGTTTCCGCAACTCGCCCGGTCCTCGTGATCGGGCTTTTTCTTTGGAGACTTTCCATGTCTGCCAACATCGACATTGACGAAATCTTTGCCCAGGATCGGGAAAACCGTCCGACGGAGCGCACACTGCCCTGGGAGGAAAGCCGCGACGGCATGACCGTTGTTGTGGAGCCAAAGCCCCATTGGGCCGAAGACATGCGCGTTTTCCGGCTCGATGCCCGTGAACATTGCCGCTATGCCGAATGGACAGCTCATGGCGTTCGTGCCCGTTTCTTCGGTCATATCGATACCTCAGGCGATGATCTGATGATGAAGGCGCGCGCGATGATTGCCCGCGAAATCGCCGATGGGCTTTGGAGCTGATGACCCGATCGCAGGGTGTCGGGCCGTGAGGATGGGAGGTCTGCACTGGAGGGGTTCAATCCGGCTTCACCATGCAATCCGCCATCCCCATCAGGACAAGCGGCGACCATATCCGGCCTGAAGGGAACACATCCTGATGCCAGCATGGTGGCAAGGCTGGCGCGGCAGAGCATCTGCGATGGGTATCCGGAATCCTGTCAGATGCGAAAAACCACCCCGCTTCCATTCGCAAACCTTGGTCCGATCCGTCTCTTTGACATTCAACCCGTGAAGGGTCGGCTTACGCGAGCGTGCCGCCCTCGGGGATTCGGAAAAAGTCCGAACGCCCTCGGGTGATTGCAGATCCGGTCAGACACTTCGGGCGCCTGTCGCGCGGGGGATGGTCCCCCGCCTCCAAAGACAGGAGCCGGAACCCATGTCCTATGCAGATGCCACCGCCTTCGCCGCCAGCCTCGCCGCCACGCTGATGATCGAGATCGTCGTGTTCCAGGCTGGAGATGGCACCCACGCCGCTTGCCCCGCCGCCGAGTTCGACGGCGACGACGACATGGTGAAGCTGGAGCTGGACCCGTGGGAGTAAGGCGCGAAAGCGCCTCATCCCCGACGGCCCGAGCGCGGCAGCCCGCGCTTCGGGCCTTCGGCGCCTCACGATGGTCCCCCATCGCCGGCAGCGGAACCGGGAACAAGCCCGGTCAGAGAGGAAGAGTGCGGGCCGTTCGGCCGTGACGGGTTGAGGGTCGGAGAGAGAGGCTCACCGGCGCCCGTCATGGAGTGCTTCCGATGACCTTTGCACGTTCCGAAACCTTCCGCCCGATCGGTCAGATACTGGCTGCCGATGTTCTGCCCGCGCTTTATCGGTCGCAAAAGCTGCCGCTGCGCATCTCGTGCCTCGGCGTCGCCAGCTATGACGCCAGTGACGCGGCAAACAGCTTCGACCGCATGACCCCGCTTGGGGAATGCCCGTCACCGGAAGAGGCCATACAGGTCGCGGCTCTGCGCCTATCGCGCGACGATATTTGCACGAGGCCGAACAGCTTCCCGTATTTTCAGCCGCACATCATGCTCATTCAGGACCGAGATCAGCGCCTCGTCCTCGCCGGTGAAATCCGCGCCGGCATTATCCTCTGGCAACAACCGGTCGCATCCGATGCCGAGGCACGCAGGATCGTGACCGAGGCCAGCCGCCTGCGCGGTATGGCATTCCGGGCCTCGGACCCCGGTGATGCGAGACGGCTGCGTTACCGCGCCGCTGCGCTGGAGACCCGGTTGGTCGATCCCTTCTGGCGCGAAACCTCGGCCGATCTGCTCCGCCTGCCGCAGGCCGCCTGAGCTTCACCCTTTCCATCCCATTCGGCTCGGCCATACGCCGGGCCATGTCATGTCCGGAGACCGTCATGGCCGACTATTACACACACTTTTCCTGCCTCCTCGACGTAGGCACCCCCGAAAACGCCGCCCGCGCGCTCGAACTCTACAATGCGCTGGCCGATGAAAATGACGCGGAAGATCCGCCCTCGGATGGATTCCTGCTTTCGATCCAGCCCGAACATGGCGGCACGCAGCTCTGGATGCGCGATGACGTTACCGGCGATCCGGAGCACGTCATCCAGTTCGTCAAACGCTGCGCCTCCGAATTCGGTCTGAGCGGCCGGTGGGGCCTGCAATATGCCAATACCTGCTCGAAACCCCGCGTCGACGGTTTCGGCGGCGGCGCGCATGTTCTTGACCTCGCCACCGGCGAGACGGTCGACTGGATCTATACCGATGGCTGGCTTTCCACCGTGCTGGAGGGAGGCGATCCCTATGAGTAAGGTCATCGAAACCACCGTCTATCGCCTCGACGAGTTGTCGGATGCGGCGAAGGACAAGGCCCGGGCCTGGTGTCGTGAAGGCGGCTTCGACTATGACTGGTATGAGACCGTCTATGAGGATTTCCAGC
Source organism: Paracoccus haematequi (assembly GCF_900631945.1). Lineage (GTDB taxonomy): Bacteria > Pseudomonadota > Alphaproteobacteria > Rhodobacterales > Rhodobacteraceae > Paracoccus > Paracoccus haematequi_A. Next base: position 13,150 of record NZ_UZWE01000065.1, read on the forward strand.
GCATCGCCGAAATCCTCGGTCTTGACCTCAAGACCCGGCCGGTCCGGCTCATGGGCGGCGGCACCCGGCAGGAACCCTGCATCTGGTTCCGGGGCTTCTGGTCGCAAGGGGATGGCGCGTGCTTCGAGGCGCGGCTTTCCTACCATAAAGGCGCCCCACGTCTGATCCGGGAATATGCGCCGCAGGACACAGAACTGCACCGCATCGCCGATGTCCTGCAGGCGATCCAGAAACGCAATTTCTACCAGCTGCGCGCCGAGGCCAGCCATCGCGGCCATTACTATCACGAATACTGCATGGCGATCTCGGTCGAGCGCGACAGCCCGAACTGGCAGGACATGACGGCGGATGCCGAGGAGACTGTGATCGAAGCGCTGCGCGATTTTGCTCGCTGGCTCTACCGCCAGCTGGAGCGCGAATACGATTATCTCTCCTCCGACGCGGTCGTGGATGAAACCATCCTCGCGAACGAATACATGTTCGCCGAAACCGGCCGCCGCTTCGGCTGATCCTCTGGCGCCCCACCATCCGGTCGGGGCGCTTTTCTTATGCGGCCAGGTTCAGAGGAAGAGGCTTGCCGGAAGGGGTTGAGTCCGGGTGGTCGAGAGAGCGCTGGCCGGGCTTGCCCGCTTATGCTCTCCCGAGGTTTTCTGACATGAACATGGTGTTTCCCGTGACCGATCCGGTCACGCCGAAGGCGGCTGCGCCCGCAATTCTGGCTGCGGCCGAGCTGCTGCTTCCCCATCTGGAACGCGGCCAGCGCATTGATGCCGTCGCACTGCGGACGGCCGTGGAAACCGCCTTCGGTGTTTCCGATGCTTCCGGCGCCTGGGACTGGAAGACGGCATATGAGGCCTGCGAGGTCGCGACCGTTCTGTTCCTGCGCAAATACGGAAAGGCGCTTTTCCGCAAATCCGCCTCTGCGGATGCGCGTCTCTCCCATCTGACGAAGATTGCCGGGCTCCTGCCGACGCAAACCCGGCGCTCCGAGGAAAGTCAGAACCTCCAGCAGTTCTCGACGCCTGTCCCGCTGGGTCTCGCTGCCCTGACAGCGGCCGCGATCACGCCTGATGACAGGGTGCTGGAACCATCGGCCGGCACCGGCCTTCTCGCGATCCTGGCGCAGATCGCCGGCGGGTCGCTGATCCTCAACGAGTTGGCCGATACCCGCGCCGATCTTCTTGCCCAACTCTTTCCGGCCTTCGCTGTCACCCGGTCCGACGCCGCCCAGATCGACGATCATCTGGCCCCGGATGCCGTCCCGTCCGTGGTGCTGATGAACCCGCCATTCTCGGTCATGGCCAATGTCAGCGGTCGTGTGTCCGATGCGGCCTACCGCCATATTGTCTCGGCGCTGGCCCGTCTTGCCCCCGGGGGCCGCCTTGTGACGATCACCGGCGCAGGCTTTGGTCCCGAAGCTCCGGCATGGCGGGATGCTTTCATCCGCTTGCAGGCCCGTGGTCGTGTGGTGTTCAGCGCCGCCGTCGATGGTGCGGTCTATGCAAAGCACGGCACCACGTTCGACACGCGGCTGACCGTGATCGACAAACGGCCCGCCGACGATCCGGCCAGTTTCCCGGCCTCGCCGGGGATCGCGCCTGATGTTGCCACGCTGACCGAATGGATTGAGGAGCATGTTCCGCAGCGTCTCCCAGTATCATTGCCGAAGATCGTGGTGCCCGCTTCGGCGACCGCGCCGAAAACCGTGCGAGGCTATCTGGCCCGCGCGACAGCCACACGGCCTGCCGCTGCCCCGGCTAACGATCCCGAAGGCGTCGAACTCACCTATGAGACCGTGGACTGGACGCCACCCGAAGGCGCTCGCCTGTCTGACGCGATCTACGAGGAATATGCGATGCAATCGCTGCGTATCGCTGGTGCACAGCCGCATCCGACCAAGCTGGTGCAATCCGCCGCCATGGCCTCGGTCGCACCGCCCAAGCCTTCCTACCGGCCCATGCTGCCGCCCGACATCTGCGCGCGTCTGTCGGACGCCCAGCTTGAAACCGTGATCTATGCCGGTGAAGCCCATGCCGATCATCTCGCCGGCAGCTGGACCGTGGACGAGCATTTCGACACTGTGAGCGCCGCGCCCGAGGATGCTGCCGGATCGATCCGCTTTCGCCGGGGCTTCATGCTCGGTGATGGAACCGGCGCTGGCAAGGGTCGCCAGTCCGCCGCCATCATTCTCGACAACTGGCTTCGCGGTCGGCGCAAAGCGATCTGGATCTCCAAATCCGACAAGCTGATCGAGGACGCGCAGCGCGACTGGTCGGCGCTCGGCATGGAACGGCTGCTGGTCACGCCTCTGTCACGCTTCCCTCAAGGCAAGCCGATCATGCTGTCGGAAGGCATCCTTTTTACCACCTATGCCACGCTGCGCTCCGACGACCGGGGCGAGAAGGTTTCCCGCGTCAAGCAGATCGTCGAATGGTTGGGGTCCGATTTCGATGGAGCCATTATCTTCGACGAAAGCCATTCCATGCAGAATGCCGGTGGCGGAAAAGGTGAGCGCGGAGATGTCGCCGCCTCGCAGCAGGGACGTGCGGGCCTTCGGCTCCAGCACGCGCTGCCCGATGCCCGCGTGGTTTATGTCTCGGCGACCGGCGCCACCACCGTCCACAATCTCGCCTATGCGCAGCGCCTCGGCCTCTGGGGCGGTGAGGACTTTCCGTTCCAGACGCGCGCCGAATTTGTCGAGGCGATCGAAGCCGGTGGCGTTGCGGCCATGGAAGTGCTGGCCCGCGACCTGCGATCCCTCGGCCTCTATACCGCCCGCTCACTCTCCTATGATGGCGTCGAATATGAACTGATCGAGCATCAGCTCACGGACGAACAGCGGCACATCTACGACTCATATGCTGCCGCCTTCGCCGTCATTCATGGGAATCTGGACGCGGCGATGGAAGCCGCCAACATCACCGGCAGCGAGGGGACGCTGAACCGGCAGGCGAAGTCTGCTGCCCGTTCGGCCTTTGAAAGCACGAAGCAGCGCTTCTTCGGCCATCTGCTGACCTCCATGAAAACCCCGACCCTGATCCGGTCCATCGAGGCCGATCTGGAAGCGGGCCATGCCGCCGTCATCCAGATCGTCTCGACTGGCGAAGCCCTGATGGAACGGCGGCTGTCCGAGATCCCGACCGAGGAATGGAACGATATTTCCGTCGATGTCACGCCGAGGGAGTATGTCTTATCCGGAGCTCGGGATAAGACATAATATGCCGCGTCAGCATTATGCTGAGTTCGGGGCTTCAAGCTGTTGTTCTGGTGATTCATTTTCAGGTTTCCGCTTTGGATAATCATGATGCCTCTGCTCTCAACCGCAGAAGGACATCCCCCATGAACTCCCCCTCGAACTCTCCGCTCGGCTGCCATGCAGACCTTCTTACGCCAGTCTCTTCCGCGCTTTATGCTGGGCGGGACGGAAGAGACTGGGTGGAAATCGCGGGTGGCTGAAAAGAGCGACATAGAGGCGGACTTGGCGCGGGTTCGAGCGCGTCTGGCAGATCTGGATGCCGAGCAGCGTGAGCTTCAGCGCGAGATGGTGGCACTCGAGGCTCACCTCGCTGCAGAGCATGCGCCGGCAGTGAAACAGCCTTCCTTCGACAACGCCCCCGTCACGAATGCCTCGCCGTCGCACGAAAAGGTTGATCTGTTCCGCCGCCTGTTCGCCGGTCGGCCTGACGTATTCCCGGTGCGATGGGAAAACAGGAAGACCGGTCGCTCAGGATATTCGCCTGCTTGTGCCAACGAATGGGTGAAGGGCATCTGCGGCAAGCCGAAGGTCAAATGTGGCGAATGCCCCCATCAGAAGTTCATCCCGCCGGACGAAAGCATCATGGAAAAACACCTGCGCGGTGATGATGGCCGAAGCGGAGATTTTGTCGCCGGCGTCTATCCGCTGCTGCCCGGTGATACATGCTGGTTCCTGGCGGCGGATTTTGACAAGGCATCCTGGACGGATGACGCGAATGCCTTGCTCGAAACCTGCCGGGTGAAGGGAGTTCCCGCAGCGCTGGAACGATCGAGGTCGGGGAACGGAGGTCATGTCTGGATCTTCTTCTCCGAACCGGTCGCCGCCCGTCTGGCGCGCCAGCTCGGGTCGGTCCTGATCACGGAAACGATGGAAAGGCGGCCGGAAATCGGCTTTGCTTCCTATGACCGGCTGTTTCCAAACCAGGATATCATGCCGCTCGGCGGCTTCGGGAATCTGATCGCACTGCCGCTCCAGAACACTGCGCGCAAGACGGGCAACAGCGTCTTTGTAGACACGGACATGCGGCCTTTTGCCGATCAGTGGGCTTATTTGTCCTCCCTGCCGAGAATGTCGGCGGCGGCGGTGACCGACCTTGTCGAAGCGGCAGAGCTTTCCGGGCGGGTGTTGGGCGTCCGCATGCCGGTGGATGACGAACAGGCGGACGAACCCTGGAAAATGCCCCCCTCGCGCCGCAGCACGCCGCGCCGCCTCGATGTTCCCGTTCCACCGACCATCAAGGTGACGGTCGCAGACCAGATCTATATCGACCGTTCGGAGCTGCCTTCGGCCATGATTGCCCAACTGGTGCGGTTGGCCGCGTTCCAGAACCCTGAATTCTATCGTGCGCAGGCGATGCGGTTGCCGACATTCGGCAAGCCGCGAATTGTGTCCTGTGCCGAACTGCATCCCCGACACGTCGCCCTGCCGCGCGGCAGCTTCGACGAAGCGATCGGGTTCCTGTCCGATCACGGTGCGACAGCCGATCTGGACGATTTGCGCGAAGACGGAACCCGCTTGCCGGGGACGGTTCACTTCCGTGGCGAACTTCGCCAGCAGCAATCGCGAGCGCTTGACGAATTGGCCGAACACGATACCGGCGTGCTTGCCGCCACGACTGCATTCGGCAAGACGGTCGTGGCCTCGGCGCTGATCGCACATCGTGCCCGCAATACGCTAGTTCTGGTCCACCGTCGCGAACTCCTCAGCCAATGGGTCGAGCGCCTTCGGTCCTTTCTGCAGATCGACCCGAAGCAGATCGGCACCATCGGCGCCGGAAAGCGCAAACCCACCGGTGTGGTCGACGTGGCGCTGATCCAGAGCCTGGTTCGCAAAGGCGAAGTTGACGACGTCGTAGCCGATTACGGTCACCTCGTTGTCGATGAATGCCATCACCTGTCCGCTGCAAGCTTTGAGCTTGTGGCCCGCAGATCGAAGGCGCGCTATGTCACGGGATTGTCGGCAACGGTCGCCCGAAAAGACGGGCATCACCCGATTATCTTCATGCAATGCGGTCCGGTGCGCCATCAAGTGAGCGCCAAATCACAGGTCGCCGAAAGCGGCATTCACCATCGGGCGCGGGAACGTCACACGAGATTCCGGCTGCCAGAGGCCCTCGCCATGGCCGAGCGCCCGTCAATGCCCGCGATCTATGCCGCTCTGGCGGAGGACGAGGCCCGAAACGATCTGATCTTCGACGACGTGCTGAAGTCACTGGAGGCCAAACGCTCGCCGATCGTGTTGACCGAGCGGAAGGATCACCTCGAGCATCTTCATCAGCGGTTCTCCCGATTTGCGAAGAACATCGTCGTGCTCCGTGGCGGCATGTCTGCAAAGGATCGGAAGGCCGCGCATGCGGCGCTGAATGTCGATGACGACGAGGAACGGCTGATCCTCGCGACAGGACGCTATATCGGCGAAGGCTTCGATGACGCCCGGCTCGACACCCTGTTCCTGACGATGCCGATCGCCTGGAAAGGCACGCTGGCGCAATATGTCGGCAGGTTGCATCGGCGGCATGACGAAAAGAAAGACGTGCTGGTGGTCGACTATGTCGACAGTTCGGTGCCCGTCCTGTCCAGAATGGCCGCCAAGCGACGAACGGGCTATCGGGCCCTTGGCTATGTGATGGAATAGCGCCCCGCCGAAAGCGGGACGCCAATTCTGCCCGGTCGGTCAGGATCTCTGTGTGGCGACGGCCAAGACCTGCATTAGCTTGTCCGAGGGTTCCCGGAACCGACCCGGCTTGATCAGCGGGGCGTGATGGGCATCCAAGAGCGCGAGCTTCTCGGTCGGGTCCGCGCGCAGATACATCTCCGTCGTCTGGATGCTGGCATGGCCGAGCCAGAGCGCGACCTTGCGGATATCGCCGGTGGCCTGAAGCGTGTGCATGGCGCAACTGTGCCGCAGCACATGGGAGGTCACGTGCTTGGCGGCAATCGAGGGTGCCGAGCGTTCGGCGGTCGCCACGTGTTGCCTGAGCCTAAAGGCGAACCCGTCCCGCGTCATCCTGCGGCCGTCGCGGCTCAGGAATAACTCCGGCCCCGCATCGCCTGGGCGGACGGCCAGCCACGTGCGAATGGCGGCCTGGGTCTCTTTCCAGAGCGGCAGGATGCGCTCCCGCCGCCCCTTGCCCAGGATCCGCACGCTGGAAAACGACCCTGCGGGAAAGTCGCCCATTCGCACCGCGAGCAGTTCGGACGCCCTCAGCCCCGCGGCATAGGCCAGATGCAGCATCGCCCGGTCGCGCAAACCGCCCGGCGTGTGGTGGTTCGGCGCGGCAAGCAAGGCGCGGACTTCTTTCTTGGTCAGGTAGTCGATAAGCTTGGCATCTGTCCGCTTGATCGGCATGGCCCGGATCATCATTGCCTGCTCAAGACATGCCGGGTGGCGATGTTCGACAAAACGGAAGAACGATTTGATTGCCGCCAGCCGCGCGTTGCGGGACCGGACGGAATTGGCACGCCCTTCCTCGATATGGTCAAGGAACGCCCTGATCATCTGCACATCAAGGTCTTCGATGGCAAGTTCCGAAGGGGAACGCTTGAGCCGTTCGGCGGCGAACCGCAGGAGAAGGGTGAATGCATGCGCATAGGCCGCGATGGTATGTCGGCTTGCTCCGCATTCGCCCGGGAGGTGGGTTTGCAGGAAGGCTGAAAGGTCGGGAGCGAGCGGGGTCATGCGGCACCTCCGATCCAGGTCTCTTCGGCGGTCGACGCGATCATCTGCAGCAGGACCGGCGTGGCCTCGAGGTGCCAATAGGTGTTGGCGATATCGACATGGCCGAGATAGGTGCTCAGGGCCTTCATGTGCCGCAAGACAGCCTGCGGGTCATTCCCGCAAGCTTCCAGAGATCGCACCGCGAATGTATGGCGCAGATCGTGCACCCGGGGGCCGGGACCTGTCGGGTTGCGATAGCCGAGCTTCCGCACGATCCGAACAAAGACCACGTAAACCCTGGTCGCCGTTGGAGCGCGGCCATGACCCAGAACGAAAAGATCGTCGCCAGCATTGCGCACGATACAGCGGGCTTCGAGATACCGTTCCAGCGCGGCGCGGGTCGAGGCATGTATGGGCACGAGACGGCTCTTGCCGAACTTTCCCTTCCGGATCATGAGACCATCTTCCGTCAGGTCGTCGCGCCGGAGGGACAAAGCCTCCGAAATCCGCAAGCCTGTCGAGGCAAGCAGCCCGAACAGGTTGTGGTAGGTCAGAGGGCTGATCGGCGTCAGGCCGGGCACCAGCAGCGCCTCCTGCATGATCCGACTGATCTGGTCCTGCGTCAGAATATGCGGAGCAGGTCGCCGGCGTCGTGAACGGCCCAGCAGACCCATAGTCGGAATCTCGTGCTGCGCATCTTCCGCATGCAGGAACACCGCCAGCGCGCGAGCGCGATCAAACCGGGCCCGCGCGGCATCCGGCGTCGATGCGCCACCGGCCCACTCCAGTATCAACGCCGCCGTCACGTGCGTGATGGACCGTTCCGCGGCAAAATCCGCGAAGGCGCGCAAGGATGTCTCCTGCGCGGCAAACTTCATTCCAAGGGCACGATTCAGTTGGACGAAGCGGTCGACATGGTGATGCATCATGATGCGCACCCCGGCCATGCCTGAGCCACGTCGGCCAGCACCTCGACATCAACCTTGGCGTAGATCGCGGTGGTATCGCGCGAGGTGTGGCGGAGGGCGACACCGATCTGGTCAAGATCCGCACCACCGCGCAACCAGGCCGACGCCAACGAATGGCGAAAGACATGTGAGCCGGTCGGCAAGCCAGTAAAACCGCTCCGGTTCAGGACACGGGAAACGATCCCGGCGATCTCGGCAGCGGATCGCAGCGGAGTGAACGGTGCCTGGGTTCGGAGAAAAATCCTGTCCGTGGCGACCACCGGACGCACATCCTCGATATAGGCCAGCAGCGCATCGCCTGCATCCTGCGGCAGGGGCATCATCTCTCCGCGTCTACCCTTGCCGTGCAATCGCAAGCGGCTCGCGCGCCAGTCGATATCGGACAGCCGCAGTTGCCAGATGTCTCCCGCGCGCAGGGCCAACCGGGCGAGGAGGAGGAGAATGGCACGGTCCCGTATCTCGACGGGCGTATCGGTGCGACAGGAGGCAATGATCTCTTCGATCTTCGCGGTGGGTATGGTGCGCGGGACGGTCGAAAGCCTGCGCCGAACAGCGGGTGGCACCGCATGGAGAAGCGACGGGGAGCATTGACCTTGAACGATGGTGAATCGCAGGAAGGAGCGCAGCACGGTGACCGTCATGCGCACAGATGATCGGGAACGCTCTTCGCCCTGATCCAGAACGATAGACCGGATTGCCGCCGCTTTGTAATCCTTCGGGGTTGCGCCCAGGCGTTCCAGCCAGCGGCCGGCTTCGTTCAAATAACGCCGTAGAGTCTCTGACGTCACCCCACGTTCGCGGCGCAGCCATTCCGAGAACTCGGTCAGGCGCGGATCGTAGGCGGGAATGCAGTCACGCGCTTCTGCGGGGATCAGACGCTCTTCCCGCAGGAACCGGACAAAAGCACGAGCGCCACGACGACGATCCCAGGTGCCGGAACCCTCGACCCGTTTACCGCGCTTGGTCTTGATCCCGCAACGGCAATCATGATGCGCGAATTGGACAATGATGGCCTCGTCGATTCCACGAACCGAAACACGCATCTGCCGCGCCCATTCCGCGAAATGGCGCGCCTGACTCAGTCGCATCGAATGCGTCACCTTGCTGTAACCGGCGGCGCTGAGCTTCCCGGCATAGGCCTCCAGATATTGCCCGAGCCGCGCGACATCATCGGCAATCATGACCAAACCGGTGGCTTCGAGATAGCTCAGGAACCTGCGCGTATCGGTGGCGTAGACAGGTTTGCGCAGTTGCGCAGGGCTGTAGTGGCCGCAGCGGCAGCGATGGCGCAAGAACCTGTCCACCGCTGATGCATCGAAATCTCTGATCGGGATCTTCCGGGCGCGTGCCCACTTCAGGAAATGCCGGGCGGCGCTCAGCGCGCCTGCCGAAAGCCGTGGATTGTCCGCGAAATAGGCGCGGACCAGAGCGAGTTCGTCGGCGCCGGCCCGGTCGGCGAGCGGAGAGTTCGAGGGGGAGTTCATGGAAGATGTCCTTCTGCGGTTGAGAGCAGAGGCATCATGATTATCCAAAGCGGAAACCTGAAAATGAATCACCAGAACAACAGCTTGAAGCCCCGAACTCAGCATAATGCTGACGCGGCATATTATGTCGGCTCGTATTTGCAGCATTCCTTCCCGGTGCAGCTCTATGAACCCTTCACCGATGGCGAGGGCAACCTGTCGTCACGCCCCGTCTTCCGCGATGGTCAGCCGGTGAAATGCCGTGAAGCCGTGGCGCGGCGCGACGAGATGCTGGAGCAGCTGGGTTCGCTTCCGCCTGTCCCCGGAGCGCTCGACCAGATCGTGCAGCGCTTCGGCACGGATATTGTGGCGGAGGTCACGGGCCGCTCACGCCGGATCGTGCGCAAGGGTATTGGAGCAGCGGCCCACCTAGCCGTCGAGAACCGTGCGCCTTCTGCCAACCTTGCCGAGACTTCGGCCTTCATGGATGATCAGAAGCGCATTCTGGTCTTCTCGGATGCCGGTGGCACGGGGCGCAGCTATCACGCCGAACTCTCGGCGCGAAACCAGCGGCTGCGCGTGCATTACCTGCTGGAGCCAGGCTGGAAGGCAGATGCCGCCATTCAGGGGCTGGGCCGCACCAACCGCACCAATCAGGCGCAGCCGCCGCTCTTCCGGCCCATCGCCACGGATGTCAAAGCCGAGAAGCGCTTCCTTTCGACCATCGCCCGCCGCCTCGACACGCTGGGCGCGATTACACGCGGCCAGCGCCAGACAGGCGGTCAGGGGCTGTTCCGTCCCGAGGACAATCTGGAATCCGCCTATGCCCGCGATGCGCTGCGCCAGCTCTATCTGCTGATCGTGCGCGGGAAGGTCGAGGGATGCTCGCTCGAACGGTTTGAATCCGCCACCGGCCTGAAGCTGATGGACAGCACCGGTGTGAAGGACGAACTGCCGCCGATCACCACCTTCCTCAACCGCCTGCTGGCGCTGACCATCGAATTGCAGGGCATCCTGTTCTCGGCCTTCGAGCAGCTTCTGCAGGCACGGATCGACGGAGCAATCGCATCCGGCACCTATGATATGGGGCTGGAGACGCTGAAGGCCGAAAGCTTCATCGTCACAGACCGGCAGGTCATCCACACCCATCCGGGCACCGGCGCGGAAACCCGGCTCCTGACGCTCACCGAGCGCAAACGCAATCAGCCGGTTACGCTCAATGCCGCCCTGGCGGAACTGGATGATCCCCGCGCAAGATTGCTCATCAACGAGCGATCCGGTCGCGCTGCCGTTCAGGTCCCGACCACCAGCGTCATGCTGGATGATGGTGAGATCGAAAGGCGCGTGCGGCTGATCCGGCCGATGGAAGCGATGAACATTCCGGTGCGGGCGATGGGCGAGACCCATTGGATCGAGGCTGACCGTGCCGCCTTCACCACAGCCTGGAAGGCGGAACTGGCCCAGGTGCCGGAGTTCACCGACAGCATCCTGCATATGGTGACAGGGCTGCTTCTGCCGATCTGGAAACGCCTGCCGCAGGACTCCGCCCGCGTCTATCGGCTGCAGACCGACGAGGGCGAACGCATCATCGGTCGCCGGGTATCGCCGGCCTGGGCCGCCAATGCTTCGACCAGTGGCGTCACCAACAGCCTGACACCGGACGCCGCCTATGCAGCGCTGATCGAAGGTCGCACGATCCTTGATCTCGCCGAAGGGCTGCAACTGCGCCGCGTCCGCGTCATGGGCGCCAACCGGATCGAACTGACCGGCTTTACCGATGCGATGCGTGACCGGCTGCGAGCCTATGGCCTCTTCAGTGAGATCATCTCGTGGAAACTGCGCTTCTTCGTGCCCGTCGATGTAACGGGACCGGAGATCATCGGCAAACTGCTTGACCGCTTTTCGGCCCTGCGCATCGGTGAGCGGGAGGCCGCATAATGGCGCGTCTCAACGCTTCCGAACTGGCGCAGCGTCTCGGCCGACAGGCCGAGGCGGTGTGCCGCCATTATCTCTCCAATGGCCGCAAACAGGGCAATTACTGGCAGGTTGGCGATGTCCGAAACACGGCTGGCCGCTCCATGTTCGTCCGGTTGCACGACAGCGTGAAAGGCATTGCCGGTAAATGGCAGGACTCGGCCACGGGGGAATATGGCGATCTGCTGGACGTGATCCGGGACTCGCTCGGTCTGATCGATTTCACAGACGTTGCCGAAGAAGCCCGGCGCTTCCTCAGCCTGCGGCATCCTGAACCGCAGCCGCCATCCCGTCAGTCTCGCCCGCCAGCACCATCGGGATCATCGGAGGCCGCACGCCGACTCTGGCGCATGACACAGCCGCTGATCGGCAGTACCGCAGAAGCGTATTTACGCGGACGCGGGATGACGGATTTACGCCAAACCGCAAATCTGCGTTTCCATCCCAACTGCTACTGGCGGCCCGAGGACGATGGCCCGACGCAAACCTGGCCCGCCATGATCGCCGCCGTCACCGACTTCGCTGGCAGGATCACCGGCGCGCACCGCACCTGGCTGGCCTCTGACGGTTCCGGCAAGGCACCTGTCGATCCGCCAAGGAAGGCAATGGGCGACCTGCTCGGACATGCGGTTCGTTTCGGTGATGCGCAGGATGTCATGGCAGCAGGGGAAGGTATCGAAACCATCCTGTCACTGCGTCAGGCTCTGCCCACCATGCCGATGGTTTCCGCACTCTCGGCCGCACATCTCGCCGCTATTCTGTTCCCGCCGCAACTGCGCAGGCTCTATATCGTCCGTGATAACGATCCGGCAGGGAACAGCGCCCGCGATAGCCTGGTGGACCGGGCGCACGAGGTCGGAATCGAGACCATCACGCTCTCGCCCATGATGGGGGACTTCAACGAAGATCTCGTAACTCATGGGCTGGATGCCGTTCGAGCAGAGATCCGGGTGCAAATTGCCCCCGAGGACGTCAGCCGCTTCATGGCTTCAATAGCATAGCCGGTATGGGGCCGTGATCGGAGGCGTTCCGATCCGGTCATGCGCGCAGGCTGCATCTTGTCATCAGCAGAGGACCGCGCCTTGGCCTTCCGAGAGGGCGATCGGCCCACAAACGCTCCGGTCAGGCAATGGCGGCGCCCGACTGATTTCCGTCGGCGGGCAAGCCCACCTTTACAGCGCGAAACAAATCAGCCGGGCTTTGCCATCAAGGCCCTCGCCAGAGGCTCGCGCTGCCAGACCGGAGCGCCCGTGCGCTTTCGTCGCCATGAAGGCCGCGACGGTCGCGGTCCAACTGACGGAAGCATCCCATGTACGCGCACGACGATTTCGAACCCGATCACGGCACGTCCCCGACCGGCCATGCCATCGAAGAACTCGAACTCTACGGCTACCGTCCCTCGGAAGACGAGGCCGATCCCCGGATCACACCCGAAGATCACGTCATCCAGGGCGCAGTCTCCGACATCTTCGACGCCCTGATTTCCACCATGGCCGATACCAGCCTCGATTTCGACCTCGACGAAATCCTCTGGTCCACCGTCAACACCTTCCACCGCGCTGTCGAACGGATCGAGCGCAAGCTTGACGATAACGAGCAGACGCAGAAACGCCTTCAACGCGAACAGGACGGCAGCGAGGTTAAATCCGTCCAGTTGGAAACCCTGATCGGCGCGGGACAAAGCCTGATCGAGCGCCGTGACAGCATGGAAATCTTCCGCCAGACTGCCGCGGACATCTATCTGCGCACCACCGGAACGCCCTGGTCGCAACGCTCCGGTTCACGGGTCAACCATCGCCAGATGACCTCGGCCATGATCGACAGCCGCGACTTCATCGCCGCCAAACGCCGGGCCGACAACGAGGTGCTGTTGCCCTCCGGGCCAAAGATCGCCTTCTCGGGCGGAGACACGACTGATCACCGGACGATCTGGGCCAAGCTCGATCAGGTCCATGCCAAGCACCCGGACATGGTTCTGATGCACGGTGGATCGCCCAAGGGCGCGGAACGCATTGCGGCCACCTGGGCCAGCAATCGCAAAGTCGCGCAGGTCGCCTTCAAACCTGACTGGGCTAAACATGCCAAGGCGGCGCCGTTCAAGCGCAACGACCAGATGCTCGGCATCATGCCGATCGGGGTCATCATCTTCCCCGGCACGGGCATTCAGGACAATCTGGCCGACAAGGCTCGCAAGATGGGTATCCCGGTTTATCGCTTCGGGACCGGCAGCGCGTGAGCGCTGCCTGTTCAGCATAAGCACTACTGCAATAGCGGCAGGTCGTCCCAACGAATTCGGACATAACGGCCTGAGCGCTTTGGCAATTGCTTGCGGCTGACCATTCGCCCGGAGACCTGGAATTCCGCATTAATTTTGACCACGAGCAGCTTGCTGAAATGCCTTGATGTATCCACCATCACCACGTCTTTGCTCTTGAAAGGAGTGATGGTTTTGATCTCGACATGATCATTTTCGAGCCTGCCGTCCGAACCTTGCGCGTAGGTCTTGTTCAACTTGATGCCGTAGGTGATGCCACCGAACAGCTCACCGATGTCGCCATACACAGATAAATGCAGGCCCGTCTCCAGATGGTAGCTCTCAGCGAGTGAGATCAGGTCCTCAAAATACGGGATCATTGATCGGATGGCGTTTGGATACTTCGCTCCCCATTCCTTGTGACGAAGCTGTTCGTCAATGTCTGACCATGTCACCCATTCGCCGTCATCATAAAATGCCCGATCTGACCAATCGACTTCTGCCATAAACTTTAACCCGCATCCTTCCGCCCAACGATATGGTCATCGTAGAGGTGCAGCAGATACTGGTCCACCAGACGCATAAGCTTTCTCATTCAAACTGCGAGTTTTCGGACAGGCCTGGCCTCGAAAGCCATCGCTTCTCGCGCGGTGAGAGGAATGCTGCTATGCTGTGATTGCGCCATGGTGGTGGTGGAAGGCGCAACCGTCCAACCTTTTGCCCGGAGACACCACCATGATCGTTCTCGGAATCCTCGTTTCCATTGCAGCCATCGGTACCATGTGCTGGCTGCTGTTCAATCTCGCCGTCTTCGCCCTGCCGTTCTTTATCGGCCTGAACGCAGGCATATGGGCCTATGGCACGGGCGCTGGCTGGCCTGGCGGCATCCTCATCGGTCTTATCGCTGCGGGTCTGATACTGGCGGTCGGTCAGGGCCTGCTCATGCTGGTTCGTCCGATCTGGGCACGGCTGCTGATCGCTTTGGCCTTCGTCGCCCCGGCGGGCACGGCCGGGTTTTACGCTACGCTCGGGATCGTCAAACACATGATGCCGTCCGAGACCTGGCAGATCATCTTCTCGGTGGTCGGTGCGGTCGCGGTGGGCGTGACAGCATTCCTGCGCGTTGCAGGCATGGCGGCAACCGGCCCTGCGGACGGGAACCTTGCACGCACCTGAACTGGAGTGACCCGTTGAGGCAGGACCAGAAGCGGATACGGATCATCTGCCGTCTTCGTCAGGAGGCGGGCGGGTAGATGGCGTGTAAATCTCTGATCAGCGTGAGGCACAGGCACGGCCCATAGGAGCGCAGGACGTTCAGTGCCAGCATTCGAGGACTGACCGAAAACCGGTTGGGGCAATGCCGATAGCACAGGCCGGAGAAAAGGATGTGCACGGCCTGAAACGCGGGGGACCAGACAAGCCGGTGCGCCGGTCTGGTCATCCTGATGGAGCCTCGAGGTTGCCACCGTCCCCGTTCAACCCCCGTGTCTCGACCGCTCCAAACGGCCTCTTCAATGGCCTGATCTGGCCGAAAACCAGCGCGATGCGCTTCGACCGCTCTAGCGCAACAGCGTCGTCACAACTTTCTTCCCCTGCCGGCAAAGCCGACATTCCGCGCGGAACAAGAAAGTTTCTCCTGTGCTGTCCAGCCCCTTTGGGGTGCGCCAGCGTTCGTCTCCGGCCGGTCGATCGCCATCGAGGCCGCAATGGTGCGGGCTCGGAAACGGAAAACGGAGACTTAAAATGGCAACCATCGGCACATTCAAGAAGACCGGCTCGAACGAATTCACCGGCGAAATCGTCACCCTCAGCGTCCAGGCCAAGGGCGTGCGCATCATCCCCGACCTGCGCGCCACCGGCGAGAACGCTCCCAGTCACCGGGTTCTGGTCGGCCGCGCCGAGATCGGCGCCGCCTGGTCCAAGCGCTCCAACGAGGGCCGCGACTATCTGGGCCTCAAGCTGGACGATCCGAGCTTCAACGCTCCGATCTACGCCAACCTCTTCGATGACGAAGAAGGCGAAACCTTCTCCCTCATCTGGTCCCGCCCCAACGGTCGCCGCGGCGACTAAGGCGCGGCACAAAGGCCCCGACCGCAAGGTCGGGGCCTTTCTCATGTCCGCGGGAAAGTCGTCACGCCGCCGCGCCCTGTCGTGTCTAGCACGGATCAGGCGCTTAGGATCGGGATGATGGTTTTGACATGGGCGTCGATGCGTTCCAGCACGGGCGGCGGGACCACTTCGCGCTCCGGCAGTGTCCACCATTTCGTATCAATGCGTTTCACCGTCTCGACAACGGCCTTGAGCACGGCTGGCTCGGGAAGCCTTGCCCGATTGGCAAACGTCTTCCAGCGGGCCGGGGCCAAGCCCTTGAAGGCCCGCTCGCCGCCCAGAGACAGCGCCAGCCCATCTGCCGGAATATAGGGCACGGTCGAAAGCATGTCGTAGATCGGTGCTAGAGCGGGCGTGTCGCCGTCGCCCGGATAGATCAGCGACCAGTTCTTGAGGTGCATGTCGCCATTGCCCATGACCACCGAGAAGGTCAGCCGCCGGACAAACTCCAGCGCGGCGAACGGCGAGATCGCAACATTCAGCACAGAGGCGATGTCGTGGGAGGCGGCGCCATCATATTTGCGCGCCGGGTACAGGCCGAAAACCTGCGCGAAATCCTCGATATGGATGCGCTGCCCGTCTGCCCCGCGATCAAAACGCCGCACGAGCAAGACCAGCCCCTCGGCAAGTGTTTCAAACTCTTCGGGAATGCCCTCGAACTGGTCTCGGCTGACCAGTTCCCGCTCGGGCACATTCATACCGATGGCTTCGGCAAGCGCGAGGTTCGCGAACTCGTTCTCCGACACGCCCGGAAAGGCGGTCGAGGGGAATTTCGCAATATACTGGCCCTCGTCATCCCCGAGCGGCAAGGTCAGGCCGCCGCCCTTGCCGGTGTTCTTCATCACCGAGAGCTTCATCTGCACGCCTGCCAGCGAGAAGCGGGCCTTGGGCCGTCCTTGGGTTGGCGCCGCCCCGATGCCGGGTTGACCGTCACTGGGCAGCACCCGAACGGCCCCCGGCAAATCCGCACCAAGGGTGGCCAGGAGATCGAAATCATTCCCCGACCGCACAGTACCCGCATGGTGCTTTTCCATCGCCTCGCGCAGCCGGTCTTCGGGCAGCAGGTTGGCAAAGAAGGGCGGCAGGCTGCCTGCGACCGGTCGCGGATCCTTGCGCAAGCCCCCTGATGCCGCGCGAAGGGATAGGCTCAGAACCGGATGGCCTCCAGTCGCGCGATAGGCCGGATCAAGGCTGAAGGCGTTGAAATCACCCGGCGTTCTGACGATCGTGCCAACCTTCGCACTGTTCAGGAACACGTCCAGCGCGGTGATGGTCTCAGCGGTACGGACGGCTGTCATCGTCGCTCTCCGGTTGCGGGCTGAAGGCCGGATGATCATCCTCGGCCTCGGGGCGCAAAAGCGCCTCGATGGCGGGCACCATTGCCTGCGGGACCAGCATCATTTCCAGCCCAAGCGCCCTGGCAATGTTGATCAATGTCGTGGTGCGCGCCGCCGCCGCCCCCGTCTCGATGTCGCGGTAGCGCGGGCGCGAAATGCCCGCAAGATCGGCCACCTGCTCCTGGGTCAACCCCGCTGCAAGACGCGCGCGGCGAAAATGGTCGCCGATCAGCCCCAGTGTTTCTTTTTCCGCCTTCATGTGATGCCTTTACGGATCATTTCTGTCGCTTTGATCTGAATACGTATCCTGGTCTATTGCGAACGTCAAGGATATGATCTCTAAACGAATCATTCAGATGTCGGCTGCATCGTTTGGGGCTCAATCAATCGCGGAGCAACGCCGAACTAATCCAAGGCAGAAGTGCTGCTCTTTCGAGCCATGGCCAGCGAATCGGGCACATCGAACGCTGTGCTGCGCAAATCGCCTCACGGTGTGCCTCAGCGATTTCATGTGGCGGATTGAGCAAGAACGACTAAAATAGCCGTAGTTCTGGAATGCGCGCCGGTCGCGATGGGAGGTGATCATGCATGATCACCGCTCGACAGTCGCGGGCCGCGCGCGCGTTACTGGGTTGGACGCAGGAGACGCTCGCTGACAAGGCCCGAATATCGTTAACTGCCCTGAAGCGCCTCGAGTCCGAGAACCGGCTGGAGGTGTATGAGACAACGCGGGATCAGGTGCGCCGGGCGCTTGAAGCAGCAGGGATCGTTCTCCTGTCCACGGATCGCGGGCAAGGAGTGTTGCTGGTTCATGACCAAGACGAGAAGAGACACCGACAGATCCGCGACGTCTGATCGGCGCAGGCGCCATCATCGATCCGCTGCTGCGGCCTGTGGCTTGTGGCGACCATCGACATGACGTCCGCGGTCGCCCCCTTCGACGACATCGCGCCTGTTAGCGACGAGCTGACCGAATATTGTTGATCGGGTCGGGCTGACGGAGTTCTTCTGGAAGGACGTGGCCGCGCGTTATGGCTATACGGCGGATGCGCCGGACTTTCAGGATTTTGCCATCACGTTGTTTTCCAGTGCTTGGGCGCGGGCCATGGGGGAGACTGCGCCCCTGAATACCGATGCCGCGCTGATGTTCCGCCGCTGGAGCGCCTCGCGCCGGTGGGGTGAAGCGTTCGAGAAGCTGTCGGGCGACTATCAGGATGTGCTGAAGATCAGGGATGATCTGGCCTCGCGCGATTTCCGCATCCTGATCCCGCATGACCATTTCGAGGAAGTGGACCGGCGGATCGTTGTCGCCATCGTTGAAGGGCTGGCCCAACAAAGCCTGCCGGCGACAGATGTGCTGAAATGGGTGCGTGATCGCCGCCAGAGCCACTGGTATGGCCGTTACGCCGATGTCTATCAGGCCATCGGCTATGCTACGGAGTTCCAGCAGGTCCTGGCCGAAGCTGATCTGACGATGACCAGCCTGTCCGATGGCGTGAAGCGCTATTCCGCAAGCTGGTTCCGGCTGGACCAGCTCTACCGCAAGTTCATCTATCACATGCAGAAAAGCGGGCAGTCGGGGCTGCTCTCCGCGCTCTATGAGGCGGTCGAGAACCGCTACACCACGAATTTCGTGCTCAAGTTGAACGATGCCTGGCAGGATCAGGTGGCTCGCCTCACGGACTGGGCGGTCCCGGGCTTTCCGCGTCAGATGGATTTCTACCGCGAACAGGCCGCAGAGTTCAGGCGCAAGGACCAGAAGGTCGTGGTCATCATCTCGGACGCGCTGCGCTATGAGGTGGCCGAAGAGGCGCTGCGCGAGATCCGCAAGCTCAACCGGTTTGATGCCGATTTGAAGCCGATGATCGGGGCCTTGCCCAGCTATACCCAGCTCGGAATGGCGGCGCTCTTGCCGCACCGGCAACTGACGATCCGGGATGACAATGATCTGGTGCTTCTGGACGGCGAAAGCACCATGGGTGCCGCCGCTCGTGAAAAGGCGCTGGCTGCTGGCCGGGCTGGAGACCGGGTAAAGGTTCTGGCGGCGAAGGATTTCATGAACCTTGGATCGTCAGAGGGCAAAGACCTCTTCCGGGATCATGACATCCTCTATCTCTACCACAACCAGATTGACGCGATTGGCGACAAGCTCGCCACCGAAGAGAATGTTCCCGCAGCGGCAGAGACCGCCATCGAGGATCTGGTGAAGCTGGTGCGCAAGCTGACCTCGGCCAATTTCTCGAACATCCTGATCACCGCCGACCACGGCTTCCTGTGGCAGCACCGGGCGTTGGAAGAGAGCGGTTTTGCGCTGAGTGAGCCGGAAGGCGACATCGTTACACGCAACCGGCGCTATGTGATCGGACAGGGCCTCAGCAGCAGCGGTGGCATGAAGAAGTTCACGGCCTCGCAGCTTGGGCTGGGTGGTGATCAGGACATCCTGATCCCGAACTCGATCAACCGTCTGCGCGTAAAAGGATCAGGCAGCCGCTTTGTTCATGGTGGGGCGAGTCTGCAGGAGATCGTCCTGCCGGTTCTGCGTGTGGGCAAGCAGCGCAAGGAGGATGTCAGGCAGGTATCGGTGCAGATCATTCCGCCAGCCCGTGCCCAGATCACTACAGGTCAGATCCAGGTCACCTTCTATCAGGCAGAGCCGGTGACCGAGAAGCAGCAGCCCCGACAGGTGCATGCTGCGATCTTTGCAGACGATGGATCGCTCATCTCTGACGAAGCCGAGCTGGAATTCGATTTCGTGTCGGAGAATCCGCGCGAGCGTGAGCTATCGCGGGGCTTCCTGCTGACCAAGGCGGCAGACGCCTATAACAATCAGACAGTCTTCCTGAAGCTGCGAACGCGCATCGGCAAGACCAGCCATTTCGAAGATCACGCTTCGCAGCCGCTGCTGCTGAAACGCGGGATCAGCACAGATTTCGATTTCTGAGGTGCCGATGTCGACCCTTGATGACAAGATCAACGAGCATTTTGCCGGTTTCGTGGTCCGCAAAGACCTGGTGAAGGCGGTGAAGGGGAACGCCATCGTCCCCACCTATGTGCTCGAATACCTGCTCGGCCAATATTGCGCGACCGACTACGAAGCCTCGATTGCGACAGGCATCGAGACGGTCAAGGACATCCTGCGCAAGCACTACGTCCATCGTTCCGAAGCGGGGCTGGTCCAGTCGACGATCAAGGAGCGCGGCCGCTACAAGGTCATCGATCAGGTCAGTGTGGCGCTGAACGAAAAGACCGATGCCTATGAGGCGGTCTTTGAAAACCTCGGTATCAAGCGGGTTGCCATCGACAGCGCCACGGTAAAGGCGCACCCGAAACTGCTGGTTACGGGTATTTGGTGCATCGCCGATGTGCAGTACGAATTTTCGGAAGACAGCCGGATCTCCCCCTGGATCATCGACACGTTGAAGCCGATCCAGATCGCCCGTGTGGACTATGACGGCTATCGCGAGACGCGGGATAAGTTCACCACCGAGGAATGGATCGATCTGCTGATGCAGAGCATCGGCTTTGATCCGTCACTGTTCGGGCGCAGGTCAAAGCTTTCGCAACTGTTGCGCCTGGTGCCATTTGTTGAGCGCAACTACAACCTCATCGAGCTTGGTCCGGTCGTGTCGCGAATGTGGTGGAAATTGGCGAGCAGCGCGCTCCGAGCATGTAACGTTGGCTCCGGTCAGGCCGCGAGGTCAAGAGACATCGGCACGAGAGGCTGAGAAAGGGTTTCCCAGCCATCGACTTTTCGCATCTGGATCTGCCCTGACGCCAGGAGCGCCCAGAGCAGCATCGGCACGGTTTCAGCGCAGGGCAGCACGGTCTGGGTCTTGATGCGGCGGCGGAACTCCTCGTTCAGACGCTCAATGGCGTTGGTGGTCCGTGCGGATTTCCATTGCGACGGATCGAGGCGGGTGAAGCTGAAGAGGCGATCGCCGGCCTCCTCAAGGCTATCGGCCACGGCCCGGCACTTGAGCTTCCACTTGCGGAGGAAGGCCTTGCGGCGCGTCTCGATCTCGGCGGCGCTGTCGGCGTAGATCATGTCGCGGTAGTCTTCGCTCAGCTCGTCATGCAGGCGCTTGGGCGCGTGGCCAAGCAGGTTGCGGTGCTTGTGAACCGTGCAGCGCTGGATGGGCAGGTCCCCGCCCCAGAGCGCCACGAGCGCGGCTTCAAGGCCGGGGGCGCCGTCAACGATTACGAACTCGGGCCGCCTGAGGCCCCGCGCGTCCAGGTCGGCAAGGAAGCTGCCCCAGGCAGCCGTGCTTTCGCCGCCCATGTTCCTGATCGAGAGGAGCACCTTTTGTCCGTCGCGGCGGATGCCGATCGCCGCCAGCACCGAGATGTTGGTGGCCTTGCGGTCCAGCCGGGTCTTGATGACGGTGCCGTCGAGGATGAGCCGCACGATCTCTTCGCCGGTCAGGTCGCGGGCGGACCAGGCGTCCCAGTCGACCTTCACCTTGCGCCAGGCGCGGCTGACCACGTCCTTGCTCACCGCCCCTTCGAATAAGCCAAACAGCGCCCGCTTGACGCGCCGGGTATTGGTGCCGGCCAGATAGACCGCCGCGATCAGGGCCTCGGCCT
>NZ_UZWE01000016.1 GCF_900631945.1 Paracoccus haematequi
CCGCCGCAGATCCCGCCGGCCCCCCCGGCGGCGCCCGCGCTGTCGCTGACCGCCGACGGGGATGACGACCTGCCCGCCCGCGTGGGCCAGGCCGAGGCCCTGGCGGCGGCGTCCGATACGCTGGACGCCCTGGCCGCCGCGCAGGAGGGTTTCGACGGGATCGAGCTGAAGAAGGGCGCGCGGAACTTCTGTTTCGCCGACGGCAATCCCAAGGCGCGCGTCCTGATCCTGGGCGAGGCGCCGGGCGACGAAGAGGACCGCCAGGGCCGCCCCTTCGTCGGCCGCGCGGGGCAGTTGCTGGACCGCATGTTCGACGCCATCGGCCTGTCGCGCCGGGCGGTGGATGCGGAAAAGGCGTTCTACATCACCAATGTGCTGACCTGGCGACCCCCCGGCAACCGCGACCCCCGCCCGGACGAGATCGCCGTCAGCCTGCCCTTCGTGCGCCGCCATATCGACCTGGTGGCCCCCGACCTGATCGTGCTGATGGGCAATATCGCCTGCGACGCGGCCATCGGACGGCGCGGCATCCTGCGGCTGCGCGGGACCTGGGTGCAGGCCTTCGGTCGCCCGGCGCTGCCGATGACCCATCCCGCCTATCTGCTGCGCAACCCCCCCGCCAAGCGGGAAGCCTGGGCCGACCTGCTGTCGCTGGCCGCGCGGCTGGAGGGGTCGGCCTAGCCTTCGCAGCCCCGCATCTCGACCGCGCCCTGGTCGTCGATCAGGGTAAAGACCAGCCGGTCGCGGGGCAGATCGAAGGGCGCGGCCTGAGGCGGGACGAAATCGGCCGTCAGCGTCGTGACGCCGCCTTCTGTCCGCAGTTCGGCGCCCGAGGTCCAGACCTCGGCCTCGGCCAGCTCCATCGCCGCCAGGGCGACGGGGCGGGGCAGGGTGGCGGTGACGCGCATCCCGTCGGCGATCGGCCGGATCGCGCAATCGGGGCTGCCGGGGGCGGTGCGGGGCACCTGGTCCATCGCGGCAAGGATCTGGGGATCCGGGGCGGTCCCCGGCGCGTCCGCCGTCAGGGTGACATGGGCCGGGACGCAGATGTTCTTGCACAGCCCGAAATCGACCGTTACCGCCAGGTCGACGCCGCTGCCGGAGGCTGCCGGGGTCGCGGTAAAGGGCAGGACCAGCCGGTCGTGATAGCCAAGCGCCGTCCCGTCGTCCGAGGGGATCGCCTGCGGCGCGGGCCAGTGCAGCGTCACGCGGTCCAGGTTGGCCGATTCCGACCAGTCGAAGACCGGCGGCAGGCCGCTGTCGCCGGGACTGCGCCAATAGGTCTTCCAGCCGGGTTCCAGCCGGAACTCTATGGCGGCGATGCGGCTTCCATCCGACTGGGTCCAGCCGGGCAGGATGCGAACGCCGGCCAAGCCGGGGGTGGGCGCCTCTGCGGCAAGAGGCGACGCCGTCAGGCACAGGCAGGAAAGGGTCAGGGCGGCACGGATCATGGTCCAGCGATAGCGACAGGCGGCACCCGGATGAAGTCACAATTGCGCGCAGGGCTTGCAACACAGGACGCTTATGCCGATTTTGGAGGGATAAGGAGAGCAGATGAGCAGTCCCCACAGTCACGGCAGCCGCTCTGCCGGCATTCCGTCCGGCGCGGCAGAGCAGTCCAACCTGACCGGCAAGATCCTGATCGCGATGCCGGGCATGTCCGACCCGCGCTTCGAACGGTCGGTCGTGCTGGTCTGCGCCCATACGGACGAGGGCGCGATGGGCCTGGTCCTGAACCGGCCTCTGCCAGAGATCGACTTTGGCGACCTGCTGGAACAGCTTGGCATCGAGACCGATGCCGCCGCCCGGCGGATCGAGGTCCGCTTCGGCGGGCCGGTCGAACCGGGGCGCGGTTTCGTGCTGCACAATGTCCCCGAACATGGCGACGACCCCGAGGGACGGCTGCGCATCGGCCGCACTCTGGCGATGACCACGACGCGCGATATCCTGGAGGATCTGGCCAACGGCCACGGCCCGGCCTCGGCGGTGCTGGCGCTTGGCTATGCCGGATGGGGGCCGGGGCAGCTGGAAGACGAGATGCTGCAAAACGGCTGGCTGACCGGCGACGGGGCCGAGGAACTGATCTTCAGCACCGCCCATTCCGACAAATGGCAGACCGCCCTGCGCGCCCAGGGCATCGACCCGTCGCTGCTGTCGGCGGCGGCGGGCCGGGCCTGAACCGCTATTCCGCCGCGGTCTTGCGCGGCAGCACCCAGTTCGGGCGCGGGAAATGGCAGGTATAGCCGTTGGGGAAGCGTTCCAGATAATCCTGGTGTTCGGGTTCGGCTTCCCAGAAATCGCCCACGGGTTCCACCTCGGTCACGACCCTGCCGGGCCACAGCCCCGACGCATTCACGTCTGCGATGGTCTCCAGGGCCACCCGCTTCTGATCCTCATCCGCGTAATAGATCGCCGAGCGATAGCTGGGTCCGATGTCGTTGCCCTGCCGGTTGGGCGTGGTCGGATCGTGGATCTGGAAGAACACCTCCAGCAGCTTGCGATAGGTGATGATGCCGGGGTCGAAGACGATCTCGATCCCCTCGGCATGGGTGCCGTGGTTGCGATAGGTGGCGTTCGGGATGTCACCGCCGGTATAGCCGACGCGGGTTGCGATGACGCCGGGCAGGCGCCGGATCAGATCCTGCATCCCCCAGAAGCAGCCGCCCGCAAGAACCGCGCGTTCGCTCATCGGCCGGCCTCCTCGACCTGGGACAGATAGGCGCCGTAACCCTCGGCCTCCATCCGGTCCTTCGGCACGAAGCGCAGCGACGCCGAGTTGATGCAATAGCGCAGGCCCCCGGCATCGGGCGGGCCGTCGGGGAAGACATGGCCCAGATGGCTGTCGCCATGTTTCGACCGAACCTCGACCCGGACCATGCCGTGCGAGGTGTCGCGGTGTTCGGTCACGTTGCCGTCGATGGGCTTGGTGAAGGCGGGCCAACCGCAGCCGGAATCGTATTTGGCCGACGACGCGAACAGCGGCTCGCCGGACACCACGTCCACATAGATGCCGGGTTCGAAATGGTGGTCGTATTCGCCGGTAAAGGGGCGTTCGGTGCCGTTTTCCTGGGTGACGCGACGCTGCTCGGGCGTCAGCCGGGCGACGGCCTCGGCGGTTTTCTGATAGGCCATGCTTGTCCTCCGCTGGTCCTGTTCCGCCCCAATATGGGGCGCCGGGCGCGGATCGCAAAGGTCAGCCGCAGATCGCGGCCCTCGCGGCGGCATATTCGGCGGCCAGCCGGTCGATCCGCGCTGCGGCGGGCACGATGTCGCGCACCGCGCCGATCCCCTGGCCGGATCCCCAGATCTGGCTCCAGGCCTTGGCCTTGGCTGCGTTGCCGCCGAAATTCATGCTGGATGCGTCCGCCGTGTCCAGGTTGTCCGGGTCCAGCCCCGCCGCCCGGATCGACGGCGCAAGGTAATTCCCCGACACCCCCGTGAACAGCGACGAGGTGACGATATCCATCGCCCCGCTTTCGGTGATCATCCGCTTGTAGTCGGCGGGCGCGTTCGCCTCGGCCGTGGCGATGAAGGGGCTGCCGATATAGGCCAGGTCGGCCCCCATGGCCTGCGCCGCCAGCACCGCCCGGCCCGTGGCAATGGCCCCCGACAGCAGCAGCGGGCCATCGAACCAATCGCGGATCTCCTGGACCAGGGCAAAGGGCGACAGCGGCCCGGCATGGCCCCCCGCGCCCGCCGCCACCGCGATCAGACCGTCCGCGCCCTTTTCAATAGCCTTCTTCGCGAAGACGTTGTTGATCACGTCATGCAGCGCGATGCCGCCGCAGTCATGGGCGGCCTCATTCACCTCGACCCGCGCGCCCAGGGACGTGATCCAGATCGGCACCTTGTGGCGGTGGCAGATCTCGATGTCGCGGTCCAGCCGGGCGTTGCTGCGGTGGACGATCTGATTCACGGCAAAGGGCGCGGCGGGCCGGTCGGGATTGGCCTGGTTGTGGCGGTCCAACTCCTCCCTGATGCGGGTCAGCCAGGCGTCCAGCAGGGGCGGCTCGCCATCCTTCTCGCGGGCGTTCAGGGCCGGGAAGCTGCCGACGATCCCGGCCTTGCATTGCGCGATCACCAGGTCAGGGCCTGACACGATGAACATCGGCGAGGCGACGACGGGAATGCGCAGGTCTTGCAGGATGGGTGGCAGCATGTGATCCTCCGGGTCTGGCACGACGATGGCCCGGCAGGCGGCGCGGGGCAATGGTAACGCGGCGGAAAATCTCGCGCTTTCGTGAAACCGATGCCGTCCCAAGGGGTTAGAGTTTCGGATCCCTGTTGCAAAGGAGAATGCGCGCCAATGCAGCCGCCAGCCCTGTCCCTTCCCGCCCTGACCGCAAACACCGCCCTTTTCCTCGATTTCGACGGCTGTCTGGTCGAGATCGCCCCCCGCCCCGATGCCGTGTCGGTCCCTTCGGGACTGGCCGACCGGCTGGAACGGCTGCACGATGCCCTAGGCGGGGCGGTCGCGCTGATCTCGGGGCGCGACGTGGCGGATCTGCGGCGCTATCTGCCCGGTTTTCCCGGCGCGATGGCGGGCAGCCACGGCGCCGAACTGGCCTTGGGCGGCAAGGACATCACGGCGACCCACGACGCCGATCTGGACATTCCCGCCCTGCACGCCGCCGCGGCCCGGGCGGTCGCCGCGCATCCCGCGATCCTGATCGAACGCAAGCCGCACGGCGTCGCGCTGCATTACCGCGCCGATCCCTCGCTGCGCGCGGTGGTCGAGGAGGTGATGCAGCACCTGGCCGACGCCCATCCCGACATGATCCTGCAACCCGCCAAGATGGCGGTGGAACTGCGCCCGGCCGGCTCGGGCAAGGACGGCGCCCTGGACCGGCTGATGGCCATGCCGCCCTTCGCGGGCCGCGTCCCGGTCTATGCGGGCGACGACCTGACGGACGAACCGGCAATGGCCCGCGCCCAGGCGCTTGGCGGGGACGGCATCAAGATCGGCGCCGGGGATACCGTCGCGCGATACCGGCTGGACGACCCCGCCGCCCTGGGCCGCTGGCTGGACGAAGCCTTGGGGGGCCTGCGCTGATGTCGCGTCTTGTCGCCGTCTCGAATCGCATTCCGCTGGGCGACAACCCCTCGGGCGGTCTGGTCGTCGCGTTGCAGGACGCGCTGCGCACCTCGGGCGGGCTGTGGGTCGGCTTTTCGGGCGAGACGGTCGAGGATCCGGCCGAGGCCCTGGCCTTCCATGAAGGGGCGGCGTTCCAGCGCGCCTCCTTCGACCTGACGCCGCAGGACCACGACGAATATTACCTGGGCTATTCCAATTCCGTGCTGTGGCCGGTCTGCCATGGCCGCGCGGATCTGATGCGGATCCTGCCGGAATACCTGGACGGCTATCGCCGGGTCAACGAACGCATCGCCCGGCTGCTGGCCCCGCATCTCCGCGAGGGCGACCGGATCTGGATCCACGACTATCAGCTGTTCCCGCTGGCCGGAGAACTGCGCAAGCTGGGGGTCCGGGGTCCGATCGGGCATTTCCTGCACATCCCCTTTCCTGGCCCCGCCGATTGCGCGACCCTGCCGAACCCGCCAGAGCTGTTCGAATGGCTGTCTCATTACGACCTGCTGGGCTTCCAGGCGCAGCGCGACCTGGACAACTTCGCCGCAAGCGCCCGCAGCCTGACCGATGCCGAACAGGTGTCGGACCATGATTTCCGCATCGCTGACCGCCATATCCGCGCGGGCGTCTTTCCCATCGGCATCGACGCCGATTCCTTCGTCGCCGAGGCCGAGGGCGCGCGAGAGGAAGACCGGATGCGCAGCCTGACCGGATCGCAGATGATGATCGGCGTGGACCGGCTGGACTATTCCAAAGGCATCCCGCAGCGGTTCCGGGCCTTCCAGTATCTGCTGGAAAACGACCCCTCGCTGACCGAACAGGTGATGCTGCTGCAAATCGCGCCGCCGACACGGGAATCCGTGGAGGCCTATCAGCAGATCCGCGAGGAAACCGAACATCTGGCGGGCCGCATCAATGGCCAGTTCGCCACCGTCAACTGGACGCCGATCCGCTTCATCCACCGCCCGATCCCCCGCAACGAGCTTGCGGGCCTCTATCGCCAGTCCCGCGTGGGTCTTGTCACGCCGCTGGCCGACGGCATGAACCTGGTGGCCAAGGAATATGTCGCGGCCCAGAACGCCGCCGATCCGGGCGTTCTGATCCTGTCGCGCTTCGCCGGCGCGGCCGAGGCGATGACCGAGGCGCTGATCATCAACCCCCACGACCCCTGGGAACTGGCCCAGGCCATGCAGCAGGCCATCGCCATGCCGCTGGACGAACGCCGCGACCGCCACGCGGCGCTGCTGCGCGGCGTGGTCGAACAGGATGTCGGCTGGTGGTCGGCGACCTATCTTCGGGCCTTGGCGCAGGCCCCCGGCTGATCTTCATCTTCGCCCAAATATCCCGCAGGGGGTGCGGGGGACGCGAAGTCCCCCGCCCGTGCCGCCTCAGCGCGCGGACAGCAATTCCGGCACCGACAGCAGGATGAACTCGTTATCCGCCGCCTTGCCGATCTCGCGCCCGCCCGAGAAGGGCAGGTTGTTGTCGTTCGCCACCAGGATATGCGTGTCGTCGACGCGGGCCACGTCCTCGATGGTAAAGAAGGGGAAGCTGAACCTGCCGTCCGCCGACAGCCCTTCGGGGGCCTTGTTGTCGGGATCGGCGATGTCCAGCAGGTCGATATGGCCGATACGGCGGATGAAGCCCTCGGCATCGACGCTGGCGGTATCGACCAGCACCACGTTCTTGACGCGCGCGGGCAGGGGATAGCAGGCGGATTGGTCGGCCGCCCCATCGGCGCAGGCGCGGGCGGCGTCGCCTTCGCCGTTGTCGCGTTCGATGACCAGGGCGCGGGTGTCGTCGATGAAGTTGAAATCGCCGATCGCCGTCGCGCCCTCGGCCAGGCGGAAGCGATAGCTGTCGCCGGTCCAGTCGCCCTTCGCGGTGTCGAAGGTGATGACGCGCAGGAAGTCACCCTCGGGCTGGCCGCCCTCGGCCAGCAGCGGCTTTTCCAGCATCCCCCACAGCAGGCCGGTGCCGGGTTGCAGGGCCATGCCCTCGTATCCGCCCGACCGCTGGACGCGGTAATCGGTGCCGGGCTGCGCGGGAACCGTGCTGCCGGGCGTGTCCGGGCCGGTCAGCGCCGCGCCGTCCAGCATCGTCTGGTGGACCGACAGAACCCGCCCGTCGCGGGCCACGCGCAGGACGAAGGGGCCGAATTCGTCGCCGATCCAGATTTCGTCGTTCAGGAACTGGATGCTTTCCGGGTCGAAATCCGCGCCGGTCAGATAGCGGCCCTCGGTCCCCTCGTTGGCGATGCGGAAGGGCACCTTGTGGTCGGGATCGCGCAGGAAGACCGTTTCCAGGCGCTCGACCGCGCCGGTCTCGAAATCGGGCTGCATGCGGTGGAAGAACAGCATCGCATCGGGGCTGTTCAGCTTGGACCCGAAGCCGTTGTCGGTCAGCGTGAACCAGCTTCCATCCGCGTCGCGGTTCATCGCCAGGCCCGACATGCCCTGCACCGGCTGGCCGATGAAGGGCAGCGAGATGCCGGTCTTGTGGCCGCCATAGGTCTTGCCCACGTCGCCTTCGACCGACATCGGCGTCTCGTTGCGGGTCTTGCCGGTGAACTTGCCCGACACCCACAGGTCGCGCGGCGCATCGGCGGGGGGCGTCGCCATGGTGAAGGCGGGCAGGGTCGCGTGACCGGCCAGGGTGGCGGGAAAGCTGTCCTCGGCCAGGGCGGCGGTGGTCAGGAGGGGGGCGGCAGAGCAGGCCAGCAAGGCCAGGATCGGGCGCATCGGCGGTTTCCTTCGTCGGTTTCGAAGGCACCTGCTAGGCCGGGATCGTGACAGCGATGCGGCATTGATGTGGCAGGGCGATGAAACGTGCCTCAGCCCGCCGCGTTCCCCGGACCCCCGCCGTTCGAGGCCTGGCGCACACGGGCGATCCGTGCCTCCATCTTGCGCCCCTTGCGCCGGTGATAGCGCCGCACCAGCGGGATGGTGATGTAATAGGACAGCGCGGCGGCGATCGCGCCCATGACCGCGCCGCCGACCGCATAGGGCAGGAAGATGCCGTGCCAGAACTCGGCCAGCCCGCTCCAGCTGGTCGGGCCGGGGCCGAAGGCCGACATGACGTTGTGCCAGGTTTCCGCCGTGGCATGGGCGAATTCGCGGAAGATCACCTGGGGCGACATGTCGCCCGGCAGGCCCAGGATGGTCCGCCCCAGCCCCACCGCGCCAAGCGCGATGAAAGGCGTGGTCAGCGGATTGCCCGCGAAGGTGCCCACGAAGGCCGCCAGCACATTGCCCCGGATCGCCAGGCACAGCAGCGCCGCGACGATGAAGTGAAACCCGTGCAGCGGGGAAAACGACAGGAACACCCCCGCCGCCACGCCGCGCGCGATGCGGTGCGGCTGGTCGGGCAGGCGGCGCAGGCGATACCACAGATAGGTGGTGGACCGCCGGAACCCGCCCGGCGGATAGACGAATTCGCTGGCCAGTTGCCCATATGTGCGCGGCTTGCTGCGCTTGAACACGGCTGTCGTTCCCTTATGCCCCGGACAATGCCCGTTTCAGGGTTTCTTCGCGATATCGCGGATGCGTGCAACCTGCGCGACATCGCTTTCCGCTTCCAGCGCGGTGAGAAGGTTGTGCAGATGCTCCTGGTCGCGCAGCTCGACTTCGACCTCTATCCGGTAGAAGTCGGGCTTGCGGTCCATGAATTCAAGATTCGAGATATTGGCCCCCTGCGCCCCGATCAGGCTGCAAATCCGTCCCAGCACCCCGGCATCGTGGCGGATCGTCAGGCTCAGCATCGTGGAATAGACCGCCGGGTGGCGGCCCGCGCGCCATTGCACGTCGACCCAGCGGTCGGGGCTGTCCTCGTATTCCGCCAACACCGGGCAGTCGATGGCGTGGATCACCACGCCCTTGCCGCGATAGGTGATGCCGACGATCCGTTCGCCGGGCAGCGGGCGGCAGCAGGACGCGCGCTTGAAGTCCGCGTCCGCCTCGACCCCGGCGAAGGGGCGGGTGCCGTCGATCTCGTCCTGATGGGCGGCCAGGTCGGGATACAGGACCTGCAACACCTCCTTGGCCGAGTTTTCCGCGCTGCCGATCCGGGCCAGCAATTCGTCGCCGTCGGCGATGCCCATCTGCTTGGCGGCGGTGCGCAGCGCCTTGTCGGTGACCTTGCGGCCGACATGTTCGAAGCTGACGCGGACAAGTTCGCGGCCCAGGCGGATGAAGCGGTCGCGATCTTCCTCGCGCAGGGACCGGCGGATCGCGGCCTTGGCGCGGCCCGTCACCACGATGTCCAGCCAGGTCGATTGCGGGCGCTGACCCGAGGCGGCGATGATGTCGACCGCCTGGCCGTTCTTCAGCCGCGTCCACAGCGGCACGCGGATCCCGTCTACCTTGGCGCCGACGCAGGAATTGCCCAGCCGCGTGTGGATCGCATAGGCAAAGTCGATGGGCGTCGCGCCCTTGGGCAGTTGCAGCACGTCGCCCTTGGGCGTGAAGCAGAACACCTGGTCCTGGTACATCTCCAGCTTGACGGCTTCCAGGAACTCGTTGTGGTCCTCGTCCTCGAAGCGGTCGGTCAGACTGTCGATCCATTCCGCGGGGTTGACCGCAAAGGGGTTCTTGGTGCGGGCGCCGTCGCGATAGGCCCAATGGGCCGCCACCCCCGATTCGGCGACCTCGTGCATCTGGCGGGTGCGGATCTGCACCTCGACCCGCTTGCCGTCGCGGCCCGAGACGGTGGTGTGGATGGATCGGTAGCCGTTCGATTTCGGCTGGCTGATGTAATCCTTGAACCGTCCGGGCACGGCGCGCCAGCGTTGGTGGATCACCCCAAGCGCGCGATAGCAGTCCATGTCCGACCGGGTGATGATGCGGAAGCCATAGATGTCGGACAGCCGCGAGAACGCCAGCTGCTTTTCCTGCATCTTGCGCCAGACGGAAAACGGCTTCTTGGCGCGGCCGAAGACATCGGCCTCGATCCCCTCGCGTTCCAGCTCGACCCGGATGTCGGCGGTGATCTGGCCGATGATGTCGCCGCTGTCCCGTTGCAGGCTGACGAAGCGGCGGATGATGGAATTGCGCGCCTCGGGGTTGATGACCTTGAAGGCCAGATCCTCCAGCTCCTCGCGCATCCACTGCATCCCCATGCGCCCGGCCAGAGGCGCATAGATGTCCATCGTCTCGCGCGCCTTCTTGACCTGCTTTTCGGGGCGCATCGACCGGATCGTGCGCATGTTGTGCAGCCGGTCGGCCAGCTTGACCAGGATCACCCGCAGGTCGCGCGACATGGCCATGAACAGCTTGCGGAAATTCTCGGCCTGCTTGGACTGCGCGCTGGACAGTTCCAGATTGGTCAGCTTGGTGACGCCATCGACCAGATCGGCGATCTCGGCTCCGAAGGTGGCGGTCAGGTCTTCCTTGGTGGACCGGGTATCCTCGACCGTGTCGTGCAGCAGGGCGGTGACGATGGTCGCGTCGTCCAGCCGCATTTCCGTCAGGATGGCGGCAACGGCGATGGGGTGGGTGAAATAGGGTTCGCCCGACTGGCGGAACTGCCCTTCGTGCATCCGCATCCCGTATTCATAGGCGTCGCGGATCAGGGTCGCGTTGCTGCGCGGGTTATAGTTGCGGACAAGCGCGATAAGGTCTTCGACATCAATCATTCTTTGCCGAAGACCCCTGTTTTCGTGACCTTAACGCTGGTTCGCTTCCAGCATCATGCGCAGCATCCGTTCCTCGGATTCCTCGTCGGCGGGGCGGGGGCGATCCACCTCGGCGCCCAGCAGCAGGGCCATGGCGTCCTCTTCCGGTTCATCGACCTCGATCTGGGTCTGGGTCGATTCGATCATCCGTTCGCGCAGATCGTCCACCGGCTGCGTTTCCTCGGCGATCTCGCGCAGGGCCACGACCGGGTTCTTGTCGTTGTCGCGATCCACCGTCGGCGGGCTGCCTGCGGCGATCTCTCGCGCGCGATGCGAGGCCAGCATCACCAGATCAAAGCGGTTCGGGACTTTGTCGACGCAGTCTTCGACCGTTACGCGGGCCATGTCTCACCTGTGCAGTTGCGAATCGGGTATCCGGGGCGAAACCGAGGTTCTGAACCCCCCATGCGCCGTTGTCAAGCATCCGCAAGCCCGCTGCCGGGCGCAAGCGGTGTCATGCCCGATAGGGCACCGGGTCCAAGTCGCGCCACCATCTCTGACACCGACTGCCCGGTCAAGGGGTGGCGCCAGCCGGGCACGATCTCGGCCAGGGGGACCAGGACGAAGCCGCGATCGGCCATCCGGGGATGGGGCAGGATCAACTGGTCGGGCGCCACGACCCGCTGCCGGTCCGGGGGCAGATCCATCCAGTGCCGCAGCGTCGCGGCATCGGGCAGGATCCGGTCGTCAAGGGCGATCAGATCCAGATCCAGCACCCGCGCCGACCATCGGCCCGTGCTGCGGTCGCGCCCGAAATCAGCCTCGATCCCATGCAGGCGGTCCAGCAGCGCCCGCGGCGCAAGGCCGGTGCGAATCGCCGCCACCGCATTGGCGTAATCCGGCCCGGATCCCGGCGGAAAGGCGGGCGTGCGCCAGATGCGGCTGACCGCTTCTATCGAAATATCCGGGTTTGCGTGCAGAATCGGCAGGGCATCGCGCAGAGTTCGGGCCGCGTCGCCCCTTGCCGATGGCAGGTTCGCGCCCAGGGAAACGATACCGAAAGACAAGTTTTCCATAGGCCCCTGTTCGTTCTATGAAGTCTGCGAAGGCCGTCCCGGCGCGCTTCGCCCGCGTGTTGAACGAGCAATTCCATTGAAGGCAACAAAAATGTTTTACAAGGATGATCGCCTGGCGATCTTCATCGACGGAGCCAATCTCTATGCTTCCGCCAAGGCCCTGGGCTTCGACATCGACTACAAGCTGCTGAGGCAGGAATTCGACCGGCGCGGCAAGCTGATGCGCGCCTATTACTATACCGCGCTGATGGAGGGCGAGGATTATTCCCCGATCCGCCCCTTGGTCGACTGGCTGCACTACAACGGCTATTGCGTGGTGACGAAGCCCGCCAAGGAATACACCGACACGATGGGCCGCCGGAAGGTCAAGGGCAACATGGACATCGAACTGACCATCGACGCCATGCAGCTTGCCCCCCGCCTGGACCATGCGGTGATCTTTTCGGGCGACGGCGATTTCCGCCCCCTGATCGAGGCCTTGCAGCGCCAGGGCGTGCGCGTGTCGGTCGTGTCCACGATCCGCAGCCAGCCGCCGATGATCGCCGACGACCTGCGCAGGCAGGCCGACAACTTCATCGAACTGGACGCGCTGCGCGACATCGTGGGGCGGCCGCCACGGGAACAGCAGTCGGGCGAGGTCTGAGAGACAAGGCCCGCTGTCCCGCTGCGGGCCATCAAGGCCGGGGGCAGGTCACACCAGCCGCCCCTCCTGCATCGCCGCCCGGATGAAGCCCGCGAACAGCGGCGCCGGGGCAAAGGGCTTGGATTTCAGTTCCGGGTGGGACTGCACGCCGATGAACCAGGGGTGGTCGGGGTATTCGATCACCTCGGGCAGCTTGCCGTCGGGGGACATGCCGGAAAAGCACAGGCCCGCCTGTTCCAGGGCCTCGCGATAGGTCGCGTCGACTTCGTAGCGGTGGCGGTGGCGGTCCTCGATCTCGGTGGCGCCGCCATAGACTTCGCTGATCCGCGAATCGGGGGTCAGCATCGCGGTATAGGCGCCAAGGCGCATGGTGCCGCCCTTGTCGTCCGTCACCTTGCGCTGCACGGTGTAGTTGCCCTGCACCCATTCCTTCAGATGATAGACGACGGGGGTGAAGCGCGTCTTGCCCGCCTCGTGGTCGAACTCCTCGGATCCGGCGTCGGGCATTCCAGCCAGGTTGCGGGCGGCCTCGATCACGGCCATCTGCATCCCCAGGCAGATGCCCAGATAGGGCACCTTCTTTTCGCGCGCATATTTCGCGGCGGCCAGCATTCCTTCGGTGCCGCGCTCGCCGAAGCCGCCGGGCACGATGATGCCGTGATAGCCGTCCAGCAGATGCGCGCCTTCGCCTTCCAGCTTTTCGCTGTCCACCCAGTCGGCTTTCACGCGGACGCGGTTGGCCATGCCGCCATGGGTCAGCGCCTCGGCAATGGATTTATAGGCGTCTTCAAGCTGGGTATACTTGCCGACCACGGCGATGCGGACCACACCTTCGGCGTTTTCCAGCCGGTCGATCACATCCTCCCATTTGGACAGGTCGGGACGCGGGGCGGGGCTGATGGCGAAGGCGTCCAGAACGGCGCGGTCAAGCCCCGCGCGGTGATAGGCCAGAGGCGCCTCGTAGATCGACTTGAGGTCATAGGCCGGGATCACCGCGTCGGGGCGGACGTTGCAGAAGAGCGCGATCTTGGCGCGTTCCTTTTCCGGGATCGGGTGTTCGGACCGGCAGACCAGCACATCGGGGGCCAGGCCGATGGATTGCAGTTCCTTGACGCTGTGCTGGGTAGGCTTGGTCTTCAGCTCTCCGCTGGCCGCCAGATAGGGCAGCAGCGTCAGGTGCATCAGGATGCACTGGCCGCGCGGACGTTCGTGGATGAACTGGCGGATCGCCTCGAAGAAGGGCAGGCCCTCGATGTCGCCCACCGTGCCGCCGATCTCGCACAGCATGAAATCGACCTCGTCCTCGCCGATGGCCAGGAAGTCCTTGATCTCGTTGGTGACGTGGGGAATGACCTGGATGGTCTTGCCCAGGTATTCGCCGCGCCGTTCCTTTTCCAGCACGTTGGAATAGATCCGCCCCGACGACACGCTGTCCGTGCGCCGCGCGGCGACCCCGGTGAAGCGTTCGTAATGGCCCAGGTCCAGGTCGGTTTCCGCGCCGTCATCGGTCACGAAGACCTCGCCATGCTCGAACGGCGACATGGTGCCGGGATCGACGTTCAGATAGGGATCCAGCTTGCGCAGCCGCACGGTGAAGCCCCGTGCCTGCAACAGCGCGCCCAGGGCCGCCGAGGCCAGGCCCTTGCCAAGCGAGGACACGACGCCGCCGGTGATG
This sequence comes from Paracoccus haematequi, assembly GCF_900631945.1. Lineage (GTDB taxonomy): Bacteria > Pseudomonadota > Alphaproteobacteria > Rhodobacterales > Rhodobacteraceae > Paracoccus > Paracoccus haematequi_A. The sequence continues at coordinate 14,092 of NZ_UZWE01000016.1, forward strand.
AAGATGTAACGCGCCATGAAGGCCCCCGTGAGATGCAAATTCTGTTTGGCTGCGGGCCGTTGGACAGCCAGCATCACGGGACTTGAGATATAGCCGATTCGCCCCGTGGCCGCAATGGACCGCAAGTTCATGTGGGGCGGAAAGGTGCCGCCCCCAGTTCTGGTGTGACTTAGTTGGCGGGCGCCGGGCTGGCCGGGGCAGGGGCTGCGGGCGCATCGGCCGCGGGCGTCGTGGCCGCAGGCGGCGCCACGGGTTCGACGGCCGGTGCCGCGGCTTCGGGTGCGGCGGCATCGGTCGCCGGGGCGGCCGCTTCCGGCGCGGGCGGCGTCAGCGGATCGCCCGCCGCGCCGCTGGAGGGCGGCGGCACATAGGCCGGAACCTGCGGCAGCGTCGATTCCTGACGGCCTGCGGGCACGCCCAACTGGTCCATGATGGAACTGTTCGACACCTGCCGCGCCGCGATGATGGTCAGCGCGATCGAGGTCACGAACAGCGCGATGCCGAAGATCCAGGTCAGCCGGGTCAGGGCGTTCGCGGCCTGCCGGCCGGTCATGACACCGCCGCCACCGCCGCCCATGCCAAGTCCGCCACCCTCGGATCGTTGCAGCAGCACCACCCCGGTGAGCAGCACCGCGAGGATCAGATGGATGGTCAGGACGACGTTTTCCACGGCTTTCGGCCTTTCGCTTTCGGACGCGCCTATCTAGTCATCCGGGCAGATGATGGCAAGCGAGTGTGAACCATGCCTGCGCTGATGATCCAGGGCACCGGATCGAATGTCGGAAAGTCGCTGCTGGTGGCGGGCCTGTGCCGCGCGGCACGGCGCCGGGGCCTGTCGGTGGCGCCCTTCAAGCCGCAGAACATGTCGAACAACGCCGCCGTGACGGCGGATGGCGGCGAAATCGGCCGCGCCCAGGCCTTGCAGGCCCGCGCCTGCGGGTTGGAGCCCGTGACCGACATGAACCCCGTCCTGCTGAAGCCCGAGACCGACACCGGCGCGCAGGTGATCCTGCAAGGCCGCGCCGTGGCGCGGGCCGAGGCGCGCGATTACGCGGCCTTGAGGCCGCGCCTGCTGGCGGGCGTCCTGGACAGCTTCGCCCGCCTGCGCGCGGCGCATGACCTGGTGATCGTGGAAGGCGCGGGCAGCCCGGCCGAGGTCAACCTGCGCCCGCGCGACATCGCCAATATGGGCTTCGCGCGGGCGGCGGGCGTGCCGGTGGTGCTGGCGGGCGATATCGACCGGGGCGGGGTGATCGCGCAGATCGTCGGCACCCAGGCGGTTCTGGACGCCGGGGATGCGGCGATGATCCGGGGATTTCTGGTCAACAAGCTCCGGGGCGATCCGCGCCTGTTCGACGACGGCTATCGCCTGATCGAGGCGCGCACCGGCTGGCGCGGCTTTGGCCTGGTGCCGTGGTTCGCCGGGGCGCATCGCCTGCCCGCCGAGGACGCGGTGGATCTGCGCGCCTGGAAAGGCGAGGGGCTGCATGTGGTCTGTCTGTGCCTGTCGCGGATCGCGAATTTCGACGACCTGGACCCTCTGGCCGCCGAACCCGCTGTGCGGCTGACCATGCTGGGACCGGGCCGGGCGATCCCCGGCGACGCGGATCTGGTGATCCTGCCGGGCACCAAATCCACGCTGGGCGACCTGGCCTTCCTGCGCGCGCAGGGCTGGGACATCGATCTGATCGCCCACCACCGGCGCGGCGGGCATGTGCTGGGCATCTGCGGCGGCTATCAGATGCTGGGCCGGGTGATCCGCGACACTTCGGGCAGCGACGGGGCGGCGGGCGAGGTCGCGGGCCTCGGCCTGCTGGACGTGGAAACCGCGATGGCCGCCGACAAGCGGTTGGAGCGGATCGGTGGCACCGCCCTGGGCCAGCCGGTGACGGGATACGAGATCCATATGGGCCGCACCTTTGGCCCCGACTGCGCGCGGCCCTTCGCCCATATCCCCGGTCCCGATGGCGCGCACAGCGCCGATGGCCGGGTCGCGGGCACCTATCTGCACGGGCTGTTCTCGGACGATGCCTTCCGCGCCGCCTGGCTGGCGCGGCTGGGCGCGCCGTCGCGGCCGGGATACGAATCCGGGGTGGACCGGACGCTGGACGAACTGGCCGATCACCTGGAAGCGCATCTGGACGTGGGCGGGCTGCTGGCGGTTTCCGGTTTGTGACGCCCAGGCGGCTGGACGAAAGGCCCTGGGCGCGCTACCTCGGGGCCATGGAACACGCAAAGCCCTCCTTGACGCTGTATCTTGCCGCGCCGCGCGGATTCTGCGCGGGCGTGGACCGGGCCATCAAGATCGTCGAGATGGCGTTGCAGAAATGGGGCGCCCCCGTCTATGTCCGCCACGAGATCGTCCACAACAAGTTCGTGGTGGACAGCCTGCGCGACCAGGGCGCGGTCTTCGTCGAGGAACTGGACGAGGTGCCCGACGACCGCCCGGTGATCTTTTCCGCCCATGGCGTGCCCAAGGCCGTCCCCGCCGAGGCGCGGCGGCGCAATATGATCCATGTGGACGCGACCTGCCCGCTGGTCACCAAGGTCCATAACGAGGCCGCCCGCCATCACGCCGAAGGCTTGCAGATGGTGATGATCGGCCATGCCGGCCACCCCGAGGTGCTGGGCACGATGGGCCAGTTGCCCGAGGGCGAGGTGATCCTGGTCGAGACGGTCGCCGATGTGGCCGCCATCGCGCCGCGCGACCCGGCGCGGCTGGCCTTCATCACCCAGACCACGCTGTCGGTGGACGACACCGCCGAAATCGTGGCGGCGCTGAAGGCGCGTTTTCCCGCCATCCACGGCCCCGCCCGCGAGGATATCTGCTATGCCACCACCAACCGGCAGGCCGCCGTCAAGGCGGTCGCGCACAAGATCGACGCGCTGCTTGTGATCGGGGCGCCGAATTCGTCCAATTCCAAGCGGCTGGTCGAGGTCGGGCGGGCTGCGGGCTGCGCCTATTCGCAGTTGGTGATGCGCGCCGACCAGATCGACTGGCGCGCCATCGACGGCGCTCGCGCGGTGGGCGTCACGGCGGGCGCAAGCGCCCCCGAGGTGCTGGTGAACGAGGTCATCGACGCCTTCCGCGCCCGCTATGACGTGACGGTCGAGATCGTCGAGACGGCGCAAGAGAACGTCGAGTTCAAGGTGCCGAAGGTGCTGCGCGAAAGCGCCTGACGCCCAAAGCCGGGGGCGCTTCGCCCCCCGGACCCCCCGAGGATATTTGTGCAAAGGTGAAAGCAGGTGCGGCTTTATTCGATGCCCTCGTCGGGCAACAGCTACAAGGTCAGGCTGCTGCTGGCGCTTCTGGGGCGTAGGGTCGAGGTGGTGGATTGCGAATACGGATCGGCCGATCTGGCGCGGGCGAAGGCGGTCCTGCCCTATGGCAAGGTGCCGACGCTGGTTCTGGACGATGGCCGGGCCTTGGGCGAATCCGACGCGATCCTGTGGTTTCTGGGGGAGGGGACGGCGTTCGTTCCCGCCGACCCGGTGGTCCGCGCGCAGATGCTGGCCTGGATGTTCTGGGAGCAATACAACCACGAGCCGGTGATCGCCGTGCGCGCCGCCCTGCGGACCTATCCCGAGCGCGCGGCACAGGCCACGCCCGAGCGGCTGGCCGAGTTGCTGGAACGGGGCCATGCCGTGTTGCAGGTGCTGGAGGACCGGCTGGCGGGCCATGACTGGCTGGCGGGGGATGCGATCAGCTTGGCCGACATCTGCCTTTACGGCTATACCCATACGGCGGGCGATCGAGGCGGGTTCGAGATGGCGCGGTTCCCGGCCGTCAACCGCTGGCTGGACCGGGTGGCGGCGTTGCCGGGATATGTGGGGCTGGATGGCTGAGCTTTTCGCCTGGACCGACGGCGCGTGCAGCGGCAATCCCGGCCCCGGCGGCTGGGGCGTGCTGATGCGCGCCATGGACGGGGATACCGTCGTCAAGGAACGCGAGCTGTCCGGGGGCGAGGCGCTGACCACCAACAACCGGATGGAGTTGATGGCCGCGATCAGCGCGCTGGAGGTTCTGGCCCGGCCCAGTGCGATCACCATCACCACCGACAGCGCCTATGTGAAGAATGGCGTGACCCAGTGGATCCACGGCTGGAAGAAGAACGGCTGGCGCACGGCCGACAGGAAGCCCGTCAAGAATGCCGAATTGTGGCAGCGCCTGGACGAGGCCCGGCGGCGCCATGACGTGACCTGGGCCTGGATCAAGGGCCATGCGGGCCACCCCGAAAACGAACGCGCCGACGAACTGGCCCGCGCGGGCATGGCGCCCTTCAAGCCCGCCAGGGTCGCGGGATGAGCGTCGGGGCGCTTGTCCCGCTGCTGGATTATGCCAGCGTGCTGGTGTTCGCGCTGACCGGGGCCCTGGTCGCCAGCCGGGCGCAGCTTGACCTGGTGGGCTTCATCTTCTTCGCCACGCTGACCGGGATCGGCGGCGGCACGGTGCGCGATCTGGTGCTGGGGCGCGATCCGGTCTTCTGGGTGCAGCGGCCGGAACTGATCCTGCTGACGGCGGGCGCGGCGGTCGTTGTGTTCTTCACCGCGCATCTGTTCGAAAGCCGCTATAATCTGATCGTCTGGCTGGATGCCTTCGCGCTGGCGGTGGCGGTGCCTGCCGGCGTCGGGCTGGCGCTGGAAACCGGGGCGCATCCCGTCGTGGCGGTCGCCATGGGGGTGGTGACCGGCACCTTCGGCGGGCTGATCCGCGACGTGGTGGGCAACGAACTGCCCATGGTCCTGAAGCAGAAAGAGCTTTACGTCACCGCGACCTTCGGCGGCGCCCTGGTCGGGGTCGCGCTGATCGGCGTCGGGATGCCGCGCCCGATGGCGCTGATCCTTTGCGGGCTGGTCGTCATCGCGCTGCGGGCAGGCAGCCTGCTGCTGGGCTGGAGCCTACCGACCTACAAGGCGCGCCCGCCGCGCCGCTAGCGCAGGATCGGCGGGCCTTCACGGGTGGGGCGGATGTCCTCGACCCCCATGCGCAGGCCCTGGCCGATGCGGTGGGCCAGGGCCGACCAGGCGCGGGCGGGGTCCGGCGGCAGGGTGCGGCGCAGGGTCTCGTCGAACAGCGCCAGCCAGATCGGGAAATGATCCGCGCGCACGTCGCCCGCCCGCATATGGGCGCGCATCGGGCTGCCGTCATAGCTGCGTTCATAAAGGATCGCATTGCGCCAGAAGGCGGCGATCTTCGCCTCGTGCGCGGGCCAGTCGGTGACGTGGCGGGCGAAGACCGGGCCCAGCACCTCGTGCCGTCGGACGGCGCCGTAGAAGACGGCGACCACGCGGTCGATCTGGTCCGGGGTGACATCGAAGCGGGGCGGGATCATGGGGAACCATGTGGCGCGGCTGCGGGCCGGATGCAAGGCGCGGTTTGACGCATGGGGCGGCGGCTGCTATCCCCGCGCGCCGCTCGAAAGGAGGCCCCATGTCCCATTACACCGACGCCCTGACCCAGCTTGGCGCCCGGACCGACCTGCCCGCCAGCCCGGACCAGGCCGTGCTGGAGCGTGTGCCGAACCCCCAGGCGGGCGAGGTTTATGCCGTCCGCTTCACCCAGCCCGAGTTCACCAGCCTGTGCCCGATCACCGACCAGCCGGATTTCGCGCATCTGGTGATCGACTATGTTCCCGGCGACTGGCTGGTGGAATCCAAGTCGCTGAAGCTGTTCCTGGGCAGCTTCCGCAACCACGGCGCGTTCCATGAGGATTGCACGGTGGGCATCGGCAAGCGGCTGGTCCAGGCCATCGCGCCCCAGTGGCTGCGGATCGGCGGATACTGGTATCCGCGCGGCGGGATGCCCATCGACGTGTTCTGGCAGACGGGGGCCGCGCCCGCCGGGCTGTGGCTGCCGGATCAGGGTGTCGCGGGCTATCGCGGGCGCGGTTAACGCAGGTTCCGCCAGACCAGCAGCGCCGCGTCCGACAGGTCGCCGGCGCGGGCCAGGATATGCTCGGCCCCGATGCCGCCACCGGGACGGGCCGCATCCAGCCGCGCCAGAAGGCGCAGGATGCGGCGGCGGTGGATGCCGGTCCAGGCCTGCACCGGGTCGGCGACCAGCCCCGCGAAAGTCGTGACCAGAGACCCGATCACCGCCAGGGCGATGCCGGTCAGGACCACCGCCCAGGGCGACAGTTCGACCGGAAAGGCCCAGTACCAGGCGCGGCCCAGCGTGTCGCCCAGCAGGAAATCGTTTACCGCCGTGGCATGGGCGCGCAGTTCCGCCAGCGGACCGGCCAGGGAAATCACCCCCGGCGTGGCGCGGTTGAACAGGCCCCAGCCAAAGGCCAGCACGATCAGCGAGGTGGCGATCTCGGACACGGCGTTGCGGGTCTCGGCCAGGGCCGCGGCTTCGCGGCGCACGGCGGCGGGCGGCGCGCCGGGTCCGATTCCCTGGGCGTCCAGGTCGGTGATCAGGCGGATCAGGTCGGACTCGATCACCCGGCCCAGGTCCGAGGGCAGGAAGATCCGCCGCGCCGCCAGCCAGGCGCCTGCGCGGCGCGCGCCCAGTCGCGACAACAGCCAGGCCAGCAGCCGCGTCAGAAGAAAGACCGGCGACAGCATCACGTTCAGCGGGGCGCGCAGCAGATCCAGCCCAAGTGCCGCGCGGTGCAGCCGCCATGTGCCGCGCGGCCCGTATCGGTCGCGGACGAAGCGCGATACGGCGGCGCGGCGGCGGGCCATCGCGTCATCTGTCAGGGTTGCGGGCACGCGGGCGCCTTTCTATAGAGGTCGGCATGGAATTTCTGGCGTTCGGACCCCGAATTAGCAACCCGGCGGCGTGAGGTTTCGCGCCGCCGGGTCATGCCTGTCCGAAGCCCCTCCCCGAAGGAAGCCCCGATGGCCGCCGATACCGCCACGACCGACGCCCCCGACTACCGCGACACCGTGTTCCTGCCGCAGACCGAGTTTCCCATGCGCGCCGCCCTGCCGCAGCGCGAACCGGAATGGCTGGCCCGCTGGGACCGGATCGGCATTTATGACCGCCTGCGCGAACGGGCAGAAGGCCGCGCGCCCTTCATCCTGCATGACGGCCCGCCCTATGCGAACGGGCATCTGCATATCGGCCACGCGCTGAACAAGACGATCAAGGACATCGTGGTGCGCAGCCACCAGATGATGGGCCGCGACGCGCGCTATGTGCCGGGCTGGGACTGCCACGGCCTGCCGATCGAATGGAAGATCGAGGAGAAATACCGCGCCGAGGGCCGCGACAAGGACGCCGTGGACATGGTGGAGTTCCGCCAGGAATGCCGCCGCTTCGCCGACGAATGGGTGGATATCCAGCGGCAGGAGTTCAAACGCCTGGGCGTGACCGGCAAGTGGGACGATCCCTATCTGACGATGGATTTCCATGCCGAGGCGGTGATCGCGGCCGAGTTCATGAAGCTGGTGATGAACGGCGCGCTGTATCAGGGGTCGAAGCCGGTGATGTGGTCTCCGGTCGAAAAGACCGCCCTGGCCGAGGCCGAGGTGGAATACAAGGACCACACCAGCCACACGATCTGGGTGCGGTTCCGGGTGGAAAGCGGGCAGGGTATTTGGGCAAAGAAGAAGCCCGTCAGCGTGGTGATCTGGACGACGACGCCCTGGACCATTCCGCAGAACCGGGCGGTCGCCTTCAACCCGGCGATCGGCTATGGGCTTTATGAGGTCGGCGCGGTGGCCGAGGGCGCAACCGCCGCGGCGGGAGAGGTGCTGGTGCTGGCCGATGCCTTGGCCGAAAGCGTCATGAAGGCCGCGAAGGTCGAGGAGTTCAGCCGCCTGGGCGACGTGGCGGCGGCGGATCTGGAGGGCGTGGTGCTGGCCCACCCCTTCCGCGGCGTCGAGGGCGGCAATGGCGAATGGGATTATGACGTGCCGCTGCTGCCCGGCGACCATGTCACCGACGACGCGGGCACGGGCTTTGTCCATACCGCGCCCAGCCATGGCGACGACGACTATCAGCTGGGGCTGAAATACAAGCTGCCGATGACCTATAACGTCGAGCCGGACGGCAGCTATCGCGCCGATCTGCCGCTGTTCGGCGGGCAGGCGATCATCGACGCGGACGGCAAGGACGGCCCCGCCAATGTCAGCGTCATCAAGCAACTGGCCTATGCGGGCGCGCTGCTGGCCAAGGGGAAGATCAAGCATTCCTATCCCCACAGCTGGCGATCCAAGGCGCCGCTGATCTATCGCAACACCCCGCAATGGTTCGCGGCCATCGACAAGCCGCTGGCCGACGGCATGAACGACTATGGCGACACGATCCGCACGCGGGCGCTGACCAGCATCGACAAGCTGGTGAAATGGTGGCCGCAATCGGGGCGCAACCGGCTCCATTCGATGGTCGAGAACCGTCCCGACTGGGTGCTGTCGCGCCAGCGGGCCTGGGGCGTGCCGCTGACCTGTTTCGTGCGTCGCGGCGCGAAGCCCGGCGACGACGATTTCCTGCTGCGCGACCAGCGGGTCAACGACCGCATCATCGCCGCGTTCGAGGCCGAGGGCGCCGATGTCTGGTATCGCGACGGCTTCAAGGCGCAGGTTCTGGAGGGCGTGGCGAATCCCGACGACTATGATCAGGTCATGGACGTGCTGGACGTGTGGTTCGACAGCGGCTCGACCCATGCCTTCGTGCTGCGCGACCGAGCGGATGGGACGCCGGACGGGATCGCCGATGTCTATCTGGAGGGCACCGACCAGCATCGCGGCTGGTTCCAGTCGTCATTGCTGCAAGGCTGCGCGACCAAGGGCCGGGCGCCCTATCGCAACGTCCTGACGCATGGCTTCACGCTGGACGAGAAGGGCATGAAGATGTCCAAGTCGCTGGGCAATACCATCGTGCCCGCGAAGGTGATCGAGCAATACGGCGCCGACATTCTGCGGCTGTGGGTGGCGCAGGCGGACTACAGCGCCGACCAGCGGATCGGGCCGGAGATCCTGAAGGGCACCGCCGACAGCTATCGCCGGTTGCGCAACACGCTGCGGTTTTTGCTGGGCGCGCTGGACGGGTTCACGGACGCCGAAAAGCTGGACCCGGCGCAGATGCCCGAACTGGAGCAGTGGGTTCTGCACCGGCTGGCGCAACTGGATCATGCGGTGCGCAAGGGGTACGACCAGTTCGATTTCCAGGGCGTGTTCCAGACGCTGTTCCAGTTCTGCACCGTCGATCTGTCGGCCTTCTATTTCGACATCCGCAAGGACAGCCTGTATTGCGACGCGGCGGACAACCCGCGCCGCCGGGCCGCGCGGACGGTGCTGGACATCCTGTTCCACCGGCTGGTCACCTGGCTGGCGCCGATCCTGCCCTTCACGACCGAGGATGTGTGGCTGTCGCGCTTCCCGTCTTATGACGACAGCGTGCATCTGCACGATTTCCCCGACACGCCCGCCGACTGGCTGAACGAGCCGCTGGCGGTGAAGTGGGACCATGTGCGCCGCGCCCGGCGCATCGTCACCGCCGCTTTGGAGGTCCGGCGCGCCGACAAGACCATCGGCGCCAGCCTGGAGGCCGCGCCGGTCGTCCATGTCGAGGATCGGGACATGCTGGCGGCGCTGAAATCGGTGGATTTCGCGGATGTCTGCATCACCTCGGACCTGTCGCTGTCCGCCGATCCGGCCCCGGCCGAGGCCTTCCGCATGGCCGAGATCCCCGGCATGGGCGTGGTCTTCGAACTGGCGGACGGCGAGAAATGCCAGCGCTGCTGGAAGATCCTGCCCGATGTGGGCAGCCACGCCCATCCGGGCGTCTGCGCCCGCTGCGACGACGTGCTGGCATGACGGATGACGACCTGCGCCGGGCGATCCTGGCGCGGGTCGAAGCCCTGCGCCCCGGCACGACCTGCTGTCCCAGCGAGGTCGCGCGGGATCTGGCAGCCGACTGGCGTCCGCTGATGGATCCGATCCGCGATCAGGCGCTGCGGTTGCAGGACCAGGGGTTGCTGCGCATCACCCAGGGCGGCGTACCCGTTACCGGCACAGATATTCGGGGACCGATCCGCCTGTCCCCCGCGACACCGAAGGAGACGCGCGATGTATAAGCCCGCAAGCGACCGTTACGACCGGATGCAATACCGCCGCTGCGGCCGGTCCGGGCTGAAGCTGCCCGCGATCAGCCTGGGTCTGTGGCACAATTTCGGCCATGACACGCCGCACCAGACCAAGCGGGAGATCTGCCGCACCGCCTTCGATCTGGGCATCACCCATTTCGACCTGGCCAACAACTATGGCCCGCCCCCCGGCAGCGCCGAGGAAGCCTTTGGCGAGATCCTGCGCGGCGATTTCGCGGGCCATCGCGACGAGCTGATCATCAGCAGCAAGGCGGGCTGGACCATGTGGCCCGGACCCTATGGCGAATATGGCAGCCGCAAATACCTGATCGCGTCCTGCGACCAGTCGCTGAAACGGCTGGGCGTGGATTACGTCGACATCTTCTATTCCCACCGCTTCGATCCCGACACGCCGCTGGAGGAAACCATGGGCGCGCTGGATCAGATCGTGCGGTCGGGCAAGGCGCTGTATGTCGGGATTTCCAGCTATAACAGCGCCCGCACGGCCGAGGCCGCAGCGATCCTGCGCGATCTGGGCACGCCCTGCCTGATCCACCAGCCCAGCTACAACATGCTGAACCGCTGGATTGAACGCGACGGGCTGCTGGACACGCTGGACGCCGAGGGGATCGGCAGCATCGTCTTCACGCCCCTGGCGCAGGGGATGCTGACCGGCAAATACCTGAAGGGCATCCCGCAGGACAGTCGCGCGGCGCAGGGCAAGTCCCTGGCCCAGGACTGGCTGACCGACGACATGACCCGACGCCTGAACGGGTTGAACGACCTGGCGGCCGCGCGCGGGCAGACGCTGGCGCAGATGGCGGTGGCCTGGGCGCTGCGCGACGGGCGCGTCACCAGTGCGCTGATCGGGGCGTCCCGCGCCTCGCAGGTGGTCGATTGCGTCGGCGCGCTGGACCGGCTGGATTTCAGCGCCGACGAACTGGCGCGCATCGACGAACTGTCGGCCGGCGGCGACGTGAACATCTGGCGCGGATCGACCGAAGGCGCGGGCGAGGGCTGAGGCGACAGCGCCCCCCGGCCGTGCTAGACTGCCGCCATGCACAGCCAAGGGGGTGCGCCATGCCTGTCGTCAGCGTCAGCCTGATGAACGTGCCGGGGACCGAGGCCGCCATCGGCTGGGCGGGCGGCCATTGCCTGATCGCCGACCGCCCCGAGGGCCGCGCGGGCGGCATGGGCCTGGGCTTCAACGGCGCGCAACTGCTGGCCCTGGCCATCGGCGGCTGCTTCTGCAACGACCTGCGCACTATTGCGCATCGGCGCGGGGTGGGCATCGCCTCGGTCGCGGTCAAGGTGCATCTGGCGATGGAGGGCGATCCGCTGATTGCCACCGGGGCGGAGATGGTGGTGCAATGCGCCACCGAGGATGGATCGGACCCTGCGGCGCTGATCGAGGAAGCCAAGGCCGGTTCGATGGTCGGCTGTTCCCTGCCGCGCGGGATTCCGGTGCAGGTGTCGGTGGGTCAGGGCTAATCCCACCACCAGCCGTGTTTCTTCAGCGCCTGGCGGATCGGCTTTTCGCGCAGCGGCAGGCCGCCCGCGAACAGCGGCCGCAGCTTGTCGCGGCCCTTGCCCTGATAGACCAGCTTCCTGGCCGGTTCCCAGTCGCGCAGCCGCTTCTTGATCCGGTTGGGCGCGACGGCGGCCTCCAGCAGCGCCAGCACCGCGTCGGATTCGCGGGCATAGAGCAGCGGCAGGTTGCGGTAATGGCAGGTCACGCCGCCGTCCAGACCCGCAAGGTCTGAACCGGGGCGCCCGCCGCCCAGGCTGTGGATGACCAGCGGCAAGACGACCTGGTCCAGCCAGGGGTCGAGGCTCTGGCAGGCCAGTTCGTCGGGCGGATCGCCCCGCACCGACAGCGCCCAGTCCAGGAAGCGTCGCCCGAACACCTTCGGGTCGGGACCGCAGAACCAGCCGGCGTTGAAATACAGGTAACGTTCCCAATGCTCGTCCGGTCGGGATAGGTCCAGTGACGACGCGAAGTCCAGCCCGAAGCGATCATAGAGCGATTTCCAGATCGCCGCATGGCCCGGTCCGTAAAGCGGTGGCTGCGGCCATGTCCCTTCGCGCCGCATGAACGCGGAAGGCCGCGTTCCGAAAGGCACCCGGTCCAGCGGGCCGGTGATCAGCGTGTCGGTGTCGAAGAACACGAACGGCTCGTCCGCAGGCAGCACCGGCAGCGCCTCGATCTTGTTGCCGTAAGGATAGGCCGCGCCGAAATGGCGGGCGGTGAAGGGGGTGATTCGTGCCCCCAGGCTTTCCAGCAGGGCGCGGCTGTCGTCGGCCATCAGGGTGTCGTGACCGGCCCAGGCGCCGTCGGGCCGGGGTTCGGCGACGATCAGGCGGTCGGTGAAGCCGGGGGCGGAATGGCGCAGGCTGGCCGCGAAGATGATCGCCTGAAACTCCAACCGCCCGGCTTGCGCGACGATCAGAAGGTTTGGCGCCATCACCCGCCCAGCAGGTCGAAGACGGTTTCCTTGGGACGGCACAGCCGCGCGCCCTGGGGTCCGAAGACCACCGGGCGTTCGATCAGCGCCGGATGGTCCGCCATCGCCGCGATCAGCGCGTCGTCGGACAGCGACGGATCGGCCAGCCCCAGGTCGTCATAGGGCGTGTTCTTCCGCCGCAGCAATTCGCGCGGCGCGATGCCCAGCCGATCCAGGGCCGCGCGCAGTTCATCGGCCGTGGGCGGCTGCGCCTGATAGTCGCGCACCGTCACATCCGCCCCCGAATCCCGCAGGGCTTGCAGCACGAATCGAGAGGTCGAGCATTTCGGATTGTGCCAGATCGTATAGTCGGACATGCGGCCTCCTGCGGTCGCGCGAAGCCTAGCGCCCGGCTTCCGGGATGGGAAGCGCGCTTGTCGCCTTGATCTCCTCCATCGACAGCAGGGCGGTGACGTTGTGGATCTTCACCTCGCCGATCAGCGACTGGTAGAAGCGGTCATAGGCGCGGGCGTTTTTCACCTGCACCTTCAGGATATAGTCGATGTCGCCCGCCAGCCGGTGGGCCTCGATCACCTCGGGGCGGTCGCGGAGCGCCTTCAGGAAGCGCGCGGCCCAGTCCTTGTCATGTTCGCTGGTGCGGATCAGAACGAAGAAACAGGCCTCCAGCCCCAGGGCCTCGGGGTCCAGAATCGCCACCTGGCGGCGGATCACCCCGGCCTCGCGCAGCTTGCGGATCCGGTTCCAGACCGGGGTCTTGGAGGCCCCCACGCGGTCGGCGATCTGGTCCAGGGACAGGCTCGCATCCTCTTGCAACAGGGACAGGATTTTGCGATCCACCTCGTCCAGCCGGAAATTTGTTTTCGCTGCACCTGCAATCTGTGGAAGCTGTTCCGGCATGACCGACCATCGTGGCTGAATGTCCTTATTTTCCAGACCCTATCGCAAAGATCCAGAACAAAATTCTATATTATAGAGACCACTCCGAAAGGGTCCGACCATGAGCAAAGCCTTCGTCCCGACGGCCGCCAAGCCCGGCGTCATCACCGCAAACGACCTGCGCGAAGGCCATAACGTCTGGATGTGCGAGGACGGCTGGACCGCCGATCCCGCCCATGCGACCCTGTTCGAGGACGAGGCCATCGCGGATCTGGCGCTGCTGAAGGCGGTGGGACAGTCGAACATCGTCGTCGGTCCCTATCTGGTGGAAGCCCGCCGCGGCCCGAACGGCCCCGAGCCGACCCATTTCCGCGAGGCGTTCCGCCAGCGGGGACCATCCAACTATTTCCACGGCATCCAGACCCTGAAGCAAGCCAAACTGACCGAGGCCAGCAATGTTTGACGTTCGTCCCGTCGAAACCGACTATGTGCGCCACCGTGCGGCCCAGTTCCGCGCCCAGGTCGAACGACGCCTGGACGGCAGCCTGACGGAAGACGAATTCCGCCCCCTGCGCCTGATGAACGGGGTCTATCTGCAACTGCACGCCTATATGCTGCGGATCGCCATTCCCTACGGCACGATCAGCCCCGACCAGATGCGGATGCTGGCCCATCTGGCCGAGACCTATGACAAGGGCTATGGCCACTGGACCACGCGGCAGAACATCCAGTTCAACTGGCCCCGGCTGGTGGACATTCCCGACATGCTGGACAAGCTGGCCTCGGTGGGGATGCACGCTATCCAGACCTCGGGCAACACCATCCGCAATGTGACCACCGACGCCTTCGCGGGTGCCGCCGCCGACGAATACATGGACCCGCGCCCCTATGCGGAACTGCTGCGGAGCTGGTCCACCGACCACGCGGAATTCCAGTTCCTGCCGCGCAAGTTCAAGATCGCCATCACCGGCGCCGCGCGCGACCGGGCGCTTGTCGCCGCCCATGACATCGGGCTGCGCCTGCGCCAGCAGGATGGCCGCACGGGGTTCGAGGTCTGGGTGGGCGGCGGCCTGGGCCGCACGCCCATGCTGGGCAAGGTGATCCGCGACTTCCTGCCCGAGGAAGACCTGCTGGCCTATATCGAGGCGATCATCTCGACCTACAACCTGTCGGGACGGCGCGACAACAAGTACAAGGCCCGCATCAAGATCACCGTCCACGAACGCGGCCTGGACGTGTTCAAGGCCGAGGTCGAGGAAGAGTTCGCCAACCGCCGCCGCGACTTCCACGGCGCCGACCGCGAGGCGCTTGCGGTGTTCAAGAACCGCTTCGCCGCCCCGGCCTTCCGCAACGGCCCGACCGACGGATACGAGGCCGCGCGCGCCGCCAACGGGGCGTTCCGCAGCTGGACCGACACCAACCTGCATCCGCACAAGGTGGACGGCTATGCCAGCGTCATCGTCACCTTCAAGACGCATGGCGCGACACCCGGCGATGCCTCGGCGGACCAGATGCGGCTGCTGGCCGATCTGGCGGAACAATACGGCCATGCCGACCTGCGCATCAGCCATGACCAGAACGTCGTGCTGCCCCATGTCCACAAGTCCGACCTGCCCGCCGTCTATGCCGCGCTGCAAAAGGCCGGGCTGGCCACGGCCAATGCCGGGCTGACCAGCGACATCATCGCCTGCCCCGGCATGGATTACTGCACGCTGGCCACCGCGCGCTCGATCCCCATCGCGCAAGAGATCGCGACCCATTTCAAGGATAACGGCCTGGAAGACGAGATCGGCAAGCTGAACATCCGCATCTCGGGCTGCATCAACGCCTGCGGGCATCACCACCTGGGCCATATCGGCATCCTGGGCCTGGACCGGGCAGGGGTGGAAAACTATCAGATCACCCTGGGCGGCGACGGATACGACATCCCGGCCATCGGCGAACGCGCCGGCGCTGGCTTCCCCTATGACCAGGTCGTGCCCGCCATCGACCGGCTGCTGCGCGCCTATCTGGAGCTGCGGGCGGACGCGTCCGAACGCTTCATCGACGCCTATCGCAGGCTTGGCCCGGCGCCCTTCAAGGCCGCCCTCTATCCCGAGCCCGCCCATGCTTGACGATACCCTGGACAGCCGCGCCGCGCGGCTGAACGACCGTTATCGCCATCATGCCGCGACCGAGGTTCTGCGCCGCGCGGTCAGCGACCCCGACCTGGGCCGGGTGACGCTGGTGTCGTCCTTTGGCGCCGAATCGGTGGTGCTGCTGCATATGGTCAGCGTGGTGGCGCCGGGCCTGCCGGTGCTGTTCATCGACACGCAGATGCTGTTCCCCGAGACGCTGGATTATCAGCAAGAGGTCGCGGCCAAGCTGGGCCTGACCAATATCCAGGTGATCCGCGCCACCGAGGCCGAGGTCGCCCGCCACGATCCCGACGGCACGCTGCACAAGTTCGACGCCAACGCCTGTTGCGATTTCCGCAAGACGGTGCCGCTGGAACGCGTTCTGTCGGGCTATGACGCCTGGATCACCGGGCGCAAGCGGTTCCAGAACAGCGACCGCGCCGCGCTGGAATTCTTCGAACCCGAGCCGCCGTCGCGGCTGCGCATCAACCCGCTGGCCCATTGGCGCAGCGAGGACGTGCAGGAATACATGGCCGAGAACAACCTGCCCCGTCATCCGCTGGTGGCGCGCGGCTATCCCTCGATCGGCTGCGCGCCCTGCACCTCGCCGGTGAAGCCGGGCGAGGATCCCCGCGCCGGACGCTGGCGCGGCCAGGACAAGACCGAATGCGGCATTCACTTCATCGGCGGCAAGATCGTCCGCGGAAAGGTTCCGGCATGACAGACCGACTGAACAGCGAACGCGTCATCGCGCGCGACGACGGCTTTCATCCGCTGGTCCAGGAAGCCGACGAAGTTCTGGCCCCCGACACGCCTCTGGCGGATCTGGAGCAGTATCTGGACCGAGAGTTGATCGCCATCGACTTTCCGTCCTTCACCGACGGGCGCGGCTTCTCGCTGGCGCGCCGCCTGCGGGAACTGGGCTATCAGGGTCGTCTTCGCGCATCCGGGCGGCTGATCGCCGACCAATACGCGATGGCGCGCCGCGTCGGCTTCTGCGAAGTCGAGGTGGCCCCGGACATCGCCGCCCGCCAGCCGCAGGATCAATGGATCGCGCGCGCCGACTGGAAGGCCTTCGACCACCGCGCGAAGCTGGCGGGCTAAGGGGGTTCCGCCCCGCCGCCGCATCGACTAGAACCGCTCAGGAATTGACATGACGCTGGACATCCCCGTGGCCGATGCCGCCCCCAAGCCCGCCCAAAAGACGCTTCCCGACGCGCAGACGGTGACGGCCGTCAAGCACTGGACGGACAGCCTGTTTTCCTTCCGCGTGACGCGCCCCGCGTCCCTGCGCTTCCGGTCGGGCGAATTCGTGATGATCGGGCTGCTGGGCGACAATGGCAAGCCCTTGCTGCGGGCCTATTCCATCGCCTCGCCCAACTGGGACGAGGAACTGGAATTCTATTCGATCAAGGTGCCGGACGGCCCGCTGACCTCGAAGTTGCAGCATATCCAGCCGGGCGATGAAATCATCCTGCGCCCGAAACCCGTGGGCACGCTGGTTCTGGACGCGCTGCTGCCCGGCAAGCGGCTGTGGTTCCTGGCGACCGGCACCGGCATCGCGCCCTTCGCGTCGCTGATGCGCGACCCGGAAACCTATGAACGCTATGAACAGGTCATCATGATGCACACCTGCCGCACGGCGGACGAGCTGACCTATGGCCGCGAACTGGTGGAAAACCTGAAGAACGATCCCCTGCTGGGCGAGATCTATGGCGAGGATTTCGCCAACCGGCTGATCTATTACCCGACCACCACGCGGGAAGAATCGCCGCGCATGGGCCGGATCACGGACAACATGACCTCGGGCAAGGTCTTCGCCGATCTGGGCCTGCCGCCGATCAGCCCGGAGACCGACCGGGCGATGGTGTGCGGCAGCCTGGCCTTCAACGTCGATGTGAAGGCGGTGCTGGAAGGATTCGGCCTGCGCGAGGGCGCGAATTCCGAACCCCGTGAATTCGTCGTGGAAAAGGCTTTCGTCGGCGACGGCGTTTAAGCCTGCCGGGGACGGCATTTCGGCAAGGGCGCGGCTTGGGTCGCGCCCTTTTGCATTGGGATTTCCGCCGATCACGACCGGGTCACGCACCTGTTTGGAACCGGCAACTTCGAACACTGGTTACATGCGCGACAGATCAAACCGTTCGAGGCAAGGGAATCCCAATGCGCCGCATGATCAACAACACGACCGCCATCGCGGCCTGCCTGTCGCTGCTGGTGCCGCCCATGGCCCAGGCCCAGGGCGCGCCCACCGAAGGCGAACAGCCGCCCGTGCCGCCTGCCCAGGAACAGCAGGCCGAAACGGCAGCCCCTGAAGTGGAGAGCGCGCCCGTGGAATCGGCTGCGCCCGAAGCGGCAGCCGAGACCCCGGCCGAACCGGCCGTCGAAGCCACCCCCGAACCGGAATCGCCCGCTGCGGAACCAGAGGCCGAGGCGGCGACCGAACCGGAGGCTCCGGCACCCGAAGCCCCGGCAGCCGACGCCACTGCCGCACCCGCACCCGCGTCGCAGGAGGCCGAGGCACAGGCAGAACCGGCAGAGGTTCCGGCCCAGGCCGAGGCCCCGGCGGATTCCGAAGGCAGATCGCAGCGCGCCGACGAGCGCGCCGAACGCCAGGCCGAGCAGGAGCAGTCCACGGCCGATGCCCAGGCCGAACGCCCCGCCGAAGCCCCTCGCCAGCAGGATGAGGAACCCCCGGCCGCAGCCCAGGACGCGCGCCAGCAGGATCAGGAGCGACCCGCGCCAGCCGCCCGCGAACAGCAGGCCGACCGTCCCGAACCGGCACCAGCCGAGGACAGCGCCGACCCCCTGCGCGATGCCTTGGAGGCCGAACAGTCCCCCGAAACCGACGCTGCCCAAGCGGAACCGGACCAGGCGCAGGCTGATGCCCCTGCGGCGCCGAATCAGGATGACCCGCGCGACGTCCCGGCCCGCGAACAGGCGACCCCCGAGGCAGCCGCCGAAAGCCAGCCCCCTGCCGCAGACCCTTCGGCCCAAGCCTCGGAAACCGTGCCCGAGGCCGATGCTCCGGCCACCGAAGGCGCCCAGCAGGCCGCCGAGGAGACGGGCGCGGCCACTGCTGCTGCCCTGAACGACGATCAGCAAGGCGAGGTGGTCGAGCAGCAGATCACCGAGGAGAACAGCCGTTCCTCGTCCGAGGACTTCGCGACCAGCCTGCGTGACGCCCTGGCGCCGGAACAGGCGCAGACGGCCCAACGCAGCGACGATGACGACGACAACGACCTGGCCAAGGCGCTGCTGCTGGGCTTGGGTGCCGTCGCGGTCGGAACCTATCTCAACAACAACCGCCAGGTGGCGCTGTCGGCGCCCGACCGGGTGGTCGTGACCCGCGCCGACGGCAGCCAGGAGGTGATCAAGGACGAGGTGGCCCTGCTGCGCCAGCCCGGATCGACCGTGGCGACCGAGAATTTCGACGACGGTTCGTCGCGCACGGTCGTCACGCGCGCCGATGGCAGCCGCGTCGTCACCATCCGCGACGCCGACCTGCGGGTGCTGCGCCGCACGCTGGTCTCGGCCGACGGCACACAGACCCGCCTGATCGACGACACCGCCGAGGTCCAGCCGGTCGATCTCTCGACCCTGCCCGCGCCTGCGCCCGTGACCGCGACCGGCGTGTCCCAGGACGAGGCCGCGCTGCGCGCAGCCCTGCAGCGTGAGGTGGATATCGACCGCCGATTCACGCTGGGGCAGATCCGATCCATCCCGCAGGTCCGCGCCCTGGTGCCGCCGGTAACGATCGACGCGATCACCTTCGACACGGGGTCTGCGGCGATCTCTCCCGATCAGGCCCGGCAGTTGTCCGCGCTGGGCAACGTGATCCAGGACGCGATCGCGAAGAACCCCCAAGAGATGTTCCTGATCGAGGGCCATACCGATACCGTCGGCCCCGACGCCGCGAATCTGGCGCTGTCGGACCGGCGCGCGGAATCGGTGGCCCTGGCGCTGACGGAATATTTCCAGGTGCCGCCGGAGAACCTGGTCGTGCAGGGCTATGGCGAACAGTTCCTGCAAGTCCGTCAGGAAGGCGACGTACGCGAAAACCGTCGCGCGGCGGTCAGGCGGATCACCGACTTGTTGCAAACTGCGCGGGCGCAATAAGAAAAAAACCCGGCGCGGGATCCTGAAGCATTCTGCGCCGAAGGCCACGACCTTCAAGGCCTGCCCGCGTCGCCGCGGGCAGCTTCCCCATCCCTCAGTTCCCGCCCAATATTCCATTCAGCGCCCGGCTCAGCGCATCGTCCGAACTGGCGGTGCTGCTGTCGCCGGGGGTCTGCGGGGCCGTCACCTGCGTCGGCGCACCCCCCGCCAGATTGGCCGAATTGACGGCCCCCGCCAAGGCCGCCGCCAGAGGGTCGTCTGCTGAACCCGAGGTTACGACGCGGGGCGCGCCGTCGTTGGACAGCAGGATGCCGCTGCCGTCCGGCGATACGGTAGAGAGCGGCAGTTCCGGCAGCCCCTCGTGAATGTCGGTCATCACCGCCTGCCAGATCTCGGCGGGCAGGCCGCCGCCGGTCACGCCTTTCAGCGGGGTGTTGTCGTCATAACCCATCCAGACGCCCACGACATACTGTTCCGAAAAGCCCACGAACCAGGCGTCGCGATAGCTGCTGGTGGTGCCGGTCTTGCCGGCCACCGGGCGCGTACCCATCTTGGCGCGGGTGCCGGTGCCGCTGTCGATCACCTGCTGCATCATGTAGATCAACTGCCCCGCCGCGCGCTGGCTGATGACCCGCGCGCCCATGCCCCCCGACTGGCCCATCAGCGGCTGGTCGTCGCCTGCGATGCGCAGTTCGATCAACCCATAGGGCGCGACCGAGGTGCCGCCGTTGCGGATCCCGGCATAGGCGCCGGTCAGCTCCATCAGCGTCGCCTCGGACGCGCCCAGGCCCAACGAGGGGCTGGTGGTCAGGTTGCTGACGATGCCGAAGTCGTGGGCAATGCGGCGCACCGCGTCGCGGCCGACGGCTTCCTGCAAGCGGATCGTGGCGGTGTTCAGCGACTGTTTCAGCGCCGTGGTCAGCGTGACGTTGCCGTAATAGCGGCGGGTATAGTTCTGCGGCGACCAGGGCTTGCCGCCGGGGATGCGGATGGTCAGCGGCCCGTCCTCGATCCGGTCGCCGGGGCCATAGCCCGCCTCCAGCGCGGCGGCATAGACGAAGGGCTTGAAGGACGATCCGGTCTGGCGCTTGGCCTGGACGGCGCGGTTGAAGGCGCCGTTCACGATGCTGTCGCGCCCGCCGATGATCGCGCGCACCGCGCCGTCGGCGGACATCACCACCACGGCGGCCTCGGCCTTGGAATTGTCGCTGACCTTTTCGTCGAAGATCCGCTTCAGCGCCCGTTCCGCCGCCGTCTGGATGCGCGGGTCAAAGGTGGTGCGGATCGTCACGTCCTCGGTCGTTTCGCTGGTCAGGAAGCCGGGACCGGATTCCATCACCCAATCGGCGAAATATCCGCCCGCCCGCGCCTCGGCGGCCTGGGACAGCGAGGCGGGATTGGCGCGGGCTTGCGCGACCTCATCAGGGGTCAGATAGCCTTCCTCGCCCATCAGGCCCAGGACCACGTTGGCCCGTTCCCGGCTGCGTTGCAGGTTCGCGGTCGGCGCGAAATAGCTGGGCGCTTGCAGCAGGCCCGCCAGCATCGCCGATTCGGCCGCGTTCACCTCGGACGCGTGCTTGTTGAAATAGCGCTGGCTTGCAGCCTCGAACCCGCGCGAACCGCCGCCCATGTAAGAGCGGTTCATGTAGATGCTGAGGATTTCGTCCTTGGAATACTTGGCCTCAAGCGCGAAGGCGAAGGGCACTTCCTTGATCTTGCGCCAGATGCCGCCGCCCCGGCAATCCTGTTCGAATTCGGCCTCGTTCTTCCAGCGGATCGGATCGAAGGTCTCGCCCAGGCACAGCAGCTTGGCGACCTGCTGGGTGATGGTCGACCCGCCGTTGCCTTCCAGCGGACCGCGCCCTTCGGCCAGGTTGATCTTGATGGCGCTGGCGATGCCGCGCGGGCTGACGCCGAAATGGCGGTAGAAGCGCCGGTCCTCGGTCGAGATCACGGCCTCTTTCAGGACCGGGGCGATCTTGTCGCTGGTGACGGCGCCATAGGTCTCGCCCCGCCAGGCGAAGACCTTGCCGTCAGCGTCAAGCATGGTGACGGACCCGCGCGCGCGGGCGTCGAACAGGGCCTGGGGTTCCGGCAGGCCGGCATAGAAATAGGCGGTGGCGCCGCCGATGATCAGGGCCATCACCATGGCCAGCCGCCACATCGAACCCCAGACGATCCGCCAGATCAGGCCGACCGTCCCCGCGATGGTGCGCACCACGACATTGCCGCGCCGGACGGGGGCCTTGTGGCGGCGCACGGGGGATTTCGGCTCGGCCGGGGCCGTGCGTTTGTCGGCAACAGGGCTGCGGCCCGTGCGCTTCGGGGTGCCGGTCGGTCGTTTCATGAGTCAGGGTGCCTGCGTGTCTGCCCGCGGCCGCTTTCCGGCCAAATTGCGCGCCAGCCTATACCAAAAATCGCGCCGAGGGAATTGCGCTGACCAATCCGTGATTTGCGCATGAAAAAAGGCCCGGCGGGATCGCCGGGCCTTTGGATCGGCACCGATGGCGTCAGTTATAGGCGTTTTCGCCGTGGGTGGTGATGTCCAGGCCCTGGCGTTCGTCGTTGACGGTGACGCGCAGCCCGATCAGCGCCTTGACGATGTGGATGGCCACGAAGGACACCACGCCCGACCAGACGATCGCGATCACCACGCCCAGGGTCTGCGCATAGACCTGCCCGCCCATCGAGAATTCGGCCACGGCATTCGCGCCGTAATCGAACACGCCCGTGCCGCCCAGCGAGGGCGCGGCGAAGACGCCCGTCAGGATCGCGCCGACGATGCCGCCGATGCCGTGGATGCCGAACACGTCCAGGCTGTCGTCGATGCCCATGCGCGGCTTCACGCTGATGACGAACCACATGCACAGCAGGCCCGCGACCAGGCCGATGGCGATGGCGCCCATCGGGCCGACGAAGCCCGCCGCCGGGGTGATGCCCACCAGCCCGGTGATGGCGCCCGAGATTCCGCCCAGCAGGCTTGGATGGCCGCGGAAGGCCCATTCGCCGAAGGACCAGGCCAGCACGCCCGCGGCGGTGGCGACGGCGGTGTTGATCATCGCCAGGGCGGTCAGGCCATTGGCCTCCAGGTTGGACCCGGCGTTGAAGCCGAACCAGCCGATCCACAGCAGGCAGCCGCCCACCAGGGTGAAGGTCAGGTTGTGGGGGGCCAGAAGCTCTTTCTTGTAGCCGATGCGGGGACCGGCGACCATGGCGGCGACCAGGCCGGCCACGCCCGCGTTGATGTGGATGACCGTGCCGCCCGCGAAATCCAGCGCGCCGTGGCTGAACAGCAGGCCCGAGGGCGCGTCATAGGCCGACGGGCCGCCCCACCACCAGACCATATGGGCCATCGGCAGGTAGGACAGGAAGAACCAGATCACGATGAACAGCAGAACCGCGCTGAATTTCAGCCGTTCCGCCGTGGCGCCCACGATCAGGGCCGAGGCGATGCAGGCGAAGGCCATCTGGAAGATCACGAAGGACAGTTCCGGGATCACCACGCCCGCCGTGAAGCCCTCGACCACCGACTCGGTGCCGACGCCCGACAAGAACATCTTCGACAGCCCGCCGATAAAGGGGGTCAGGAAGCCCACCTCCTCGGCCGTGCCCGCCCCGGTGAAGGCCAGCGAATAGCCGAAGGCCACCCACAGGATCGCCATCATGCTGAACACCGTCAGCACCTGCATCAGCACCGACAGCATGTTCTTGGCCCGCACCAGCCCGCCATAGAACAGCGCCAGCCCCGGCAGCGTCATCATCATCACCAGGATGGCCGAGATCAGCATCCAGGTCGTATCGCCCTTGTCCGGGACCGGCACGGCGGCCTCGACCGCGACCACGGCATCCTGCGCGAATGTGGGCGCCGCAATCAGCATCGCGGCACCGGCAATAAAGGGAGCAGCCCTTGTCATCATCATATCCCCTTCCATGCGGCACCGGACGCGCCGCCGACGCCCTTTCATGGGGCGGGGCGCGGGGGCTTGCACAGACGCCGGGCAGGCACGGGACGGGGCCAGACAGAAATTGCCCGTTTCATGGGCGGATTATGCCGCCATCGCCTGTCCAGGGGGCAGAATCTGGATCGGAGATGCCCGTGGGACGTGCAAGGGCGCGGTCAGGCGACGCGGCTGACGACGAAATCCGCCAGATCGGACAGCATGTCGCGGATCGGATGCGGCGGCAGATTGGCCAGCGCCGTGCGGGCGGTGGCGGACCATCGCAAGGCGTCGGCGCGCGCGGCCTCCATCGCGCCGTGCCGCGACAGCAGCGACAGCGCCCGGTCCAGGTCGCCGTCCCGCTGGTCGCCCTGTTCGATGGTGCGCGACCAGAAGGCGCGTTCCTCGGGAGTGGCGCGGGCGACCGCCTTGATGACCGGCAGGGTCAGCTTGCGTTCGCGGAAATCGTCGCCGACATTCTTGCCGATGGTCTCGGTCGCGCCGCCGTAATCCAGCAGGTCGTCGACGATCTGGAAGGCGATGCCAAGCGCGTCGCCGTAATCGAACAGCGCCCGCACCTGATCGGCAGGCGCCCCCGCGATGACGCCGCCCACCTCGGTCGCGGCAGAGAACAGCGCGGCGGTCTTGCCGCGCACCACCGTCAGATAGACGCCTTCGTCGGTGCGCAGATCCTGGGCGGCGGTCAGTTGCAGAACCTCGCCCTCGGCGATGGTGGCGGCGGCGTTGGACAGGATCTCCAGCGTGCGCAGGTTGCCGGGTTCCACCATCAACTGAAAGCTGCGCGCGAACAGGTAATCGCCCACCAGCACGCTGGACTTGTTGTCCCACAGCAGGTTCGCCGTCGGGCGTCCGCGCCGCTGGCGGCTTTCGTCCACCACGTCGTCATGCAGCAGAGTCGCGGTGTGGATGAATTCGACCGTCGCGGCCAGGTGGACGTGATAGGGCCCGGCATAGCCCAGCATCTTTGCCGCCGCCAGTGTCAGCATCGGCCGCAGCCGCTTGCCCCCGGCCTCGATCAGATGGGCCGTCACCTCGGGGATGCGGGGGGCGTGTTCGCTGGACATCCGCTGCCGGATCAAGGCGTTGACCGCCTCCATCTCGGGGCTCAGCGCCTCTGCCAGCCGGTCCAGCGGTTTCTGGACGTTTTCCTGCACACCCATGGCCTTACCCCTTTGCCGCGCCCGTCCCTTGCCATGCCATCGACAATTCCGCAACCGCCCCCTAACGTCCGCCCCATGAAAGAACTGTTCCGCAGCAACGATCCCGTCCGCAAGTCCCGCGCCCTGGGCCTGCTGGAGGACGAGGGCATCCCCGCCTTTCCCATGGACCAGCACATGAGCATCCTGGAAGGATCGCTGGGGATCCTGCCGCAGCGGCTGATGGTCGCGGATCGCGACGAATTCATGGCCCGCGCGATCCTGCGCGACGCCGGCCTGGATGAGTGATCTTTCCGACGACGGCTTCCTGGACGGCCGGCTGCGCGTCTTGCAGCCCCGGCGCGGCTTCCGGTCGGGCGCCGATGCGGTGATGCTGGCGGCGGCCTGTCCGGCGGCGGCGGGCCAGGCGGTGCTGGAACTGGGCTGCGGGGCGGGGGTCGCCAGCCTTTGCCTGGGCTGGCGCGTGGCGGATCTGCGGCTGGCGGGCCTGGAACGACAGCCCGACTATGCCGACCTAGCGCGACGGAATGCCGCGGCCAATGGCATCGCGATGCAGGTGCTGACGGGCGACGTGGCGCTGCCGCCTGCCGCTTTGCGGGCGATGGCCTTCGACCATGTGATCGCCAACCCGCCCTATTTCCTGGGCGGCACCCCGGCGCCCGACGGCGGCAGGGCGCTGGCGCGGCAAGAGCAGACGCCGCTGGCGGTCTGGATCGACGCGGGCTTGCGCCGATTGCGGCCGGGCGGCGTCCTGACGCTGATCCAGCGGGCCGACCGGCTGGACGCGATGCTGGAGGCGCTGTCGGGCCGGGCGGGATCGATGGCGATCCTGCCCATCGCGGGCCGGGCGGGGCGAGAGGCGGGCCGCGTGATCCTGCGGGCGCAGAAGGGCGGGCGAGGTCCGCTGCGGCTGCTGGCGCCCTTCGTGATGCACCGCGCGCCGGCCCATCCGGGCGACCGGGAAGACCTGACGCCGGCGGCATCGGCGGTTCTCCGCGAGGGGCTGCCGCTCACGACCCTGTTTGCAAAAGTCTCGTGACAGAATCGAAAGCCTGTGCTGCAATCCCCCTGTTCGACTCAACCTATACAGGAGGACGAGATGTCGGTTGCTTCCCACGTCGAGGAACTGCGCAAGAAACACCAAGTTCTGTCCGAAACCGTTGAAAAGGAACAAAGAAGCCCTGGTGTCAGCGATCTGCAAATCAAGGCGATGAAGCGCGAGAAACTTCGTCTCAAGGAAGAGATTTCCCGACTGTCCCACTGATCCGTTGAACGATGACGGAATTGGAACGGCCCGCGCGATCCGCGCGGGCCGTGTCCGTTTGTCGCAGCCTGTCAGGCGAAATACTGCCCGCCATTGGCGGTGATGGTCGACCCGGTGATGAAGCCCGCATCGTCCGAGGCCAGGAACACCACTGTCCGGGCAATCTCCTCGGGTTCGCCCAGGCGTCCTACGGGGATCTGCGGGATGATGCGTTCGTTCAGCACCTTTTCGTCGATGGCCTTGACCATTTCGGTCGCGATATAGCCGGGGCAGATCGCATTCACGGTGATGCCCGCCCGCGCGCCTTCCTGAGCCAGCGCCTTGGTAAAGCCCAGGTCTCCGGCCTTGGCGGCGGAATAGTTCGCCTGGCCCGCCTGGCCCTTCTGCCCGTTGATCGAGCTGATATTGATGATCCGCCCGAACTTGCGGTCGCGCATTCCCGACCAGACCGGATGGGTCATGTTGAAAACGCCGGTCAGGTTGGTGTCGATGACCTCTTTCCACTGCTGCGGCGTCATCTTGTGGAACATCGCGTCCCGCGTGATGCCGGCGTTGTTGACCAGCACGGCGATGGGGCCAAGATCCTCTTCGATCTGCTTGATGCCCGCGGCGCAGGCGTCATAGTCCGCGACCGACCATTTATAGGTCTTGATCCCGGTTTCGTCCGTAAACGCCTTGGCGGCCTCGTCATTGCCCGCATAGGTCGCGGCGACAGTATAGCCAGCCTCTTGAAGAGCCTTGGAAATCGCCGCGCCGATTCCGCGCGAGCCGCCGGTGACAAGTGCTACTTTGGACATGGTCCCCTCCCTCAAATAAACATCATTGAAATATTGCTACAAGGCAAGTTGGTGGCGCGCAATATCATTGCGCGCCATTTTTTCTTACCGCTCGACGCAGAGCGCCACGCCCATGCCGCCGCCGATGCACAGCGTGGCCAGGCCCTTCTTGGCGTCGCGGCGCTTCATCTCGAACAGCAGGGTGTTCAGGACGCGCGCGCCCGATGCGCCGATCGGATGGCCGATGGCGATGGCGCCGCCGTTCACGTTCACGATGTCGGGGTTCCAGCCCATGTCCTTGTTGACCGCGCAGGCTTGGGCGGCGAAAGCCTCGTTCGCCTCGACCAGATCCAGATCCTGGACCGACCAGCCCGCCTTTTCCAACGCCTTGCGGCTGGCGGGAATCGGGCCTGTGCCCATGATCGCCGGATCCAGCCCCGCCGTCGCATAGGACGCGATCCGCGCCAGGGGCGTCAGGCCGCGCCGGTTCGCCTCGTCCTCGGTCATGACCATCACCGCCGCCGCGCCGTCGTTCAGCCCCGAGGCGTTGCCCGCCGTGACCGAGCCTTCCTTGGAAAAGGCGGGACGCAGCTTCTGCATGGCGTCGATGGTCGCGCCCGCCCGGATGTATTCGTCCTTGTCCACCACCGTGTCGCCCTTGCGGGTCTTGACGGTGTAGGCGACGATTTCATCATCGAAGCGGCCAGCCTTCTGCGCGGCCTCGGCCTTGTTCTGCGAACCAAGCGCGAATTCGTCCTGCTGGTCGCGGCTGATCGACCATTTCTGCGCGACGTTTTCCGCCGTGGTGCCCATGTGGTAATTGTTGAAGGCATCCCACAGCCCGTCGCGGATCATGGTGTCGACCAGTTGCATGTCGCCCATCTTCTGCCCGGCGCGCAGATAGGCGGCGTGCATCGACATCGACATGCTTTCCTGGCCCCCGGCCAGCACCACCCGCGCATCCCCCAGGATCACCTGCTGCGCGGCCAGGGCCACGGCCCGCAGGCCGGACCCGCAGACCTGGTTGATCCCCCAGGCCGAGGATTCCTGCGGCAGGCCCGCCTTGATATGCGCCTGGCGCGCGGGGTTCTGGCCTTGGCCCGCAGTCAGCACCTGGCCCAGGATCGTCTCATCGACCTCGGCCGGGTCCAGGCCCGCGCGGGCCACGACCTCCTTCAGGACGGCGGCGCCCAAGTCATGCGCCGGGATATTTGCGAACGATCCCATGAAGCTGCCGACGGCGGTGCGGGCGGCAGAGACGATTACGGCTTTGGTCATGACGGGTTCCTTCCCTCGAAGCCAGACAGATGGCGAATCGAGGACAGGATGCGGGTTCGTGCCGTCGCGTCAAGCAGATCGGCCAAAAGTCGTGCAGAGCTTTACCGCAAGGCCGCCGAGGGCGGGGACTTCCACGGCGGCGCGATGGTCGGCGCCCCGAAGTAATAGCCTTGCAGGCAGTCGATGCCGTTTTCGATCAGGAAGCTGGCATCGTCCGCCGTTTCCACCATTTCCGCCACGGTGAACATGTCGAAATGCCGGGCGATGGACATCAGCGCCTGGGTCAGCACCTGGTTGTCGGGATGGTCCGAGATTTCGCGGATGAACTGGCCGTCGATCTTGATCATGTCGAAGCAGAAATCCCGCAGATAGCGGAACGAGGTATAGCCCGCCCCGAAATCGTCGAGCGCCAGGCTGATCCCGTATTTCTGAACCTCGCGCATGAAGGACTTCACCTCGTCGGGAAGGCCCATGGCCGAGCTTTCGGTGATTTCCAGGATCAGCCGTTCGGCGGCCTGCGGGTCGTCGGCGACGCCGCGGCGCAGGATGGTCATCCAGGCGGGATAGCCGATCGACCGCGCCGACATGTTGATGGACAGCCGCAGCGACGTTTCCTCGGACAGGGCCTTCAGGCCCAGCGACAGCGACAGGCAGTCGATCCGGCGGCCCAGTTCGGTGGTTTCCGCCACCGGCATGAAGTCGCGCAGCGGCACCATGCGGCCCGATTCGTCGATGATGCGGATCAGCCCTTCGTAAAAGGCCGGGCGGCTGGTCCGCTGCGCCTGCACGACCGGCTGGAAGGCCAGCACCCCGTTGCCCCTTTCGACCGCCAGCCTGACGGCCGGCAGGGTCAACCGGCTTTGCCGGTCCACGGCATAATCCAGCGGCGAGCCTTTCGCAGGCGGGTTCGCGTCCATCACATCAACCCTCGTTACGCAATCATTCCGTGTTCCCTTATGGCGATGATCGCCTAATTTGCCGTAAACAGGCAGGAGTTTCTGGATAAAAGGTTAACGATCCATGACCGACCGCTGCACCTGGTGCGGGACCGACCCGCTGTATGTCGCCTATCACGACACCGAATGGGGCGTGCCCGAACGCGACCCGCGCGCCCTTTGGGAAAAGCTGGTGCTGGACGGCTTCCAGGCGGGGCTGTCCTGGATCACCATCCTGCGCAAGCGTGACGGGTTCCGAGAGGAATTCGACGGCTTCGACCCCGAACGCGTGGCCCGCTGGGACGCGGCGCGAATCGACCGCGCGCTGCAAAACCCCGGCATCGTCCGCCATCGCGGCAAGATCGAGGCGACCGTGAAGGGCGCGCGCCTGTTCCTGGAGATCGAGGGCGATCAGGGATTCGCGCCCTGGCTGTGGTCCTTCGTCGGCGGCCAGCCGATCCAGAACCGCTTCGCCAGCATGGCCGAGGTTCCCGCCGCCACCCCCGAATCGACCGCCATGTCCAAGGCGCTGAAGAAACGCGGCTTCACCTTCTGCGGGCCGGTCATCACCTATGCCTTCATGCAGGCCACGGGCATGGTCAACGACCACATGACCGGCTGCCCGCGCCACGCGGAACTCAGCGCTGCGTCAACTGTCGGATAAGGGTCTTGGCGCCGTCGGAATCCCAATGGTCGTCCCCCATCAGGCGGGCGATCTCGTTTCCGTCGCGGTCGATCAGCACGGTGACGGGCAGGCCGACCACGCCCATGTCGCGCGCCAACTGCTGGCGCGGGTCCAGCAGGACGGGCAGGTTGGTCACGCCGGTCTCGGCAAAGAACTCGTGGATCTTCGGCACCGCGTTGCGGCCCGTGGCGATGGTCACGACCTGGAAGTCCTCGCCGCCCAGTTCGGACTGGAGCGCGTCGAGCGCGGGCATTTCCTTGCGGCAGGGCGCGCACCAGGTCGCCCAGAAGTTCACCAGAACGACCTTGCCCTTGTAGTCGGCCAGGGTATGCGTGCCGCCGTCCGGGTCGGTGAATTCGACCGCGCTGACCGGCGGCGCGTCCTGGGTCTGGACCAGCTTCGGCAGCGCCTGCCTGGCCGCGTCCCAGTCCACCGGACCCGCGAAGGCGGCGTTTGCACCGAAAAGCAGTGCCGTATAAAGCAGGGCGGAACGCAGCATGAAGACCTCCGAGGGACGCGCCAATGACCGACCGGCCGCAACAGGACAGCGCCAACAGCATGTGGGGCGGGCGCTTCGCCGCCGGGCCGGACGCGATCATGGAGGCGATCAACGCCTCGATCGGGTTCGACCGGCGGCTCTACGCCCAGGACATCCGGGGCAGCCGGGCCCATGCCGCGATGCTGGCGGCGCAGGGCATCATCAGCACTAGCGATGCCGAGGCGATCAGGGAAGGGCTGCTCACCGTCTTGTCAGAGATCGAGGCGGGCAAGTTCCCCTTCCGCACCGAACTGGAAGACATTCACATGAATGTCGAGGCGCGCCTGAAAGAGATCATCGGCGAACCGGCGGGCCGGTTGCACACGGGCCGGTCCAGGAACGACCAGGTGGCGACCGATTTCCGTCTGTGGGTGCGCGACCAGTGCGACGCCGCGATCCAGGCGCTGCGGGCGCTGATCCGCGCTGCTTTGTCGCAGGCCGAGGCCGGGGCGGATTGGGTCATGCCGGGCTTTACCCATCTGCAAACCGCCCAGCCGGTCACCTGGGGCCATCACATGATGGCCTATGTCGAGATGTTCGGCCGGGATCTGTCGCGTTTCCAGGACGCGCGGCGGCGGATGAACGAATCGCCCCTTGGGGCTGCGGCCCTGGCCGGAACCGGCTATCCCATCGACCGCCATGCGACGGCGGCGGCACTGGATTTCGACGCCCCCATGGCCAACAGCCTGGATGCCGTATCGGATCGGGATTTCGCGTTGGAGTTCCTGTCGGCATCCTCGATCTGCGCCGTCCACCTGTCGCGGCTGGCCGAGGAACTGGTGATCTGGTCCTCCGCCCAGTTCCGCTTCGTGTCGATGTCGGACAAGTGGTCCACCGGATCGTCGATCATGCCGCAGAAGCGCAACCCCGACGCGGCCGAGCTGATCCGCGCCAAGATCGGCCGCATCCTGGGCGCGACGGTGGCGCTGTTCACGGTGATGAAGGGCCTGCCCTTGGCCTATTCCAAGGACATGCAGGAGGACAAGGAGCAGGTCTTCGACGCCGCGGACAGCCTGATGCTGGCCCTGGCCGCGATGACCGGGATGCTGTCCGACCTGTCCGCCAACCGCGAGAAGATGGAGGCCGCCGCGGCCTCGGGCTTTTCCACCGCGACCGATCTGGCCGACTGGCTGGTCCGCGAATTGGGCCTGCCCTTCCGCGACGCGCATCATGTCACCGGGTCGCTGGTCGCCCTGGCGGAACAGCGGGGCTGCGACCTGCCGGACCTGACCCTGGCCGACATGCAGGGGGTCCATGCGGGGATCACCGATAAAGTCTTTGGCGTTTTGGGCGTTCACAACTCGGTCGCGTCGCGGCAAAGCTATGGCGGCACGGCGCCCGGTCGGGTGCGCGCGCAGATCGCTCGCTGGAAGGAGATACTGGCATGAAATGGTTCGCAATCCTGGCGGTGATCGCGGTGGCTGCCTGCGGCGTCGACGGCGCCCCCGAACGCCCTTCCGCAGCGCCGAAGACGGCCCCCAAATCCAACGTCTCGATTTCCGGCCACGCCACCATGGGCGTGATCACGGAGCTGTAGGTGGACCATTTCAACTATCACGCGGGGGAACTGCACGCCGAGGATGTGCCCCTGTCGCGCATCGCCGCAGAAGTGGGCACCCCGGTCTATGTCTATTCGGCGGCGACGCTGACGCGGCATTTCGGCCTGTTCCGGCAGGCGCTGGCCTGGACCGATCACCTGGTCTGCTTCGCCGTCAAGGCCAACAGCAATCTGGCGGTCCTCAAGCTGCTGGGCGATCTGGGCGCGGGGATGGATGTCGTCTCGGGCGGCGAATACGCACGCGCCCGCGCGGCGGGGGTGCCTGGCGACCGGATCGTCTTTTCCGGCGTCGGCAAGACCCTGGCCGAGATGCGCCAAGCCATCGAAGGCGGAATCCGCCAGTTCAATATCGAGAGCGAGCCGGAAATGCGCGCTTTGTCGACCCTGGCCGCCAGCATGGGCGCGGTGGTGCCGGTCGCCGTCCGCGTGAACCCGGACGTGGACGCGAAAACGCACGAGAAGATCGCCACCGGGAAATCTGAAAACAAGTTCGGCATCCCCATCGCCCGCGCGCGCGAGGTCTATGCCGAGGCGGCAAGCCTGCCCGGTTTGCGGGTCGTCGGCGTCGATGTGCATATCGGCAGCCAGTTGACCGATCTGGACCCCTATCGCGCGGCCTATGCCAAGGTGGCCGACCTGACCCGCGCCTTGCGCGCCGACGGCCATGCGATCACCCGGCTGGATCTGGGCGGGGGCTTGGGCATTCCCTATCGCCGCGACAACAACGCGCCGCCCTTGCCGCTGGAATACGGCCAGGTGATCCGCGAGACGGTGGGCGACCTGGGCTGCGAGATCGAGATCGAGCCGGGCCGCAACATCGTCGGCAACGCGGGCATCCTGCTGTCGCAGGTGATCTATGTGAAACAGGGCGAGGGCCGCGATTTCCTGATCGTGGACGCGGCGATGAACGACCTGGCGCGGCCGGCCATGTATGGCGCGCATCACGACATCGTGCCGGTGATCGAACCCGCGGTCGGCGCGGCGGTGCGGCCCTTCGACGTGGTGGGGCCGGTCTGCGAATCGGGCGACACCTTCCAGAAGGGCGCGGACCTGCCCCGGATGGCGGCGGGCGATCTGGTCGCCTTCCGGTCGGCGGGCGCCTATGGCGCGGTGATGGCCTCGGAATACAATTCCCGGCCGCTGGTGCCCGAGGTTCTGGTGCGGGGCGATCACTTCGCCGTCATCCGGACGCGACCGACGTTTGAGGAAATGCTGGCGCGGGATAGCATTCCCGCATGGCTTTGACGCGGCACGAGTCGGAACCGTCGCAGCCGGGGGCTGTCTGCCCCCGGACCCCCGAGGATATTTTCGCACAGAAGATGGGACCGGTCGCACGCGCCCTTCGTCTGACCCGCTGGGGGATGGTGTGGGAGCAGGCGGCCCGCGCTTTCTGGCCGCTGGGCACGGCACTGGCCGCTGTGTTCGCGGCTTTCGCCCTGGGCGTCGTTGCCGCGGTGCCGGGGCCGGTGCTGCCCTGGCTGGCCGGGGCCGTGGTGCTGATGCTGCTGTGGACCGCGATCCGGGGCGGGATGCGGTTCCGCCGGGTGCGCATGGCCGATGCGGTGGACCGCCTGGACCGGACCCTGCCGGGGCGGCCCTTGGCGGCGCTGTCGGACCGTGCGGCCGTCGGCGGCGAGGGCGCGCTGTGGCAGGCGCATCTGGCGCAGATGCAGGCTCGTGCGGCGCAGGCGCGGGCGGTGCGTCCCGATGCCGGGCTGGCGCGGCGCGATCCCTTTGCGCTGCGGCTGGCCGGGCTGGTGGCCCTGGCTATGGCGATGGTCTTCGGCGGCGCGGCCCAGATGGGGCAGGGGATCCAGGCCCTGGCCGCGACCGTATCGCGGCCGGTGGCGACCAATGCGGTCCCAGCCGGGCCAAGCTGGGAGGGCTGGGCCGAGCCGCCCGCCTATACCCGCCGCCCGACGATCTATCTGAACGCCCTGGCCGAGGGGCAGGTGCTGGAACTGCCCAAGGGCAGCGCCGTGACCTTTCGTCTGTATGGCGGCGGGGTGACGGTGACCCAGGACATCGGCCCGGCGGTGGGCGAGGATCCGCAGGCGCCCGGTTTCCGGGCCGAGGCATCGGGCGTGATCGAGGTCGCGGGGCGGCGTTTCGACGTGACCGTGCTGCCCGACAACGCGCCGGTGATCCGCGCCGGGGCGGCGCCGGTGCGCCGCGCGGACGGTCGGTTGGTGCAGGATTTCGAGGCCAGCGACGATCACGGCGTTGCTTCGGGTCAGGCGGTGATCGCGCTGGACTTGCCCGCGGTGGACCGCCGCTTCGGTCTGTCCATCGATCCCGAGCCGCGCCCGGCGGTCGAACTGGTCCTGCCGCTGCCGCGCGGCGACCGCCATCAGGTCAAGGGTCAGTTGACCGAGGACCTGTCGCGCCACCCCTGGGCGAATCTGCCGGTCAGCGTCAGCCTGCGCGCCGTCGACGGGATCGATCAGCTGGGCGAGGCGCAGCCCATGCACACCGTCCTGCCGGGGCGGCGCTTCTTCAATCCCTTGGCCGCCGCGCTGATCGAGATGCGGCGCGACCTGCTGTGGTCGCGCGGCAATGCCGGCCGCAGCGCCGAGATCCTGCTAGCCGTCACCTGGCAGCCCGAAGGGTTCGTCGAACGTCCCCTGTATCTGCAACTGCGCGGCGCCGTGAACCTGCTGGAAGGCC
The DNA here is from genome assembly GCF_900631945.1 of Paracoccus haematequi. Lineage (GTDB taxonomy): Bacteria > Pseudomonadota > Alphaproteobacteria > Rhodobacterales > Rhodobacteraceae > Paracoccus > Paracoccus haematequi_A. The sequence continues at coordinate 48,517 of NZ_UZWE01000016.1, forward strand.
CGGCCCTGAGCGACAAGCTGCGCGACGACCTGGCCGAGGCGCTGTGGCAGGCCGCGATCCAGTTGGAGGATGGCGGGCTGTCGGATGCCTTGGAACGGATGCGCCAGGCCCAGCAGAAGCTGTCCGAGGCGATCCGCAACGGTGCCAGTCCCGACGAAATCCAGCGGCTGATGGACGAACTGAAAGAGGCGACGGACGCCTATACCGACATGCTGGCGCAGCAGAACCAGCAGGATCCGTCCGAACGCTTTACCAGGGACCAGCCAAGCCAACAGATCACCGGCGACCAGATCCAGCAGATGATGGACGAAATCCAGCGCCTGATGAACGAGGGCCGGATGGCCGAGGCCCAGGAATTGCTGGAACAGTTCAACCGCATGATGGAAAACCTCCAGGTCCGTCAGGGTCAGGGGGGCGAGGGTCAGCAGGGCAGCAGCGGCAACCAGCCGATGAACCGGCTGGCCGATACGCTGCGCGAGCAGCAGCGCCTGTCGGACGAAGCCTTCCGCGACATGCAGGAACAGTTCGGCCAGGGCCAGATGGGGCAGCCCTCGCCCGACGCGCAGGGACTGGCCGACCGGCAGCGGCAGCTGCGCGAGGATCTGGGCCAGCAGCAGGGACTGTTGCCGGGCCAGGGATCGCCTGGCGGTGACCAGGCGCGGCGGCAGTTGGATGAAGCGGGCCGCGCCATGGAGGATGCCGAACGCGCCTTGCGCGAGGGCGATACCGGCGGCGCCTTGCAGCGTCAGGCCGATGCGATCCAGTCGATGCGCGAAGGGATGCGGGCGCTTGGCGACATGATGGCCCAGCAGCAAGGCCAGCAGGGCCAACAAGGTCAGCAAGGCCGGGGCGAGGATGGTCAGCGGCCTGGCGGCGGTGATCGCGCCGGGGAAGGACAAAGCTTTGGCCAGCGTCCGACGCTGGATCCCCTGGGCCGTCAGCGCGACGGTAACGGCAATGTCATCGCGGGGGGCGATCCGCTGGCCGAGGGCGTCGATCCGGCCCGCCGTGCGCGCGATCTGCTGGACGAAATCCGCCGCCGCACTGGCCAGCCGGAACGTCCGCAGGACGAACGCGATTACTTGGGACGGCTGCTGGATCGGTTCTGATCAGCGGACCAGCGTGGCCGCGCGATCCTGCAACCACAGCCGCGCCCCGTCCAGGCTGGCCCGAAGCTGCATCAGCCCGTCGCCAAGTCCCCCTTGATCGGCCAGCCGGGGCGCCAGCAGATACAGGGCCACCACGCCCCCGGCCAGCATCACCGCCAGCCCGAAGCCCATGCCATAGCCGCCCGGCCTGCGGGCAGGGGCGGGTTCGCTGACCATCGGCACCGGGGCGTGGACCGGGGCGGGGGTTGGGCGGGCTTCGCCTGGCTGTTCAATGGCGGGCGGCAAAGGATCCGGCAGATCCGGCAGCGCGGCGTCGGCGGGTTTGGCGTCGAAATGCCGGGTGATGGTCGTCGCGGGCCATTCGGGATCGGCGGCCGCGCGGGGGACGCCTGGGGCGGCCTCGCCATCCTCGGCCGCGCGGGCGCGGCGTTCGTGTTCGACCTCGCCCCTCAGGATTTCCAGCACGCTGTCGGGCAGGCGGCGGCTCAGCGGAGGCAGGTCTGCGGGCGGCTGGGCGGCGGGCAGGGACGGCAGATCGCCCGGATCCTGCCGTGCCGTGCCGTGCCAGATCTTGCCGCAGGCGCTGCACTCGACCTCTCGCCCCTCGGGTGGGATGGCCGTGTCGGGCACGCGGTATTCGGCCGCGCAACCGGGACAGATCAACCGTATTTCCGCCATTCCGACCCCTCGCATTCGCCTTGTGGCTGTTCTATCAAGCGCGGGGCCGGGTTCCAAGCCGGGCACCGAAGGAACAAGGGGGTTGCGCTTGATCGAGATGCGGGATGTCGGCTTCGGCTATCACGGGGGGGCCGAGCTGCTGTCGAACATGACGCTGACCTTGCAGCCGGGCATGTTCCATTTCCTGACCGGCCCGTCGGGGTCGGGCAAGACGACGCTGCTGCGGCTGTGCTATGCCGACCTGCTGCCGACCTCGGGGCAGATGACGGCGTTCGGCGACGATGTGCGGCAGTTGACCCGCGACGGCATTTCCGATCTGCGCCGCCGGGTGGGCGTGGTCCACCAGGACACGCAGTTCCTGGATCATCTGCCGGTGGCCGAGAACGTGGCGCTGCCGCTGTCGGTCTCGGGCCAGGCGGTGGACATGGCGGCGCTGCGCGACCTGCTGGGCTGGGTGGGCCTGTCCCAGCACGCCCGCGCGATGCCGCCATCCCTGTCGGGCGGTGAACGCCAGCGCGCGGCCCTGGCCCGCGCGGTGATCCTGTCGCCCGACCTGGTGCTGGCGGACGAACCCACCGGCAACCTGGATTGGGACATGTCGGTCCGGCTGATGCAGCTGCTGATCGAGTTGAACAAGTCGGGCAAGACCGTGCTGGTCGCCACCCATGACCTGAACCTGATCCGCGCGACCAAGGCGCAGGTCGCGGCCCGCGTGCTGCGGATCGCGAACGCAACATTGCAGCTGGCAGGGGCGGATCTGTGAGACGGACGGAATTTCGGGCGCTGAATCTGAGGGCGCTGTGGCAGGGGCTGATGCGCGACGGCGGGTCGGGCGACCGGATCGTGCCGCCGACCGGGTTCACCGCGCAACTGACGCTGTTTTCCGCAGGCGCCATGGCGTTCCTGGCGGTCTTCGCCCTGGCCCTGTCGCTGGCGACGGGGCGGCTGGCCGACCGCTGGGCCGGTGAGCTTGCGGGGTCGGTGACGGTGCGGGTCAGCGCCTCGTCCGCCGAACAGGACGCCCGCACCCAGGCCGCGATGCAGGTTCTGTCCACGACGCCCGGCGCGGGCCAGCCGCGCCTGCTGCCCCCCGATGAGGTCGCCGGGCTTCTGACCCCCTGGTTCGGTCCCGACATGCCGGTCGATGCGCTGCCGGTGCCCGCGCTGATCGACCTGCCCATCGCGGGCGACGACTTCGACGCCGAGGGCCTGCGCCTGCGGCTGGAGGCCGAGGCGCCCGGCGCCGTTCTGGACGATCATACCGAATGGCGCCGCCCGCTGGTGACGGCCGCGAACCGGCTGCGGATGCTGGGCGTCGTGTCGTTGCTGCTGATCGCGGCGGCGTCGGCCTCGATGATCACGCTGGCGGCCAAGGCGGCGCTTGCGGCGAACGGGCAGGTGATCCGGGTGCTGCGGCTGATCGGCGCGCGCGACATCACCATCGCCACGGCTTTCGTGCGGCGTTTCACCAAGCGCGCGGCGGTGGGCGCCACGGTCGGCACGCTGTTCGGCATGGCGGGCATCGCCCTGCTGCCCGGCATGGACGCGGCGGGCGGGTTCCTGACTGGGCTTGGCTTCCAGGGCTGGGGCTGGCTGCTGCCGCTGCTGATCCCGGTCGTGGCCGCCGCCGTCGGCTTTCTGGCGACCCGCTGGGCGGCGCTGAAGATGCTGGGAGCGGTTCGATGAGCCAGCCGGCAGAAGGCGGACGGGCGCAATCGCCCGTGCCCGGCCCGCTGACGCCGTGGCAATATGTGCAGAACGCGCTCTATTATCTGCATGTCGCGCTTGCGACCGTCGTGATCGGGCTGCTGGGCCTGCCCGCGCTGCTGCGCGACGGCCGGGCGGGCGCGAACCGCGTGGCGACCCGCTGGATCGGATACATGCTGTGGGCCGCGCGCCTGCATCTGGGCCTGACCTGCGAGATTCGCGGCACCCCTCCGGTCGACGACTGCATCATCGCCGCCAAGCACCAGTGCTTTCTGGACATCCTGGTGATCGCCCATGCCGCCCCTCGCCGCGCCTTCATCATGAAGCGCGAGGTGAAGCATGTGCCGATCATGGGCTGGTATGCTTGGAAGGTCGGCTGCATCCCCATCGACCGCGCGCGCGGCCGCGACGCCATGCGCGCCATCTCGGCCGAGATCAACCGGCGGATCGCGGGCGAGGGGCTGGGCCAGCTGATCATCTATCCCGAGGGCACCCGCACCCGGCCGGGCGAACGCCGCCCCTACAAGCACGGCGTCAGCACGATCCGCGCGGGCACCGGCCTGCCGGTGGTGCCGGTCGCGGTGAATACCGGCCTGTTCTGGCCCCGCAAGGGCTGGGGCATCCGCCCCGGCCGCGCCGTGGTCGAGTTCCTGCCGGTCATCCCGGCCGAGGTTCCGGCCGAAGGCTTCATTCCCCGGCTGGAGGCCGAGGTCGAGACTCATTCAGACCGGCTGATGGCCGAGGCGGGGTTTACGCATGAACTGGCTGGAACCGGGCGATCTTGAAGCGATCTATGGCACACCCGGCGCGACATCGCTGCGCAAGGTGGCCGACCGGCTGACCCCGGACTATGCCGCCTTCATCGCCCGGTCGCGGTTCTGCGTGCTGACAACCGTCGGACCCGAGGGCACGGACGGCAGCCCGCGCGGCGATGACGGCCCTGTTGTCCGTGCCCTGGACGACCGGCATCTGGCGCTGCCCGACTGGCGCGGCAACGACCGCATCGATTCGCTGCGCAACATCCTGCGCGACGGGCGCGTCAGCCTGATGTTCCTGGTGCGCGGATCGGGCAATGCGATCCGCGTGAACGGCCATGCCCGCGTCACGGACGACGACGCCCTGCGCGACAGCCTGTCCCATCAGGGCAAGCTGCCCCGCACCGTCATCGTCGTGCGGATCGCCGAGGTGTATTTCCAATGCGCCCGCGCGGTGATCCGCGCCGGGCTGTGGTCGGGCATCGACGACAGCCGGGGCTTGCCCACGCCCGGACAGATCCTGGCCAACATGACCGAGGGGGCTGTCGGCGGGGCGGCCTATGACGCCGAATGGCCGGGGCGGGCCGCCGCGACCCTGTGGTGACGGGCGTCAGGCCAGGCTTTTCGATCCCATGTCCAAGAATTTCTGCCGCCTGTCCTTGATCAGCTCGGCGGGCTTCTTGCCCTTGAGTTCGGCCAGCATCGCGGCGATTTCCTGGCCCACCGCCGCGATGGCCGCGCCGGGGTCGCGCTGCGCGCCGCCCACGGGTTCGGGGATGATGCGGTCGATCACGTCCAGTTTTTTCAGATCCTGGGCGGTCAGGCGCAGCGCCTCGGCCGCCTCGCGCATCCGTTCGGCGTCCTTCCACAGGATCGAGGCGCAGCCCTCGGGCGAGATCACCGAATAGATCGAATGTTCAAGCATGGCGATGCGGTTTGCGGTGGCGAAGGCCACCGCGCCGCCCGACCCGCCCTCGCCGATGATGACGCTGACCAGCGGCACGCCGATCTCCAGGCATTTCTGGGTGCAGCGGGCGATGGCCTCGGACTGCCCGCGTTCCTCGGCGCCCTTGCCGGGATAGGCGCCGGGCGTATCGACCAGCGTGATGACCGGCAGCTTGAAGCGATGCGCCAGATCCATCAGCCGGATCGCCTTGCGGTATCCCTCGGGGCGGGCCATGCCGAAATTGTGCTGGATGCGGGTCTTGGTGTCGTTGCCCTTTTCGTGTCCGATCACCACGCAGGGCGCGTCGTCGAAGCGCGCCAGGCCGCCCATCACCGCATGGTCGTCGCCGAAGGCCCGGTCGCCCGCCAGGGGCGTGTATTCGGTGAACAGCGCCTCGATATAGTCGCGGCAATGCGGGCGGTCGGGATGGCGGGCCACCTGGGTCTTGCGCCAGGGGTCGAGCGATTTGTAGAGATCGCGCAGCAGGTCGCCGGATTTCTTGTCCAGCGCCGCCGCCTCTTTTTCTACATCCACGGTGTTTTCGGATTTGCGGGCCAGGGCGCGAAGCTCCTCGGCCTTGCCTTCGATGTCGGCAAGCGGCTTTTCGAAATCCAGATAGACCATGCGCAGGGTGCCTTCGGGCTGTTCGGGTTTGCGGCCCCTATATGATCGCGTGGACGCGGGATTGCAACGCGGTGCCGGGGGTTTCACACCCCCGGACCCCCGTGGGATATTTGGGCAAAGGTGAACAGGCTAGGGCAGGATTTCCACCGTCGTGCCGATCCGGGCGGCGGCATAGAGTTCGCGGATCTCGGCATCGGATACCGCGATGCAGCCCGCCGTCCAGTCGCCGGGCAGGGTTTCACCGTCGGTGCGTTCGTTGGGTTGGCCGTGTATGAAGATGTCGCCGCCGGGATCGACCCCGGCTGCCATCGCCCGCGCACGATCCTGCGGGCGCGGGTAATCCAGGCCCAGCGACAGGTGATAGGCGCTGCCGGGGTTCACTCGATTGATGGTGAAGCGGCCTTCGGGCGTGCGGCCATCGCCCTGCCGCACCTTGTCGCCATCGGGCGCGAAACCAAGCGCGATGCGATAGGTCTTCAGCGCCCGGCCCTCGCGGAAGGCCGTCATGCGGCGGGCGGATTTCCGGATCTCGATGTGATCGACCGGGCCGATCAGCGGCCCCGCCACCGGCGGAACGGGCGGGACAGGTGCGGGGCGGGGCGCCAGCATCAGCCAGGCCGCCGCCAGCAGAATGAGCAGCGTCAGGGCCGAGAACAGGCGCGCGAGCAGTCTCATTGCAGGTCGGCGAAGGCCTGTTGCAGGCGTTCGACCGCCTGGGCCACCCTGGCGCGGGGGGTGGCGATGTTGAAACGCAGGAAGGATTCGCCGCCGGTGCCGAAGGTCGCGCCGTGGTTGGCGGCGATGCGGGCGGTCTTTTCCACGCGGGCGGTGAACTCGGCAGGCTCCATCCCGGTGCCCGCGAAATCGACCCAGGACAGATAGGTGGCCTGCAAGGGCATCGACCGCAGGCCGGGGATCGCGGCGATGCCATCGTCGAACAGCCGCCGGTTGCCGTCGAGGTAATCGACAAGCGCATCGACCCAGGCCGCGCCTTCGGGCGAATAGGCGGCGGCCACCATGTCCATGCCGAACAGGCCGGGCGAGATGCCGCGGGCCATCAGCGCCCCCCTGAAGCGGTCGCGCAGCGCCGGGTCGGCAATGATGGCGTTGCCGATATGGGCGCCCGCGATGTTGAAGGTCTTGGTGGCGGCGGTCAGCGTCACCAGCCGGTCGGCGATGTCGGGGCAGGCGGTCGCGGTGACGCTGTGGCGGTGGCCGGGCATCACCAGGTCGCAATGGATTTCGTCGGAAACCAGGATCAGGTCGTGGCGGATGCAGAAATCCCCGACCTCGCGCAGTTCCTGCGCCGTCCAGACACGCCCGCCGGGATTGTGGGGCGAACACAGGATCAGCATCCTTTCCCGGCCGGTCAAGCCGGCTTCCCACGCGGGCCAGTCCATGCGGTAGAGCCCGTCCTGGCGCGCCAGCGGCAGCTCGACCAGCTGCCGCCCCGATGCCCGGATCACGCGAGCGAAGGCGTGATAGACCGGCGACATCACGATCACCCCGTCGCCCGGCCGGGTATAGGCGTCCAGCGCCATCGCCACCCCGTTGACCAGCCCCGCGCAGGTCAGGATCCAGTCGGTGTCGACCCGCCAGCCGTGGCGCTGTTCCATCCACCAGCGGATCGCCTCGAGATAGGCGGGATTGGCGCCGGGATAGCCGTAGATCCCATGGGCCGCCACCTGTTCCACCGCACGCTGGACGGCGGCGGGCGGGCGGAAATCCATGTCCGCCACCCACATCGCCAAGCCACCATCGTCCGGCGACACGCCATAGGACGCCTGCATGTCGTCCCATTTGGAACATCCGGTGCCCACGCGGTCGATGATTTCGTCGAAGTCGGGATTGCTCATGCTTCTGCCTGCCGCTGTTTTCCCCTGCATACGCCGCTTGTTGCTTATGGTGAAGCCTTGCCCTAAATCGCAGGGCATGAGCAGCCTGCGCCCCATCCTGATCCATCCCGATCCGCGCCTGAAAAAGGTCTGCGAACCCGTGGCCCGCATCACGCCCGAGATCGAGACGCTGGCCGCCGACATGCTGGCGACGATGTATGACGCGCCTGGCGTGGGGCTGGCCGCGCCGCAGGTGGGGGTGCTGTCGCGCGTTTTCGTGATGGACGCGACCCGCGACCCCGAGGCCGAGCGCCGCCCGATGGTGCTGGTCAATCCCGAGATCACCTGGACCTCGGAAGAGCCGAACACTTATGAGGAAGGCTGCTTGTCCATTCCCGACCAATATGCCGACGTGACCCGCCCCAGGCAGGTCAGGCTGCGGTGGCTGGGGCTGGACGGCAAGACCCATGAGCAGGAATTCGACGGGCTGTGGGCGACCTGCGCCCAGCACGAACTGGACCACCTGGACGGCATCCTGTTCATCGACCACCTCTCGGCCATCAAGCGGCAGATGATCACCCGCAGGATGGTCAAGCTGAAGCGGGAAAAGGGCCGTGCCTGACACCGGGCCATCGATCCCCGGACCATTCCTGCCCGCCGCCGAGGGCGATACCGGGGGCGGGCGCGTCCTGCCCATCGTCCTGTATCCCGATCCGGTTCTGCGGAACCGTTGCGCACCCGCCGGGGATCTGACCCATGCCGAGGCGCGGCAGCTGGTCCGCGACCTGCTGGCGACGATGTATGCCGCTGGCGGGCGGGGGCTGGCCGCGCCGCAACTGGGCGTCCTGCGCCGGATCTTTGTCATGGATGCCGGATGGAAGGACGGCGCGCCGGTCCCCCTGGCGTTGCTGGACCCCGAGATCGTGGCCTGTTCGGACGCGAGGGAGGAGGCGGTGGAACGCTGCCTGTCGATCCCCGACCGGCCGGTGCCCGTCAGCCGCCCCGTCGCGGTCGAGGTCGGCTGGTACGATCTGGACGGCGCGCATCATCGCCGGTTGCTGACCGGGGCCGAGGCGCGCATCGCCCAGCACGAGGCCGACCATCTGGATGGCCGCCTGATCCTGGATGTCCTGGAATGACCGTTCGCGCCTTCCTGCCCTATCACGACCGCCGCCTGCATGTCCCGGCCGAGCGGGTCAAGGCCGTGACCGAGACCGTCCGCATGATCTGGGACGACATGGTGGACACGATGGAGGCGATGCCGGGCGTGGGTCTGGCTGCGCCGCAGATCGGCATCATGCTGCGCCTGGCGGTGGTGGACGCATCCGACAAACGCGGTCAGGCGGTGCGGATGGCGAACCCCGAGATCCTGCATGCCAGCGTCCAGTTCCGCAGCCATGACGAGGCCAGCCCGAACCTGCCCGGCGTCTCGGCCCCTGTCAGCCGCCCGCGCGCGGTGACGGTGCGGTTCCTGAACGACGCCGGAGAGGTCGAAGACCGCGATTTCGTGGGCCTGTGGGCGACCAGCGTTCAGCATCAGATCGATCATCTGGACGGGCGGATGTATGTCGATCACCTGTCGCCCTTGCGCCGCAAGATGCTGGTTGCGAAATCGGGCAAGCTGGCGCGGCGGTGACAAGGCCGGGGGCGCTTCGCCCCCCGGACCCCCCGAGGATATTTGGACACAGAAGATGAGGGCAGGATGCGCGTGATCTTCATGGGGACGCCGGATTTTTCGGTGCCGGCGTTGCGGGCGATCGCCGCGCGGCATGAACTGGCGGCGGTCTATTCCCAGCCGCCGCGCGCGGCGGGGCGGGGGCAGAGGCCACGCCCTTCGGCGGTTCAGGCGGCGGCGGAAGAACTGGGGATCGAGGTGCGGACGCCGTTGCGGCTGCGGGATGCGGACGAACAGGCGGCCTTTTCGGCCTTGGGCGCGGATGTGGCGGTGGTGGCGGCCTATGGGCTGATCCTGCCGCAGCCGGTGCTGGAAGCGCCCCGGTTGGGCTGCCTGAACATCCACGCCTCGCTGCTGCCGCGATGGCGGGGGGCGGCGCCGATCCACCGGGCGGTGATGGCGGGCGACGCGGAAACCGGCGTCGCCATCATGCAGATGGAGGCCGGGCTGGATACCGGCCCGGTGCTGGCCAAGGCGCGCACGGCGATCGGGGCCGAGGAGACCACCGCCGATCTGCACGACCGGCTGGCGGCGATGGGGGCGGGCCTGATCGTCGATGTGCTGGACCGCCTGCCCCTGCCTGCCGTGCCTCAGCCCGACAAGGGCGTGACCTATGCCGCCAAGATCGACAAGGCCGAGGCGCGGGTCGACTGGACGCGTCCCGCCGCCGAGGTGGACCGCCTGATCCGGGGATTGTCGCCCTTTCCCGGCGCCTGGTGCGAGATCGGCGGCGAGCGGGTGAAGCTGTTGCGCAGCCGCATGGCTGCGGGGCAGGGGAGGCCGGGTCAGGTGCTGGACGGATTCACCGTCGCCTGCGGCAGCGGCGCGGTCGAGGTGCTGGAAGCGCAACGGTCGGGGAAGAAGCCGATGGCGGCAGGGGAGTTGCTGCGCGGCTGGGGGCTTCCCGCGCAGCTTGATTAGGGCCGTCGCGGCGCGTCAGATCGCGCCGTGGCAATGCTTGAACTTCTTGCCGGAACCGCAGGGGCAAGGGTCGTTGCGCGACGGGTTGCCCCAAGTGGCGGGGTTCTGTTCGTCGAAGCCCTGGACCAGCGGGGCGGGTTTGTCCGCGTCGTCCTGGGACTGCCGCTCGGCGCCGTGTTCCATCGTCAGATGCTCTTGCGCGGCCTGCTGCTGCTGGGCCATCTGGCGCAGCATCTCCTCGCGCTCGGCATCGGTCAGGGGACGGATCTGCGCCAAGCGCTGCGTCACGTCGAAGCGCAGGCTGTCCAGCATCGTCTCGAACAGCTGGAAGGCCTCGGTCTTGTATTCCGACAGGGGATCGCGCTGCGCATAGCCGCGGAAACCCACGACCGACCGCAGATGTTCCAGCGTCAGCAGGTGGTCGCGCCATTTCTGGTCGATCATCTGCAACAGAACCTGCTTTTCGATGTTGCGCATGTTTTCGGCGCCGAAGGCCGCCGCCTTGTCGGCCTGATAGGTGTCGGTCGCCTGTTCGATGCGTTCGCGGATGGCGTCCTGGTCCACGCCTTCCTCGGCCGCCCAGTCGGCGACGGGCAGATTCATGTTCAGGCGTTCGCGGATCGCGGTCTTCAGCCCGTCCAGATCCCATTGTTCGGGATAGGATTTCGGCGGCATGAATTCGTCCACCAGATCGTCGATCACCTGATGGCGCATGTCGGCCGCGATCTCTCCGACCTCGGTGCTGTCCATGATCTCTCGCCGCTGGCTGAAGATCGCCTTGCGCTGATCGTTCATCACGTCGTCGAATTTCAGCAATTGCTTGCGGATGTCGAAGTTGCGGCCTTCCACCTTGGCCTGGGCGCGTTCCAGCGACTTGTTGACCCAGGGGTGGATGATCGCCTCGCCTTCCTTCATGCCCAGCGTGGACAGCACCTTGTCCAGCCGTTCGGACCCGAAGATCCGCATCAGGTCGTCGTCCAGCGACAGGAAGAACAGCGACCGGCCCGGATCGCCCTGGCGGCCGGACCGGCCGCGCAGCTGGTTGTCGATCCGGCGGGATTCGTGGCGTTCGGTGCCCAGCACGAACAGCCCGCCCGAGGCCAGTACCTTTTCCTTGTCGGCGGCGTGTTCGGCCTCGATCCGGGCGCGCAGGTCGTCGGGGTTCGCCTCGGGGTCCGCCTTCAGCGCTTCCATCACCTTCATCTCGACATTGCCGCCCAACTGGATGTCGGTGCCGCGCCCGGCCATGTTGGTGGCGATGGTGACGGCGCCGGGCTTGCCCGCGTCGGCGACGATCTGGGCCTCGGCCTCGTGCTGGCGGGCGTTCAGGACGTTGTGGGGGATGCCCGCCTTCTTCAGCATCTCGGACAGCATTTCCGATTTCTCGATGCTGGTGGTGCCGACCAGGGTCGGCTGTCCCTTGGCATGGGCCTCCTTGATGGCCTCGATCACGGCGGCGTATTTCTCGGCCGCGGTGCGGTAGACGCGGTCATGTTCGTCGACCCGCGCGATGCCGCGATTGGTCGGAACCTCGACCACGCCCAGCTTGTAGATCTCGGCGAATTCCTCGGCCTCGGTGGCGGCCGTGCCGGTCATGCCCGCCAGCTTGCCGTAGAGCCGGAAATAGTTCTGGAAGGTCACGCTGGCCAGGGTCACGTTCTCGGGCTGGATTTCGACGCCTTCCTTGGCCTCGATGGCCTGGTGCAGCCCGTCGGACAGGCGGCGGCCCTTCATCATCCGGCCGGTGAATTCGTCGATCAGCATCACCTCGCCGTCGCGGACCATGTAGTGCTGGTCCTTGTTGAACAGCTTCCAGGCGCGCAGGGCCTGGTTCGCGTGGTGGACGATGGTGGTCGATTCCGGGTCATAGAGCGTCTGCCCCTCGGGCAGGATGCCGTCGGCTTGCAGACGACGCTCCAGAAATTCGTTGCCTTCCTCGGTAAAGGTGGCGTTGCGCGTCTTTTCGTCCAGCTTGTAATGCTCTTCCGTCAGCAGCGGGATATACTGGTTCAGCGTCACATACAGTTCGCTGCGGTCCTGGCTGGGGCCGGAAATGATCAGCGGCGTGCGCGCCTCGTCGATCAGGATGCTGTCCACCTCGTCCACGATGGCGAAGTTGTGGCCGCGCTGGACCATTTCCTCGACGCTGCCCTTCATGTTGTCGCGCAGATAGTCGAAGCCCAGCTCGTTGTTGGTGGCATAGGTCACGTCGGCGGCATAGGCGGCGCGCTTTTCGGGTTCCGCCTGGAACGGATAGACCACGCCGGTGGTCATGCCCAACTGCCGGAACACCTTGCCCATCCAGTCGGCGTCGCGTTTCGCCAGATAGTCGTTGACCGTGACGATATGGACGCCCTTGCCGGTCAGCGCGTTCAGATAGGCCGGGAAGGTGGCGACCAGGGTCTTGCCCTCGCCGGTCTTCATCTCGGCAATATTGCCCTGGTGCAGGAAGATGCCGCCCATCAGCTGCGTGTCGAAGGCCCGCAGGCCCAGGGCGCGGCGCGCGCCCTCGCGGCAGTTGGCGAAGGCTTCGGGCAGGATGTCGTCCAGGCTTTCGCCCGATGCCACGCGGCCCTGGAACTCGCGGGTCTTGTCGATCAGCTGTTCGTCGCTCAGCGACCGGAACTGATCCTCCAGCGCATTGATCCGGGCCACCAGCCCGCGCGTTCCCTTGACCTTGCGGTCGTTAGGGCTTCCAAAGACCTTCTTCGCCAGATTTCCGATGCCGAGCATGTTACCTTCGCAATCACGTTGTTGGGAAAGGCGCTCGCGGCCGGGCCTACTTGCCGCGACCTGCCGCATTGCCGTATCAGGGGCCTGAACGAAAGCGGCGGCGGCGCCTTCCACGGAGTTGGACCGGGATCTATGCCTCGCCTGCCCCACTGTCAACGCTGGCCCGGATCTGCGGGCGGAACAAGCGAAGGGATCCCCATGCTGAAGACCTCGATTCTGGCCGCGCTTCTGGCCACGGCGCTGCCGATTGCGGCCATGGCGCAGGACAAGGGCGCGGATACGGTCGTGGCCACCGTCGACGGCACGCCCATCACTCTGGGCGAGATGATCGTGATGAAAGAGGCCGCCAGCCAGGATCCGCAGATGGCCGAACTGGGCGACGGCGCGCTGTACGAGATGATGCTGGACCAGCTGATCCAGCAGACCGCCGTCGCCGCCGCAGGCAAGGAAAGCGCGGGCGTTCGCGCCCAGCTGGAAATCCAGCGGCGCAACACCCTGGCCGCCTCTGCCATTGCCGAGGTGGCGAAGGCCCAGCCCACTGATCAGGAAATCCAGGCCGCCTATGACGGGCTGTTCGCCCAGGCCGAGCCGGTGACCGAATATTCCGCCGCCCATATCCTGGTCGATTCCGAGGAAAAGGCGCGCGAGATCAAGGCGGAACTGGATGGCGGCGCCGATTTCGGGACGCTGGCCGAACAAAGCTCGACCGGGCCCAGCGGACCGAACAAGGGCGACCTGGGCTGGTTTGCCGCCGACCAGATGGTCAAGCCCTTTGCCGATGCGGTGGCCGGAATGGACAAGGGCCAGATCTCGGATCCCGTGCAGACCGAATTCGGCTGGCATATCATCAAGCTGAACGACACGCGCCTGCGCGATGTCCCGCCGCTGGACCAGGTGCGCGACCAGATCAGCCAGATGGTGCTGCGCGACAAGGTGCAGGCGGAAATCCAGCGCCTGACCGCCGCCGCCACCGTCGAGAAGACCGAGGGCATCGACCCCGCCTGGCTGTCCAAGACCGACCTGCTGGAGGCCGAGTGATGGGCAAGGCCGGGCTTCCCGTATCGCCGCTGGCGCCCGCGCGCTTTCCCGACCTGCCGGTGATCGCGGGCGTCGAATTCGCCAGCGGCGCGGCGGGCGTGAAATACCAGGGCCGCACCGACGTGACGCTGATCCGCATCGCGCCGGGTTCGACGGTCGCGGGGGCGTTCACCAAGTCGTCAACCCGCGCGGCCTGCGTGCTGGACAACCAGGCCAAGCTGGCGCAGGGCGGCGATGCGCCCGAAGGCGCGGCGATCATCGTCAATTCCGGCAATGCCAACGCCTTTACCGGCGCGCGCGGCCAGGAATCGGTCGATGCGGTGACCGGCGCCGTCGCCCAGGCCACCGGCGTCCCGGCGGCGCGGGTGTTTTCCTCCTCGACCGGGGTGATCGGGGAACCGCTGCCCCATGACCGGATCATCGCCATCATCGGCGATCTGGCGGCCTCGCTGGATGCAGGCGGCATCGCGGATGCGGCGCGCGCGATCATGACCACCGACACCTTCCCCAAGGGCGCCTCGGCGGTGATCGAAGGCGAGGGCGGTCCGATCCGCATCGCCGGGATCGCCAAGGGGTCGGGGATGATCGCGCCGGACATGGCGACGATGCTGGTCTATGTCTTCACCGACGCCGCCATCGCCGCGCCTTTGTTGCAGCGGGCGCTGTCCTCGGGGCTGGACACGACCTTCAACGCGATCACGGTGGACAGCGACACCTCGACCTCCGATGCGCTGATCCTGGCCGCGACCGGACGCAGCGACGCGACCCCGATCACCACGCTGGACAGCGGCGTCGGCGCGGCTTTCGTCACGGCCCTGCACGGCGTGATGCGAGAGCTGGCGCAGCTTGTCGTCCGCGACGGCGAGGGCGCGACCAAATTCGTCGAGATCCGGGTGACGGGCGCGGCTTCGGATGCGGACGCCCACAAGGTCGCCATGGCCATCGCCAATTCGCCGCTGGTCAAGACCGCCATCGCCGGCGAGGACGCGAACTGGGGCCGGATCGTCGCCGCCGTCGGCAAGTCCGGGGCGCAGACCGACCGCGACCGGCTGACCATCCGCTTCGGCGACATGATCCTGGCCCAGGACGGCTGGCGTTCGCCCGACTATGACGAAGCCGCGGCCAGCGCCTATATGAAGAACCAGGATCTGGTGATCGCGGTGGATCTGGGGCTGGGGCAGGGGGCGCGGACCGTCTGGACCTGCGACCTGACCCATGGCTACATCGACATCAACGCCGATTACCGGTCGTGAAAGCCGTGTCGGAGACGCGCAGGTGAAAACCGTCCTTGTCGCCGCCGTCGCGCTGATCGACACCGACGGGCGTGTGCTTCTGGCGCAGCGCCCGGAAGGCAAGTCCATGGCGGGCCTTTGGGAATTCCCCGGCGGCAAGGTCGAGCCGGGCGAAACGCCCGAGGCGGCGCTGATCCGGGAACTGCACGAGGAACTGGGCATCGACACCTGGACCTCTTGCCTGGCGCCGCTGACCTTTGCCAGCCACGGCTATGACGATTTCCACCTGCTGATGCCGGTCTTCGCCTGCCGTCGCTGGTCGGGGATCGTCCGGCCGCAGGAGGGGCAGCAACTGGCTTGGGTGCGGGCCAGGGATTTGCGCAATTATCCCATGCCGCCCGCCGACATCCCGCTGATCCCGATGTTACAAATGTGGCTTTAAGGCCGCAATTTCCGCCCCCTTTCCATAATCTGCCCCCAAAATGTCGTAGATTGCCGCATCGTTAATTCCTTCTGAACAATTTCGTGACAGCCTGAACCCAGAGGGAACAAGAGGGCTTGACATGATTCGCACGATCTCAATCGGCAGCCATATTCTCGTCCAGGGGCTTTTCGAAGGTCTTGCCCCGAACGGGAACATGGTCGTCCGCATTGGCGCGCGCACCTTCGAGGGAAAACCGGTGACGCGCTGACACCCGACGCACCACGACGGGCAAAGTGAAAGGGGCGGCCGCGATGGCCGCCCCTTTTTCCATGGGACAAGGCAAGCGCCGCTTACAGCGTGCGCTCGACCTCCTCGCGTTCGAAGATCTCGATGATGTCGCCTTGGCGGATATCGTCGTAATTCTCGAAGGCCATGCCGCATTCCTGGCCCGAAATGACTTCCTTCACCTCGTCCTTGAAGCGCTTCAGCGTCTTCAGTGTGCCTTCGTGGATCACCACGTTGTCGCGCAGCAGGCGCACGCCCGCCGACCGGCGCGCCACGCCCTCGGTCACCAGGCAGCCCGCGACCTTGCCGACGCCGGTGACCTTGAAGACCTCGCGGATCTCGGCATAGCCGATGAAGTTCTCGCGCACCTCGTTCGACAGCAGGCCCGAGGCCGCCGCCTTGATGTCGTCCACCAGGTCGTAGATGATCGAGTAATAGCGGATCTCGACCCCCTTCTGGTTGGCCGAATTGCGGGCCGGGGCATTGGCGCGGACGTTGAAGCCGATCACCGGGGCCTTGCTGGCCTCGGCCAGGCCGACATCGGATTCGGTGATCGCGCCGACGCCGTAATGCAGCACGCGGACGCGCACCTCGTCGTTGCCGATCTTTTCCAGCGCCTGGACGATGGCCTCGGCCGAGCCCTGCACGTCGGCCTTCACGACCACCGGCAGTTCGGACACGCTTTCATCCGCCTTGGCCTTGGCCATCAGCTGTTCCAGCGTGGTCGCGGCACCGGCGGCGGCGCGTTTGTCCTTGGTCTGCTGGATGCGGTAATCCGCGATCTCGCGCGCCTGGGCCTCGGTCTCGACCACGTTCAGCACGTCGCCGGCGGCAGGGGTGCCGTCCAGGCCCAGAACCTCGACCGGGACCGAGGGACCGGCGGAATCGACGCGCTCGCCCTTGTCGTTGATAAGCGCCCGGACCTTGCCCCACTGTTCGCCCACGACGAAGATGTCGCCGCGCTTCAGCGTGCCGTTCTGGACCAAGACGGTGGCGACCGGGCCGCGGCCCACGTCAAGCTGCGCCTCGATCACGGCGCCCTGGGCGGCGCGGTCGGGATTGGCGCGCAGTTCCAGGATTTCCGCCTGCAACGCGATGGCTTCCAGCAGTTCGTCCAGGCCCTGGCCGGTCTTGGCCGAGACCTCGACATCCTGCACGTCGCCGGACATCTTCTCGACCACGACCTCTTGGTGCAGCAGCGAGGTGCGCACCCGGTCGGGATCGGCCGAGGGCTTGTCGATCTTGTTGATCGCCACGATCATCGGTACCTTGGCGGCCTTGGCGTGGTTGATCGCCTCGATGGTCTGCGGCATCACCGCGTCATCGGCGGCAACCACCAGCACCACGATATCGGTGACCTGCGCGCCCCGCGCCCGCATCGAGGTGAAGGCGGCGTGGCCCGGCGTGTCCAGGAAGGTCAGCACCGCCCCGGATTCGGTCGTCACCTGATAGGCGCCGATATGCTGGGTGATCCCGCCCGCCTCGCCCGAGACGACGTTGGCCTTGCGGATCGCGTCCAGAAGCGAGGTCTTGCCGTGGTCGACATGGCCCATGATCGTGACGATCGGCGGGCGCGGCCGCAGATCTTCCTCGCGGTCCTGCACCGTGTCGATCACCTGTTCCACATCGGCATCCGACACGCGGACGGCCTTGTGGCCGAATTCCTCGATCACCAGTTCGGCGGTGTCGGCGTCGATGGCCTGGTTGATGGACACCATCATGCCCATCTTCATCAGCGACTTCACCACGTCTGCGGCGCGTTCCGCCATGCGGTTCGCCAGTTCCGACACCACGATGGTCTCGGGCAACTGCACGTCGCGCACCTGCTTTTCGGTGCGGACATTGCCCATCGCCTTCTGGCGGGCGCGGTCCTGCTTGCGCTTCATCGCGGCCAGCGACCGCTGGCGGCCGCCTTCGCCGTCAAGCGCCTGGTTCAGCGACAGGCGGCCGGTGCGGCGGCTGTCCTCGGCCTTGGCCTTGGCCTTGGCGTCGCTGTCGCCGCCGGTGTCGCGGCGGTCGCGGTCGGTGCGGCGCGGACCCGTGGCCACGCCGGGCTTCTCGGCACGAGAGGCCGCGGCCTCGATCGCGGCGCGATCCGGGGCAGCCGGGCGCGCGCCCGCAGGACGGGCGGCGGCCGAGGCCGCACGGGCTGGGCGTTCGGCGGGTTTCGGTTCGTCCTTGCGCTTGGCCAGCTCCTCGGCCTCGCGGGCCAGGCGTTCTTCTTCCTCCGCCTTGGCCTTGCGGGCTTCCTCGCGCTCGCGCTCCTCGCGCTCTTTCGCCTCGATCTCGGCGCGGCGGCGTTCGCGCTCTTCCTCGCGGGCCTTTTCCTCGGCGGCGCGGGCCAGGGCGTCTTCAGCCTCGCGGGCCTTGGCGGCGGCAAGCGCCTTCAGCCGGCGCTCCATCTCGGCGTCGGAAATGCCTGCGGGGCGTTTCGAGGGATCGCTGGCAACCTTGGCGGTCAGCGGGTTCTTGACCTTGTCGGTCACAGCGGGAGCCGCGCCGGGCTTGGGCACCACGACGCGCTTGCGTTTGGTTTCCACGACGACGCTCTTGGTGCGGCCATGGCTGAAGCTTTGCTTGACCTGGCCCGAACGGCCGCTGCCGCCGAACCCCAGGGTCGATTTTCCGTCTTTGTCGCTCATCTGCGTCTTCATTCCTTCCCGGCCGCCGTATTGCTGCCGTCATGCCCGCGCAGACCCGTCAGTCTGCCGGCTTCCAAGATCACCTTGTCCGTCAGTCCACCCGCCGCAAGCGCGCCGTGTATGACATGATCGCGCCCGAAGGACAAACCCAATTCTGATGCGGTGAGGCAGCCGAACCAGCGTCCGCCCGTGGGCGTCCACAGCTTGCCCTTGCCCCGATCCGACCCGTCGCTGGCTTGCAGCAGCACCTTCGCGCGCCCCTCGGCCAGCCAGCCCTTGACCTTTTCGAACCCCGCCACCGCCCGGCCCGACTTGCGCGTCAGCGAGACCAGTTCGACCAGCCGCCGCGCAACCCCGGCCTCGACCAGATCGGCCAAGTTGTCGGGGGCCTTGACCGGCGCCTTGGCGGCACGAGAGAACAGGCCCTTGGCCGCCGCCTTGTCGATGGCCGCGCGATCCGCGCTGACCCAAATTCCCCGGCCCGGCAGCTTTTCCGCCAGATCCGGGACGACCGTGCCATCCGGCCCGGCTACGAAACGGATCAGTCCAGCCTTGGGCTGGACCTCCCCGGTGACGATGCAGCGCCTTTCGGGCTGATCATGATCCTTGATGCGACCACCGCGACTCAAGCGGGCAAATCCGGGGCATCACGCCCCGGCCTCCTCGTCGGTGTCGTCGCCGTCGTCCTCGGCTTCGCCGTTCAGTTCCTCGGGATCGACCCAGCCCAGAATGACGCGGGCCGTCATCACCATGGTCTGCGCTTCCTCCAGCGACACGTCGAAGGGTTCCAGCAGGCCCTCGTCCTTGACCCGCTGACCGTTCACCGTGGTCCAGCCGCCGGCCAGTTCCCAGTCGGCGCAGGTGGCGAAATCCTCCAGCGTCTTCACGCCGTCCTTGGCCAGCGCCTCCACCATCTGGGGGGTCAGGCCCTCGAATTCAATAAGGCTGTCCTCGGCGCCCAGGGCGCGGGCGTTTTCAAGCGCGGCCTTGTTCTTGGCTTCCAGGACGTCGCGGGCGCGGGCCTGCAATTCCGAGGCGGTGCTGTCGTCCACCCCTTCGATGGACAGCAGCTCGTCCAGATCGACATAGGCCACTTCCTCCAGGTCGGTGAAGCCCTCGGCCACCAGAAGCTGCGCGAAGAATTCGTCCAGATCCAGCGCGTCCATGAACAGCTGGGTGCGGGCATTGAATTCGGCCTGGCGGCGTTTCGATTCTTCTTCCTCGGTCAGGATGTCGATGTCCAGGCCGGTCAGCTGGCTGGCCAGGCGCACGTTCTGGCCGCGACGGCCAATGGCCAGAGACAGCTGTTCGTCGGGAACCACCACCTCGATCTTGCCGGCTTCCTCGTCGAAGACGACCTTGCTGACCTCGGCCGGTTGCAGGGCGTTGACCAGGAAGGTCGCCTGGTCGTCGTTCCAGGGGATGATGTCGATCTTTTCGCCCTGCAATTCGCCCACGACCGCCTGGACGCGGCTGCCGCGCATGCCCACGCAGGCGCCCACCGGGTCGATGCTGTTGTCATAGGAAATCACGGCGATCTTCGCGCGCGAACCGGGATCGCGGGCCACGGCCTTGATCTCGATGATCCCGTCATAGATTTCCGGCACTTCCATCTTGAACAGCTCGGCCATGAACTGCGGGTCGGTGCGCGACAGGAAGATCTGCGGCCCGCGCGATTCGCGGCGCACGTCCTTGACATAGGCGCGGATGCGGTCGTTCGGGCGATAGCTTTCGCGGCCGATCTTTTCGTTGCGCCGCAGGATCGCCTCGCCCCGGCCCACGTCGACGATGATGTTGCCGTATTCCTCGCGCTTGACGATGCCGTTGATGATCGTCCCGGCGCGATCCTTGAATTCCTCGTATTGCCGGTCGCGCTCGGCCTCGCGGACGCGTTGCAGGATCACCTGTTTCGCGGATTGCGCGGCGATGCGGCCCAGTTCAACGGGGGGCACCTGGTCCACGATCTCGTCGCCGACCTTGGGATCGGCCAGATAGGGGCGGGCCTGTTCGACGGTGAGCTGCGCCTGATAGTTTTCGACCGCATCGTCCTCGACCACGGTGCGGATGCGGGTGAAGGTGGCGTTGCCGGTCTTGCGGTCGATCTTGACGCGGATGTCCATTTCCGCGCCGTACCGGGACTTGGCGGCACGGGCGAGGCTGTCCTCCATCGCCTCGATGACCAGCTCCGGCTCGATCATCTTCTCGCGCGCGACGGCTTCGGCGGTTTGCAGCAGTTCAAGCTGGTTGGCAGAGGTGATTGCCATCACTCACTCCTTGGCATCGGCGTTCTCGCCGTCGTTGTCTTCGGTTTCGATCTCGTCGAAAGCGCTTTCGTCCAGGTTGTCGATCTGGATGCCCGCTTCCTTCTTCTGGCGCAGCATTTCGCGGATCAACTCGTCCGTCAGGACAAGTTTCGCATCCGACAGCCAGTCGAATTGCAGCCCGATGGTCTGGATTTCGCCCGCTTCCTCGATGTTCAGCAGAACCTCGTCGCCGCCCTCGCCCCTCTCGACGCCCGCCAGCACGCCCTTGAAGCGCTTGCGCCCGTCGATGGGCTGGTTGGTTTCCAGCCGGGCCTCATAGCCCTCGAAGGTCTCGAAATCCTTGATCCGGGTCAGCGGGCGGTCGATGCCGGGGCTGGAAACCTCCAGGTGATAGGCGTCCTCCAGCGGATCCTCGACATCCAGGGTGGCGCTGACGGCCACGGAAATGTCGCCGCAATCGTCCACGTTGATGCCGCCTTCGGGGCGGTCGGCCATGATCTGCAAGGTCGCCGTCTTGCCGCCTTGCAGGCGGATGCGCACCAGTTCGAATCCCAGATCCTCGATCACCGGAGCGATGATCTCGGCCAGGCGGCGGTCGATGGCCGTCTTGGCGATCAGATCGTTCGACATGAGATCCCTTCGGATATGAAAAAAGGCCCGACAACGGGCCATACGGAAAGGTCCGGTGGGCAGGGGGTGGAAGCCTGCGCCGCTGTTGAGCCGGTATTTAGCACGAAAAGCGCATTATGCAAGGTCAAACTGTTCTGGCGTTGTCCCTGTCCCTGATCGCGTCCATCACCTGCACCAGTTCCGTCGTGATGCGCGGTTCGGACAGGGCATGGCCCGATGCGGGAACCAGGCGCAATTCGCAGCCTTGCCAGCCCTGTGCCAGCCGCCAGGCCGACAGCGGCGGACAGACCATATCATAGCGGCCCTGCACGATCACGGCGGGCAGGTGTTCGATCCGGTGGCGGTCGCGCAGCAGCTGGCCCTCGTCCAGGAAACAGCGATGGGTGAAATAGTGATTCTCCAGCCGGGCGAAGGCGCGGGCGTAATCGGGGGGCGCGTGGCTGACGGCCGAGGATTGCAGCCCGGCCAGGGCGTTTTCCCACATCAGCCAAGGCTGGGCATAGCGGCCCTGCCGCCCGGCATCGTCGGAAAACAGCCGCTTGTGATAGGCCGCGATCAGATCGCCGCGCTCGCTTTCGGGGATCGGGTCGCAGAACTGCGCCCACAGATCCGGGAAGAACCGCCCCGCGCCGCCGCCGTAGAACCAGTCAAGCTCGGCTTGGGTGCCCAGGAACACGCCGCGCAGCACCAGTCCCGTGACCCGGCCGGGATGCGCCTGGGCATAGGCCAGGGCCAGCGTCGCCCCCCAGCTTCCCCCGAACAGCAGCATCGATTCGAGGCCCAGCGTCTGGCGGATCGTCTCGATATCCGCGATCAGGTGCGGGGTGGTGTTGGCATGGACCGAGGCCTGGGGCCGGGACCGCCCGCAGCCACGCTGGTCGAACAGGATCGCGCGGTAATGGGCGGGGTCGAAGAAGCGCCGCATGAAGGGGCTGCATCCCCCGCCCGGCCCGCCATGCAGCACGATAACCGGGCGCCCCTCGGGATTCCCGCTTTCCTCGACATAGATCTGGTGGCCGTCGCCCACATCCAGCATGTGCCGGGCGAAGGGTTCGACGCCCTGGTGAAGGCGGCCGTGCGATGCGGCGATTTGTCCTGCCAATCGGTCCATCGCCTTAATATAAGCGCAGACGAACCCGCCCGCCAGAAGGACCAGACCATGACCAGCCCCGCCACCAGCATCGACCCCGCCGAGATCGCCAAGTTCGAGGCGATGGCCGCCGAGTGGTGGGATCCCAGGGGCAAGTTCCGGCCGCTGCACCTGATGAACCCGGTGCGGCTGGATTACATCGCCACGCAGATCGCCGCCGAATTCGGCCGCGACCGGCGCGGCCTGCGCCCGTTCGACGGGCTGCGGGTGCTGGATATCGGCTGCGGCGGCGGCCTGGTGGCCGAGCCGATGGCGCGCCTTGGCGCGGACGTGACCGGCGCCGACGCGGCCGAGGGCAACATCGCCGTGGCGCGGACCCATGCCGAAGGGCAGGGGCTTGCCATCGATTATCGCGCCGCCACGGCCGAGTCCCTGGTGGCCGAGGGCCAGCGCTACGATGTCGTCCTGGCGCTGGAGATCGTCGAACATGTGCCCGATCCCGCAGCCTTCGTCGCCACCTGCCGCGATCTGCTGCGGCCGGGCGGCATCGCGATCCTGTCGACCCTGAACCGAACCGTGAAAAGCTTCGGCGCGGCGATCCTGGGGGCGGAGTGGATCCTGCGCTGGCTGCCGCGCGGCACCCATGACTGGAACCGCTTCATCACGCCCGACGAACTGGCGGGCATGGCCGCAGGCGCCGGCCTGACGGTGGCGGATCGGCGGGGGATGGTCTTCAACCCGGTCAGCTTCGCCTGGCGCCTGTCCGACCGCGATCTGTCGGTGAACTATATCCTGACGGCGCGACGCGAAGGCTAGGGCGTGTTGACGTTTGAGGATTTCCAAACTGATCGCTGGCTGATTCAAGGCTGCCAAATGGGAGGCAACCTTGATCCGCACGACGTTGACCGACAC
>NZ_UZWE01000018.1 GCF_900631945.1 Paracoccus haematequi
GATGTAGGCGGGGATGAACCAACTTCCGCACCTGGGGTGAACAGGGGGGATGAAGGGGGGGTGAAGCCTGTTCACTGGCCTGCCTCCGCGATGTAGGTGACGCGTTTGGAAGGTGGCCCTTTGGCTTCGATCTTCACTTTTCCAGCAGCCAGCAGGGTTTCCATCGCGGTCTTGAAGGCCCGCTTTGTCACTCCCTCGCTGTCAGGATGTTCTGCAAATTGCTTCGGAGCATAGTTAGAGCCCCCGGCCGAATTGACGGTACGACCCTGCTCAGCGAACGTCCGTAGCAGCTTGAGAAATACTCGTTCTGCCCTGGCGCTAGCCGCCATCCGGTCCAGACCCGTTTCGGCAGGATCGGCCACGAAAACGCCATCGCGCCACGTCAGGCGGATCTCGCCACCGGTGCGGCCATAGTTCGCCTTCTTTGTAGACAGAACCCGCGCGTCGGGGTTGGGCTCATAGTCCTGTTGTATTTCCCGTTCCAGGTAGAGCCGCGACCTGACACTGTTGTTCCACGCCGTTGAGCCGCTGGTGCCGCTGCCGCTGTTCAAGCCAGAAAGGGATGGATGCGAAAGCAGGATGACCGCGCAGCCGTGACGGATTGCCAAGCCCCGCAACAGGCCGACGAATTGCCGCGCCTGCGCTCGATCGTTCTCATTTCCGGGGAAAAGGTCCGCCAGCGTGTCCAATACCAAGAGTACGGGCTTTTCGTCCTCGAGGCGCTTTTCCAGTTCGTCAAAGAGGGGAGAAGGCGAAAGACCCCCGGTCGCGCGATCTAGACGTGCCAGCAAGGCATCCTTGCCAGCCAGGCTGCAGATCGTGAGGCGGTCGAGGTCGTTGAACATGAGGCCAGAGGATTGCACCACAGCAGCCAGACGGCGGTGCAACTCCGCGTCATCATCTTCCGCGCTGATGAACAGGGCGCCGCCGCCGGCAACCTGATAGCCAAGCCATTCGCCACCTGCCGCGACAGCGCAGGCCAACTGAAGGGCCAACAGTGACTTTCCTGTGCCGCCATCGCCGCCCAGCAGCGTCACCGTGCCAGAGGGAACCAGATCGCGCACCAGCCATTCGCGTGATGGAACCGCCATCCCTTCGAACTCCGATGCTGGATAGAATGCTGGCCTTGCGGCAGGTTCCTGAAAGGGGATCTCCGCGGGGTGGAGGCTGCCGCTACTGGGGATCACGTTCATGATCGGCCCCCTCTCCTCGTAGGATGTCATTCCAATCTCGATCTGCCGGTGCGGGCAGCAGGCTGACGGCCCAGCCCAAAGACGTCGCGCGCCGGGCCAGCTTGCAGGCGGCGTCCTGCCCGGCTTTGTCACCATCATGGGCAATGGTCAGGCGGCTGCGCTGATCGGGAAGGTTCAGTGCGCCAACCCCTGCACAGGACAGCGCGGCCCAGATGCTCGCCGGACAACGGATAAGCCCGCAGGCCAGGCTCAAGGCAGTCTCGATACCTTCGGCCACCACGAGAGGACCATCGGCCTGAACGAGCCGAACGGCACCGCCCGCAGCCGCGCCCTGCATCGCCTTGACTGGTTCCACGTCCGCTTTCCCGCTGCCATCCGGGCGCAGATAGGTACGATGGATGGCAGCCCGCGGCAGACCCTCGATCAGGGCCACCATCGCCGGGAGGCGCCGGGCGGTCGGGTGCCAGCACTCGGGATGAAAGCGCAGCGTGTCCGGCAAGGGACAGTCGATGCCCCGGCCGCGCAGGTAAACCTCCGCAGGTGTGCCTCCTATCCGCAACGCCTCGCGCCACGTGGCAAGCGCCCGTCTCTCAGCCCGCTCCGCTTGAGCCCGCTCCTCGGCCTCGCGCTGGGCAATCTCGGCCGCGCTGGGCGGCGCATAATTATGACTGCCCTCAATCAGGCCCAGACCGCGCAGTGCGTCCAGAACGTCGGAAAAGGCGCAGCCGGCCAGGCAGTTCAAAAGCAGCCTGCCGCTGCTCCCATCCGAGAGAGACAGGGATGGCCTACGGTCCCCGTGCGCTGGGCAGCAGGCCACTCCGTAACGCCCATACCATTTGCCTCGCAGGGCAAGGGTCAGGGTCTGAGCATCACTCATGGCCGCACCCTTCCGCCGTCGCCGTGGCTGAGGCGTATTCGTCACTCTGAGGTAGGGTCTCGCGGTGGCGGACGAACCGAATGGATCTGTCGCTACGTTCTTCCGTGGCCAGCTTGGCAAACGTGGCGAGTGGAACGGGCAGAAAGCAGAGAGTTCTGCCCCGATAGACATGAACCACCTCGGATGGTTCCGCACCCTCGGCCACCAGTTTGCGGCAATAGGACAGCAGGGCCGGTTTCACAGGAAGGTCAATCCGCACGATAGACCCCCTGATGAACCTTGCTCAGCGCCGCCATAAAGTCCGGCAGCAACTCTGCACGAAAGGCGAGGCCCTGCTTGCCTGGCCGCATCTCTCCGGCATCGTCGCGATACCAGACCCGAAAGTTGATGATGTCGCGCCCTTTGAAATGTTCCGCCGTGATGCGGATCACCTCGCGGCTATTCTTCGGGATCGTCCCATGATCAATTGGGCACCCTTCCGAAGTCCCCGAAGGATTGGGCGTGGTGTCGTGTGAAGATCTGAGATTAGCCATTGCTCTTGCCTTCTTCGTTGCAGGCAAGGGCGCTGGGCACTATGTTCCAAGGTGTTCAAGTCCCGGATAGAAATGCCGCCGCCGCCCTTATGCCCAAGGGTGGCGGTTTTCTATGCGGCCTCGAAACGAGCAGCTTTTGCCCGCTCAATGACTTCCAGGATCTCGGATTGTGGCCAGCGTGAAGTCGAGCCCAGCTTGACGGGCTTAGGAATGGTGCCATCCGCAACGCGCCGCCAGAACGTGGGAACGCTAATGCCGAGAAGGGGCGCGGCTTCTTTGTCCTTCAGAAGGGGGTCGATGATACGCATTGAGCAGCCCTCATGTTGATTGATGATGGCCGGGACTTTGGTTCAATCCGTAACTTTCAAAAAAATGCACGAAAAAAGAAACTTCGCGCCTTTGGTATGTTACCCGCTATGCTTCCCCCCGCAGCTGGCGCGCAAGAAGACCGTGCTGGCGGATAGCCGTGATCGCCGCCTCATTCCCTCGCAGGGGCTTGCACACCGTTTTACAATGCGCGGGGCAGCTTTTGCTGCTGAGGCCTAAGGCGTCGAGGACCTGTGCCGCTCCTCTCGTAAAGGGTGTGGATGGCACCCCTTGGGCGTCACTGCCCCAAGTCGGACAGCGTCCATTCGCAAGGATGTAGATTTCAGCGCAAGCCTCGATCACACGCCGCTCTTTTGTTGCAGGTTGTTGGCCGCGCTTCCGCTTTTCGCCCTCGGTCACCTCGATCGCGTACTCAAACCCTGGTGTCAGCTGTCGTAGAACTGCCTCCAAGTCGGCCAGTGCGTCGCTGTCCAATCGGCTAGATCGTACAGGCCCGTCAATCACATCCCGTATTGATGCGCTGAGCGCGGGCAATGTTTTCAGGATCGTTGCCGCACTTTGAGACAAGATTTGAACAGCCTCGCGGTCAGCCTCTCGCATTTCAGTCGAAGGTTGCGCGACTAGGCCAAGCATCACCCCCCGCAACGAACCAGCGCGGAATGGAGCCCACTCAAGTGCAGCTTGATACCCAATCTGATCGAGCGCCTGGTCCAGCTTTTCTATGTTCATGCTCTGACAAGCTCCACCACTTGTCCCGACTGCCCCGTGACATGTTTTGCCCAGCGCGCCAGCAAGGCCCGCCGTTGCTCCAGGAAGTCCGTGCGGCGGTAGGCCCTTTCGACAGAGCGCCCGACAACATGTCCCAGCATGGTTTCCGCAACATCGTGCGGGGCGTCGGTTGTCTCAGCCAGCCAGTCCCGGAGACTGGAACGAAAGCCGTGCGGCCGCTCCTTCATTCCTCTGCGCTCCATCAGCCGCGCCATGGTCGCATCGGAAATGACGCCTTTGCGCACGCTGGGGAACAGAAAGCCTTCACGAGCATGGGCCTTGGCCACCTCAATGATGGCCAGCGCTTCGGGAACCAGCGGTACGCGGAAATCAGGCGTAGCGTCCTTGCGGCCCTTCATCGTTTCCCCAGGGATAGTCCACACGTCGCCATGGACTTGGCTTTCGTGAAGGAAGCGCAGCGGACCCGATCTAGCACCTGTGAGGATCAGAAGCCGAAGGGCCAGATGCGTCACTGTCCCATCGTTCAGGCTGGCATAGAACTCGGGAACATCCTTCCACGATAGGGCCGGTATATTTTGCTCCCGGTGACGGCTCTTGCCTAGCAGCGCCCGCGCCTTCACAGTCGCCTGTAGATCCACTTGCAGGCCCAGCGCCGCGGCGTGCTGCATGCAAATCGCCAAGCGGCTTAGCGCCTTCTCGGCTGTCACCGCCTTCGTGTGCCAGATCGGCGCCAGACAGTCGCGAATATCGGCTTGGTCAATGTCGGCAACCGGCACCCGGCCCAGCTTCGGCAAGATGTGGATTTCGAGCGGGCTGAACCATCGGCCCGCTTTTCCGTCGCCCTTCAGTGACGCCTTTCTGGTCTCGAAGGCATCAAGGGCAACGTCCTTCAGAACATGAAGATTGCGGGCTGCTTCCCTCCGCTCGCGCTGGCGTTCCTTGATCGGATCCAGCCCTCCTCGCACCTGGGCTCGAGCCGCTTCAGCATATTTCCTGGCCTCAGCCAGCGAGACAGCCGGAAAAGACCCAAGTCCCATTTCGCGCCGTCTGCCGTGAACCGTGACGCGCAGCACCCACTTGCCGCGCATGCTTTCGTCTTTCACCAGCCAGAGCCCGGCACCGTCCGAATACTTACCAGGGCCAAGCGCTGCCGCCCCCTTTGCGCTCAGTCGATTGCTTGCCCGCATGGCTTTCCTCCTGGACCAACATCTGGTCCCCCTCTGGGTCCACCCATAGATATAGTAAGGGATGAGTGTGACCGATAAGGAATGATGCTGCTAGATATCAGAAAAGCCAAGTAAGATTGGAAACCCGATAGCGCCTGATGCAGACTGAGAGCCACATGTAGGGTCGTTCAATGCCCGCCGCCCGCACCACAGCCTTTCCGCAGGAAATCCCCGCCCGGTCCAACCCGGCGGGGATCCCCGGTCTTAGCCTGCTGTCAGGCCCGGTTCCTGCGGCGACGACCCGCAAAACCGATCCCGGCCATGGCGCCGCCCAACAGCAGCGCCGAGGCGGGCAGCGGCACCGGCGCGATCGTCACGTTGTCGACAAAGCCCCCCAGGCTGTTGTTGATGCCGGTGGCGGCAAAGGTCAGCCGCAGCACATCCCCGGCATTGACGCTGAAGTTGGTGGCGACCTCTTGCCAGCCCGCAGGAAAGACTCCGTCGATCGAACCGCTGATCAGGCCGCCCAGCGAATAGTCGATGCCGTTGTCCGTCGGCGTCGTCGTGCGCGGCGCATAGTAGAACGACAGACGATAGATGCCCGCCACCGCAAAGGTAATGTCCTGATACATCGACGAATTGTCGTCGCTGTCCAGTTCGACATACCAGTTGCCGTCCTGCGCATCATGGGTCGTCAGCGTGCCATTGTCCTGCAACTCGATTCCCGAACCGGAACCCTTGGTCCAGCCGGGAATCGTATCATAGACACCGAACGAACCCCGGTTGAGACCGCCGCCCGCCAGGCCCGATACATCCTCGAAGCTGCCGTTCACGACGGTCGCCGCCGAGGCCGCCCCCGCCAGGCAGACAACCGAGACGGACAGCGCCGCCATTGTTCTGATTATCATGCAACCCTCCCTTCCGGGATACCGATACAGACAGATCGGCTGGCCGTCCCGGAGCGAACAGCCTGGTTCAGGCTACACAATTCCGGGGATTCGGAAAAGAAGTTAACGGCCCTCGGGCCATGGTCCGGTCGCCTGGGGCGATCTGGTGCCGGTGAAGGGACTCGAACCCCCGACCCCATCATTACGAATGACGTGCTCTACCAGCTGAGCTACACCGGCATCTGGTGAGGGGCCGGATAACAGGTTCCCCGGCGAGGGAAAAGGGGGCGCGGGATTTTTTCTGCGCCCCCCTTCCCGTCAGGGGCGGGTCTTGCCCTCGGTCCAGTCGGCATCCTCGGGCGGCAGGACATCGGGGCGGATCAGGGTCGGTTCGGGATCCGTGGCCGGCACCGGCCTGACCGAGGGCTGCGGCGCTGCGCGGATCTCGGATGGGGCCGGGGCGGGTTCAGGGGTGGTGATGGTGCTGGCCGGTTCGACCGTGACGTAGTCGGTCTCGCGCGGGACCATGCCGGGGGCGACATGGGCGACTTCGACCGGACGCGCCTTGGCGGCAGGCTTGGCCGGCGCATCCGGTGCCCGGATGTCGGCAGGCGGCACGTCCTCGACCTTTGGGGCAACAGGCGGCTGAGGTTTCGGCGCGCCGACCAGTAGCGGCAGCATCTCGGCGCCGGGGGCAGCCATGGCGGCTGTGGCGCGCGTCTCGGGTTCGCGCCAGGTCAGGGTGTCGAAACCGCCGCAGCTATCGCAGACCGGCGCCCAGTCGCCCATCACGTTGTGGCACTTGTCGCAGACCCATTGCGGACCGCGCGATGCCGTCAGCGCGCGCGTCAGGTAACCGCGCACCACGCTGTCGTCCGCCCCTTCGCCGCGTTCGACCGCCGCCATGATCGACAGGGTGCGCACGGTGGGATGCTTTTCGGCCAGATCGCCAAGCGCGCGGCGGGCGCCGGGGAAATCCTCGGCCGCCAGCAGCAGTTCCGCGCGCAGCAGGCGCGATTCCTCGTCATTGGGATTCTTCGAGATCAGGCGGTCGAACCGCGTCAGACGGGCGGCAGGCGTTTCGTCGGGGACGATCTCGGCATAGGCGGCGGCGATATCGGGATGGGGCCGCACCGACCAGGTTTTCTCAAGCACGCGCGAGGCGTTGCGGAAATCCTTCTGCGCGATATAGCTGCGCGCGGCCAGCACCGCCGCCGGGATCAGATCCGGCGACGCCTTGTTGGCGGAAATCGCGGCCTCGCGGGCGCTGATGGAATTGCCCTGTGCCAGAACCTCGGCCGCTTCCTGCAAGGCCAGCACCGCGTCGCGGCGGATATGCACGTCTTGGGGCAGGTCGCCCTGGCGGCGCTTGTCCTTCAGAACCTGCCGCGCGCCCTTCCAGTCGTTCTCGCGCATCTCCAGTTCCAGAAGGGTGTCCTGCAACTCGCGGTGCCGGGGCTTCAGGGCATAGGCCTTCTGCGCCAGCAGCAGCGCGGTCGCGGTATCGCCCTCGTCGATCTTCTGGCGCATCAGGCCGCGGATGCCGACGAAGCGGGTGCGGTCGTCCTCCAGCAGCTTGCGATAGATCTGGCCCGCGCGGGCCTTGTCGCCGGCAACCTCGGCCGCCTGGGCGGACAGCAGGTTGGTGATATGGGGCATGTGCAGGTATTTCTCGGCGCGGGTGGCCTTGTCCTGCGCCAGCTTGCCTTCGCCGGACGCGACCGCCAGCATCCCCTCGCCAAGCGCCTCATAGCCCTTGCGTTCGCGGGACCGGGCGAAATAGCGGTCAATGGCGGTTTCGTCCCCCGCGATGAAGCGGATGAAGGCCAGGGCCAGGCCCAGGGCCTTGAAGACCAGCCAGGCCAGAACCATCAGCACCAGCAGGGCCACGACCGCCTTGACCGGGGTCAGCGCGTATTCGGTGCCCGCATATTCCACGCGCAGCATCTGGCCGGTTTCCGACAGATGCACGGCGCCAAGCGCGATCACCAGGACGACCGCGAAGAAGAACAGGATTTTCAACAGGGACAGCAACATGCCCGGACCTCAGTTTGCAGGGGCCGACAGGTCGGACAAGGCCGCCTGCGCATCGCGATAGGCGGTCGCGCCCGCCAGCCAGTCCGCCATGGCGGGGGCGGCGCGGGCATCGTCGGGCAGCGCGCCGATCTCGGTCACGGCATCGGCGATCCGCCCTTCCTGGACGGCGGCGTCGGCGCGCGACAGGACCGCATCGGGATCCGTCCCCTCGCGCGGGACGATGGATCGGGCGCCGGTCTGGGCGCGCAGGAAATTGCCGAACAGGCTGCCGTTGCCGGTGGCGCTGTCCTGACGCAGCGAGGTGCGCAGGGCGGCGCGCGCGGCTTCGGGGAACCCGGCTTGCAGGCTGTCGAGGCTGGGAACTTCGCGCGTCAGCGCCTCGGGCGCCTCAAGCCCGACGCCCTCCAGCGTCTGGCGCGCCTCGTCCGGGGCGATGCCGCGATCCAGGGCGGATTGCAGCGCGGCGATGGCGGCCACGGCCTCGGCCCGGCGGGTGCTTTCGGCGGCGGCCTGCTGCAACTGCTGCGCCTCGGCCTGGGCGGCGTTGATCTGCGCCTGCGCAGCCTGGGCTGCGGTCTGCAACTGCTGTTCCAGCGTATCGGCCTGGTCGGCCAGGGTCTGGACGCGGGCGGCAAGGTCGGGGTCGATCTGCGGGCGGGCGCTCAGCTCGCGAATCTCGGCGGCCTGATCATCGATCTGCTGGCGCAGCGCCGCTAGATCCTCGGCCGAGGCGCCGGAGGCCTGCGGGGCGTTATCGGAGGCAGCCGCAAGCTCGGCGCGCAGGGCGTCGATCTGTTCGGCGGTCGCGGCCTCGGCCGCGCTGACGGCCTCGCTGCGAATCGCGGCGACATCGACATCGGGGGCGGCTGCGGCGGGCTGTTCGGGCAGCCAGGCGGCGGGCAGATGCGGCAGCGCCCAGATCGTCGCAGCCGATCCCAGCCCGGCGGCGACGACACCGCCCAGGACGACCGGCCAGAAGCCGGTCTTCTGCACCGTGACCTTCCGTGCAGGCGCCGCAGCCGCAGCCTCGCGCACCGGAGGATCCTTCGGCGGGGCGTCTTTCGGCGCGTCTTTCGCCCCGGCGGGGGTCTTGTCCTTGCCGGGCTTGTCGGCGGCCTTGCGCGCGGCCGCAGGGTTCTGGCCGGTCTTGTCGCCCAGAAGGGTGGACTCGATCGGCCTGATCTCTCCGCCCGTCGCGGCGGCCGACGAGCCGTCGCCCGCGCCGATGGGGGACCGGGCGATCACGCCCGGGTCGGCGGCGTCCTTTTTCAGCATCAGGGGCGTCTTGTCCTGCGGGGTTTCGGAATGGCTGTCGCTTTTGGTCTTGTCTGGCTTTTTCACGTCATGTCCCCGTCTCGCGGCGGCAGCATGGCCGCGCCTGGCCGCAGCCTAATGAGACGGGGGCCGCTTCTCAACCCGCCCTAAGCATCATTGTTCCGCCAAAGCCAGGGCGCGGACGGCCGCAGCCATCGCCGCCGCATCGGGCCGTTCGGCCACCG
This sequence comes from Paracoccus haematequi, assembly GCF_900631945.1. Lineage (GTDB taxonomy): Bacteria > Pseudomonadota > Alphaproteobacteria > Rhodobacterales > Rhodobacteraceae > Paracoccus > Paracoccus haematequi_A. The sequence continues at coordinate 9,249 of NZ_UZWE01000018.1, forward strand.
CATGACCGGCGGCGGGGCCGTCCCAGGCGGCCCAGGCGGCATCGCTGATCGCCGCCACCCGCAGCGGCGCCCGCGCCCCCCGCGTCGCATCCGCCACCAGCCGGGCACTGCGGGGCGAGAACAGCGGCAGCACGACCGGACCGTCGCCCCCCAGCAGCGCCCGCGCCTCGGCCGTCAAGGGCACCGCCTGCTGGTCATAGACCACCATCCCCGGCACCGGCAGCCGCTTGGCCAGGTGACGGCCATGCGGATGAATCAGCGGCACCCCGGCGCCGTCGATCAGCGGCAGCAGCCCTTCGGCGAAACCGTTGCCCGCGCGCACGTCGAACCCCGCCGCCCGCGCGACCTGCGCCGTATGCCCGCCCACGCACAGCGCCAGCCGCCCGCGCCCCGGCCCCGCCGCAGCCACCGCATGGGCCGAGGTGAAGACCAGCCCCGGCGCATCCCGCAGCGCCGCGCCATCGTGATCCACCGCCACGATCCGCAGGATCGGAGAGATCACCGCCCGCCATTCCGGCAGCATCGCCGCAAAGCGCCGCGAATCCGCCTGAGGGCGGGTCAGCAACAGGACCGGCCGCTTGGTGCTGGACATTGGCATCCCCCCTGTCCGATGCTAGGGCCATAGGCCTAAGCGCCATTCCCCCGCCCGGCAAGAGCATGGACGACACCCAGATTTTCCTTGGCATCGAAAGCAGTTGCGACGACACAGCGGCCGCGCTTGTGACGGGCGACCGGCGGATCCTGTCCTCGGTCGTCAGCAGCCAGACCGCGCTGCATGCCGATTTCGGCGGCGTCGTGCCGGAAATCGCCGCCCGCGCCCATGCCGAGCGGCTGGATCTGGTGGTCGAGCAAGCGCTGGCGCAGGCAGGTGTGGCGCTGTCCGATGTCACGGCTATCGCCGTCACGGCGGGGCCGGGGCTGATCGGCGGGGTGATGGCAGGCGTGATGTGCGCCAAAGGCATCGCCGCCGGCGCCGGCCTGCCGCTGGTCGGCGTGAACCACCTTGCGGGCCATGCGCTGACGCCGCGCCTGACCGACGGCATCGGCTTTCCCTATCTGATGCTGCTGGTCTCGGGCGGGCATTGCCAGTTCCTGCGCGTGGACGGGCCGCAGGATTTCACCCGCCTGGGCGGCACCATCGACGACGCGCCGGGCGAGGCGTTCGACAAGCTGGCCAAGCTCTTGGCCCTGCCCCAGCCCGGCGGGCCCTCTGTCGAGGCCGAGGCCGCGAATGGCGATCCCGACCGCTTCCCCCTGCCCCGCCCGCTGCTGGACCGGCCGGGCTGTGACATGTCCTTCTCGGGGCTGAAAACCGCCGCCCTGCGGCTGCGCGACCAGTTGATCGCCGACCAGGGCGGATTGCGCCAGCAGGACCGCGCCGATCTTTGCGCCGCCTTCCAGCAGGCCGTGGCCGAGGTTCTGGCCGAGAAATCCCGCCGCGCCCTGGCCGCCCATCCGGTGCCGGTGCTGGCCGTGGCGGGCGGGGTCGCGGCGAACCGCACGATCCGCGCGGCCTTGCAGCAGGTGGCGCAGGACGCGGGCGCGCGCTTCCTGGCCCCGCCGCTGGCGCTGTGCACCGACAACGGCGCGATGATCGCCTGGGCAGGGGCGGAACGCTTTGCCCTGGGCCAGCGCGACGGCATGGACCTGGCCGCCCGCCCTCGATGGCCGCTGGACCGCGACGCAACGCCGATGCTGGGCGGCGGCAAGAAGGGGGCCAAGGCATGAGCGTGTCGATCCTGGGCGCGGGCGCTTTCGGCACGGCGCTTGCGGTGGCGCTGTCGGCCAATGGCCCGGTGACGCTGTGGGCGCGCGACATCCGCTGGGGCCGCGACAACCCCCGCCTGCCGGGCGTGACGCTGCCCGACGCGATCCGCGTCACCGACGACCTGGGCACTGCCGCACGGGCCGACACGCTGCTGCTGGCCTTGCCCGCGCAGGCGCTTGGCGGCTTCCTGGCCGATCACGCGGGCCTGCTGGACGGCAGGACGCTGGTCAGCACCGCCAAGGGCATCGACCTGTCGCGCCTGACCGGCCCCTCGACCCTGCTGGCGGGGGCCTGCCCGCAGGCCACCATCGCCGTGATGACCGGCCCGTCCTTCGCCGCCGACATTGCGCGCGGGTTGCCCACCGCGCTGACCCTGGCCTGCGCCGACGCGCATGCGGGCCGCGCCCTGCAACACGCGCTGTCCACCCCGGTCCTGCGGCTCTACCGCACCACCGACGTGACCGGCGCGGAACTGGGCGGCGCGCTGAAGAACGTCATCGCCATCGCGGCGGGCGTGGTGATCGGCGCGGGCCTGGGCGACAGCGCCCGCGCCGCCATCGTCACGCGCGGCTTCGCCGAAATGACCCGCCTCGCCGCCCGGCTTGGCGCGCGGCCGGAAACGCTGACCGGGTTGTCCGGCCTGGGCGATCTGACGCTGACCTGCACCTCGGCGCAGTCGCGCAACTTCCGCTATGGCCAGGCGCTTGGCGCGCGCCAGCCCTTCGACAGCAACACGACCGTCGAAGGCGCCGCCACCGCCCGCGCGGTGGCCGCCCTGTCCGCCCGGATCGGCTGCGACATGCCCATCGCCGCGATGGTGGCGGCCCTTGCCGAAGGCCGGGTTTCCGTCGAAAACGCGTCCGAGATGCTGATGACCCGCCCCCTGAAGGAGGAATGATGCCCCTGTTCGCCCTGATCTGCCGTGACAAGCCCGGCGCCCTGGAAACCCGCATGGCCAACCGCGAGGCGCATCTGGCCTATGTCCGCGACACCCGCGTGGTGCTGTTCGGCGGCCCGATGCTGACCGACGGCGAAATGCGCGGATCGCTGCTGGTGCTCAAGGCCGACAGCCTCGACGCGGCGAAGGCCTGGTCGGACCGCGATCCCTATGCCCTTGCCGGGCTGTTCGATTCGGTCGAGATCACCGAATGGAAGAAGGTGATCGGCTGATGGCCTATTGGCTGTTCAAGTCCGAACCGGACGTGTTCGGCTGGGACGATCTTGTCGCGAAGGGCGACAAGGGCGAGGAATGGGACGGGGTCCGCAACTATCAGGCCCGCAACTTCATGCGCGCCATGAAGGCGGGCGACCTGGGCCTGTTCTACCATTCCAACATCGGCAAGGAAGCCGTGGGCATCGTCCAGGTCATCGCCGAGGCCCATCCCGACAGCTCCACCGACGATCCGCGATGGGAATGCGTGGACGTGAAGGCCGTGAAGCCCCTGCCCCGGCCCATTTCGCTGGACCAGGCGAAACAGGAACCGGCGCTGAAGGACATGGTGCTGGTCAACAACTCGCGCCTGTCGGTACAGCCGGTGACAGATGCCGAATGGGCGACGATCATGAAACTGGCGGGGCTGTGACGGCCGCCCCTTCACCTTTGCCCAAATATCCCACGGGGGTCCGGGGGTGTGAAACCCCCGGCTTGCCGCTTCATCTCGCCGCGCCGCCGCATTAGGATCCGCGCGGCACAACCACAGGAAACACCCATGAGCCAGCGTCTGCATCTTGTCTTCGGCGGCGAATTGACCGACCCGCAGGGCACCCAGTTCCGCGACACGGACAATATCCACATCGTCGGCATCTTCCCCAACTACCAGACAGCCTATGATGCCTGGAAGGCCGAGGCCCAGCGGACCGTGGACAGCGCCCATACCCGCTATTTCATCGCCCACCTGCACCGCCTGCGGGACGAGGAAACCGCCGCCAGCGCAACCGAGGAGCTGGAGGTCAGGGGCTGATCGCCCGCGCCGGGCGCGCGCGGGGCGCTGTCATGGCCGGAACCGGGATCGGGCGGCTTGCGCTGTGGATGCGGCGCGCCCGGATCCCCGCACCGGACGATGCGGTGGCGCCCGAAATCCCCTCGGGGACCGGCCCGCTGCTGCTGGTCCAGACCGCCCCCGAGGCCCGCGCGGCCTTTGCCCAGGTGCAGCGCCGCCTGATGCGCAGCAGGCCCGACCTGCGGATTTTCGACGCGGGCGACCCTTCCCCCGCACAGGCCGAATTGCTGATGCAGGCCGGACCGGCCGCCGTGCTGCTGATGGGCACCGACCTGCCTGCCGCGCTGATCCAGGCGGCCAGCCGCCGGGGCCTGCCCATCGTCCTGGCCGAAGGACGCTTTTCCCCCGAGGATACGGCCTGGACGCTGAAGGCCAGCGCGCGGCGCGAATTGCTGCGCCAGGTCCGGGCGATCCTTGTCACCGACCCGGCCAGCCGCTTGGTCGCCCTGCGCATGGGCGCGGACCGCAGGCGCGTGACCCTGACCGGCCCGGTCGCCGAGATCCGCGACCCCCTGCCCTGTTCCGAGGCCGAGCGCAGCGTCATCGCCCAGCTTCTGCGCGGCCGCCACGCCTGGCTTGCCGCCTCGGTCCCCCCGGACGAGGAACAGGCGGTCCTGACCGCCCATCACGCGGCCCTGGCCCAGTCGCATCGGGCGCTGCTGTTCCTCGCCCCGCGCGATCCCGACCGCATCGCCCCCCTGGCCGAGGCGATCGAGGCCAGCGGCCTGACCGTCGCCCGCCGGTCCCTGGACGAGGATCCGACCGACGACGTGCATGTCATGCTGACCGACGGCCCGACCGAGATGGGCCTGTGGTATCGGCTGGCCCCCGTCACCTATCTGGGCGGCACGCTGGGAGGCGACGACGCCGCCGCGCGCCACCCGTTCGAACCCGCAGCCTTGGGTTCGGCCATCGTCCACGGTCCCCATACGGACCGTTTCGCAGCCGAATGGCAGCAGTTGCGCGGCGCGGGCGCGGCGCGCCAGGTCGCCGATGCGGACGACCTGGCGGCCGCCATCGCCGAACTGTCGCAACCCGACCTGATCGCGACGCTGGCCAGCAACGCCTGGACCGTCAGCACCGGCGGCGCGGACGTGACGCTGCGCATCTGCGCCCCGGTCCTGGACGCCATCGGAAAGGCCACGCCATGAGACGCGCACCCGCCTTCTGGTATCAGCGCCCGCCCAGCCTGGCCGCGCGCCTGCTGTCGCCGCTGGGTGCAGCCTATGCCCGCGCCACTGCGCGGCGCCTGGCGGGCGGGGCACGGGCGACGGTCGGCGTGCCGGTGATCTGCGTCGGCAACCTCAATGCCGGGGGCACAGGCAAGACGCCCACCGTCATCCACCTGCAACAGGCGCTGCAAGCGCGCGGCGTCGCGGTGCATGTCGTCTCGCGCGGCTATGGCGGCAGCGCGGCAGGACCGCTGCGGGTGGTCGAATCCTCTCACGATGCCGCGCTGACCGGGGACGAGCCGCTGCTGATGGCCGCTTTCGGTCCGGTCTGGGTCGCCAAGGACCGGCTGGCGGGCGCGCGCGCGGCCGCAGAGGACGGCGCGCAGGCGATCATCCTTGACGACGGCTTCCAGGATCCCGCCTTGGCCCATGACCTGTCGCTGGTGGTCGTCGACGCCGCCAAGGGCTTCGGCAACGGGCTGTGCATCCCCGCCGGGCCGCTGCGCGAACCCGTGGCGGCGGGCCTGGCGCGCGCCGACCTGCTGCTGTCCATCGGCCCGGCGGACGCCCAGGCCCGTTTCACCGCCCCCCCAGGCCCGCCGCATCTGCGCGGCGCCCTGGCCCCCCTGCCCATGGGCATGGACTGGCAGGGTCACCGCGTCCTGGCCTTCGCCGGGATCGGCCACCCCGAGAAATTCTTCGCCACCTTGACCGGCCTGGGCGCCGAGTTGGTCCGGGCCGAGGCGTTGGAGGACCACCAGCCCTTCACTCCGGCCCTGCTGACCCGGCTGGAGACCGAATCGCGGCTTCTGGGCGCACAGCTTGTCACCACCGAAAAGGATGCGGCACGCCTGCCCCGGTCCTTCCGGTCCAGGGTGATGACCCTGCCGGTGCGCCTTGCCATCGACGACCCCTCGCCCCTGGACCAGGCGCTGGAGCGGCTGTTTCCGCGCGGCTGATCTTTGCAATCCGCGCCGCAATTCCGATATAGGGCGGGACCGGGCCATCACGGCCCACAGGGAAAGACACAGGCATGTCGCAGAACGCCATTCAACGGCTGGGCTTCTATCTGCTGGTTCTGGTGACGCTCTATGCTTCGTTCGGGGCGGGGTAAGGATATGGCGCAGCGTTTTGGCGGACGGTATTCGCCCGGCCTGGGACCGCAGGGCGACAACCGCAACCCGCCGCCTGCGGCGCCGATCCGGCACCCGCTGGCGTCCCGGCCCAAATATGTGACCATCGCGGCGCTGCCGTTCCTGTTCGGGGCCTTCTTCCAGGATCCGGCGGGCATGGCGGGCAACCTGGCGGCCTTCGGCGTGATCGCCAGCGGCATGTGGATGACCCGCGAAGGCCTGGCCGCCGAAGCCGCCTATCAGGTGCGCCGCGTCGCCCGCCGCCCGGCGATCCCGCGCAAGCTGTTCGGCAGCGTCCTGACCGGCCTCGGCCTGGGCCTGGGGATGGCTGAACCCGGCAGCCTGGCGGGCGCGGGCATCGTCGGCGCGACCGGGATGGTGCTGCACTGGCTGGCCTTCGGGGCCGATCCGATGCGCGACAAGGGCATCGCCGCGACCGACGGCTTCCAGGGGGAACGCGCCCAGAAGATGATCGACGAGGCCGAGGGCCACTTGTCCCAGATGCGCGACGCGATCCGCGCCCTCGGCGACCGCCAGATGGACGCGCGGGTGGAGCGGTTCGCCGCCACGGTCGGCGACCTGTTCGATCGCGTGCGCAGCAATCCCGGCGATCTGTCGGCGGCGCGGCGATACCTGGGCGTCTACCTGATGGGCGCGCGCGACGCGACGGTGAAGTTCGCGGACCTCTATCGCCAGACCCGGGATCCGAAGGTTCGGGCGTCTTACGAAACGTTCCTGGACGATCTGGAAAAAGATTTCAGCGCCAAGTCGCGCCGCCTGCTGGAAGGCGACCGGACGGATCTGGAAATCGAGATTTCGGTCCTGCGCGAAAGACTGGCGCGCGAGGGGGTGCGCGCCGCCGAGGCAACGGGCGGCGACCCCGCGCAACTGGACGCGCCGCGCACGGAAACCGCGCGCTTCCTGGACGGTCTGCTGACCCCCGACCGGGACAAGGCGCGCTGATCCGGCGATGCCGCGCTTTGTGTTGAAGATCGAATACGACGGCCGTCCCTTTGCCGGATGGCAGGCCCAGGCCGATCAGCCCTCGGTCCAGGGCGCGGTCGAGGCTGCCTTGGCCCGGCTGGACCCCGGCTTTGCGTCAGGCGCGCGGATCGCGGCGGCAGGGCGGACGGATGCGGGCGTCCATGCGACGGCGCAGGTCGCCCATGCCGATCTGGCGCGCGACTGGGATCCGTTCCGGCTGGCCGAGGCACTGAACTTCCACCTGAAACCCGCGCCGGTCGCCATCCTGGCCGCCGCCCGCGTCTCTCAGGATTTCCACGCCCGCTTCTCGGCCACCGAGCGGCGCTATCTGTTCCGCCTGCAAGCCCGCCGCGCCCCGGCGACACATGATCGCGGTCTGGTCTGGCAGGTGCTGCACCCGCTGGACGCGGACGCGATGCGGCAGGCGGCGGCGCATCTGGTCGGACGGCACGATTTCACGACCTTCCGATCCGCGATGTGCCAGTCCGCCAGTCCGGTCAAGACGCTGGACGAGATCCGGGTCGAGGAAAGCCCGATCCCCCATGGTCGGGAATACCGCTTTCACCTGCGCGCCCGGTCGTTCCTGCACAACCAGGTCCGGTCCATCGTGGGGACATTGGAACGCGTCGGGGCCGGGTCGTGGGCGCCGGACCGCGTGGCCCAGGCCCTGTCGGCCCGCAACCGCGCGGAATGCGGCCCGGTCTGTCCGCCGCACGGCTTGTATCTGTGCGGCGTCGGATACCCGCGCGATCCCTTCGCGGCCTAGGACCGGCCCCGCCTTCTGGGCCTTTCGTCCCTGTATCCGAGGACGATCTTGAGGGTGTTCCACATGATCCACAGGTCCAGGCGGATATCGCGGTGGCGCTGATAGATCAGGTCGATCTTCAGCTTGGCGGGCAGGCAGCGGCGGTAATAGGCCCGCTCGGTCGCCTCGGCGCTTGTGCAGCGCGCCAGGATCCGGTCCTCGTGGCGGTGATAGATCAGCGTCGCAAGCCCGGTCACGCCGGGGCGGCTTTTCAGCACCTGCGCATAGACCGCCGGAAAGCGTTCGACATATTCGCGCAGCGGCGGGCGGGGGCCGACGAAGCTCATGTCGCCGCGCAGGATGTTGAACAGCTGCGGCAGCTCGTCGATGCGCGTGCGGCGCAGGAAATGGCCCAGCGGCGTGATGCGCCAGTGCTTGTGCGCGCCGGTGGCGCCGAAATCCTCGTTCTCGGGGATCATGGTGCGGAATTTCAGCTGCCGGAACGACCGGCCCGGCGCGCGCATCCGTTCGGCCGAATAGAAGATCGGCCGGCCCTGCTGGATCAGCATCAGAACCGCCACGACCCCGATGATCGCGGACACCGGGATCAGCATGATCAGCGCCAGGGCCAGATCGAACAGCCGCTTGCGGCGGGGCGAGGGTTTGCTGATCTGAGAATGGCCGTCGACCGCGAACCAGGCCATTTCCGGCACGGCGAGGCGCGCCGATCTTGTCTTGTCCCAGCCGTGGTGGATCGTCACGATGCCTGCCCTGTGCCGCCCTGCGAACGTCTCGTTCTTGTCAGGCGGAGTAGCACAGCCGCCGATCCAAGAAAACCGCAACCGCGCCGATCTCCCCGAATGACTTGCGCCACCATGGCAAAGGGGTCACTGTCAGCGCGGAAAAGAACGACACGAAAGCGGATGATGCGGAAATTTCTTGTCATGCTGGACGACAGCCGGGAATGCCTGAACGCGATGCGCTTTGCAGCCATGCGGGCATCGAATTCCGGCGGCGCGGTGACGGTGCTGGCGGTCATCCCCCCCAACGAGATCCAGCACGGCTTCGGCGTCGCCGACGTGATGCGCGCCGAGGCCTATGAACGGATCGAGGCGCATTTCGAAGTTTACGCCAAGTGGATGAGAATGCGCCCGAAAGTCGAGCCGGAACTGGTCATCCGCGAGGGCGATCCGGCCGAACAGCTGCTGGCCTATCTGAACGAAGACCCGGCAGTGGGCATCGTCGCCATGGGGCTGGGATCGGACCGCTCGGCCCAGAATCCGGTGCTGACGCGGCTGATGCGCGACGCCGCGACCCTGCCTTGCCCCATCACCCTGGTGCCCGCCGACATCTCGAAGGAACGGCTGGAGGCGATCACCTGACCCCCCGCCGCGCTTGACCCGCAGGCCCGCCATAGCCATATCCGGTCCAAAGGAGCCTTGGCCAATGTTCATCCAGACGGAAACCACACCGAACCCCGCGACGTTGAAGTTTCTTCCCGGCGAAATCGTGATGGAGGACGGCACCGCCGACTTCCCCGCCCCCGACAATGCCGCCGGCTCTCCCCTGGCGCGCCGCATCTTCGCGGTGGGCGGGGTGACCGGCGTGTTCCTGGGCCGCGATTTCGTGACCGTGACCAAGGAAGACGACCAGCCCTGGGACCATCTCAAGCCCTCGATCCTGGGCGCCATCATGGAGCATTTCCAGTCCGGCGCCCCTGCCGTCGAGGGCAAGGCGGAACAGTCGGGCCATGCCAACCATGACGGTCCCGATTCGGACATCGTGGTCCAGATCAAGGAACTGCTGGACACCCGCGTCCGCCCGGCAGTGGCGCAGGACGGCGGCGACATCACCTTCCACGGCTTCGACCGGGGCGTGGTCTATCTGCACATGCAGGGTGCCTGCGCGGGCTGCCCGTCCTCGACCCTGACGCTGAAGATGGGGATCGAGAACCTGCTGCGCCATTACATCCCCGAGGTGGTCGAGGTCCGGCCGGTTGCCTGATCCGATCGCCCTTGGCTTCGACACATCGGCCGCGCATTGCGCGGCCGCTTTGCTGCGGGGCGACACCATCCTGGCGCAGTCGTCCGAGGCGATGGCCAAGGGCCAGGCCGAACGGCTGTTTCCGCTGCTGGAAGGGCTGCTGGCCCAGGCGGGGCTTGCCTGGCGCGACCTGGACGTGATCGGCGTGGGCATCGGGCCGGGAAACTTCACCGGCATCCGCATCGCCGTCGCCGCCTCGCGCGGGCTGGCGCTGTCGCTGGGCATCCCGGCGGTGGGCGTCGCCGCAACCGAGGCGGCGGCGCTGGATCTGCCCCGCCCCTGCCGCGTCGTGCTGCCGCTGCACGCCAATCAGGTCGTGTGGCAGGACTTCGGCACCGGCGGGGGGGACCGCCCGCAGCAAGCTGCGGCCGGTTCGCTGCCGCCCGGCCCCGCGCAGGCTGCGCCTGCGGTTCCCCCTGCGGTGGCCATCGCGCGCATCGCCCTGGCCCGCCGCGCCGATCCCGGCCCGCGCCCGGCGCCGCTGTATCTGCGCCCCGCCGATGCCGCCCCCGCCCGCGACGCGGCGCCCTTGATCCTGCCGTGACGCCCGACGACCTCGCGGCGATTCACGCGCGCTGCTTCACCCGCCCGCGCCCCTGGTCCGCCGCCGAATTCGCCGCGCTTCTGGACAGCCCCCGCGCCTTCCTGCTGACCCGCCCCCAGGGCTTCCTGCTGGGCCAGACCGTCGCGGACGAGGCCGAGCTGCTGACCCTGGCCGTCGCCCCCGACGCGCGCCGCCAGGGAATCGCCCGCGATCTGATAGCCCAGTTTGCCGCCACGTCACGGGCACGCGGGGCGGCCCAGGCCTTCCTGGAGGTTGCGGCCGACAACGCCGCCGCGCAGGCCCTCTATCATGCGGCGGGGTGGCGGGAATCCGGGCGCAGGCGGCGCTATTACGGCCCGGATCTGGATGCCCTTGTGATGACCCTGCGGCTGGCGCCCGGCCAAGAAGGCGGTTGACCGGCTGCGGGCGATGCGCCCTAATCGGGCCATCACGCGGGCGGCTTGACTCGCCTGCAAACAACAGGATGAGGTTTCCTTATGTCCCTGACGACATCGCTGCTTGCAGGAGTCGCGTTGACGGCATTGACGGGCGGCATGGCCCTGGCCGAACCGGCGCTGATCTTCGACCTTGGCGGCAAGTTCGACAAATCCTTCAACGAGGCCGCCTTCGCGGGCGCGCAACGCTGGGTCGAGGAAACCGGCGGCAGCTACAAGGAACTGGAGATGCAGTCCGAGGCGCAGCGCGAACAGGCCCTGCGCCGCCTGGCGGAAACCGGCGCCAATCCCATCGTCATGACCGGCTTCGCCTTCGGCGACGTGCTGAACCAGGTGGCCCCCGATTACCCGGACACCCAGTTCGCGATCATCGACATGGTGGTCGAACAGCCCAACGTCCAGTCGGTCGTCTTCACCGAGGAGCAGGGCAGCTATCTGGCCGGGATCATGGCGGCGCAGGCGTCGAAATCGGGCACCGTGGGCTTTATCGGCGGCATGGACATTCCGCTGATCCACAAGTTCGAATGCGGCTTCGCCCAGGGCTTCAAGGCCGCCAAGCCTGATGGCCGCGTGCTGATCAACTATACCGGCACCACCCCCGCCGCCTGGAACGACCCGGTCAAGGGAGGCGAGCTTGCCAAGGCCCAGATCAGCCAGGGCGCGGACGTGATCTATGCGGCGGCGGGCGGCACCGGCATCGGCGTGTTGCAGGCGGCGGCGGATGGCGGCATCCTGTCGATCGGCGTGGACAGCAACCAGAACCACCTGCATCCGGGCAAGGTGCTGACCTCGATGGTCAAGCGGGTGGACAACGCGGTCTACGACGCCTTCAAGAACGGCGTCCAGCCCGGCGTCAAGGTCATGGACCTGAAGGCCGAGGGCGTGGACGTGGCCATCGACGACAACAACAAGGCCCTGATCACCCCCGAGATGCAGGCCGCCGTGGACGAGGCCCGCGCCGGCATCACCGGCGGGCAGATCGCGGTCCACGACTACATGACCGACAACGCCTGCCCGGTTCAGTAAATGGCGGCGACGGTGGACCCACGGGGGCGGCTGGAAACGGCCGCCCCTGCGGCGATTGAACTGCGCGGAATCTCCAAGGCCTTCGGCCCCGTGCAGGCCAACCGCGACATCGACCTGCGCGTGGAACGCGGCACGATCCACGGCATCATCGGCGAGAACGGCGCGGGCAAATCGACGCTGATGTCGATCCTCTATGGCTTCTACAAGCCCGATGTGGGGGACATCCTGGTGGGCGGCCGCCCCCTGACCATCGCCGACAGCCAGACCGCGATCCGCGCGGGCATCGGCATGGTCTTTCAGCATTTCAAGCTGGTCCCGAACTTCACCGTGCTGGAAAACATCATCCTGGGCGCCGAGGAGGGGCGGCTGCTGCGCCCCTCGCTGGCCAAGGCGCGCGGCGTGCTGCGGCAACTGGCCCAGGAATACGAATTGAACGTCGATCCCGACGAGACGGTCGAGAACCTGTCGGTCGGCCACCAGCAGCGGGTCGAGATCCTCAAGGCGCTGTATCGCCAGGCCGACATCCTGATCCTGGACGAACCGACCGGCGTGCTGACCCCGGCCGAGGCCGACCACCTGTTCCGCATCCTGGAAGGCCTGCGGGCCGAGGGCAAGACGATCATCCTGATCACCCACAAGCTGCGCGAGATCATGGAGATCACCGATACCGTATCCGTCATGCGGCGGGGCGAGATGGTGGCCTCGGTCAGGACGGCGGACACCAGCCCCGAGGAACTGGCCGAGCTGATGGTCGGGCGCAAGGTGCTGCTGAACGTCCAGAAGGCGCCTGCCACGCCCGGCCAGCCGGTCCTGGAAATCCGCGGCCTGCGCATGGTCGATGGCAGCGGCGTGGAGCGCCTGCGCGGCATCGACCTGGAGATCCGCGCGGGCGAGATCCTGGGCGTCGCGGGCGTCAGCGGCAACGGCCAGACGCAGCTTCTGGAAATCCTGGGCGGCTATCCGGAAAAGGGCAGCCGCCTGTCGGGCGAGATCCGCATGAACGGCACCCCCCTGCCCCTGTCGGGCGGCGCCTGCAACGCCGCCGAACGCCGCCGCCAGGGCATCGGTCATATCCCCGAGGACCGGCAGGCCGAGGGCCTGATCATGGATTTCGCCGCCTGGGAAAACGTGGCCTTCGGATACCATGACGCCCCGGAATACGGGCACGGCCCGCTGATGGACCGCGACGCCATCCGCCGCGATGCCGAAGGCAAGATCGCGCGCTTCGACGTGCGCCCGCCGACCTGCGACCTGGCCGCCCGGAACTTCTCGGGCGGCAACCAGCAGAAGATCGTCGTGGCCCGAGAGATCGAGCGCAACCCCGACCTGCTGCTGATCGGCCAGCCGACGCGGGGTGTGGACATAGGCGCCATCGAATTCATCCACAAGCGCATCGTGGAACTGCGCGACGCGGGCAAGGCGATCCTGCTGGTCTCGGTCGAACTGGACGAGATCATGTCCCTGTCGGACCGCATCGCCGTGATGTTCGACGGCCGCATCATGGGCGAACGCCTGTCCGGCCAGGCCACCACCGGCGATCTGGGCCTGCTGATGGCCGGGATCGACCCTGCCTCCGCCCCTCCGCAGGACGGGAACGCCCCGGCCGGCCACCCTTCAGAAGACCCCAAGACCCCTCGAGTATCCTGAATGACCCCGAAAGCCTGCCTTCTTTCCGTTCTGCTTCTGACCGCCTGCGGCGCCATGCCCGCGCCCCGGATGCCCAAAATGGACATCTGGCCCGATGGCGACGCGCCCGACCGCCTGGTCATGGCGGCCGAGGCCCGCGCCCAGACCCGCGCCCGCAACCCCGACGGAACATGGGCCGTCGCCGATCCGGTCCGGGATTCCGATTACGAGGACGATTTCCCCGGCAGTTGCACCAGCGACGCGCGCGGCATCGCCTGCGCCGACCACGCCCCGGTTCAGGCCCCGGCGGGCGAGGCGACCGCGCCCCAGACCGCCGGACGCGTCGCCATCGCCTTCGCCAGCCTGGCCGACGACAGCCGCTGCACCGCCGAGGCGCGGCAGGGCCGGACGCGGGCCGAGGAAAACCTGCTGGTCGTGCGCGGCTTTCCCGGCGCGGGCGGCGCGGTCCCCCGTGCCCGCAGCCTGGCGCGCATGGCGGGCAACGGCGACGCGATCACCTGGGACCAGATCGCCGATCCGCGCGCCTTCCTGGCCCTGTGCCACGGCATGAAAGGCTGAGCATGGAAAAGATGCCGAAATGGGCCGATGTTCTGCTGACACCGCTGATCTCGCTGGTGCTGGCGATGGCGATTTCGGCGCTTGTGATCCTGGCCATCGGCGAAAGCCCGGCCCTCGCGCTGACGACGATGATCGACGGCGCCCTGGGCTCCAGCTATGGCTGGGGCTTCACGCTGTATTACGCGACGAACTTCATCTTTACCGGGCTTGCGGTGATGGTCGCCTATCACGCCAGCCTGTTCAACATCGGCGGCGAGGGGCAGGCGGCGATGGGCGGATTGGGCGTTGCCCTGGTGCTGCTGTCGCTGCCCCTGCCGCATTGGGCGCTGGCCCTGCCCGCCGCGATGATCGGCGCGGCGCTGTTCGGCGCGGCCTGGGCGCTGATCCCGGCTTGGCTTCAGGCGAAGCGCGGCAGCCATATCGTCATCACCACGATCATGTTCAACTTCATCGCCGCCGCGTTGCTGAACTATGTTCTGGTGAACCTGCTGCGCCCGGTGGGCAGCATGGACCCGGCCTCGGCCCGGTTTCCGAATGAAACGCATCTGCCCAAGCTGTCGGACATGGCGCTGTCGCTGGGCTTCGAATGGGGCAAGAACACCCCCGCCAACATCAGCTTCTTCGTGGCGGTCGCGGCCTGCGTCCTGGTCTGGCTGCTGATCTGGCGCACCCGCCTGGGGTTCGAGATCCGCGCCTTCGGCAAATCCGAACCCGCCGCGCTTTACGCGGGCATCAGCCCGGTCCGCATCACGATCATCGCCATGCTGATCTCCGGCGGGCTGGCGGGCATGATGGCCATCAACAACGTCATGGGAGAGGCCGAGCGCCTGGTCCTGAACGCGGTCGAGGGCGCGGGCTTCATCGGCATCGCCGTGGCGCTAATGGGCCGCAACCATCCACTGGGCGTGTTCCTGGCCGCGCTGCTGTTCGGGTTCCTGTATCAGGGCGGGGGCGAACTGGCCCTGTGGACCAGCATCCCGCGCGAGTTGATCGTCGTCATCCAGGCGCTTGTGATCCTGTTCACCGGCGCGCTTGACAACATGGTGCGGGGGCCGTTGGAGCGGATGTTCATGGCGATGCGGAAAAGGGGCGCGTGATGGATCTGAACACCGTCCTGCAAATCCTCGACAGCGCCGTGCGGCTGATGACCCCTTTGCTGCTGGCCTGTCTGGCCGGGCTTTATTCCGAACGCGCGGGCGTCTTCGACATCGGGCTGGAAGGCAAGATGCTGATGGCGGCCTTTACCGCCGCCAGTGTCGCCGCGCTGACCGGCAATGTCTGGCTGGGGCTGATCGCCGGGCTGGCCGGGTCGCTGGCCCTGGCGGCGGTCCATGGCGCGGCCTCGATCACCTTCCGGGGCAACCAGTTGATTTCCGGCGTGGCAATCAACTTCCTGGCCTCGGGGCTGACGGTGCTGCTGGGGCAGAAAATCTTCGGCCTGGGCGGGCGCACCCCCAGTCTGACGCCGGGGGCCGAACTGGACGCGCAGGTCACGCCCTTCCGCGCCTGGCTGTCGGGGATCACCGGCCCGGACACGGCCGCGGCGCTGACCGCCACGCCCCGCTTTGGCGACATCACCCTGCCCTTCGCGGACAGCCTGCGCGGCATCCCGGTGGTCGGACCGCTTTATGCCGAGGTGATCTCGGGCCACACGATCCTGGTCTATGTCGCGTTCCTGATGGTGCCGCTGACCTGGTGGGTGCTGTATCGCACCCGCTTCGGGCTGCGGCTGCGGGCGGTTGGGGAAAACCCGGCCTCGGTCGATACGGCGGGCGTGTCGGTCACGCGGCTGCGCTTTGCCGCCGTGGCGATCGCCGGGCTGCTCTGCGGGTTGGCGGGGGCCTATCTGGCGACCGGGCTGTCGGCGGGCTTCGTCAAGGAAATGACCGCTGGGCGCGGATTCATCGCCCTGGCGGCGCTGATCTTCGCCAAATGGCGGCCTTGGGGGGCGCTTGGCGCCACCTTCCTGTTCGGCCTGCTGGAGGCCATCGCCAACCGCTATCCGAACCTGGATCTGGGCATCGTCACCGTGCCGTCGATGTTCATGAACGCGCTGCCCTATATCCTGACGGTCGTCATCCTGGCGGGCTTCGTGGGCCGCGCCGTCCCGCCCCGCGCCGGAGGAGAACCCTATGTCAAAGAGCGGTGATCTTGCCCGCCTGATCCGCGACCGCGCGGGGGATCAGGCGCCGGAATACGGGCTGATCCTGGGATCCGGCCTGGGGCACCTGTCAGGCACCGTCGATGGCGTGGCGATCCCCTATGACGACCTGCCGGGCTTTCCCCATGCAGGCGTGTCGGGTCATGTCCCGCAATTGGTGATCGGGCAGCTTGAGGGCCGCCGGGTGGCGGTCTTCGGCGGCCGGTCGCATTATTACGAATCGGGCCGCGCCGACGCCATGCGCCTGCCGCTGGAAACCCTGGCCGCGCTTGGTTGCGACCGGCTGATCCTGACCAATGCCGCCGGATCGCTGCGCCCCGACATCCCGCCCGGCGGGCTGATGCTGCTGGACGACCACATCGCCTACGCGGGCACCAACCCCCTGATCGGCGAAAAGACCGACGCCCGTTTCGTGCCCATGACCGACGCGCATGACGCGGACCTGCGCGCGGCCCTTTCCGCCGCCGCCCAGGCGGAAGGGATCGCGTTGCAGCAAGGCGTCTATTGCTGGTTTTCCGGCCCCAGCTTCGAGACTCCGGCCGAAATCCGCGCCGCCCGGATCCTGGGCGCCGACGCCGTGGGCATGTCCACCGTGCCGGAAATCATTCTGGCCCGGTTCCTGGGACTGCGCTGCGCCGCGATCTCGGTCATCACCAACATGGGCGCGGGCCTGTCGGACGAGGCGATCAGCCACGACCACACCAAGGCCATGGCGCCGCTGGGCGCCGCGAAACTGGAACGGATCCTGCGCCGCTTCCTGCGGGACGCCGCGTAAGGGCCGCGCCCTGGCCCGTCAATGCGCCAGCAGCTTGTCCATGGCGCCCGGCTTGTCATGCAGGGCCAGCCGGTCCACGATCGTCTCGGACGCGGCATTCATGCCGATGATCGTGACCTGCGCTCCGGCGCGGCGGAACTTCATCACCGCCATGTCCAGGGCCTGCACCGACGAGATGTCCCAGATATGCGCGTCCGACACGTCGATCACGACCCGCGCGGGCACGTCGCGGAAATCGAAGGCGGTCATGAAATCCTCGACCGAGCCATAGAACAGCTGGCCCTCGACCCGGTAGGTCAGGGTGCCGCCGTCGGGCGAACGCTTGGACGTGACGCGGAACAGTTGCGCGATCTTGGCGGCAAAGAAGATGCCTGACAGCAGCACCCCGGTCAGCACGCCGATGGCAAGGTTGTGGGTCCAGACGACCGCAACCACGGTTGCCAGCATCACCACCGACGAAGACCTGGGATGGGTGCGCAGCGACCGGAGCGACGCCCAGGAAAAGGTGCTGACCGACACCATGATCATGATCGCCACCAGGGCGGGCATCGGGATCCGCGCCACCCACGGCCCCAGGAAGACGCAGAAGATCAGCAGCATCACCCCGGCGAAGCAGCAGGACAACCGCCCCCGGCCGCCGGATTTCACGTTGATCATGCTCTGCCCGATCATGGCGCAGCCCGCCATGCCGCCGATGAAGCCGGTGGCTGTATTGGCAAGCCCCTGGCCGATGCATTCCTGGTTGCGGCTGGTCCGGGTATCGGTCAGTTCATCCACCAGGTTCTGGGTCATCAGGCTTTCCAGCAGGCCCACCACGGCCACCGCCATGGCATAGGGAAAGATGATCGCCAGCGTCTGGAAATTCAGCGGCACCTGCGGGATCAGGAACACAGGCAGCGTATCGGGCAGCGCCCCCATGTCGCCCACCGTGCGCACGTCCCAGCCGAAGGCCATCGCCAAGGCCGTCAGCACGACGATGGCGACAAGGGGCGAGGGGACCGCGCGGGTCAGGCGCGGGAACAGATAGATGATCGCCAGCCCGGCGGCGGTCAGTGCATAGGTCACGGGCGCGACCCTGGCCGGGTCCAGTTCGGGCAATTGCGCCAGGAAGATCAGGATCGCCAGCGCATTGACGAATCCCGTCATCACCGATTTCGAGACATAGCGCATCACGAAGCCCAGCCGCAAAAGCCCCATGCCGATCTGCAACAGGCCCGCAAGCACGGTGGCGGCCAGCAGGTATTGCAGCCCGTGGTCGCGCACCAGCGTCACCATCAGCACCGCCGTGGCGGCGGTCGCGGCCGAGATCATGCCCGGCCTGCCGCCCGCGATGGCGGTGACGACGGCGATGGAAAAGCTGGCGTAAAGCCCGACCTTGGGGTCCACGCCCGCGATGATGGAAAAGGCGATGGCCTCGGGGATCAGCGCAAGCGCGACCACCAGGCCCGACAGCAGGTCACGGCGGACATTGCCCAGCCATTGCTGCTTGTAAAGGGTCCAGGAAAGCATGTTCATTGTCCTGACCGGCGCTGCGATGCGCCGGAATCCGCAAGGGGTCTTGTTCAGGTTGTCCGGCGGATCGGCGGCCGGAAGAGCCACCCGGGGATCGCACCCGGGTCCATGTTCGCTGCCCGCCTGATAAGGACATCCGGCGGGGATCGCAACCCGCCTATCCTGCTTTCAGGGCACCAGCCGGGCAAGCGCCGCCTCGACATGCCCCGCCGCCGCGTCCAGGTCATCCAGATCGTCCAGCGCGACGACCGCCCTTTCGCCCGCCGCATAGCGCAGCCGGTGCTTCAGATAGCGGGGGTCGTAATGGTCGCGCAGCAGCCCTTCGGCCAGGCCGCGCCAGTCGCCCGCCGCGACCGCCGCGCGCCAGCCTTCGATCCGCTGGGCCGGATGCAGCGGCGACAGCGCGGCCACGATCGCCTCGACCCGCGCGGGATCGTCCACCATGTCGCCATATCGGGCAGCGGTATAGGCGGCCCGCGCGCCGACCGGCACCTCCAGCCGCAGCCGGGGCGCGGCGCACAGCGCCTGCCACATCGACTTGGGCAGCACAAGATTGCCGATCCGGCTGCTCTCGGCCTCGACCACGACGGGGCGGGCGGGGTCCAGCCCTTCCAGCGCAACGGCCAGACGACCCTCGAACAGCTTCTGGCCGGGCTGGGGATCGGCGCGCCCGCCGAACAGGCTGCCGCGATGGTTGGCCAGCCCCTCCAGGTCGATCACCTGCCAGCCGCGCGCGGCCAGCCGCGCCAGAATCGCGGTCTTGGCGCTGCCGGTATTGCCGTCCAGCACGATCACCGGCGCAGGCACAGGCCGGTTCTGCACCCGGTCCACGACCAGGGCGCGCCAGGACTTGTAGCCGCCCTCGATCCGGTCCACCCGCCAGCCGATCTGCGACAGGATCGTGGCGAAGCTGCCCGACCGCTGCCCACCGCGCCAGCAATAGATCAGCCCCCGCCAGCCGCCGCCGCGATCCGACAGCGGCCCGGCGATATGGTGCGCGGCACTCGCGGCGACCAGGGCGCCGCCCAGCTTGCGCGCGTCGAACGGGGAAACCCGCTTGTAGATGGTGCCCACCTGCGCGCGTTCGGCATCGTCCAGAACCGGCAGGTTGATCGCGCCGGGCAGGTGATCCTCGGCATATTCCGCGGGCGAGCGCACGTCGATGATGTCGTCGAACCCCGCAAGCGCGGGGTCCGCGACGCGCGTCAGACTCAGCGCCAAGTCAGTAGACGTAGACCGGCGTCCCGATCGGCACCTGGTCGTACAGCGCCATCACCGCCTCGTTGCGCATCCGCAGGCAGCCGTTCGAGACGGCCCGGCCGATCGAGTTCGGCTCGGTCGTGCCGTGGATGCGGATCGCGGTGTCCTGGCCCTTGTCGTTGTACAGATACAGCGCCCGCGCGCCCAGCGGGTTGGTCGGGCCGCCCGGCATCCCGTTGGCCCATTTGCCGTATTGCTGGGGCTTGCGCTTGATCATGTCCGGCGTGGGGGTCCAGGACGGCCATTCGACCTTGCGGCCCACCGTGGCGCGGCCCTTCCACACCAGTTCGGCGGCGCCCACGGCCACGCCGTAACGGACCGCCCGGCCCGGCGCGATGACATGGTACAGGAAGAAATCCTTGCTGACCACGACGATGCTGCCGACCTCGAAATCGTTGCGGATGGCGACTTCGGTGGGGGCATAGGGGTCGCGCGCGGCGGCTTCCTGCGCGAAGACCAGCGAGGGGGCGAAATAGGCGGCCGCCATCAGCGGCACGGCCAGCGACATCACTTCACGGCGGTTCATGGCGATCCTGCGTTCTTCTGCTCTGATCCCGCCCATAGCAAGGGAGGGGGTCTTGTTGCAACTCACGACGGCGTATCGGGGGCGATTTGCCCTTGACCGGGGCCGGTCCAGCGCACATCTGCTGGGCATGGACCCTGCATCCCGCCCCTGCTGCCATGCCCGACGCCCGCTGCGGCGGCCCGCGCATCTGTGCCGGGGCCGGGGCGACCGCGCCTGCCGCTGTCATCAGGATGCGCGCCCCGCCGTTGCCCGTCCCCGCCGCAGCCTGCGGCTGGATCCGCGCGCGCTGATCGCCGCGCTGTTTCCACGGCAGCCGCCCATGCGGCCGCAGGCGCCGCCCCGTTTCCTGAACCCGTCCCGCATCCTTGGCACGATTTCAGGAAACCATCATGACCGTTCAATCCGCTGATCTGCCCGCCTTGGGCGATCCGTCCGACCTGATCACCACCCGCCTTTCCATCGAAGGGATGAGCTGCGCCGCCTGTTCCGGCCGCGTCACCCGCGCGCTGTCGGCCCAGCCCGGCGTCCGCGATGCGCAGGTCAACCTGATGACGGGTTCCGCCCGCATCCGTCACAGCCCCTCCCTGCCGCCCGCCGATCTGGCGGCGGCGGTGACGAAGCTGGGCTATCCGGCGACCATCCCCGCCGCTGCCGCCCCCGCCCCTGCCCCCCGCACCGACGAATCCGCCGCGCTGAAGCGCGCCTTCCTGACCGCCCTGGTCCTGACCCTGCCGGTCTTCCTGGCCGAGATGGGCGGCCATCTTGTCCCGGCCTTCCATCACTGGCTGCACGCGGCGGTGGGCACCGCGCCGCTGAACTGGGCGCAGATGGTCCTGACCGCGCTTGTCCTGGCCGGGCCGGGGCGGCGCTTCTTCGCGACCGGCATCCCCGCCCTGCTGCGCGGCGCCCCCGAGATGAACAGCCTCGTCGCGCTTGGATCCGGGGCGGCGTTCCTGTTCTCGGCCGTGGTGGTGGTGCTGCCGGGGCTGATCCCGCCCGCCTCGCGCCATGTCTATTTCGAGGCCGCGGCGGTCATCGTCACCCTGATCCTGATGGGCCGCTGGCTGGAGGCCCGCGCCAAGGGCCAGGCGGGCGCCGCGATCCGCGCGCTGATCGACCTCGCCCCCGACCAAGCGACGATCCTGCAGGACGGCAAGCCCGCGCGCATCGCGGTGGCGGATCTGCAACCCGGCGATCTGGTGCTGCTGGCGCCGGGCGAACGGGTGGCGGTCGACGGGATCGTGACCGAAGGGCGCGGCCATGTCGACGAAGCAATGCTGACCGGCGAGCCCGTCCCGGCCGAGAAATCGCCCGGCGATCCGGTCACCGGCGGCACCGTCAACGGCAGCACGGCGCTGACCTTCCGTGTCACCGCCACCGGCGCCGACACCACCCTGTCGCGCATCGTCGGCATGGTCGAAAACGCGCAGAACGCGCGCTTGCCGGTGCAGGCCCTGGTGGACCGGATCACCCGCGTCTTCGTGCCGGTGGTGATCGGGCTGGCGGTCCTGACCTTCCTGCTGTGGCTGGTCTTCGGTCCCGACCTGGCCCATGCGGTGGTCGCGGGCGTGGCCGTGCTGATCATCGCCTGTCCCTGCGCGATGGGGCTGGCCGTCCCGGTCTCGATCATGGTCGGCACCGGGCGCGGCGCGCAGCTGGGCGTGCTGTTCCGGCGGGGCGAGGCGTTGCAGCGGCTGTCGAACGCCCGGCTGATCGGCTTCGACAAGACCGGCACCCTGACGCGCGGACATCCCGAACTGGTCGCCATCCAGACCGACGGCATCGACGAGGCCCAGGCCCTGCGCCTTGCCGCCTCGGCCGAGGCGCGGTCCGAACATCCCCTGGCCGCCGCCATCGTCGCCGGTGCCGGCGCGCGCGGGCTGGATCTGCCGCCCGCCAGCGACGTTCAGGCCAATGCCGGGCGCGGCCTGTCCGCCACCGTCGAGGGGCGGCGCCTGCTGATCGGAAACCTGGCCGCCCTGACCGAAGGCGGAATCGCGCCCTCGGCCATGCTCCGCGATCAGGCCGAACAGGCGGCGGCGCAGGGCGCCACACCTGTTCACCTGGCCGTGGACGGCCGCCATGTCGCCAGCTTCGCCCTGGCCGACCGGATCCGCCCCGAGGCCGCGCAGACCATCGCAGCGTTGCATGGCATGGGACTGAAGACGGCGATGCTGTCAGGCGACGTTCCCGCGACCGCGCAGGCGGTCGGCAAACAACTGGGCATCGACCGGATCCAAGGCGGCCTGATGCCCGGCGACAAGCTTCAGGCGATCCGGGCGATGGGGACAGGTTCGGTCTTCGTGGGCGACGGCATCAACGACGCCCCGGCCTTGGCGGCGGCCGAAACCGGCATCGCCGTCGGCACGGGCACCGGCATCGCCATCGAATCGGCCGATCTGGTGCTGATGTCGGGCGATCTGGGCGGGGTGCCGTGCGCGATCCGGCTGTCGCGCGCGGTGATGCGCAACATCCGGCAGAACCTGTTCTGGGCCTTCGCCTATAACGCCGCGCTGATCCCGATCGCCATGGGCGTGCTGGTGCCCTTTGGCGGGCCGCAGCTTTCGCCGATGCTGGGGGCGGCCGCGATGGCACTGTCCTCGGTCTGCGTGGTGGGCAATGCGCTGCGGCTGCGGACCGCAGGCTAAGGGGGACATGCCGCAGCCATCAGGCCGATGGCTGCGGCATTCGTTCGGTGGCGGTCAGTGGCTCTTGTGGCCGTGCCGAGCCTTTTCGGGCGCGCGGTCATTGTCCAGCGTGACATCCAGTTGCTGTGTGCCGCAGGGGCCGAAATCCAGCGTCAACGCCACGATATCGCCGTCGGTCAGCGGCTTTTTCAGCCCCATCAGCATCACATGGTCGCCGCCCCGCGCCAGCGTGTGTTCGCCGCCAGCGGGGATGGCGATCCCTCCGTCGATCTTGTGCATCTTCATCACCCCGTCCTGTTCGGAATGGGTGTGCAGTTCGACCATATCGGCCGCGTCCGAGGACACGCCGGTCAACTGGCAATCCACGTCGCGATGGTTCTCCACCACCATGAAGGCGGCGGCGGTCTGCGGATTGGCGCTGCGCGCATAGGCGTCGCGGATCTCCAGCCCGTCATGGGCAAGGGCTGCGGCAGGGGTCATGACGGCCAGAATGGCCAGGGTCTTGCGGATCATCGTCTCATCCTCGGTTCAAGCAGGTTTCAATGCGGAACTCTGTCTTGCCGGAGGATCGCGCGCCGCGGGCCGGGGCGGTTCACGCCCATCGGGAACCGTCGGGACGACGCGCGGATCAAGCCGCGCCGCCGTCGCGGCGGGACCGAAGGCGGGCGGCGCGACAGCCGTCGCCGCCAGCAGCGACAGCGCCATGTCGGGGCACAGATGCGGCCGCTGGGGCGCGCCGGGATGGTCGACCACCACGACGCCCGTGCCGCTGCACAGCACGACCCGCCCGTCCAGCATCACGG
Organism: Paracoccus haematequi; assembly: GCF_900631945.1. Classification (GTDB taxonomy): domain Bacteria; phylum Pseudomonadota; class Alphaproteobacteria; order Rhodobacterales; family Rhodobacteraceae; genus Paracoccus; species Paracoccus haematequi_A. The sequence goes on from NZ_UZWE01000018.1 coordinate 33,009, forward strand.
TGCCCCGCGCGGCGCCCAGACCGATCCCGGTCAGGGCGAGGCACAGGATCAGCGCAAGGAAAAGCGGGCGTCGCATGGTGGCGCGACCATCACCGAAGCGCCGCGCGAAGGCAACAGAAACGCGAAAGCCCCGCCGTGGGAACGACGGGGCATATTGCCGCAGTGTCAGGCCGGGATCAGGCCTGGGGCGCCTCGGCCTTGGCGATCTCGCGCTTGATCTTCAGGGCGCGGTCCGACAGTTCCGTATCCTTGGCTTTCGCCAGGAAGGCGTCCAGCCCGCCCCGGTGATCGACCGAACGCAGCGCCGCGGCCGAGATGCGCAGCGAATAGCCGCGGCCCAGCGTGTCGGACAGCAGCGTGACCTCGTTCAGGTTCGGCAGGAACCGGCGACGGGTCTTGTTGTTGGCGTGGCTGACATTGTTGCCGGTCATCGGGCCTTTGCCGGTCAGTTCGCAGACGCGCGACATGGTGTTGATCCTTCGTCTTTGCTATGCGGGCGGTCCCGGCGGGGGTGCCGTCCCAAAGTGAAAGGGCGCCGCGAGGCAGCGCCCGGAATTCCGTTTGCGCGTCCCTAATGGAACCGGCAGCCCCCGTCAACCGGGAATCACCGCGCTGGCGCTTTGCCTTGGTTTAAATATCCTCTGGGGGTCCGGGGGGCGAAGCGCCCCCGGCGGCCGCGGGACGCACTTCACGCATAGGACCGCTCGATTGCGATCAGCCTTTCCTTGCGCCACAACCCACCCGCATAGCCCGTCAGCGTGCCGTCCGCGCCGATCACCCGGTGGCAGGGCACCACCAGGGCGATGCGGTTGGTGGCATTGGCGCGCGCCACCGCGCGGGTTGCGGTGGGACGGCCGATCCCTGCGGCCAGTTGCAGATAGCTGCGCGTCTGCCCGGCCGGGATCTGCTGCAAGGCGCGCCAGACCTGCTGCTGGAAGGGGGTGCCATGCAGCACGACCGGCACGTCCAGAAGCGGCGCCCGGCCCGCGAAATAGTCGAAAAGCCGCGATTCGGTCAGGTCGTGGACGGCGGTGCGGCCCAGGCCGACGCGCCCGCCCACATGGGCGGACAGGCGGCGCAGCCCGTCGGGCAGGGCCTTGCGGTCGATGAATTCCAGCAGGTGCAGCGCCCGATCGTCGGCAATCGCGATCATGCCCCCCAGCGGCGTGTCGATCCAGTCGGCCAGCACGCCGCCGCCTTGCCGCATCTGGTGGGGCGCATGGCCGAACAGCCGCGCGAAAGCCGTCCGAAACCCCGAGGCCGAATCGAATCCCGCGTCCAGTTGCGCCTCGATCATCGTCGATCCTTTCGTCAGGCTGGCCACGGCCCCCCGCAGCCGCGCCGCGCGGGCCATGTCCAGGAAGCTTTGCCCGAAATGCCGCTTGAAGGCGCGGCGCACGGTCGAGGGGTCGTGCCTCAGTGCCAGCAGGTCGGATTCGGACCAGCGGTGGTCGGGCCGCGCCTCAAGCCGGGCCATCAGGTCGCACACCAGCGGCTCGCCCTCGGCGGTGGCGCCCAGCGGATGGCAGCGGCGGCACGGGCGGAAGCCCGCGGCCTGCGCGGCATCGGCATCGGCGAACCAGCGGCAGTTCTGCGGCAAGGGCTTTCGCGCCGGGCAGGTCAGGCGGCAGAAGATCCCGGTGGTGGTCACGCCGACCAGGGCGCGCCCCTCCCAGGCCGGGTCGCGCGCCAGCAGCGCGGCATAGAGTGTATCGGTATCCGGCAGATCCAGCATGTCACTCACCTTGTCCATGCCCCCGACCCTAGCCGATTCGCCGCCCCGATGGGCCGCGAAATCGGGCGTTTATTTCTGCCCTGCCAGCCAGTCCAGCATCTCTTGCGCGGCCTCGGCCGGGGCCTTGCCGCCGCCGGCCACCGCATCGCCCAGCCGGGCCAGCCGGTCGCGCGCGGCAGGCGTTTCCAGCCGCGCCAGCAGGCCCGCGCGCACATCGGCCAGGAACCAGTGCCGCGCCTGTTCCGCGCGGTTGGCCGCGAAATGCCCTTGCTCGCGCCGCCAGGCGGTCAGCGCCTGCATCTCCTCCCACGCCTTTTCCAGGCCGTCCCCCGTCGCGGCCGACACCGGCAGCGCCTTGGGAAAACCCTGCGGATCCTGGGGGCGCTTGCGCAACAGCCGCAGCGCGCCCGCGTAATCGGCGACGGTGCGGCGCGCGGTGCCCAGCAGGTCGCCATCGGCCTTGTTGACCAGGATCAGGTCGGCCATCTCCATGATGCCGCGCTTGACCCCCTGCAATTCGTCGCCCCCCGCCGGGGCCAGCAGCAGCACGAACAGGTCGCACATCTCGGCCACCAGGGTTTCGGACTGGCCGACGCCCACCGTCTCGATCAGCACCACGTCGAAGCCCGCCGCCTCGCACAGCCGGATCGCCTCTCGCGTGCGGCGCGCCACGCCGCCAAGCTGCGCGTTGGACGGCGTGGGCCGGATGAAGGCCAGCGGGTTGCGCGACAGCGTTTCCATCCGCGTCTTGTCGCCCAGGATCGAGCCGCCCGACCGGGCCGAGGACGGATCGACCGCCAGCACCGCGACCCGCAGCCCCTGTTCGGTCAGCATCGTCCCGAAGGCCTCGATGAAGGTGGACTTGCCCACCCCCGGCGTCCCCGACAGCCCGATCCGCAGCGCCTGGCCGTCCGGCAGGTCGGCCAACAGCGCCACGGCGCGGGCGCGGTGATCGGGCCGCGTCGATTCGATCAGCGTGATCGCCCGCGACAACGCGCGGCGGTCCTTGGCGACCAGGGGTTCCAGAAGCTCGTCCATGGGCACAGGGATAGGGGGCCGCGCGGCGATTGCCAAGCCGTCCCGGCGGCCCGATAATGGCGCCATGATCCGCCTTCTTGCCGCGCTTGCCCTGATCCTGACCGCCCTGCCCGCCAGCGCAGGGCCGCTGCGGCTGCTGATGGTGGAAAAGAGGGGCTGCGTCTATTGCGCCGCCTGGGACCGCGCGATCGGGCCGGGCTATGCCGCGTCCGACGCGGGTCGCGCCGCGCCGCTGATGCGGGTGGACATCCACGGCCCCTGGCCGGACGGGCTGGCCCTGGCGCGCAGGCCCTTCGTCACGCCGACCTTCATCCTGCTGGATGGCGGGTCCGAGGTCGGGCGGCTGGAAGGCCACATGACGGCGGCGCAATTCTGGCCCGCCCTGTCGGCCCTGCTGGCGCAGGCGCGATGACCGGGCTTTCGCCCCGCCCCCGCATCGGCTAGGCAACGGCCAGCCAATCTCAAGCGACGGTGACGATCATGCATGACATCCGTGCCATCCGGGACAATCCCGCAGCCTTCGACGCCGCCCTGTCGCGGCGCGGGCTTCAGCCGATGTCCGACCGCATCCTGGCGCTGGACTCCGACCGCCGCGCCCGGATCGTCGCGGCCGAAACCGCCCAGGCCGACCAGAACCGCGCCAGCAAGGATGTGGGCGCAGCCAAGGCGCGCGGCGACGATGTCGAATTCGAACGCCTCCGCGCCCTGGTCGCGGAAAAGAAATCCGACGTGACCAAGTTGCAGGCCGAGGCCTCGCTGCTGGACGGCCGGTTGCGCGACCTGCTGATGGAGATCCCGAACCTGCCGCTGGACGGCGTGCCCGAGGGCCGCGACGAATCCGACAATGTCGAACTGCGCCGCTGGGGCAATCCGCGCAACTTCGACTTCGCCCCTGTCGAGCATTTCGAGATCGCTGGCGTCCGTCCCGGCATGGATTTCGAGACGGCGGCAAAGCTGTCGGGCAGCCGCTTCGTCGTGCTGAAGGGCGGCGTCGCCCGTATCCACCGGGCCTTGGCGCAGTTCATGCTGGACCTGCATGTGACCAAACACGACCTTCAGGAAACCTGGACCCCGGTCCTGGTGCTGGAAAACATGATGGTCGGCACCGGGCAACTGCCGAAATTCGGCGAGGACAGCTATCTGACCCGCGAAGGCTATTGGCTGATCCCCACCTCGGAAGTCACGCTGACCAACACCGTCAACGGCGATCTGGTGGACCACGCCAGCCTGCCCCGCCGCATGGTCGCCCATTCCCAGTGCTTCCGCTCCGAGGCCGGCAGCGCGGGCCGCGACACGACGGGCATGCTGCGCCAGCACCAGTTCGAGAAGGTCGAGATGGTGTCCATCACCGATGCCGACACGGGCATCGCGGAACACGACCGCATGACCCGCTGCGCCGAGGCCGTGCTGGAGGCGCTGGAACTGCCTTATCGCACCATCGTGCTGTGCACGGGCGACATGGGCTTCGGCGCGCGGATCACCCATGACCTGGAAGTCTGGCTGCCGGGCCAGGACAAGTATCGGGAAATCAGCAGCGTGAGTTACTGCGGCGACTTCCAGGCGCGGCGGATGAACGCGCGATACAGGTCCGACAAGACCGGCAAGCCGGAATTCGTCCATACGCTGAACGGATCGGGCCTGGCCGTGGGCCGCACGCTGATCGCGGTGCTGGAAAACGGCCAGCAGGCGGACGGATCGGTGGTGCTGCCCGCCGCGCTGCACCCCTATCTGGGCGGGGCGACGCGTCTGGGGGCGGACGGCAAGCTGGCCTGACAAAGCGCCGTGATCGCGCCGGTGGTCGGCAACTGCGGCGCCGATTGCCGCGTTGGCGATCATGGCGCGCGCGGCGGACATTCTGTATCTGGGGTCGGTGACGATATTCGTCGCCAGCGGGGTCTCGCTGGCGACGCTGGGCCGTCCGGCCATCCAGATCGCCGCGCCCAGCCTGCTGAACGCGCCCGGCCTCGATCTGTTCGCGCATGGGATCGCCAAGCCGCTCGCCAGCCTGCCGCAGCTTTACATCCAGCCGCAGAACCCGCTGATGTGGGCGCTGCTGATCACGCTGTGGGCGCTGCTGCTGCTGGACGGGGTGGGGGAATTCCTGGACCCTGCCGACCATGGCACACGCCCCGCCTGGCATCCGCTGACCCTGGCCCTGGCCGTGGGGGCGGTCTGGCCCTGGCTGGTCGGGCTGCACAAGCCGCTGGCGACGCTGGGGGCGCTGCTGATGCTGACCGCCGCGCTGAGCGGGGCGATCCGCGCGCGCGGCCAACGCCGCCCCGCCCCGGCCTTCCTGGCGGGATGGAGCCTTGCCCTGGGGACCGCCACCCTTGCCACGCTGATCGGCGCGCCCCTGTCGCTGACCACGCCGCAGACCGCGATCCTGGCGATCCTGCCCGGCGCTGTCATCGGCATGATCGCCCAGGAACGGCTGGACGGCAGCCTGGGCTTTTCGCTGGCGATGATCTGGGCCTTCTGCGCGGTGGCCATATCGACCATGGGCAGCAGCCCCGGCGTCGCGCTGGCCGCGATCATCGGCATATCCGGCATGGGCGTCGTGCTGGTCCGCGCCGCGACCTAGGTTCCCTTGGGCTTCTGCCGGTTCTTGTGCTTGGACAGCGCACCCGACTGGCTGATCTTGTTGGCTTTTTCCTTGAAGGGGTTGTCGCCCCCCTGGTCGCGGAAGAACAGCCGGATCGGCGTGCCCGGCATGTCGAAATCGGTCCGCAACCCGTTCACCAGATAGCGCTGATAGCTGTCGGGCAGCTTGTCGGTATGGGTGGCCTTGACCACGAAGGCCGGGGGCCGGGTCTTGACCTGCGTCATGTAACGCAGCCGGATCCGGCGCCCGCCCGGCGCGGGGGGCGGATGGCTTTCGGTCATCGCGGCCAGCCACTGGTTCAGCCGCGCGGTAGAGATGCGGCGGTTCCAGACCTCGTGCGCCTTCAGGATCGCGGAATGAAGCCGGTCCAGCCCCTTGCCCGTGCGGGCCGAGACCGTGACCAGCGGCGCGCCCTTCAACTGCGGCAGCAGCTTTTCGAAATTGGCGCGCAGTTCGTTCAGCTTCTGGGGCTTGTCGTCCTCCAGATCCCATTTGTTCGCGGCCACGACGACCGCGCGGCCCTCGGTTTCCGCGAAATCGGCGATGCGCAGATCCTGCTGTTCGAACGGGATCGCCACGTCCAGCAGGACCACCACCACCTCGGCAAAGCGCACGGCGCGCAACCCGTCGGCCACGGACAGCTTTTCGACCTTGTCGGTGACCTTGGCGCGCTTGCGCATCCCGGCGGTGTCGAAAATCCGCATGGGCGTGCCCATGAACTCGGTCGCGACGCTGATCGAATCGCGGGTGATCCCCGCCTCGGGTCCGGTCAGCAGCCGGTCCTCGCCGATGATCTTGTTGATGAGGGTGGACTTGCCCGCATTGGGCCGCCCGATCACCGCCAGTTGCAGCGGACGCGCGGCGGATGGGCGCCAATCCTCGGCGCCCTCGCCGGTCTCGGCGTCTTCCTCGGTCAGGTCGATGTCGGTTTCGGCCGCCACGGGGGCGGGGCGTTCGGCCTCGATCCGGTCGGCCAGGGGGACCAGGGCGCGATACAGGTCGTCCATGCCCTCGCCATGCTCGGCCGAAATGCGCAGCGGTTCGCCCAGGCCCAGGCCCCAGGCCTCCATCGCGCCCGCTTCGCCCGCGCGGCCCTCGGCCTTGTTGGCGGCGACGATGACGTGGCGCGCGCGCTTGCGCAGGATGTCGGCGAAATATTCGTCCGCCGCCGTCACCCCCGCGCGGGCATCGACCACGAACAGGCAGATGTCGGCCTCGTCCACGGCGCGTTCGGTCAGGCGGCGCATCCGGCCTTGCAGGCTGTCATCCTCGGCCATTTCCAGACCGGCGCTGTCGATCACGACGAAACGCAGGTCGCCCAGCCGCCCCGCGCCCTCGCGCAGGTCGCGGGTCACGCCCGGCTGGTCGTCGACCAGGGCCAGCTTCTTGCCGACCAGGCGGTTGAACAGGGTCGATTTGCCGACATTGGGACGGCCGACGATGGCGAGCGTGAAGGTCATCGGAATGCGTGCAACTGGCCGCTGCGCGAGACGACATAGATCGTCTGGCCCGCAACGGCGGGGGCGGCGGCGGCACCGCCGGGGATTTGCGCCTGGCCGACAAGGCTGCCGGAATTCGGATCGAAGACCCGCATCACCCCGTCCGAGGAGACGACGAACAGCCGCCCGCCCGCCAGGACCGGGCCGAAATGGGCATGGATGCGGTCCTGCCGCTTGATCTTCTGCGTGGTGTAATAGGGCATCGGGACGCGCCAGATCACCCCGCCCGTGGCGGCGTCCAGGCGGATCAGCTCGGCCTCGTCATTCACGGCGAAGACCGACCCGCCCGCCACGACGACCGGGCTGTTGGCGCCGTCGCGCGCCGACCAGGCCTGGATGCCGCTGTCCAGTTCCACGGCGTTGATGCGCCCCGACGAGGTGCCGCCATAGACCATGTTGCCCGCGATCACCGGATCGCCGGTCATGTCGCGGATATTGGCGATGGCCCGGCCGATGCGCGTCCCGCCGATCTGCGCCGTCCACAAGGTCGCGCCGGTTTCCCGGTCGGCGGCCAGCAACTGCCCCGAAGCGAAGGGAAAGATCACCGTATCGCCCTGCACCGCCGGGACCGACACCCCCATCACCCCGGCGGACGAGGGCGTCCCCGCCGTCTGCCACAGCACCTTGCCGTCCGTGGCGCGCACCGCCCAGCCGATGTCGTTGCGGCCCAGAACATAGACCACGCCGTTCTGCACCGCCGGTCCGCCGCCGATCGGCGCATCGACGCGCTGCCGCCACAACACTCGCCCCGAGGCCGCGCCCAAGGCAACCAGTTCGCCAAAGCCGCTGGTGGCATAGACGCGCCCGCCTTCGTAGGCCAGGCCGCCGCCCGACACGCTGTCGCGCGTTTCCAGGGCCGGGGCGATGTCGCTGGTCCAGGCGGTGGCGCCGCCGGTGGTGGTCGCCGTCACGCGGGTGCGGCTGTCCAGGGTAAAGACCAGCCCGCCTCCGACCACCGGATCGGCGCTGATGCGATGGCGCTTTTCGCTGCCCTGGCCGATATTCGCGGTCCAGATGCGGTTCGTCCCCGCGCCCACCGCCAGATGGCCCGGCTGATGGGCGGCATTGCCCGCGCGATGGGTCCATTCGCCGTTCGTCACCGGCGCCGCCAGCCGCAGCGCGGTCGAGGCGACGGGCGCCGGCCCTTCCACCGCCGGACCGTCGGGCGAAGTCACGGCCAGCGGGTCAAGCCGCTGCCCCGGCAGGATCGTTTCGCGTTCGCCGCAGGCCACCAGGCCCAGCGTGGCCGCCAGGGCCAGGGTCAGTCGCAGCGTGGCGGTCATTCCTCGCCTCTCCCTCGTATCGTTCATCGGCCGGGCAATCAGCCGGCGGGCATGTTGTCGGACGGTTCGGGTTCGACGCCCAGGGCGATCATCATCTCGGACAGGCGCAGGCGCAAGGCCTCGGACAGGCCGTCCTTGTCCTGGATCTGACGGATCAGGTTGACCGCGTCATCGGGCCGGCCCGCGCCGATCAGGGCGACGGCCTTCTGTTCCAGGGCCAGCAGCTCGAAAGGCGCGCCGGCGCGCGACAGGCGCGACAGGATCTCGTCGCGCTGCGCGGGGTCCATCCGGTCGCCTTGCAGCATCACCAGCTTCAGTTCGGCCAGGTCGTGCAGGACCGTGCCCGCCGCCGCATTGCCCGCGACATCGCGCAGCGCATCGGCCGCTGCATCTCGGCCGCCGCGTTCGGACCATTCCGACGCCGCGATCAGCGCCGCAAGGACACGGCGGGATTCGGCGCCCTGCGGATCGACCTGCATGACCGCCGCCGGATCGCCCGACGCCTCGGCCGCAAGGATCGCATCGCCCCAGGCGCGGGCCTGCGCCTGGTCGCGCGCCTGGCTGTATTCGCGCCAGACCACGCCCGCGACGATGCCCAGGATCACCAGCCCCGCGACCCAGCCCCAGCGACGAAACAGCCGGAACAGGCGTTCGCGGCGCAGGTCGTCGAAAACCTCGTCGATGAAATTGTCGTTCTGGTTGGCCATGCCCGTCTTCCGCAGCTTTCTTGCGCCTGTCTTATACCGGCGCGGGTCGGAAAGCCAATGCCGCCTTGCGCAACGAAAAAGGCCCGGCGCAATGCCGGGCCTTCCAGTCCGTCAAGACCGGGATCACAGCCGCGAGGCGACGTTTTCCCAGTTCACCAGGTTGTTGAGGAAGTTTTCCAGGTATTTCGGACGCGCGTTGCGGAAGTCGATATAATAGCTGTGTTCCCACACATCGACGCCCAGCAGCGCGGTCTGGCCCGAGACCAGCGGGTTCACGCCGTTTTCGGTCTTGGTCACTTCCAGCTTGCCGTCTGCGTTCTTGACCAGCCAAGCCCAGCCTGAACCGAACTGGCCGACGCCCGCCTCGGTGAACTTCTTCTTGAAATCGTCGACCGAGCCGAAGGATTCGGTGATCGCCTTTTCCAGTTCCGAGGGCATTGCGTCGGGTTTGGGGGTCATCCATTCCCAGAACTGCGCGTGGTTCCAATGCTGGCTGGCATTGTTGAAGATGCCGTTCTGCGCCACGGCGCCCTTCTGGTAGGTACCCTTGACGATATCCTCCAGCGACTTGCCTTCCCATTCGGTCCCCGCGACCAGCTCGTTCAGCTTGTCGACATAGGCCTTGTGGTGCTTGTCGTGGTGGTATTCCAGCGTTTCCCTGGACATGCCGCCTTCGGCCAGTGCGTCATGCGCATAGGGAAGATCGGGAAGCGTGAAAGCCATTTTCTGTCCTTTCGTAAGGGGTTGGGCCATGGTCGGGCGCACAGTCCCGCATTCGGCGGATCAACGCAAGGGGGACGGGCCGGTTCCTGCGGAACGCCGTAGGCCGGGGGACTTCACGTCCCCCGGACCGCTGCGGGATATTCGGGCCGGAACGAAAGGCCCCATGAGGCCACCTGATCAGTTGGCGGGCGCCGGCGTGGCGGGCGTGGTGGCGGTGTCGGCAGGCTCGACATCGACGGCGCCGTCGACGGCGGGATCGGCCGGGGTCGTCACCGCCGCATCCGGGGCGGTATCCGTGGCGGGGTCGCTGCCCGACATGAAGAAGAACAACAACGCCACCACAACGACGATGGCACCGATGATGATATACATGCGATTGCTGTTCGGCTCGGCCATTCTGTTCCCTTTCGGTCAAACTTTTGATACCCGGACAATGAGAGCCAGGCCCTTCCGGTTCCCGCGGAATTCCCGGCGCGCGGACCCGTGGCCGATCCGCCGCACCCGCCGGTTGCGCCGCCCGGAACCGGAATGCGACAGGCTGACGCTTTCCGTCGGGACCAAAGCGCCCTAAAAGACGGGGCCGAATGAAGGGGGTGGCATGTTCTGGATCATTTGCGCCGCGCTGACGGGTGCCGTGGGCCTGGCCATCATGGCCCCGCTGCTGCGGGGGCGCGCTCAGGTCGCGGAGCCCGCGGCGGCCTTCGATCTGCGCGTCTATCGCGACCAGCTGCAAGAGGTCGAGCGTGACCTGGAACGCGGCGTGATCGCGCCCGAGGATGCCGCCCGCCTGCGGACCGAGATCGGGCGCAAGGTTCTGGACGCCGACCGCCGCCTGTCCCAGGCCGCATCGGGCGGCGCGGGCGGGCGCGGGCTTCTGGCCCTGGCCATTCTGGCGGTCCTGTTCGCGGGGGCGGTGGCTCTGTACCTGCGCGAGGGCCAGCCGGGGCGCGGCGACCTGCCGATCATGCAGCGCATCGCCCAATCCCAGCGGGTCTATGAAAACCGCCCCAACCAGGCCGAGGCCGAGGCCAGGGCCCCCGCCCCCGTCGTGCCCGACGTGCCCGAAGACTTCGCCTCTCTGATCGACCAGCTGCGCGAGGCCGTGGCCCGCAATCCCGACGATCCGCAGGGCCTGGCCCTGCTGGCCACGAACGAGATCCGGCTGGGCAATTTCGCCGCCGCCCGCCAGGCGCAGCAGCGGCTGGTGGAACTGCGCGGCGATCAGGTCACGGCCGCCGAACTGGTGCGCCTGGCGGCCCTGATGATCGAGGCCGCGGGCGGCGTCATCACCCCCGAGGCCGAGGCCGTTCTGACCCGCGCCCTGCAAGCCGATCCGCACGATCCTCAGGGTCGTTACCTGCTGGGGATGCTGCAATTGCAGAACGACCGCCCCGACCGCGCCTTCCCGATCTGGCGCCGCCTGCTCGAGGAAGGCCCCGAGGACGCCCCCTGGATCGCGCCGATCCGCGCCGCCATCGCCGACCTGGCCTGGCTGGCGGGCCAGCCGGATTACGTCCCGCCCGCCCTCCTGCCCGGCCCCGATGCCGAGGCGATGGCCGCGGCCGAGGACATGTCGCCCGAGGATCGCCAGCAGATGATCGCCGGGATGGTGTCGCAACTGGAAGCCCGGCTGGCCCAGCAGGGCGGCACGCCCGAGGAATGGGCGCGGCTGATCTCCTCGCTGGTGGTGATCGGCAACGCCGACCACGCGCGCGACATCTGGACCGAGGCGCAGACCCGCTTCGCCGCCCAGCCCGAGGCGCTGGAGATCGTGCGCCAGGCCGCCGTCCAGTCGGGACTGGCCGAATGATCCATGCCGAGATCGCCGATTTCGCGGCCAGCCTGCCTCCGGTCGGCGGCATCGCTGGGCTGGACCTGGGCACCAAGACCATCGGCGTGGCGGTCAGCGACGGGCTGCGGCAGGTCGCCTCTCCGCTGACGGTGATCCGGCGGCAGAAATTCACCCTGGACGCCGCCGAATTGCTGGCCGTCGCCAGGGATCGCGGGCTGGTGGGCCTGATCCTGGGCCTGCCGCGCAACATGGACGGCAGCGAAGGTCCGCGCGCCCAATCGACCCGCGCCTTCGCCCGCAACCTGGAACGGCTGACCCCCCTGCCCATCGGCTTCTGGGACGAACGCCTCTCCACCGTCGCCGCCGAACGCGCCCTGCTGGAGGCCGACACATCCCGCAAGCGCCGGGCCGAGGTGATCGACCAGGTGGCGGCGGGCTACATCCTGCAAGGCGCGCTGGACCGGCTGCGCTATCTGGCGCGATGACCCTTAGCCCCTGCATCAAGGTCTGCGTGATCGACCCCGCATCCGGGCTTTGCACCGGCTGCTGGCGCAGCCTGGACGAGATCGCCGCCTGGGCCACGCTCTCGCCCGAGGCGCGGCAGCGCATCATGGCCGATCTGCCAGCCCGCAGGCAGCAGAAGGCCTGATCCCTCTCTTGTGCCGAAATATCCCCTGGGGGAGTCGCGCGGAACGCGCGGCGGGGGCAGGCAGCCCCCTGCCCGCTTGCCGCCCCTACCGCCATCTGCGATAGAAACGCGACCCCGACCAAAAGGCCCGCCATGACCTTTCGCGCCCGCCACCTGCTTGGCATCGACCACCTAGCCCCGCCCGAGATCGTCACGCTGCTGGATCTGGCCGAGGATTACGTCGCGCTCAACCGCCGCACGGTCAAGCATTCCGACGCGCTGGAAGGGATGACCCAGATCAACATGTTCTTCGAGAACTCGACCCGCACCCAGGCCAGCTTCGAGCTGGCGGGCAAGCGGCTTGGGGCGGACGTGATGAACATGGCCGTCGCGCAGTCCTCCGTGAAGAAGGGCGAGACGCTGATCGATACGGCGTTGACGCTGAACGCGATGCAGCCCGACCTGCTGGTGGTGCGCCATCCGAACAGCGGCGCGGTGAACCTGCTGGCCGAAAAGGTGAACTGCGCGGTGATCAACGCGGGCGACGGACGGCACGAACACCCGACGCAGGCGCTGCTGGACGCGCTGACCATCCGCCGCGCCAAGGGCCGCCTGCACCGCCTGACCATCGCCATCTGCGGCGACATCGCCAACAGCCGCGTGGCCCGGTCGAATCTGCTGCTGCTGGGCAAGATGGAAAACCGCCTGCGACTGATCGGCCCGGCCACCCTGATGCCTGCGGGCGCGGGCGAGATGGGGGTCGAGTTGTTCGAGGACATGCGCCAAGGCCTGAAAGGCGCCGATGTGGTGATGATGCTGCGGCTTCAGAAGGAACGCATGGACGGCGGCTTCATCCCGTCGGAACGCGAATATTTCCACCGCTTCGGGCTGGACGCCGAAAAGCTGGCCTGCGCGGCGCCCGACGCCATCGTCATGCATCCCGGCCCGATGAACCGGGGGGTCGAGATCGACGGCACCATCGCCGACGATATCAACCGCAGCGTGATCCAGGACCAGGTGGAGATGGGCGTGGCCGTGCGCATGGCCGCTCTGGACCTGCTGGCCCGGAACCTGCGGGCGGAGCGGGGACGGGCAGCGGCGGGGGTGATGGTATGAGCGCGACCCTGTTCACCAACGCCCGCCTGATCGACCCCGAGGCCCAGACCGACGCCCCCGGCAGCCTGCTGGTCCGCGACGGCGTGATCGAGGGCATCGGCCTTGACGCCCCCGAAGGCGCCGCGGTCATCGACTGCAACGGCCGCGCCCTGGCACCCGGCATCATCGACTGGGGCGCCAAGATCGGCGAGCCGGGCGAGCGGCACAAGGAATCCTTCCGCAGCGCGGGCCTTGCGGCGGCGGCGGGGGGCGTGACCACCATCGTCGCCCGCCCCGACACGCTGCCGCCCATCGACACGCCGGAATCGCTGGAATTCGTCACCCGGCGCGCCGCCGACGCGCCCGTCAACATCCGCCACATGGCGGCGCTCACCAAGGCCCGCGAGGGGCGCGAGATGGTCGAGATCGGATTCCTGACCGACGCGGGCGCGGTGGCCTTTACCGATGGCGTGCGGCAGGTCGCGGATACGCGCCTTCTGTCGCGCTGCATGACCTATGCGCGGGGCCTGGGCGCGCTGATCGTCGGCCATCCGCAGGACGCGGGCCTGTCGCGAGGGGCGGCGGCGACCAGCGGCAAATTCGCCTCGATCTATGGCATCCCCGCCGTGTCGCCGGTGGCCGAGGTGATCGGGCTGGACCGCGACTTGGCGCTTGTGGCGATGACCGGCTGCCGCTGGCACGCCGACCAGATCACCACGGCGCGCGCCCTGCCCTCCCTGCGCCGCGCGCGGGAGGCGGGCCTGGACGTGACGGCGGGGATCTCGATCCACCACCTGACGCTGAACGAATACGACGTGGGCGATTACCGCACCTTCTTCCGCTTCACGCCCCCGCTGCGGTCGGAAGACGACCGGCTGGCCATGGTCCAGGCGGTCGCGGACGGGCTGATCGACGTGATCGCCAGCTTCCACACGCCCCAAGACGAGGAATCCAAGCGCTTGCCCTTCGAGGCCGCCGCCCCCGGCGCGGTCGGCTTGCAGACCCTGCTGCCCGCCGCGATGCGGCTGTATCATCAGGGGGGACTGTCGCTGCCGCAACTGTGGCGGGCGATGTCGCTGAACCCCGCGAAGCGGCTGGGCCTGCCGGGCGGGCGGCTGTCGGCGGGGGCGCCCGCCGATCTGGTGCTGTTCGACCCTGACGCGCCTTTCGTTCTAGACCGCTTCACGCTGCTGTCGAAATCCAAGAACACCCCCTTCGACGGTGCGCGGATGGAGGGCCGGGTGCTGGGCACCTGGGTCGCGGGACGCTGCGTGTTCGGAGGACAGCCATGATCGCGCTTTGGGCCGTGTTCGGCTATCTGCTGGGCTCCATTCCCTTCGGGCTGGTGATCGCCCGCGCGCTTGGCCTGGGCGACCTGCGCAAGATCGGATCGGGCAATATCGGCGCGACCAATGTGCTGCGCACCGGCAACAAGCCCGCCGCCTTGGCGACGCTGCTGCTGGATTCGGGCAAGGGCGCCATCGCCGTGCTGATCGCCCGGCATTTCGGAGGCGACATGGCGGCGATGCTGGCGGGGGGCGCGGCCTTCCTGGGCCATTGCTTCCCGGTCTGGCTGAGCTTCAAGGGCGGCAAGGGGGTCGCGACCTTCCTGGGCACGCTGATCGCGCTGCACTGGCCGCTGGGGTTGATCGCCTGCGCCATCTGGCTGCTGACCGCCCTTGTCAGCCGCATCAGCAGCCTGTCGGCGCTGCTGGCCGCCGCGCTGTCTCCGGTCTTTGCCTGGGGCTTGGGCCGCGCCGACCTGATCGCCGTCAGCCTGTTCATGGCGGTGCTGATCTTTCTGCGCCACCGCCCGAACATCGCCCGCCTGCTGGACGGAACCGAACCCCGGATCGGCAGGAAGGGTTAGCGTTCCGCCACCAGCGTCCGGCCCATCGGGCGGGCGGGCCGCGCGGGTGCCGGTTCCGGCTGCGCGTCGCTGGCAACCTCGCGCAGCGGCGGCTGGCTGAACGGGCGGGCCGGTGCGGCGACGGGCGCGGACAGGCCCTGACCGGCGATGCGACGCAGCGCCTCGGCCCCGCGCCGGGCCGAGATCGCGACCGAGATCAGCGCAAGGCATCCCGCCGACACCAGCAGCAGAACCACGATCCCCAGCAGGCCGAGAAAGATCGGCAGCGGCGGCCAGCCCTCGGCCTGGCCGACCTGGGTGGCGATGGCGCCGATCAGCGCCAGGACGCCCACCGCGAAAACCGCGCCCACGACGCGCTGCACCCAAACCATCCCGTCCGCCTTCATCGCCCGCCCCTTTCCGGTTTGCCCCTGCCCTGCCACCGGCGCGGCTGCCGCGCAAGACGCCAGCCCTTCATATTGTCGTGCGCCGCATCGCACGTCCCCGAACCGGAAACTTTTATCGAAATAAAACAAAACTGTCGCAGAGGCGTTAACCATTATGAACAGATTGCCGGGACCGTGCGCCATCCGGTCGCGCGGATGTAATGATCAAAGATCGGGATCCTGTCATGACCCTACGGTTCGCCGCCATCGCGGCCTTTTCGGCATTTGCCGCCCTTGCCCCCGCGGCCCATGCCGCCAGCTACAACACCCTGACCGGCGAGGCGCCGATCGTCGTCGCCCATCGCGGCGCCAGCGGCTATCTGCCCGAGGAGACGCTGGGCAGCTATGAACTGGCGATCAAGCTGGGCGCCGATTACATCGAACCCGACGTGCAGATGACCAGCGATGGCCATCTGGTCGCGATGCACGACACCACGCTGAACCGCACCACCGATGCCGCCGAGATGTTCGCGCCGCGCAACGGCGGCTATCGCGTCAAGGACTTCACCCTGGCCGAGATCAAGCAGCTGACCGTCAAGCCGACCGGCGCGCTGTCGGGCGACAAGTCGCCCCATCAGGATTTCGTTCCCAGCATGGGCGACCCCTACAAGGTGCCGACGCTGGACGAGGTGCTGACCTATCTGAAGGACTACAACACCGCCAACGGCACCTCGGTCGGGATCTATCCAGAGGCCAAATCGCCCTTCGATTCCGTCAAGGAACAGAAGATCATCGACAGCCTGAAGAGCCACGGCTTCACCACCGCCGCCGACAAGGTGATCCTGCAATCCTTCGCCTATGAATCGGTCGTCAACCTGACCAGCTTGCTGGAAACCAACGGCATGGAGGCCGAGGTCGCCCAGTTGGGATCGGTCCGCCTGCAGGACGGCGTCTATGGCGTCTCGGGCAGCGACGGCTTCAACAGCCTGGAGAAGCTGGCGGAGGTCGCGACCGGCGTCGGCGTCAGCTATGGCGGCATCACCGAAGCCTTCATCAAGGCCGCCCATGACCTGGGCCTGAAGGTCCATGCCTATACCTTCCGCCCGCTGAGCGAGGAGGAAGCCTTCGCGATGATCCAGCCGATGCTGGACTGGGGCCTGGACGGGTTCTTCACCGACTATACCGATTTCGGTCGCACGGTCGTCGACGCCCAGCAGCCCGCGCCGGTGCCGCTGCCTGCCGCCGCGCCGCTGATGCTGGCGGGCCTGGGCGGCCTGGCACTGCTGCGCCGCCGCCGCAAGGCCGCCTGAACCCTGAAAGCCGACGGGGGCGGGCGATCCCGCCCTCGTCGATCCGCTGCGCCATTTTCGCCGCAATCGAAGGCCAGCATGACGCGAGGACAACACGTCCCCTTGCCAGACGCCCTTTCTTGATAAACATCAACTCAGGCGTTCCAAAGGTGATCTTCCATGTGTCAATCCTGCGTCTCGGCGGCCAGCGGCCTTGCCCCCCTGCATTTCTGCCATTGCGGCACCCCTGAAACACTGGCGGCCATGCGCCGGATCGAGGCGGACATTTCCCGCCGCCAGATGCTGGGCGGCATGTCCGCCGTGGTCGGCATGTTCGCGGGCTTCGGCCTGGCGCCGAAGCAGGTCCGCGCCCAGACGCCCGCCCGTCCGCTGCTGCTGACCAACCTGCGGCTGTTCGACGGCACCACCCTGTCGATGCGTGACGGCGTGGACATCCTGGTCGAGGGCGGCCGGATCGCTGCCCTGCCCGCCGCCGGGCAAGGCCCCGAGGATGCCGAGCGGATCGACTGCGGCGGGCGTGCCGTCATTCCCGGCCTGATCGACACGCATTGGCACGCAACCCTGTGCGGCGTCAGCCAGATCGCCGCGATGACCCAGGATATCGGCCTGGTCCACCTGATCTCGGGGCGCGAGGCCGGGAACGCCCTGATGCGCGGCTTCACGACGGTGCGCGACGTGGGCGGGCCGGCCTTCGGCCTGCAAGCCGCGATCGACCGGGGCGTCGTGACCGGGCCGCGCATCTTCCCGTCCGGCGCGATCCTGTCGCAGACCTCGGGGCATGGCGATTTCCGCTTTTCGAACGCGCTGCCCGCCATGCCCTCGGACCCGGCCGATTACGCCACGCGTCAAGGCATGACCGCCCTGGCCGACGGCGTGCCCGAGGTTCTGCGCCGCACGCGCGAGCAGTTGATGAAGGGCGCCAGCCAGATCAAGATCAGCGCGGGGGGCGGCGTCGCCTCGCAATACGACCCGCTGGAATCGCTGCAGTTCCGGCTGGACGAGATGAAGGCGGCGGTCGATTGCGCCGCCGATTGGGGCACCTATGTCTGCGCCCATGTCTATACCTCGCCCGGCATCCGCCGCTGCATCGAGGCGGGCGTGAAATCCATCGAGCACGGCCAGCTTGCCGACGAGGATACCGTGCGGATGATGGCCGATCACGGCACCTGGTGGTCGATCCAGCCCTTCCTGCAGGACGAGGACGCCAACCAGTATACCGATCCCAAGGCCGTCGCCGCGCAGACGGCGGTGGCCGAAGGCACGGTCCGCGCGTTCGAGATGGCCGACAAGCACAAGGTCAACTGGGCCTTCGGGACCGATATCCTGTACAGCGGCGCGGACAGCCAGGGACGGCAACTGGCGAAGCTGGCGCGCTATATGTCGCCCCTGGCGGCGCTGCATCGCGCGACCGGCGCGGCCGGAGAGATGCTGGCCCTGTCGGGCGCGCGCGCGCCCTATCAGGGCCGGCTGGGGGTGATCGCGCCGGATGCGCTGGCGGACCTGCTGGTGATCGACGGCGATCCCGAGGCGAACCTGGACTGGCTGGCCGATACCGCCAATCTGCGGCTGATCCTGAAGGGCGGCCGCGTCTTCAAGAACGAACTTGCGGGGGATACGATATGATCCGGGTCATCGCAGCCCTGGCCCTGCTGGCCGCGACGCCCGCCGTGGCGGAGGAATGGCGCGCGCAGATCACGCCCTATGTCTGGGCCTCGGGTCTGGGGGGCGATATCGCCCCCTTTGCCGGCGCGCCCACCCTGTCCTTCGACAAGAGCTTTTCCGAAGTGCTGGAGGATCTGGACACGGCCTTCTTCCTGTCGGGCTATGCCCGCAAGGACCGCTTCGTGGTGCTGGGCGATCTCAGCTATTCGGCCAGTTCCAAGGACGGGCTGATCCCGCCGGGCCTTCCGGCCGAGGGGGAACTGACCCAGCGGTCGCTGACGCTGGCGGCGGGTTGGCGGGCCATCGACGACGGCGGGCTGGCGCTGGACGTGTTGGGTGGTGTGCGCGCCTGGAAGATCAAGGCCGAGGTGTCGGTGGCGGGCGGGCTGATCAGCCGGTCGGGCGACAAGGACTTCGTCGATCCGATCATCGCGCTGCGGGCGAATTACCGGCTGGCCCCCCGCTGGTCGGCCATCGCCTATCTGGACCACGGCATCACCGGCATGGGGTCGGAAAAGACCACCCAGGTCGTCGCCACGGTGAATTACCAGATGACCGATCACGCCTTCCTGTCGGTCGGCTATCGGCGGCTGGACGTGGATTACCGCAGCGGCGGCACGCGGGTCGATGCGACCATGGCCGGACCGCTGCTGGGCCTGACCTGGCGGTTCTGACGATGCTGCGCACCCTGGCCCTTGCCCTGAGCATCGCCGCAACGCTGGCCGCGCCGGTGGCCCAGGCCTGCACCCGCGTCACCTATCTTGGTCCCGAGGGGCGCGTGCTGACCGGCCGGTCGATGGACTGGAGCATGCCGATGGTCAGCAACCTGTGGGTCTTTCCCCGGGGGATGAAACGCGACGGCGCCGCCGGGGCGCGGTCGGTCGAATGGACATCGAAATACGGCAGCCTGATCGTGTCGGGCTATGACATCTCGACCGTGGACGGGATGAACGAAAAGGGCCTGGCCGCCAACATGCTGTGGCTGGCCGATTCGCAATATCCGCAGGACGACGGCACGACGCCGAAGATGTCGCTGTCGATCTGGGGGCAGTTCTTCCTGGACAACTTCGCCACCGTGGCCGAGGCCGTGGCCTGGCTGGACGAAAACCCCTTCCACACCGTGACCAAGGACGTGCCGGTGCAGCCCGGCAAGCTGACCACGGTGCATCTGTCGCTGTCGGACGCGGGGGGCGACAGCGCGGTGCTGGAATGGGTCGATGGCGAATTGTCGGTACATCACGGCCGCGAATACCGGGTGATGACCAACGATCCCGTCTATGACCAGCAGCTTGCCATCGCCCAGTATTGGAAGGGCGTGAACCCGCGCGAGGCGCTGCCCGGCTCGACCCGCGCCGCGGACCGGTTCGTGCGGGCCGGAACCTATATCGACATGGTGGTGCAAAGCGACGATCCGCGCACGGCGGCGGCGGCGGTGTTCAGCGTGATCCGCAACACCTCGGTCCCCTACGGGTTCGGCATTCCCGACGCGCCGAACCTGTCCACGACCCGCTGGCGCGTGGTCGCGGACCATAAAAGCCGCCTGTTCTATGTGGAATCCGCGATTTCTCCCAATGCCTTCTGGGTGGACCTGTCCAGGCTGGACTTCTCGCCGCAGGCCGGGGTGCGCAAGCTTGACCTTGGCCCGGACATGACCGCGATCCACGCGGGCGAGGTGTCGGGCGATTTCGTCCCCGCCGAACCCTTCGTCTTCGAGCCGGGCGACTAGCCCCCCGCCTGCCGTCAGTATGAATATTCGCGATAGATCGGCGTCAGGTCGCCATTCCATCCGCCGTGGTATTTGTCCAGCAGTTCGTCGGCCAGAACCTTGCCGCTGTCCACGCTTTCCTTCAGCGCGTTGAGGAAATGCGTCTCGTCCGGGACCATCCCGCCGGCACCGGCGCGGGCGCGGTTCTTCAGGCCCTGCTCGGCGATCTCCAGCACCTGCCGGGCCAGATCCCGCATCCGGGTGCCGCCCACCTGCGCGTCCAGCGCGTGGATCCCGGCCTCGCGCCGCCAAGATTCGCGGGTCTCGTCGTCCCAGTCCTTGACCAGATCCCAGGCGGCATCCAGCGCGGTCTGGTCATAGATCAGCCCGACCCACAGCGCGGGCAGCGCGCACAGGCGGCGCCAGGGACCGCCGTCGGCGCCGCGCATCTCGATGTACTTCTTGACGCGGGCTTCGGGGAAGACGGTGGTCATGTGGTCGGCCCAGTCCGACAGGGTCGGCACCTCGCCCGGCAGGGCGGGCAGGCGGCCGTCCAGGAAATCGCGGAAGGACTGGCCCAGGGCGTCGATATACCTGCCATCCCGATAGACGAAATACATCGGCACGTTCAGGACGTAATCGACCCAGGCGTCATAGCCGAACCCGTCCTGGAACACGAAGGGCAGCATCCCGGTGCGCGCGGCGTCCAGGTTCTGCCAGATATGGGCGCGCCAGCTTTTCCAGCCGTTGGGCTTGCCGTCCAGGAAGGGCGAATTGGCGAACAGCGCATTGGCGACGGGTTGCAGCGACAGCGCCACGCGCATCTTCTGCACCATGTCGGCTTCGCTGCCGAAATCCAGGTTCACCTGCACGGTGCAGGTGCGGTACATCATCTGCTTGCCCAGCGTGCCGACCCGGTCCATGTAGTCGGTCATCAGCCTGTAACGCCCCTTGGGCATCATCGGCATCTGGTCCTGGGACCAGATCGGCGCCGCGCCCAGGCCGATGAAGCCCGCGCCGATGCGGTCGGCGATGTCCTTCACCTCGGCCAGGTGCTGGTTCACCTCGTCGCAGGTCTGGTGGATGGTTTCCAGGGGCGCGCCGGACAGCTCCAACTGCCCGCCGGGTTCCAGGCTGATATTGGCGCCGTTCCGTTCCAGGCCGATCAGCTTGTCCTGTTCCATCACCGGGGTCCAGCCGAAGCGTTCCTGAAGGCCCGTCAGCATCGCCTGGATCGAACAGGCGCCCTCATAGGGCAAGGGCAGCAGGTTCGCCTTGTCATAGCCGAACTTTTCATGCTCGGTGCCGATGCGCCAGGCGTCGCGCGGCTTTTCGCCGCTGGCGATATAGGCGGCAAGCTGGTCGCGGCTTTCGATCGGGCCTCCGCCCTGTTGTGGTATCGACATGAGGCGGGGCCTTTCGAGACGTTGCCGGTCACAGGTGACGCGCGGCGTTGTCCAAGTCAACCCGCCTCAACCGGCCCTCCGCCAAACGGTGCGCACGGCATCCGGCTGGTCGGCCACATGGGCCAGGGCGGCGGAGACGGTGCCCATGTCCAGCCCCGGCAGGGCGGTGAAAGCATGGGCCAGGGCCTCGGCCCCCGCCGCGTCCACGGGGACCAGCAGCGCCTCGCCGCTGGCGCTGCGCAGCCGCCAGTGGCCGCGGCCCTTCAGGCGCAGCAGGCGGATCTCCACCAGGTCGCGCAGGGCGATCTCTCCTCCCAGGACGGCGGCGCCGTAATAGCGGATGGCGCCCTCGTCCACCTCGACCACGCCGGGCGCGGCGATCTGGCGGCGGAAGGGCAGCCTGCGGATGGCGCCGATCAGAAGGGACAGGCCGACCAGCAGGACAAGCCCGCCCAAGGCCGCGAAGAACCAG
Organism: Paracoccus haematequi; assembly: GCF_900631945.1. Classification (GTDB taxonomy): domain Bacteria; phylum Pseudomonadota; class Alphaproteobacteria; order Rhodobacterales; family Rhodobacteraceae; genus Paracoccus; species Paracoccus haematequi_A. Next base: position 54,901 of record NZ_UZWE01000018.1, read on the forward strand.
CCGCCGCGCAGGGCCAGCCACAGGCCCGCCAGCAGGACCGCGCCGGCCACAAGGGCCTCGGACTGGCGGGCGGTCCAGGCGCGCAGTTCAGGCCGGATCATCGGCTGGGGCCGGGAATGGGTATTTGGGCAAAGAAGAAGCCTGCCATCGCGACAGGGCGTCCTCGTCGCTGGATTTCGCCTCGACCCAGCGGGCGGCGCCGTCATGGCCGATTTCGCGCTTCCAGAAGGGGGCGCGGGATTTCAGCCAGTCCATCAGGTAATCGGCGGCCTGGAAGGCGGCGGCGCGGTGACGGGCGGCGGTGGCGACCATCATGATCGGCTCTCCGACCGCCAGCCGCCCGTGGCGGTGGAGGATGCGCCAATCGGTCAGGCCGAAGCGGGCGGCGGCCTGCGCGCCGTAATCCGACAGCGCGCGTTCGGTCATGGCGGGGTAATGCTCGATTTCCAGGGCGGCCATCTGGCCGGTGTCGTCGCGCACGATGCCGGTGAAGGTGACGACGGCCCCCGCGCCCGCGCCGAAGCCCGCCAGTTCGGCGGCCAGGTCGAAGGGGGCAGTCTGGACGCGGGCCGACATGGGATCAGCCGCCGGTCATGGGGGGGAAGAAGGCGACCTCTCGGGCGCCGGCCAGGGGGGCGTCCAGAGAGGCCAGCTGCTGGTCGACGGCGCAGCGCACGGCGGCGAGGTCGGAAAAGGCCGCCGCATGCCAGTCGTCGCGGGCGGCGAGATCCGCGATCAACTCGCGGACGGTGGCGGCGTCGGTCTCGATCCGTTCGCGCGGCTGGCCGATGCGTTCGCGCAGCCAGGCGAAATACAGCACGTCAAGCGTCATGGCCCGGCTCGCGCAGATAGGGGCGCGCCTTCACGAAATAGTCCCAGCCGGTCCAGGCCGTCAGGATCGCCGCGATCCAGATCAGCAGCAGCCCCACCTGCGTCGCCAGATCCGCCCAGGAGGACGAGAACCAGGGCAGATGCCCCTCGCCCACGCGGGGCGGGCGGCCGTGTTCGACATAGGCCAGCCCGGTCCCCAGGAACAGGACCGAGATCGCAACCATCTGCGTCGTGGTTTTCCACTTGGCCAGCTTCGTGACCTTCAGCAGGCGCGCATTGGCGCCCAGGAATTCGCGCAGTCCCGACACGAAGACCTCTCGGAACAGGATCAGCGTGGCGGGCAGGATCAGCCAGGGGTTCATGCCGGAATAGCCGGTGATGACGACGATGGCGATCACCACCATGGCCTTGTCGGCGATGGGATCCATGGCCGCGCCGAAGCGGCTTTCCTGCTGCCAGCTTCGCGCCAGATAGCCGTCGAACCAGTCGGTCACGGCGGCCAGCAGGAACAGCGCCAGCGCCGCCCAATCCGCGAAGGGGCGGCTGAAATACAGAAACATCAGCGGCACGGCAGGTGCCGCGATCAGCCGAAGCAGGGTCAGGATATTGGGGACGGTCCAGCGCATGAGCCGCAGGCTAGTCGTTGCCGCCGCGCTTTGGAAGGGGCGGCGCGCTGAAATGCGCCACCCCGGCCGGTCCCGCGGGTCAGCCCAGGGCGCCGGGATAAAGCTCGAACGGGCGGTCGGCGATGGTCAGGTGGACCGCCTTGATGCGCTGTTCGCCGAACCGGCGGGTGCGGCGACCGATGACCTGTACCGGATCGCCCGGCAACGCGGCGCTGTCGGTCAGGCCGATTTCGGTATTGCGCGCGCGGCCGGCCAGTTCGATCGTCCAGTTGCGGCCGTCCTGGTCGCGCACGCAGATCACCGGGTCGCTGCCCGAGATGTAGTTGTCCGTGACCACGGCCTCCAGCCGGGTCAGATGGGGTTTGAACTCGTCCCAGTCATCAGTGTCGAAGGACTTCGGCAGATCGAAAGCAGGGGTCCGTGAGTCGGCGATGCTGTGTTCTAGCACGCGGGGCATGAGGGCCTCCTTGGGTTGAGCAAGTCACAACCTTAGCGTGACCTTGGGTCAGCGCGGCGGTAGTTTCCTACCGTGCGGCAAGCTGCCCTTACTGTCGCTGCATCGCGCGAATAGCAGCGAATTTTTCAAGGCCTTGTTATGCCTTGGCAAAAAACATGACAGATCCATGTCACCGATCCGGTGTTCCACGGCAACACCAAACTTCAGGAAATCATTCTACAGGAATTTGGTGGTTATTTGCCGATTTCCGCGCTGCGGCATCAGCCCCTGGCGTTGAAATGGTCGTGGACCTTCTGCGCCATCGCGGCCGAGATTCCCTCGACCGCCTGCAAATCGGCCAGACCGGCGCGGCTGACGGCCTTGGCGCTGCCGAAATGGGCCAGCAGCGCGCGCTTGCGGGCCGCGCCGATGCCCGCGATCTCGTCCAGAGGGTTGGCCATCACGGACTTGGCGCGCTTGGCGCGGTGGGTGCCGATGGCCCAGCGATGCGCCTCGTCGCGAAGGCGCTGGATGAAATACAGCACCGGGTCGTTCATGCGCAGCGCAAAGGGCGGGCGGCCGGGGCGGTGGAATTCCTCTTTGCCCTGGTCGCGGTCGATGCCCTTGGCAACGCCGACGATGGGAATATCCTCGACCCCCAGTTCGGCCAGGATGCCATCGACCGCCGATACCTGCCCTGCCCCCCCGTCGATCAGCAGCAGGTCGGGCCAGGCGTCCGTCTGGCGGTCGGGAACCTCTTTCAGCAGGCGGGTGAAGCGGCGGGACAGAACCTCTTTCATCATGCCGAAATCGTCGCCCGGCGTGATCTCGGTGCCCTTGATGTTGAACTTGCGGTACTGGCTTTTGATGAAGCCCTCGGGTCCGGCGACGATCATGCCGCCCACGGCATTGGTGCCCATGATGTGGCTGTTGTCATAGACCTCGATCCGGCGGGGGGGCACGGGCAGGTCGAAGGCCGCGCCGACCCCGTCCAGCAGGCGCAGTTGCGTTGCGCTTTCGGACATGCGGCGGGCCAGGCTTTCGCGGGCGTTGCGCAGCGCGTTCTCCACAAGCTCGAACTTCTCGCCCCGTTGCGGCACGCCGATGACGATGCGGCGGGCGGCGCGTTCGGACAGAACCTGCTGGGTCAGGGCGGGTTCGTCGGGCGAATGCGACAGCAGGATCATCCGGGGCGGCGGCTTGTCGTCGTAGAATTGCAGCAGGAAGGCCTGCATCACCTCGGCCGGGGATTCGACGCCGCCCAGCCGGGGATAGAAGTCGCGGTTGCCCCAGCTTTGATTGCCGCGAATGAAGAAGACCTGCACGCAGGCCTGGCCGCTGTCCATGTGCAGGGCGACGATATCGGCCTCGGCCACGCGCTTGGGGTTGATGGCCTGGACCGATTGCACGGCGGTCAGCGCCTTGATCCGGTCGCGCAGGGCGGCGGCGCGTTCGTATTCCATGTTTTCCGCCGCCGCCGCCATGTCGCGGGCCAGGTTCGCCTGGATGACGGTAGTCTTGCCTTGCAGGAAGCGTTCCGCGTCCGATACGAGCGCGCCATAGTCCGCCTCGCTGATCCGGCCCACGCAGGGCGCGCTGCACCGCTTGATCTGGAACAGCAGGCAGGGCCGGGTGCGGGATTCGAAGGTGGCGTCGGTGCAGTTGCGCAGCAGGAACACCCGCTGCAACTGCGTCAGCGTCCGGTTCACCGCGCCCGCGCTGGCGAAGGGGCCGTAATAATCGCCCTTTTCCGACTTGGCGCCGCGATGCTTCTTGATCTGCGGAAAGGCATGGGACTTGGCCACCAGGATATTCGGAAACGACTTGTCGTCGCGCAAAAGCACGTTGTAGCGCGGCTTCAGCTGCTTGATGAGGTTCTGTTCCAGCAGCAGCGCCTCGGTCTCGGTGCGCGTGGTCAGGAACATCATTGAACAGGTTTCGCGGATCATCCGGGCGATCCGCGCCGAATGCCCCGAGGGCCGGGCATAGTTCGACACCCGCGCGCGCAGGTCGCGCGCCTTGCCGACATACAGCACCCCCCCCTGCGCATCCAGCATCCGATAGACACCGGGGCTGCGGTCCAGCTGGCGCAGATAGTCCTGGATCAGCGCGTGGCCGGTCTTGGGGGGGGTGCCTGGGGTCATGTCCGTCAACAAAGTGATTCCCGTCGCGGGCTGCAAGTTCCGGGGCGCGATTACAAGATCAAAGCTGTCCACCGCCGCTGTGGATAACTCTGTGAGAGTCCTGTGAGGCAGACCCGTCCGATCCAGCAATCGTTACAAAAGCGTGACTTTGCCCATGTTTTAGGCAGATTTTCAAGGGATTGTTTTCATTGTGAAAATTTATATCGCTGCGTTTCAGAAAGGAAACTTGCGCAGTTTCAGGCCCTTGCTTGCCGAATCTTGCCCCGACGGGGACAACCTGCCGCAGCCTAGCCGCGCGGGCCCCGGCGCGAGGGCGGGATTCCCAGAATGCGCGCGATGGCGCGGCGGAAGGCCGGGCCGCGCAGCAGCGCCAGACCGACCATCACCAGCAGGAACAGGATGACGACGCGGACGCTCATCCCCCCGCACCGAAGCGGGCGAAAGCGGCGCGTTCCTGGGCGGCGTCCAGGACGGTGCCTGCGGACAGGCCCAGCCTGCGGAACAGCGACTGGCGGGGGCTATGGACGACAAAGCGCGTCTTGTCGCCGTAAAGCGCCTTCATCTGCGGCACCAGATGGCCGATGCCGTCGGCAAGGCCCAGATCCACCGACTGCCGCCCGGCCCAGAATTCGCCGGTGAACAGGTCGCGGTCCGCCGCCAGCCGGTCCCCCCGGCGGGCTGTCACATGATCCTTGAAGGCCTGGTGGATCGGCTCCAGCACGTTGTGCAGGCGCTCCACATCCTCGGGGCGTTCGGGACGGAACGGGTCCAGCGTCGATTTCGACCGGCCCGCCGTATGCACCCGCCGCTCGATCCCCCAGCGGGCGATCAGATCCTGGAAGCCGAACCCGGCCGAAATCACCCCGATCGACCCCAGGATCGAGCTTTCGTCGGCCCAGATCCGGTCCCCCGCGCAGGCCAGCCAGTATCCGCCCGAGGCCGCCACATCTTCGACGAAAGCGTGGACGGGGGTTCCGGTCTCATCCGCCAGCCGCCGGATCCGCGCGGCGATCAGCGAGGATTGCACCGGCGATCCGCCGGGCGAATTGATCGACAGCGCCACGGCCGCGGGCTTGCCCTTGCGGAAGGCGCGCTCGATCACCGGGGCAAGCGCCGCATCGGACAGCGCGCCGCCGCGCCCCGCCATGCCGATGGCGCCGTGCAGGCGGATCACCGACACGCGGGGGCCTTTGTTCGTCAGACGGTCAAGAAAGGGAATACGCATGGCGGCAGACTTAATCATGCGCCTGCGCCATCACAAGCATCGCTGGCACAAGCGTCAGCCATGCCGGATCGTGTCGCCCGGCAGGAAGGTCGGCGTCAGCGCGACGATGCGATCCTCGGGGATGGCATCCTTGCCGGCGACCAGCCGCGCCGCCCGCCGGCCGATATCGACGCGCCGCGCGTCCGTGGTGGCCAGCCGCACCGGCAGCCCGTCCAGAAGATCGACGCCGTTGAACCCCGCCAACCCGATCCGGTTCGGGATGTCATAGCCCTTGTCCAGGCAATACAGCAGCCCCCCCGCCCCGATCATGTCGTTCGAGAAATACAGGAAATCCAGATCCGGCGCGCGGGTCAGGATCCGTTCCGTCAACTCGCGCCCCTTCAGCAGCGACGACCCGCCCTGGTAATATTCGCGCGCCTCCAGCGGCACGCCCGCCTCGGCCAGGCCTTCCTCGAACCCCGCCAGGCGTTTGCGGGCGCGGTGATCCTCGGGCATGTGGGTGCCCACAAAGCCGATCCGGCGATAGCCCGCGGCCAGGATCCGCGCCGCCATCTCGCGCCCCGCGCGGCGGTGGGAGATGCCGACGATGGTGTCGATCCCCTCGCCGTCCACATCCATGATCTCGACCACCGGGATGCCGGAATTGGCCAGCATCGCGCGCGAGGCCTTGCTGTGTTCCAGCCCCGCCAGGATCACCCCGGACGGACGCCAGGACAGCATGTCGTACAAAACCATCTCCTCTCGCGCGGGGGAATAGTTTGTGACGCCGATCACGGGTTGCAGGCCGGTGTCGTCCAGTTCGGCGGAAACCCCGCCCAGCACGTCGGGAAAGACCAGGTTCGACAGCGACGGGATCACCACCGCGACCAGGTTGACCCGCTGGCTTGCCAGCCCGCCCGCGATCTTGTTTGGGACATAACCCAGCGTCTTCGCCGCCGTCAGCACCTTTTCCCGCGTCGCCGCCGACACGTCGCCCCGGTTGCGCAGGACCCGGCTGACGGTCATCTCCGACACGCCCGAGGCTTCGGAAACGTCGCGCAGGGTCAGCGGACGGCGGGGTCGGGGAACATTCATCGGGCACCGGATGGATCAGGTCTTTGCCCGATGTTAGCGTCCGCCGAACCCCGCGACAACCTTGCCAAACCGCCCGCCAGCGGTCAAAAGGACCAAAGGCGGCCCCGTGGCTCAACTGGATAGAGCAGCCCCCTCCTAAGGGGCAGGTTACAGGTTCAAGTCCTGTCGGGGTCACCACAGACCGCCTTCGCGGTCAAATCCCCAGCATCCTTTGGAAGATCGTGCGATGCCGGTTCTTCAACTGGCTCAGCATCGCCAAGGCCGTCTCGGGCTTCAACTCGCCGCGCTCCTCGCGTTCGCGGATGATGCGCGCCTCGTCCATCAGTGTTCTCAGCCGCAGGGATTGCGGGCTGTGACGAGGCACGACACGATCAGGCTGACCGGGATGGGCCTTGGGAAGTGCCGTCACGGATGGACCTCCTGCATCAGCTTCTTCAGGCGCGCGATGATGCTTTCGCATTCAACCGCCAGAACGTTTGCTCGGTTCCCATAGAACTCGTAGGGCCGGGTGCTGTCAATCGACAGATAGCCCAGGGGAATCAGCCCGTCCCGCCGGGCCGTGCAGATCGGCACGATGAAGAAGGACCGATAGGGCGTCTTCGATCCCGTCGGACTGCGGAACGCCTCGGCGCCGAAGGCCCGGATGTCATAGACGGCGCGCGGATCGTCCCCGGCCATGCAGGCATGGTGGCCGATCACGAAGCGGCCCGAAAAGGTCACGCCCATCTTCCGAAGGCTTCCGGCGTTGCGTTCGTCTATCCGAAGCATTGCGGGCTGGCCGGGAACGTAGCGGGCCAGCGATACGCCGATCTCGCCTCGGGCGGCGTTGGTCAGGCTGCGGACATAAACCTCGATGATGCTGAGGCAGGCATTCCGGGCGGCGGGGCGGTTCGCCGCGATGATCGCGTCGTCGCCGCACAGCCGCAGCAACTCGCAGGAGCGCATCATCAGTTCCTCGGCCGCGGTGCCGTCGTTGTGCTTCAGCGACAGCAGGGTCTGGACAAAATCGACCGTGACCGCGACGGCGAAGATCATCCCTGACCACAGCATCGCCGACGGGAATGTCAGCGCGGCATTGGCCCGGACATGGTAGGCCAGCAGGGGCGTGGCCGCCGGAACCAAAGCCTTGACCGCCATCACCAGCACCGGCCGCGCGCGGATGTTCTTGTTCCAGATCCGCTTGTAGTAATTCGCCGCAAGCCACCACCGGACGCGCAAGAACCAGGAAGGGGTGCCGGCCAGCCAAGCTTCCACAGCCTTGTCAAACGTCTGCTCAGACACTGAATCCTTTCCTTATGTTCGCTAAATGTTCTCATTTTAGCGACAGGCAATCGTCCTGCGCAAGCAGGAACGCAGCCGCAAGGTTGGATGGCTGCGCTTCCGGGCTGGATGAAGGCGCCGCGGGATCGGCCAGCGGAAGTAAAAGACCCCGTGTCGGGACCGGCTCAAATAGGCCGCGAGGCGCATCCTTGTGGCTCACTAATGGGGCGCACCAGATGAAGCCAGCACTCAAGCACTTGATATGGGGGGAAATGGTGGGCGACCCTGGAATCGAACCAGGCATGGGTCTCCCCGGCGGAGTTACAGTCCGCTGCCGCACCTTGCAGCACGTCGCCCGCCGAGCCATCGGCGTGGGGGGTCATTAACGGCCAGGGCGCGAGGCGTCAAGCGGATTTCCGGGCCTTGCGTCCGGGCCGCGGGACGCGCGATGAAGGGGGCCAGCGACAAAGGATCCAGCGCATGACCGAGCGACCGGGCAAGCCCAAGAAACCCGCCTGGGTGATCGACAAGGAACGCGCCCGCCGCGCCGGGGCCGCGGAAACCGTGTGGCTGTTCGGCCTGCACGCCGTGCGCGACGCGCTTGCCAATCCGGCGCGGGAAAAGCTGCGGCTGGTCGCAACCCCGAACGCCGTGGACCGGCTGGGCGACCTGCATGGCATCGACCCCGAAATCACCGATCCCCGCGTCTTCGGCAAGGCGGTGCCGCTGGCGCCCGACAGCGTCCACCAGGGCGCCGCCCTGGAGGTGAAGCCGCTGAAATGGGGCGGTCTCAGCGATGTGGTGCTGCGGCAGGCGCCGGGCGAACGGCGGCCGCTGCTGGTCGCGCTGGATCGCGTGACCGACCCGCACAACATCGGCGCCATCCTGCGGTCGGCCGAGGTATTCGGCGCCCGCGCCGTCATCGCCCCCGCCCGGCATTCCGCGCCTGAAACCGGCGCCCTGGCCAAGACCGCCTCGGGCGCGTTGGAGCGCCAGCCCTATCTGCGCGTCCCCAACCTGGCCGAGGCGCTGTCGCAGCTGAAGGGCATGGGCTTCACGCTGGTCGGTCTGGACGGGACCGGCGACCAGCCCCTGCCCGACCTGCTGGCCACCCTGCACGGCCGCGCCCTGTGCCTGGTTCTGGGCGCCGAAGGTCCGGGGATGCGCGAGCTGACGCTGAAAAGCTGCGATCATGTCGCGCGGATTCCCTTTGCCGCCGATTTCGGGTCTCTGAACGTCTCGAACGCGGCGGCCGTGGGGCTGTATGCGGCCAGCATGGCATAGGATCACATCCCTGCGACAATCGGCGCGGCGGCGTTGAGAATCGGGTGCGGTGCTGCCAATGAGGCATCCTGCCGTCATAAAACCGCGCGATCCATGAAAACGCTGCTTCTTTCGCTGATCCTGACCTTGGCCCCCGTCCTGCCGGCGATCGCCCAGGACTGGGCCATCGACGGGCTGGATGCGGTAGGCTTCCTGGAAAGCGGCCGCCCGGTCCCCGGACGGGGCGACATTTCGACGCTGTGGAAAGGCCAGGTCTGGCATTTCGCGTCCGAGGAGAACCGCAGCCGGTTCGAAGCCGATCCGCGCAGCTTTGCCCCCGCCTTCGGCGGCCTTTGCCCCGTCGCCCTGGCCGAAGGACGGCAGGTCGCGGGCGATCCCCGCCATTTCCTGATCATCGGCAACCGGCTCTATCTGGTGGGTTCCGGCAGGGCGGCCCGCAAGTTGCAGCAGGCGCCCCGCGACATTCTGGCGCGCGCTCAGGAACGCTGGGACCAGTAAAGCCATCCAGCCGATTGTCCATCACGAATTCGCGATATGGCTGGAACTTTTGGGGGGTGTTGCCCATTTACCATCTGGAACATGACCCCGGAACCGTCATGTTCAGATCACTGTCCCTCGTTCCGCGACTTGCGCCCGGCCAGAATTCTGGACCGGGCGCCTTTTCTATGTAATGGTGCCTACAACTTTTAGACGAGGAGGGGAGACCCGTCATGGAAGTCGATTTCAAGGACGACGAAGATATTGCCCGGATTGCCCGTGGCGTGAAGGTCATAGCGGTTGTGGGCCTGTCGCCGAACGAGGCGCGGCCCAGCTGGGGCGTGGCGCGCTACCTGCAAGCGAACGGCTATCGCGTCATCCCGGTCAATCCCGGCCAGGCAGGCGGCAAGATTCTGGGAGAGACCGTCTATGCCCGCCTGTCGGACATTCCGCCGATGATTCCCGTGCAGATGGTTGACATCTTCCGCAAATCCGAGGCGGTCGGTCCCATCGTGGACGAAGCCCTGGCCCATCTTCCCCACCTGAATTCGATCTGGCTGCAACTGGGCATCCGCAACGACGCGGCCCCGTCGCGGGCCGAGGCGCGGGGGATCACCGTGATCCAGGACCGCTGCCCCAAGATCGAATTCCCGCGTCATCTGTAGGACGCGGAACAAGGCCCCGGCGATGCGCTGACGCCTTCTGCGCTGTAGAGCACGGATTCTTCCGAAAGTTCGTTAGTCAATCGAATGAAGGCGACGCAAGCGCGTCGCCCTTTCCCTGTATCGACCAACGGAACCTCTGCATGCTGCCGGTCGAAACCTCTCGCCATGATGCGCGCTTGCAGGCCGGGATCGTGCCCTTCCACTGCCGGGCATTCGCCGGGAAGGATGATGGCATCGGCCCTTCGAGGTGCGATGGCATCATGGCAGCAGACCGGAAGCCCATAGCTCGACCCGTGGGCCGGGAAAACAGGGCAGGCTTGCTCATGAGGCTAACCCGACCCGCCGACTTACAAACAGGTATCCCTGAACCGATGGCACAGTGCAACAAGACCGCTCAACGGTCACGTCTGCATCCCGGAATGAAACTATAGGTTCCCAGACCCTCTCTATCCCGCCGCCTGCAAATCCCCCGTCAGCGCCGCCAGATCCCCCCGCCGGGCGGTCAGCATCGCGGCGATCTCGGCGCGTTCGCTGGCCAGCATGTTCACGCCCTCGATGATGATGTTGAAGAACCTGTCCTGGCCGGACTTGTTCGACACATGCCATTCGACCTCCATCGGCGCGCGGCCGTTCAGATAGGCGACCGAGGTCACGGCGAAGAAGCTTTTCAGCGGCCGGGCGCCCGTCACCTCGATCTTCGATCCGATGAACTCGCGGAACCGCTTGCCGTATTTGCGGCCGATATAGCCCTGGAAAGCTTGGGTATAGGCAGCCAGGGCGCGCGGGTCGGCCTGCCGCGCGGCGGGTCCGAGCGCGGAACGCGCGATCACCGGCACATCGGCATAGCGCACGAAGATCGTCTCGAACTCGCGATACATCTGCGCGGGCGGGCGGCCGGAATTGATGACCTGGTAGACCTCGCCCAAGGCGGTGTCGATCAGCGACCGGGCTTGGTCCGCGTCCAGCGCCCAGCCACGCAAGGGCATCAGCGAGGCCGCCGACGCGCCAGCGAACAGCGCCAGGACGCCGCGGCGGTTACGGGTCGTAAGGGTCGATGACGTCATCTGCGGCGGCGTCGGCATAGGGGTCAATCTCGGTCCCTCCCTGGTTCAATTCGTGGCGGCGGTGCATCAGATAGATCAGCCGCAGTTGCGCATAGCTATCCGCACTGTCTTGCAGAACGCTATCCACCGTGTCCCCGAATCGCGCCCGATCACCGGCTTTTGACGCCGCGCGTAGGCCAAATGCCGCCCATGCCGCATCCCGGTGCAGCAGGTGATAGACAGGGTCGATCAGCAGATCCACGACCTTGCCCGCCGCGTCCCGCTGGGTCGAGGGGCCAAGGACCGGCAGTTCCAGATAGGCGCCTTCAGGGACGCCCCAGACCGCCAGCGTCTCGCCGAAATCGGTGTCGACCTCGGGCAGCCCGAAATCGGTTCCTGCGGGATCCAGCAGACCGCCCATTCCCAGCGTCGTGTTGACGGCAAAGCGGAAAAAATTCCGGATCGCGGGTTCGGGACGCCCTTGCAGCAGGCTGTTGACGACCTTGCCCGGCAGCGACAGGTTCGCCCCCGCGTTGATCACCAGGTCCATGGCCCCCGGTTCGCCTGCCTCATTCCCGCCCGCCGAGACCCGCCTGGCCACCGGCGCAACCACGCGCTGATCAAAGCCCTTGTTGAAGGCATGGATGCGCCGGTTGCCCGATTCAAACGGGTCGTTGACGCGAATGCCGTCCTGCATCACAGGTTCCGACGTGCAGCCCGCCAGAATCACGCCCAGGGCCAGCGGAACGACAAGGGACAAGGGACGAAGCAAAGGATCTCCTAACCTTTTCGGGATAACACAGAGTCAAGACCGCGATCAGCGATCCTCGAATACTGGCGCACGGGGCCTGCGGCAAGGCGGCACCGATGGCCGAAGATGAAGGATGAACGGAAATGAGCAAGTCGCCCGCTTTCCAGGACGGCGCCAAGGAATTACGCAAGGCACGCGCCGCGGGGCTGCCCCTGTTCGCGGCCGTCGCGCTGTTTTCAGCGGTCGTGAACCTGCTGATGCTGACCGGACCGCTGTTCATGTTGCAGGTCTATGACCGGGTTCTGGCATCGCGGTCGGTCGAAACGCTGACCGCGCTGTTCGTGCTGGTGGTGTTCCTGTTCGTGCTGATGGGCTTCGTGGACTTCATCCGCAGCCGGGTGATGCAGCGGATCGCCGCCCGCTTTCAGGACCGGATGGAGGGACGGGTCTTCACCGCCGCGCTGCGCGAAGGCGCGATCTCGGGCGACGAATCGGCGGCGGCGGCCAGCGGGATGCGCGATCTCGATTCGGTCCAGCGGCTGATCGCCTCGCCGGTGCTGCTGGCGGTCTTCGACCTGCCCTGGGCGCCGCTGTTCCTGGCGGCGGTCTATATCTTCCACCCGCTGCTGGGGGTCGTGGCGACCATCGGCGGGGCGATCCTGGTGGTCTGCACCCTGGCCAACCGGACGCTGACCAAGACGCCATTGCAGCAATCCAACATCGCGTCCGCCCAGGCGCAGCGCATGGCGGATCTGTACCGGGACGAGGGCGAGGTGATCGGCGCCCTGGGAATGCGCAGCGCCACCTATGCCCGGTGGCGCAAGGCGCGGGCCGAGGCGCAGGAACAGGCGGTGCGCGGCGCCGACCTGTCGTCGGGCTTCACGGTCTTCTCGAAAAGCTTCCGGCTGTTCCTGCAAAGCGCGATGCTTGCGGCGGGCGCCTGGCTGGTGCTGCAACAGGCGGTGACGCCCGGTGCGATGATCGCCAGTTCGATCATGATGGGCCGGGCGCTCGCCCCGGTCGAACAACTGGTCGGCGGCTGGCCGATGGTGCAGGCGGCCCAGGACGCCTGGGAACGGCTGGCCCGGCTGCTGTCTCGCCAGCCCGCGCAGACGGCCCATACCCCCCTGCCCCGCCCCGAGGCGGTGCTGGAGGTGCGGCAGCTTTCGGTGGCGCCTCCGGGCCAGAATGTCGCGATCGTGCGCGGCGTGTCCTTCGCGGTGGCGCCGGGCCAGGCGCTTGGCGTGATCGGGCCGTCGGGCGCGGGGAAATCGACCCTGGCCCGCGCGCTGATCGGCGCCTGGCCGGTCGGCGCGGGTTCGATCCGGCTGGGCGGCGCGACGCTGGACCAGTACGATCCCGACGTTCTGGGCAACATGATCGGCTATCTGCCGCAGCAGGTGACGCTGTTCGACGGCACCATCGCGGAAAACATCGCCCGGCTGTCGCCCGACATGGATCCCGCCCGCGTGGTGCGCGCGGCCCAGGCGGCAGCGGCGCATCAGATGATCCTGGATCTGCCGCAGGGCTATGACACGCGCATCAGCCAGGCCACCGGCCGCCTGTCTGGCGGACAGATCCAGCGCGTCGGGCTGGCCCGCGCGCTGTATCCCGACCCGGTGATGCTGGTCCTGGACGAGCCGAACTCGAACCTCGACAACGAGGGGTCGATGGCGCTGAACGCGGCGATCCGCCGGATCAAGGCGCAGAACGGCTGCGTCATCATCATGGCCCACCGGCCCGCCGCGATCAACGAATGCGACCTGCTTCTGGTCATGGAACAGGGCATCCGCCGGGCCTTCGGGCCGCGCGACCAAGTATTGCAGGAAATGGTGCAGAATTCCGCGCAGATCATGAAATCGCAGGAAACCGGACGCGCAGGGGGCGTGGCATGAGCGACGAGACCAACAAGCCCGGCGGCCAGAACCCCGCCCCCCGCCCCTCGGGGATCCAGACGGGGATCCTGTCCAGCCGCATCGCCCCGCCGGTCGATGCGCCGATCCCCGGTCCCGCGCCCCGGCAGGCCGCGCCCGCGCAGCCGCTTCCCCCGGTCGAACCGCCCTCGCCACCGGCGCCGCCCCGGCCCATCGCGCCGCCCGACCCGTCCCGCTGGTCGGTGCGCGGCGCCTTGCTGACCGGCTTGATCTCGATCGCGGTGCTGCTGGGCGGCTTTACCGCCTGGGCGATGCAAAGCCGCATCGCGGGGGCAGTGGTGGCCCATGGCCAGGTCGAGGTCGAACAGCAGCGCCAGGTCGTCCAGCACCCCGACGGCGGCGTGGTCGAGGAAATCCTGGTCAAGGACGGCCAGACGGTCGAGGCGGGCCAGCCGCTGATCCGCCTGGACGGCAGCCTGCTGCGCACCGAACATGCCATCGTCGAGGGCCAGTATTTCGAGATCCTGGCCCGCCGCGGCCGGCTCGAGGCGGAACGCGGCGACGCCGAAACGATGCAGATCCCCGACGAATTGCGGGCGGCAGCCGAAGGCAATGCCGATCTGCAAGACCTGATCGCCGGTCAGCGCAGCCTGTTCGAAACCCGCCGCGACACCCTGCGCCAGTCGATCGAGCAGTTGGAGAAACAGTCCGAACAGGTCCGCCAGCAGGTCGACGGCATCGACGCGCAGATCGTGGCGCTGGACCGGCAGCGCGAACTGATCGGCGAGGAGCTGGAGGACCAGCAGTCCCTGCTGGATCGCGGCCTGGCCCAAGCCTCTCGCGTGCTGGCCCTGGAGCGCGAGGCCGCCAGCCTGGACGGGCAGCTGGGCGAGTTGAAGGCCAGCCGGGCCTCGGCCGAGACGCGCCAGACCGAGCTGGACATCCAGCGGCTGCGCCTGGGCGCCGAACGCCGCGAGGAGGCCGAGACCGAGTTGCGCGACCTGGGCTATCGCGAACTGGAACTGGCCGAACGCCGCCGGGGCCTGACGGAACAGATCAACCGTCTGGACATCCGCGCGCCGGCGGCGGGCGTGATCTACAACCTCATGGTGACGACGCCCCGCTCGGTCATCCGTCCCGCCGATCCGGTGCTGTATGTCATCCCGCAGGACCGCCCGCTGGTGGTCAGCGCGCGCCTGGCCACGATCAACGTGGACGAGGTGCAGGTGGGCCAGCCGGTGGTGCTGCGATTCTCGGCCTTCTCATCGCGCACGACGCCGGAAATCGACGGTGTGCTGGGCCGCGTGTCCGCCGATGCGCTGATCGACGAGACGACGCGCCAGCCCTATTACCGGGCCGAGGTGACGATCCCCGCCGACCAGTTGGCCAAGCTGGGCGATCTGGCGCTGATCCCCGGCATGCCGGTCGAGGTCTATATCCAGACCGGCGAGCGCAGCCCGATGGCCTATCTGGTGAAGCCGCTGGCGGACTACTTCAACCGGGCGTTCCGGGAAAGCTGAGGCCGTGGGGGCTTCGCGCCCCCACGCCCCTGCTGGACATGTCAATAAAGAAGGGTGGGGCTATTTCTTCCGCCGCCGCTTGGTCGCGCGCTTGATCTCGGCCAGGCGCGACTTGGTGGACATCGGCCGGGGGCTGCGGCCGCGCCTGCCCTTTTGCGGACCGCGCGGAAGCGGCTGGCCGTCCAGTTCCAGCAGATCCAGGGTCAGCCCGCCGGTCATCGGGATCGCCTCGGCCAGGCGCACGGTGACGCGCTGACCGATGCCGATTTCCAGGCCGGTATCGCTGCCGACCAGCATCTGCGCATCGGGATCGAAGTGGAAATACTCTTGCCCGATGGCGCGGATCGGCAGCAACCCGTCGGCGCCGGTCTCGTCCAGCTTGACGAAGGCGCCGAATTTCTGGACGCCGCTGATCCGGCCCGTCATCTCGGTTCCCACGCGATCGGCCAGGAACGCCGCCAGATAGCGGTCGGTGGTGTCGCGTTCGGCGGCCATGCTGCGGCGCTCGGTCTCGCTGATATGGGTCGCGGTTTCGGACAGCCGCTCCAGGTCCTGGGGCGACAAACCGTCGCCGCCCTTGCTACCGCCGCCCCAGCCATGCCCCGAAATCAGCGCGCGATGCACGATCAGGTCGGAATAGCGCCGGATGGGCGAGGTGAAATGCGCATAGCTTTTCAACGCCAGCCCGAAATGACCGAAGTTTTCCGGGTGGTAGTAAGCCTGCGTCATCGACCGCAGGGTGCTGATGTTGATCAGTTCGTCGAAATCGGTGCCCTCGGACTGGGCCAGCAGGCGGTTCAGGTGGCTGGTATGCAGAACCTGCCCCTTGGCCAGCGTGAAGCCCGAGGCTTGGGCGACCTCTCGCAGCGCGTCGATCTTGGCGAGGCTGGGTTCCTCGTGGACGCGGAACAAGAGGGGACGCTGGCGGCGGGTCAGTTCCTCGGCGGCGGCGACATTGGCCAGCACCATGAATTCCTCGATCAGCTTGTGGGCGTCGAAGCGTTCGCGGAAATTAACGGATTTGACGCGGCCGTCCGGGGTCAGTTCGATCCGGCGTTCCGGCAGGTCCAGATCCAGCGGCTGGCGGCGGGCGCGGGCTTCCTTCAGCAGGCCATAGGCGTGCCACAGCGGGCGGATCACGCTGTCCATCAGCGGTTCCGTCTGCGCATCCGGCTTGCCGTCCGCCGCCGCCTGCGCCTGCTCATAGGACAGAGAGGCGCGGCTGTTCATCATGCCGCGATGGAAGTTGTGGCCGATCTTGTTGCCCTGCGCGTCCAGCCGCATCCTGACGGCGATCACCGGGCGGTCCACGCCTTCGTGCAACGAACACAGGTCCGCCGACAGCGCCTCGGGCAGCATCGGCACCACGCGGTCGGGGAAATAGGTCGAATTGCCGCGCAGCCAGGCCTCTCGGTCCAGGGCGGAACCGGGGGTGACGTAATGGGCCACGTCGGCGATGGCGACCCAGATGGTGGCGCCGCCGTCTTCCTCGACAAAGGCCGCCACGGCGTCGTCATGGTCGCGCGCGTCCGAGGGGTCGATCGTGACAAGGGGCAGGTCGCGCAAGTCCTCGCGGCCCTTCATGGTGGCGGGTTTCGCGCCCTCGGCCTCGGCGATCACGGCGTCGGGGAAATCGTCGGGGATGCCGTGCTGGTGGATGGCGATCAGGCTGACCGCGCGCGGCGCGGAGGGATCGCCCAGCCGGTCGATGATCCGCGCCATGGGCAGGCCCAGCCGGCCCTTGGGCCCGGCCTGTTCGGCCTGCACCAGTTCGCCGTTCTGCGCGCCCAGGGTGGCGTCGGGGCGGACGCGCCATTCGCGGTCCTGGCCCTTGTCGATGGGGACGATGCGGCCGCCCTCGGCTTCCTTGCGGAAAATTCCGGTGATGCGATGAGGCGCGGCGGTGATGCGGCGGATCAGGCGCGCCTGATACTGGTAATCCTCGCCCTGCACCTCGACCAGGCGGCCCAGGAAGCGGTCGCCCCGGCCAAGCGCGGGGTCGCTGTCGCGGGGGACATAGTGGATGCGCGGCATCGGCCCGTCGCCATGCCATTCCAGCGGTCGCGCGAACAGGTCGCCCGACCCGTCCGGCGGCAGCAGTTCCAGCACCGTGACGGGCGGCAGACGCTCGGCGTCCAGATAGTGGCGGCGGCGGCGTTCCAGATGCCCCTCGCCCTCAAGCTCTTTCAGCAGGCGCTTCAGTTCGATCCGTTCGGCGCCCTTGATGCCGAAGGCCTTGGCGATGTCGCGCTTGGAATTGGCGTCGGGATGGTCCGCGACCCATTCCATGATCTGTTCCTTGCTGGGAATCTGGGCCATCTTGCGGTCCCCCTTACAGATCGCGGATCATGTCACGATGCGGGATCCCCGCGTCGTCGTAAACCGGGCCGAACGCGGTAAAGCCCAGCTTTTCGTAAAAGCCCAGGGCGTGGGTCTGCGCACCCAGCTTGGCGCGGGTAATGCCCGGCCGGTCCCGCAGCGCGTCGAGCGCGGCCCGGATCAGCGCCGCGCCCAGCCCGGTGCCGCGCGCCTGCGCCACCACGCAGACCCGGCCGATCTTGCCGGTGTCGCCTTGCAGCAGGATCCGCGCGGTGCCGACCGGGCGGCCGTCCCGGCGGGCCAGCAGGTGAATGGCGCCCGCGTCCTTGTCGTCCAGTTCCTCGGCCTCGGACACGCCCTGTTCTTCGATGAACACGGCGCGGCGCAGGGCGTGGCAGGCGGCAAGGTCGTCGGTCTGTTCGATCTTCATTCGAAATATTTTTCCAGAATCCGCTGGTAGATGGTTTTCAACTGCTGGACCTGTGCCACCGGCACGCGTTCGTCCACCTGGTGCATATAGGCGCCGACCAGGCCGAATTCGACCACCGGACAGTGGTTCTTGATGAAGCGCGCGTCGGACGTGCCGCCGGTGGTGGACAGGACCGGCTGGCGGTTGGTTTCCTGCGTGACCACGCTGCGGACCAGATCGACGAAAGGGCCGGGCGCGGTCAGGAACGCCTCGCCCGTCACCTGCGTGGCAATGGTCAGCGACACGCCGGTCGCCTGCGCCACGCGGGCGGCGCGGGCGGCCAGGTCGGCTTCCAGGCTGGCGGCGATGTGCAGGTCGTTGAAGCGGATGTTGACCACCGCCCGCGCCGTTTCCGGGATCACGTTGGACGCCGGATTGCCGCAGTCGATGCTGGTGATCTGCAAGCCGGTCGGATCGAAATGCTCGGTCCCCTGGTCCAGAGGCGCGGCGATCAGGTCATTGAGGTAAGCCGTTAGCGCGTGCAGCGGGTTCCGGGCCTTGTGGGGATAGGCGGCGTGACCCTGCACCCCCTTGGCAGTGACGGTGAAGGTGACGGAACCGCGCCGTCCGATCTTCATCATCTCGCCCATGATCTCGGGGTTCGAGGGTTCGCCGACGATGCAGGCGTCCATGCGTTCGCCATGGGCCTCCATCCAGTCCAGGATCGCGGTGGTGCCGTCGCGGGACGGGCCTTCCTCGTCCCCGGTGATGGTCAGGATCACGGCGCCGTCGGGCGGCGTTTCGCGCACGAAGTCGATGGCGGCGGCGACGAAGGCCGCGACGCCGGATTTCATGTCGGTCGCGCCCCGCCCCCAGATCACGCCGTCCTCGACATGGCCGCTGAAGGGGGGATGGGTCCAGGATCCCAGGTCGCCGGGCGGGACGACATCGGTATGGCCGTTGAAGCCGAAGCTGCGCGCGCCCTTGGCGCCCCAGCGGGCGAACAGGTTGGGGGTGCCGTTGCGGTCGACGCGGCGAACCTCGAACCCCGCCTGGGCCAGCAGGTCTTCCAGCAGGACCAGGGCGCCGCCTTCATTCGGCGTGACAGAGGGGCAGCGGATCAGGCGGGCGGTCAGGTCGGCGGCGTCGATCATCTCATATCCAGTCGGAAAGGGCGCGGCGGACAAGGTTCAGGCCGGTGACGACCAGCAGGATCAGCGTCCAGCGGCGGAATTGTGCGACATTCATGCGGTCCTGCAAGGCCTGGCCCGCGAACACTCCGGCAAAGGCGGGAATGCACAGCGCGGCGGACAGCGGGATGGTCTGGGCGTTCAGCACGCCCGACATCAGATGCGCCGCCGTCAGCCCGGCGCTGCCCAGCAGGAACACCACGCCCTGCACCCGCATCTGTTCGCGCTTCTCAGCCCCCAGGGACAGCAGCAGGACCACCAGCGGCGGCCCCCAGATGCCCGAGACGCCGCCGTACAGACCGCCGACGATGCCGGTCACGATCTCGGCCCGGCGGCGGTGATGGATGGGCAGCGCCAGCGGCGTCCCCGACAATTGCCACAGCGCGAAGCCGACCACCGGAAAGCCCAGCAGCGCATACATCGCCTGTTGCGGGATCGCCGTGGCGAAGCCCGCCGAGATCGCCATGAACACCAGCACCATGCCGATATGCCAGCGATAATCCCGGATCGACCGCGCCGCTGCCCCCACCCCCTGGCGCAGCGCCTGGTTCACGTTGGTGGTCAGCACCGGCAGGATCAGCGCGGCAAGCGCCGTCTGCGGCGGCAGGATCGACGCGAAGGCCGAGGCCATGATCAGCGGCATGGCAAATCCGATCGCCCCCTTCACGAAGCCCGCAAAGGCCGTGACGGCGAAGATCGTCCAGAATTGCCAGGGATCCAGTCCAAACATGCGCGCACGCTAACGGCTTGTCCGGGAAATGGGAATGGCGGGCACGCCGCCGCAGGGCAGACATATTCGTTCGCACCGCACCTTCCCGACGCATAATTGTTGCGCTGCGACTGCGAAGGCGTTACCCATGCTGCAATGCCGCAAGGGGGATTTCCGATGAAAGACATGCCGCAACAGTTCGATCTGGTCCTGTCCGAACTGGCCGACCTGCAAGCCCGCGCCACCGACGCGCTGCGCGCCAGGGTCTCGCCCGGCGGCAAGGTCGATGCCGAGGCGCTGGAGCAGCACCAGCACGCCGCCCATGCGCTGTCCTGGCTGGCGACCTATGTCGAATCGCTGCGCCAGCTTGCCGCCTGGTCCACCCGCGTCGGCGGCGAAATCGAGGATCTGATCGCCCGGATCGGCTTCGGCGAGTACCTGACCCAGATCGCCGGGGGCATCCCGATGAGCCAGACGGAATTCGCCCGCCTGTCCGATCTGGACGTGGACTGGCAGCCCTCGGACACGGCGCGCGCGCTGATGGCCGCCAACACCCCGGACGCCCGCGCCCGGCTGGCCGCCCTGATGGCCGAGAACAGGGGCAGCGCGACCTTCGGCGCCACCGGCCTGGACGAGGATCTGGAAATGATCCGCGACCAGTTCCGCCGCTGGGCCGACGACAAGGTGGTGCCCCATGCCCATGAATGGCACCTGAAGGACGATTTCATCCCGATGGAGATCGTCGAGGAACTGGCCGAACTGGGGGTTTTCGGCCTGACCATCCCGGAAAACCTGGGCGGCCTGGGCATGTCCAAGGCGGCGATGGTCGTCGTCTCCGAGGAACTGTCGCGCGGCTATATCGGTGTGGGCAGCCTTGGCACCCGCAGCGAGATCGCGGCCGAGCTGATCCTGGGCGGCGGCACCGACGATCAGAAGGCGCATTGGCTGCCGCGCCTGGCCAGCGGGGAAATCCTGCCCACGGCGGTCTTTACCGAACCGAACACCGGCAGCGACCTGGGCAGCCTGCGCACCCGCGCGGTCAGGGACGGCGATGTCTGGAAGATCACCGGCAACAAGACCTGGATCACCCATGCCGCGCGCACCCATGTGATGACGCTGCTGGCCCGCACCGACCCGGACACCACCGATTATCGCGGCCTGTCGATGTTCATCGCCGAAAAGACGCCGGGCGATGATGCCGACCCCTTCCCCACCCCCGGCATGACCGGCGGAGAGATCGAGGTGCTGGGCTATCGCGGCATGAAGGAATACGAACTGGCCTTCGACGGGTTCGAGGTGAAGGCGGAAAACCTGCTGGGCGGCGTCACCGGCCAGGGCTTCAAGCAGTTGATGCAGACCTTTGAATCGGCGCGCATCCAGACGGCGGCGCGGGCCATCGGCGTGGCGCAGAACGCGATGGAACTGGGCCTGCAATACGCCCTGGACCGCAAGCAGTTCGGCAAGCCTTTGATCGCCTTCCCGCGCGTGGCCGACAAGCTGGCGATGATGGCGGTCGAGATCATGATCGCCCGGCAGCTGACCTATTTCAGCGCCTGGGAAAAGGACCACGGCCATCGCTGCGACCTGGAGGCCGGGATGGCCAAGCTGCTGGGCGCGCGGGTGGCGTGGTCCAGTGCCGATAATGCCCTGCAAATCCACGGCGGCAACGGCTTTGCGCTGGAATACCAGATCAGCCGTGTGTTGTGCGATGCACGCATCCTGAATATTTTTGAAGGGGCGGCGGAAATTCAGGCTCAAGTGATCGCCCGGCGGCTGTTAGGCTGACGCGATTTCGTCTAGGGTGCCGCAATTCATGCGGAAATTGCCGCACCCCGTTCGATGATCGCCTCAAGGAGTCCCACCATGCCCCGTCTCGGCACATTCGGCGCGCTGGCCGCCGCAGCCCTTGCCCTTGCCGCCTGCGAACAGACGCCCCCCGTTTCCCCCGACGATCGCGGCTTCATTCCGGGCGGCGACTATGCCTTGGTGGGCATGGACGGCGCGACCGTGCCGCTGCGCAACATGACGCTGACGATTTCGGAATCTGCGGTCTCGGGCCGTGGCCCCTGCAACGGCTATGGCGCCAAGAACAACGCCGAACTGCCGCTGGTGGCGCTGTCGCCGCTGCAAACGACCAATGTCGATTGCGGCAAGAACACCACGATCGAGAACCGCTTCTTCCAGGTTCTGCAATCGGCGACCGAGATGGAATATTACGGCGGCGTGCTGAAGGTGAAATCGCCCCTGACCTGGCTGATCTTCGAACGCGGCGTGACCGAGACGCAGGGCCAGGTCACCGCGCTGGATCAGGCGCGCGCGGGTCAGTGACCGCCCTTCGGCCGGCCGCGCGCCAGCCGGTCCACAAGGCGCTGGCGGGCTGCCGGGACAGGGCGGCCCACCAGTTCGGCGGCCAGGCGGGCGTTCAGGAAATGCCCGGTGATCGCCAGCCCCTCGGCCAGGCCCTGACCGCGATTGTCGCCCGCCCCGCCCAGGATGCCCGGCAAGGGCAGCAGCCGGTCGGCCCAGTCACCCGCCCCTTCGCGGCTGACCGCGCGGCCTGATTTCGGGCTGACATAGGCCAGCCCCTGCGCGGCGCCCGTCACCGCGCAGGCCGACAGGTCCAGGCCGAAGCCCATTTCGTCCAGCAGGCGCATTTCCCATCGCAGGTATTCCTGGCTCCAGTCGGCCCCCGCCTCCATCAGATCCAGCAGGCGTTCGGTCGCGCCAACCAGCACCGGATGGGGATCGCGTTCGGGCAGGGCGAAGATCAGCAGCGAACAGACCGCGTTCAGCCCCGCAAGCGCCAGCGGATCGGCCAGCAGCCCCGACCGCAGCCGCACGGGTTCAACCGCGAAGGTGCCCAGCTGGTCGTCGCGCCGCGCCCGCCAGCGCAGATCCAGCCGCGACCCGGGTTGCAGCATCGCCGCACGCTTTTGCGACACGCCGCCCGGCACGAGCCCCGAATGGCGCCCGTGCAGGTCGGTCAGCACGTCCAGGATCACCGAGGTTTCGCCATGCGGGCGGCGGGCCAGGACCGTGCCTTCGGCCTGCCACTCCATTCAGGCGTCCGGCAGGGTCAGCGATCCGTCCGGATCCAGAGGCCAGAACGGGTTGGTGGCGATTTCCCAGACATGCCCGTCGGGATCGGCGAAATAACCGGAATAGCCGCCCCAGAAGACCTTCTCGGGGCGCTTCAGAACCGCCGCGCCCGCCTCAAGCGCCGCCTGGAACACCGCATCGGTTTCCGCGTCGTCGGCGCAGTTCTGCGCCAGCGTCACCGCCCCGGTTCCCAGACCCGCACCGGGGCGCCCCTGGTCGGCGGCCAGATCGTCCCGCCCGAACAGCGCCAGCACCGCGCCGTTCATCTGATAGAAGGTCACGCCCGGTTGCGAACTGCCATGCGGCGCCCAGCCCCAGGCCTCGTAAAAGCGCCGGGCGCGGGCCATGTCGGCCACGCCGAGGGTGATCAGGGTGATGCGTTGGCGGGGCAGCGTCATGGCGTTCATTGCATCCTTCGCGTCAGGTCGCGGTTGGTGCGCCGCCGGGCGCCTGCGCCTTGCAGCAGCGACAGCGAATAGATCGCCAGCGCCGCCCAGATCATCGGGAAGGCGATCATCTGCGCCAGGCCGAACGGTTCACCGAAGACCAGCACGGCGGTCAGGAAGATCATCGTGGGCGCGATATATTGCAGGATCCCGATGGTGGACAGCCGCAGCTGCTTGGCGGCCGTCGCATAGCACAGCAGCGGCACGGCGGTCACCAGCCCGCAGGCCGCCAGCAGGATCGTATCGGCGGCATTGCCCGCCGCGAAATGCGACTGTCCCGACGCCGTCAGCCAGATCACATAGGCCAAGGCCAGCGGCGTCAGCAGCAGAACCTCCAGCGTGAAACCCTGCGTCGGGCCAAGCGGCAGGCTTTTCTTGCAGAAGGCATAGACGCCCCAGGTCAGCGTCAGTCCGATCGCCACCATCGGCAGGCGGCCCAGTTGCACGGTCAGCACCACCACCGCCAGCGCCGCCAGGGCGATGGCCGCAAGCTGCGCCCGGCTCAGCCGTTCGCGCAACAGCGTCGCGCCCACGGCAACGCTGAACAACGGGTTGATATAATATCCCAACGCCGCGTCCAGCGCGTGGCCGTTGCCCACCGCCCAGACATAGATCATCCAGTTGACCGAGATCAGAGCCGCCGTGACCAGCGCCATGCCCAGCAGGCGCGGCTGGCGCAGGGCCTGGCCGACCTCGGCCCAGCGGCCCTGCCACAGCAGCACCGCCAGCGCGATCGGCAGCGACCACAGCACGCGATGGGCGATCACCTCGGACGGGGGGACATGGGCAAGCTGCTTCATGAACAGCGGCAGGAAGCCCCACATGACATAGGTGGCGATGGCCAGGATCAGGCCGCGCGGGGAATCACCGGAAGGGGGCGGAGTGCTCATGGGATCTGCATATTCTGCAAACCGGAATCACGCCAGCCCTGGTTCGTCCAGCAGGGTGCGCCCGTCGCGGCTTTCGATTTCCACCACCCACAGGTCGGGATCGAAACCACGCTGGCGGACGACGGCCTGGTCCACCTCGCGCTCGTCGCCCTGGGCCA
This sequence comes from Paracoccus haematequi, assembly GCF_900631945.1. Lineage (GTDB taxonomy): Bacteria > Pseudomonadota > Alphaproteobacteria > Rhodobacterales > Rhodobacteraceae > Paracoccus > Paracoccus haematequi_A. Next base: position 79,331 of record NZ_UZWE01000018.1, read on the forward strand.
GCACCTGCCAGGGGCGGGTGTCGCTGTCGAAATCCCATTCGCGCCCGTAAAGCACGGCGGTCCCGTCCAGCCGGGCGCATTTCACCAGCACCGCGCCCGCCGTCTCGTCCCCCCGCGCGATGACATAGGCCGGGATATTCGCCAGCCCCAGCCGCGCCAGATAGGCGGAAACCCAGATCCCCGTCGCAAGCCGGGGTTCAGGCATCGCCGTCGCGGAAATCGAGGCCCATTTCGTTATACCGTTCCGCCTCGTCCAGCCAGTTTTCCCGAACCTTGACTTGCAGGAACAGATGGACGCGGCGGCCCATGAATTCCTCCATCTCGGCCCGCGCGGCCTGGCCCACGGCCTTGATCGTCTCTCCGCCCTTGCCCAGCACGATGCCCTTGTGGCCGGGACGAGAGACATAGACAATCTGGTCCACCCTGGCGGAGCCGTCCTTGCGTTCCTCCCAGGCCTCGGTTTCCACCGTCAACTGATAGGGGATTTCCTCGTGCAGGCGCAGGGTCAGCTTTTCGCGGGTGATTTCCGCCGCGATCATACGCATCGGCAGGTCGGCGATCTGGTCTTCCGGGTAAAGCCAGGGGCTTTCGGGCAGCGTTTCCGCCAGCCAGTCGCGCAACTGGTCGCAGCCATAACCCTTTTCGGCCGAGATCATGAAGGTCTGCACGAAGGGATAGGCGGCGTTCAGCTCCGCCGACAGCGCCAGCAGGCTTTCGGCCTTCACCCGGTCGATCTTGTTGATGACCAGGGCTACCGGCGTCTTGCTGTCCAGGCTTTTCAGGGAATCGATGATGGCGACCACGCCGTCGGACAACCCGCGATGCGCCTCGACCAGCAGCAGGATGATGTCGGCATCCGACGCCCCGCCCCAGGCGGCGGCGACCATCGAACGGTCCAGACGGCGGCGCGGGCGGAAGATGCCGGGCGTGTCCACGAAGACGATCTGCGCCGCGTCATGGAGGGCGATGCCGCGGATCCGGGCGCGGGTCGTCTGGACCTTGTGTGTGACGATGCTGACCTTGGCGCCGACCATCTGGTTCAGCAGCGTCGATTTCCCGGCATTCGGTTCGCCGATCAGCGCGACGAAACCGGCGCGGGTGGGGCCGGTGATGGCGGGGTTGGTGTCGGTCATGCGCGGCCCTCCAGCCGGTCCAGCAGCGCCTGGGCGGCGGCCTGTTCGATGCTGCGTTTCGTGCCCGCGCCCTGGGCCTGGGCATGTTGGCCGTCGGCCAGCCGGGCGGTGATCAGGAAAACCGGCGCGTGGTCCGGGCCGCTGCGGTCGGTCTGTTCATAGGTCGGCGGCGGCATTCCATGCGCCTGCGCCCATTCCTGAAGCGCGGTCTTGGCATCGCGGGGATCGTCCTCCAGCGTCACCAGCCGGTCGGCCCACAGCCGCAGCACGATCCGGCGCGCGGCATCGAACCCCGCGTCCAGATAGACGGCGGCCAGCACGGCCTCCATCGCGTCGGCCAGCAGGGCGTCCTTGCGGCGGCCGCCCGACATCATCTCGGACCGGCCCAGCTTCAGCACCTCGCCCAACCCGATCTCTCGGGCGATGGCGGCGCAGGTCTCGCCCCGGACCAGGGCGTTGTAGCGGGGGGCCAGTTGCCCCTCGCTGGCGGACTGGTCGGCGTCGAACAGTGCCTCGGCCATGACCAGGCCCAGCACGCGGTCGCCCAGAAATTCCAGCCGCTGGTTGTCGGGCCGGGTCGTCGTGGCGATGGACCCGTGGGTCAGCGCGCGCACCAGCAGGTCGGGACGCGTGAAGTCATGTCCCAGGCGGGCCATGAAGGCGCGGATATCGGCGCCCGGTTTCATCGCGGACGGCTTCAATCGACCGCCTTGAAGAAGCGATCCGCCCGCCAGGTCCAGAAATACAGAAGCGAGCGGCCCGCGGACGAGAACATGATCCGGTCGGCCCGCCCGATCAGGTATTCGGCGGGAACGAAGCCAAGCCCGCCGATTTCCACGGGAAAGCGCGAATCCTCGGAATTGTCGCGGTTGTCGCCCATGAAGAAATACTGGCCTTCGGGAACGGTGAAGGTCGGCGTGTCGTCGGCGAAGGCGCCGTCCTGGATGTTCAGGATGTCGTGGCTGCGCCCGTTCGGCAGGGTTTCGGTGAAGCGCTGGCTGATGCAGTCGCCGCCCTCGGGCACCGGGTCGTTGACGCAGCGCGGCACCAGGCCCTGCGGCCCCTGCTGTTCCTTGATCTCGACGAACTCGCCCGCCGGGGCGATCGGCACTTCCTGGCCGTTGATGAACAGCCGGCCGCCGCGCATCTGCACGGTATCGCCGGGCAGGCCGATCAGCCGCTTGATGAAATCGACGCCGCGCGTCGGGTGGCGGAACACCACGACATCGCCGCGTTCGGGTTCGCTGCCCAGGATCCGGCCGCTGATCGGGCACAGCGCGAAGGGACAGGAATACTGCGAATAGCCATAAGCCATCTTGTTGACGAACAGGAAATCGCCGATCAGCAGCGTGTCCTTCATCGACCCGGACGGAATCCAGAAGGGCTGGAAGAACAGCGTGCGAAAGATGCCCGCGATGACCAGCGCCCAGAACACGGTCTGGACCGTTTCCCAGATGCCTTCCTTTTTCTTGCCCGCCGTGCTGTCGGCCATGATGTCGTCCTTCGTCGTCAAGCGCGGGCGATTGGCCGCATTGGCGCGTTCATGGTCCCCGGCGGGGGGCAAAGTCAAGATTGCGGCGCAAAGGGCAGCGCCTCGATCACCACGAAAGCCTGCGCCCAGGGGTGATCGTCGGTCAAGGTGACGTGAACCACGGCGCGGTGGCCGGGCGGCGTCATCGCCGCCAGACGGTCCGCCGCCCAGCCGGTCAGCGCCATCACCGGCTGGCCGGAGGGCAGGTTGCCGACCGCCATGTCGCGCCAGCTGATGCCCATGGCAAGCCCGGTGCCAAGCGCCTTGCTGCACGCCTCTTTCGCGGCCCAGCGTTTGGCCAGAGTCCCGGCCTCGTCCTTGCGGCGCGCGGCCTTGGCCAGTTCGGCAGGCGTGAAGACGCGGTTGCGGAAGCGGTCCCCGAAACGGTCCAGTGTCCCCGCGATGCGGTCGATATTCGCAAGGTCGGTGCCGATGCCCAGGATCATGAGGAAATGGGCCGAAGTTCAAATGCGGGTTCCAGAAAGGCAGATGCCCAGACGGGCAGGCTGGACCAATGCCAAAAACCTTTCTCGCTCCAAGCTGCCGTCGCTTCGCCGACATGCTTTCGATCAATAACCCAGGTCACAAACTCATCATGAGGATAAACGAACACCCGCTCGCCTTGGCGAAAGGCGATGTGCAAATCCTTGCCCAAATATTTCTTGTCGATTGCCAGCCTCGATTTGAGTTGCACGCGCAGCACTGTCTTTCCATCGATATGAACGGCCAGAAAGTCGGCGCCCTGCCAGTCGTCGCTGAGCCACATGGAATGAAAGCCGTAATCCGCCAGCCTTGCCGCAATCTTGTGGAAATTGCGCAGTTCCTTTTGCCGGGCATTCAGCGCCACAGGGTTGATAGGCGTAAATGTCATCTCCTCGCCTGGTCCATGCAGCGCCGCATTTCGCGGATCGCGCCGTCCAGGCCGATGAAAACCGATTCCGCGATCAGGAAATGGCCGATGTTCAGCTCCTTGATCTGCGGGATCGCGGCGATGGGGCCGACCGTGTCGAAGGTCAGGCCGTGGCCCGCATGAACCTCCAGCCCCAGGCTGTCGGCCAAGCGCGCGCCTTCGACAAGGCCCGCCAGTTCGGCGTCGCGGTCTGCGTGGCGGCCCTCGGTATCCAGGTCGCAATAGGCGCCGGTATGCAGTTCCACGACCGCCGCGCCGATGCGGGCGGCGGCTTCGATCTGGGCGGGATCGTGGCCGATGAACAGCGATACGCGGCTGCCCGCCTCGCGCAGGGGGGCGATATAGTCGGCCAGCATCGCTTCGTTCCCCGCCACGTCCAGGCCGCCCTCGGTGGTGCGTTCCTCTCGTTTCTCGGGGACGATGCAGACGGCATGGGGGCGGTGGCGCAGAGCGATGGCCTGCATTTCCGCCGTGGCCGCCATTTCCAGATTCAGGGGCAGCGTCAGGTTCGCCATCAGCGCGTCGATGTCGGCGTCGCTGATGTGGCGGCGGTCTTCGCGCAGATGGGCGGTGATGCCGTCGGCGCCCGCAGCTTCCGCGATACGGGCAGCGCGCAGCGGGTCGGGCCAGGGCGTGCCGCGCGCGTTGCGGATGGTTGCGACGTGATCGATGTTGACGCCAAGACGCAGCATGGATGTCCCCCTGTTTCGCGGCAGTCTAGCGGGACGGGGGCGGTGGTGCCAGTTCCGTCGCGACCGCCCACCAGCCATGCTGTTTCAACGCGGCGGCGGCAATCCGGGCCCGGTCGGCGCTGTCGTAGAGCCCGAAGCAGGTGGCCCCGGACCCCGACATGCGCGCAAACCCGGCGCCCGTCGCCCGCAGCGATTCCAGCACCTGGCCGACGACCGGGGCAATGGCGCGGGCGGGGGCCTCCAGGTCGTTGCGCGTCGCGGCCAGCCATTCCACCAGATCCTCTGGCCCGGCAAAGCGGGGAATGTCGGGCAGGCCGGGATTGTCGCGACGGTCCATGGCAGCGAAGACCAGCGGCGTGGACAGCGCCACGCCCGGATTGGCCAGCACCAGCGGGATCGCGGGCAAGGGCGGCAGGGGGGTCAGGATTTCCCCCACCCCCTGCATCCGCGCGGGGGTGGAGGCCAGGCAGACCGGCACATCCGCGCCCAGCCGTTCGGCCCGCGCGGGCAGCGGGTGGCCCAGCCGCGCCAGCGCCCGCAGCACCGCCGCCGCATCCGCGGACCCGCCACCGATGCCGCTGGCGACGGGCAGGTTCTTGGTCAGGGTGATCGCCGCATCCGCCCCCGCCAGCCGCGCAGCGCGCAGGCACAGGTTGTCGTCCCCCGACAACGCCGCCGCGAACGGACCTTCGATCCGCAGCGACAGAGGCCCGGCGTCCAGCGAGACGACATCCCCCACCCCGGCAAAGCCCACCAGCGAATCCAGCAGGTGATAGCCGTCCGCGCGCCGCCCGGTGACATGCAGCGCAAGGTTCAGCTTGGCCGGCGCAGCCTCGGTGACGGGCATCGCCTTAGTTGTTCGCAGCCTGCGGGGCGGGCGCGGGGGTTTCGACGGCGCCCGCCGCTTCCTCGGCCAGGACGGCATCCAGGCCCCGGTCCAGCTTGGCGCGGATACGGTCGGGATCCACGTCGTCGCTATCGGTGGGGTCCAGCGACAGGGCGCGGTGCCACTGGATTTCGGCCTCGCGGTGACGGCCGACCTTCCAATAGATGTCGCCCAGATGGTCGTTGACCAGCGGATCCTGGGACATGGTCAGGATCGCCCGCTCCATTGGCTCGACCGCGTCCTGATAGCGGCCGAGGCGGTAATAGGCCCAGGCCAGCGAATCGAGGATATAGCCGTCGTCCGGCGACAGCTCGACCGCCTTCTTGATCAGGTCCAGGGCACGGTCCAGATTTTCGTTCCGGTCGATCCAGCTGTAGCCCAGATAGTTCAGCAGGCTGGCCTGGTTCGGGCGGATCTCGATGGCGGCCAGGAAATCGGCCTCGGCCCGGTCGAATTGCTGCGACCGTTCCAGCGCGATGCCGCGCGCATACAGCGGGAACCAGCGGGCATCGGCGGGGGCGTCGGCCAGCAAGGCCAGCGCCTTGTCATAGGCGGGCACGGCCTGGGCGAATTTTTCCTGCTGGCGCAGCAGGTCGCCCAGTGCGATCCAGGCCTGCGGCAGGTCGGGATAGGCGGCGGTCAGGGACAGCGCGGCCTTGCCCGCCTCTTCGGTCCGACCGGCCCGCGACAGGGTGTCGATGCGCGACAGTTCCGCGACGGGCCGCATCTGGCCCATGCGGCGCAGCGCGTCGAATTCGGGTTCCGCCAGGTCGAACTGCTGACGTTCCTGGAGGATCTGGGCGACCATCAGCCGCGCCTCGGCCGTGTCGGGCGACAGCCAGGCGGCCAGTCGGGCGTGAATCAGCGACAGGGGTTCGGGATCCGGGCTGGAGAGCAGCGCCGATGCGAAGGTCAGGAACACCTGCGCGATGCCGTCGGCGGGCGTCCTGACCACGTCGAAGGCCACCGGCTGGCCGGACTTGATCCGGTCGCGCAGGGCCAGAAGCTGCGGTTCTGCCTCGACGCCCGGAATCGCCTCGATCATGGCCACGGCGTCGTCGCGCCGCTCAAGCTGGGCGAGGATCTGCGCGCGGGCGGTAAAGCCCAGGATATGCGCGCCGGTCATATCGTCGGCCAGCAGCGATTCGGCGCCTTCGTAATCGCCGACCAGCGCGCGGGCCAGCGCCAGGTGATAGTTCACCATCGGCGCCACGCCGGGGACGCGGGACAGGCGTTCGAATTCGGCCAGCGCCTCGGACGCCTTTCCGGCGCCCAGAAGGCCCCAGCCGCGCAGCATGCCGGCCAGCAGGTCGGCTTCCAATTCCGCGTCGCCGGGCGTGCCCACATCGGCCAGCAGCCCGGTCCAGTCGCCGGAATGCACCAGGTCGGCGCGGTGGATCAGATGCGACAATTCGGTCGGCTCGCCCTCGGAGCCGATGCGGTCGGCAAGGGCCACGGCGCGGTCGATCTCTCCGGCGGATACCAGGGCAACCAGGGCGCTGTCCTGCAGGAAGCGGTCGCCGGGATCATGGGCCACCGCCTGCACGAAATATCGCGCGGCGGCCTGGAAGTCGCTTTCCACCGTCGCCATGCGCGCGGCCAGGAACGGCCCGGCCAACCCGAAGGTCAGCGGCGCGGCATCGGGCTTTGGCGCCTGGGCTGCGGCGGCGTCGGGCGCATCGCCTTCGGGGCGCGGAGCAGGCCGTTCCTGCGCGCCCGCAGGCAGCGTCAGCGCCGCCATCAGGGCGGCGATCAGGGCCAGATTCGGGCGGGTCAGGGTCACGGCGTCCATCCCGGAAAGTCACGAAAACGTTTTGCCGACCCTAACGCGGCGCCACAGGCGGGGCAACGCCTGCCCCCGCCTGCCCGATCACATATTCGGGTAATTCGGCCCGTCGCCGCCTTGCGGGGTGGTCCAGACGATGTTCTGGCTGGGATCCTTGATGTCGCAGGTCTTGCAGTGGACGCAGTTCTGGAAGTTGATCACGAAGCGCGGGCCATTGGCGTCTTCCACCACCTCATAGACGCCCGCCGGGCAGTATCGCTGCGCAGGCTCGGCGTATTCGGGCAGGTTCACCCGGATGGGGACGGTCGGATCCTTCAGCTTCAGGTGGCAGGGCTGGCTTTCCTCGTGGTTGGAGAAGGAAAAGGCCACGTTGGTCAGCCGGTCGAAGGACAGCTTGCCGTCCGGCTTGGGATAGTCGATGGGCTTGAACTTGGCGGCCTTGCCGGTGGCCTCGGCATCCGTCTTGCCGTGCTTCCACCCGCCCAGGATGTTGCGGCCCGTCAGCCCCGCCCCCCACATGTCCATGCCGCCCAGGATCAGCGACGGCCACAGCCCATAGCGCGACCAGGCGGGCTTGACGTTGCGGACCTTCTTCAGATCCTTGCCGATATCGCCCGTCCGCACCGCGCGATCATAGTCCTCCAGCCGGTCGCCCTCGCGCCCCGCCGCGATCGCCGCCGCCGCCGCCTCGGCCGCCTCGATCCCCGAGATCATGGCGTTGTGGTTGCCCTTGATGCGCGGCACGTTGACCATGCCCGCCGAACAGCCCAGAAGCACGCCGCCGTTGAAGCTCAGTTCCGGCAGCGACTGGTAGCCCCCCTCGCTGATCGCGCGGGCGCCATAGCTGATGCGCTTGCCGCCTTCCAGCAGCTCGGCCACCATCGGATGGTGCTTGAAGCGCTGGAACTCCATGTAGGGATACAGATACGGGTTCTCGTAGTTGAGGTGGACCACGAAGCCCACCATCACCAGATTGTCCTCGTAGTGATAGATGAAGCTGCCGCCGCCGGCGTTCTTGCCCAGGGGCCAGCCCATGGTATGGACAACGCGGCCTTGTCGGAACTTCTCGGGGCTGACCTCCCAGATCTCCTTCATGCCCAGGCCGAATTTCTGCGGCTCGTGGCCGTCGGACAGGTTCAGGCGGCTGATGATCTGTTTCGCAAGGCTGCCGCGCACGCCCTCGCCGATGAAGACGTATTTGCCGTGCAGCTCCATGCCGGGTTCGTAATGCGGGCCGGGCGTGCCGTCGGATTGCAGGCCCATCTCTCCGGCGACGACGCCCTTCACGCGGTCGCCATCCCAGACCACCTGCGACGCGGCCATGCCGGGGAAGATCTCGACGCCCAGTTCCTCGGCCTGCTCGGCCAGCCAGCGGCAGACGCTGCCCATGCTGACGATATAGTTGCCGTGGTTGTTCATCAGCCGCGGCATCGGCCAGTTCGGCACCCGCACCTGCCCTGCCTCGCCCAAGACGTAGAAGTTGTCGTCAACCACCTCGGTCCTGACCGGAGCGCCCTTTTCGCGCCAATCGGGGATCAGCCGGTTCAGGCCGACAGGATCCAGCACAGCGCCCGACAGGATATGCGCGCCGACCTCGGACCCCTTTTCCAGCACCACGACCGACAGATCCGGGTCGATCTGCTTCAGCCGGATCGCCGCCGACAGACCAGACGGCCCGGCGCCCACGATGACCACGTCATACTCCATCGCCTCGCGTTCGATCTGCATGTCGTCCGTCATGGCTAGGCTCCCCCCTTGCTTGGCTGCCGTCTGCATGTAACGGTTCTGCCGCAGCGCGGCAATGCTGACGCGACGGCTAAAATCTGCCGCTGCCGGCGCGGGCGGGCTTGCAAAGGCGCGGCAATTGAGGTCACGTTGACGACAACAAGGCCGCGCCCCTGCCATCCGAATGGCGGGGGCGTTGCCTTAGCATTTGGACGGTAACGCATCCCGGAAGGACAGGGCAGCGATGGAAAAGATTCCGATGACCCGCAGCGGCTGCGCCGCGTTGGAACGCGAACTGGGCGAGCTGAAATCCAAGGAACGCCCCGCCATCATCCGCCAGATCGCCGAGGCGCGCGAACATGGCGACCTGTCGGAAAACGCCGAATATCACGCCGCCCGCGAAAAGCAGGGTTTCATCGAAGGCCGCATCAAGGAACTGGAATCGATCCTGTCGCGGGCCGAGGTGATCGACACCGCCAAGCTGACCGGATCGGTCAAGTTCGGCGCCATCGTCCACCTGATCGACGAGGACACCGAGGAAGAGCGCACCTATCAGATCGTGGGCGAGGCCGAGGCGAATGTCGAAAGCGGCCTGCTGAACATCCGGTCTCCGCTGGCGCGCGCGCTGATCGGCAAGGATGTCGGCGACAGCGTCGAAGTCGCTACCCCCGGCGGGCAGCGCAGCTATGAAATCCTGGCGATCCGGTTCGAATAAGCCATGAGCCTGGTTGCCCGCATCACCAGCCTGGCGCAGCGGGACGCGCTGACCGTCACCGGCATCGCGCTGACCGCGGCCTGGCTGTTCCTGGTGGCCCTGTTCTGGCTGCTGGTCCCCGAGGCCGAGGGAAGTCCCGGCGGCATCGCCCGGCTGGCCACGGTCATGGGCACGATCCTGCCGCTGGCGCTGATCTGGCTGGCGGTGGGCATGGCCCGCGCCCTGGCGGTCCTGCGGGCCGAGGCCGCCGACCTGCGCCTGCGCCTGTCGCAGATGCGCGACATGGCCGCGACCCGCGGCGCGCCGCCTCGGGCCGCGCTGCCTGACGCGGACGAGGCCGAGCCGCAGCCCCGCCCGGTTCCCGCCGCTGTTCCGGCCGCCGCCGCGGCATCCCGCGCCGCGCCCCGGCAGGCTGCCGATCCGCGTCCGCAGCCGACGCGCGGCAGCGGCGAACCGCGCGATCCCATCGATGCGGAAACGCTGATCCGGGCGCTGAACTTTCCCGACGGGGCCGATGACGCGCCCGCCATCGCCGCGCTGCGCGCCGCCTTGCAGGATCCGGGCCAGGCGCGCGTCCTGCGCGCGGCCCAGGACGTGGTGACGCTGCTGGCAGGCCAGGATCTGTACATGGACGACCTGCCCCCCGACCCCGCCCCGGCGGCCGTCTGGCGGCGCTTCGCCGCTGGCGAAAGGGGCAGCGCGGTGGCGGCCCTGGGCGGCATCCAGGATCCCCTGGCGCTCGACATCGCGGCCAGCCTGCTGCGCAAGGACGAGATCTTCCGCGATACCACCCATCATTTCCTTCGGCATTTCGACGCCATGCTGGCCCGGCACCTGCCGCAGATGGACGATGCGCAGGTCGCCGTGCTGGCCCAGACCCGGTCGGCCCGCGCCTTCATGCTGCTGGGCCGCATCTCGGGGATCTTCGGCTGACGCAACGCCGCTCAGACCGGCCGATGCAGGATCGCCACCGGGCCCGACCAGGGCCAGCCAAAGGCGCCGCGTCCGATCTCGGCAAAGCCGGTGGCGGCATAAAAGGCCATTGCGACGGTGTTGCGGATCTCGACCTCGGCCCGCAGGCCGGGATGACCTTCCCGGCGCGCGGCCTGGGCGGCCCGGTCCAGAAGCGCCCGGCCGATGCCCCGGCGCGGGCCGTCGACCACGATTCCGTCGATCACCAGATCGGCCGTGGGGGGCGCCGCGCGGTACAGCGCGCGCGCCAGCCAGGGATGATCCGCCAGAAATCCACCGTCGGCGTCCCGCAGCCCGGCCACGCCGCCCAGGCGGCCGTCCGCGCCGACGGCCGCGATGCCGTGGTAGGCGCGGACGGCGGGCAAACGCCCGCCCGCGAAAGGCGGTGCGAAAGCGGCCCACCACAGCCGCGCGGCGTCGCCCAGAAGCGGGGCGGGAATGGGGGTCGTGATCCGCACGCGGCCTTGCCTTCCGATTGGGCGTCGTGCGACGAAGGTGCCGCGATCCGGCCCCATGCGAAAGCCCCCATGTCCCCCGTTCCCCAACCCCGTCCCGATTCCCGGCAGCCCCTTGCCGATGGCGGTCAACCCTCCACCCTGCGCCAGACCTTCCTGCGCGGCGCGGTGAAGTCCTTGCCCTTCCTGATCGTGATGATCCCCTTTGCGCTGCTGTTCGGGGTCGTCGCGACCGAGGCGGGCATGGACGTGGCCCAGGTGATGGGGTTTTCGGTGCTGGTGCTGGCGGGGGCCTCGCAGTTCACGGCGGTCCAACTGCTGTCCGACAACGCCTCGGTCATCATCGTGATCCTGTCCTGCCTGGCGGTGAACCTGCGCATGGCGATGTATTCGGCCTCGCTGGTGCCGTGGCTGCGCGATGCCTCGGCCGGGCAGAAGGCCTGGGTCGCCTATGCCCTGGTCGATCAGAGCTATGCCCTGTCGATCCAGGAATACGAGGCGAATCCGCGCATGACCCTGCCGCACCGGCTGGCCTTCTTCGCGGGGGTGGTGATGGTGGTCTGCCTGCCCTGGATGGGTTTTTCCTGGCTGGGCGCGACGGTCGGGAAGGCGATTCCCGACGACATTGCCCTGGATTTCGCGATGCCCATCACCTTCCTGGCGATGATCGCGCCGATGCTGCGCACGCCCGCGCATCTGGCGGCCTGCTTCGTCGCGGTGCTGGGATCGCTGGTGCTGGCGGGTCTGCCCTCGGGGCTGGGCCTGCTGATCGCGGCGCCGCTGGGGATGGCGGCGGGTGCCGCCGTCGAATCCCGGTCCCGGAAAGGGGCGCGGCCATGAGCAACGGCATATCCGACCTGACCGTCTGGCTGGTCATCCTGGTGCTGGGCATCGGCACCTTCCTGATCCGCTGGTCGTTCCTGGGCGCGCTCGGCAGCCGGGATCTGCCGGAATGGGTGCTGCGGATGCTGCGCTATACCCCCGTGGCGGTGCTGCCCGCCCTGGTCGCGCCGCTGGTCGTCTGGCCCGCCGCGACCGGAGGCCAGCCCGATCCTGCCCGGATGGCCGCCGCCGCCGTCACGGTGGCGGTCGGCCTGTGGACGAAGAACATGATCCTGGCGATCGTCGCCGGGGCGATCACGCTGTTCGGCCTGCTTTACATGTTATAGCCGACGATCTGCCCGTTCTTCTGGCGGATCAGCACGTCGTGGTTGTTGGCCGGATCGCCATCCATATGGCGTTTCGACTGCACGCCCGGCAGGGTCAGGAACCAGTCGCGCAGCTTCAGCGGCGAAAAGCCGGTGGGCGCGCTTTCGAACCCCGGAACGCGCCGCAGGGCCTTGCCCGTATTCACCGCGCAATAGCTCTTGGGCGAGGCGCCCTGCGATTCCACCGCCCGGATCGCGGCGTCTGCGACTTCGCGGCTGACAAGGACCGTATCCTCGGCCACCCAATAGGTCTTGCGGGCGTGATAATCGATATAGAAGTGCTTGAAGTTGTCGGTGATCCCGTACAGCACATCGTTGCGCTCCGGGATGCGCGGATGTTCCCAGCTTCCCGCCGGGTCATAGATCACCCGCTGGCTGCCGTTGATCATCAGGGCCGAATGCCCGCCTTCGCCGCGCGGAATGCCGATCACCGTAAAAAGCGTGATCGAGGGCGGTTCGTCCGAGACAAAGCGCGCCGCGCGCAGTTCCTCGTCCGAATCCCAAACCTTCTGGGCGCCGCAGGCAGCCAGGGCGACGGGCAGCGCCGCCGCCAGAAAGACGCGTCTTTTCATGGAATTCCCGCCTGACCGATCAGCTGTTGACCAGGGCCATGAAGATCAGGACCAGAATCGACAGGATGCCGACCCAGGTCGCGAACTTCAGAAAACCTGCGAAGGTCCGCTGCTGTTCGGTGATGTCCATGGTGCCGATCTTGTGGTCGGTATCGTGGTGATGATGCGTGGCCATGCGCCTGCCCTCCTGTCCGGTTCGTCCTTGCGATAGCGGAAACCGCCTGCCCTGTCACGCCCCCCACAGCGCGGCGCCGTCTCTGATGCCGACCTGTGTGACGATCCCCAGCCGGTTCAGGTGGTTCACATGGGCCACAGCCTCGACCAGGGCCAGGCCGAATTCCTCCGCGCCGATCCGGCGCTTGAACAGGATGTCGAAACAGCCGACCGCCGTGCGCGGCGCCTCGCGCAGCGCGGCGGTCAGGCGGTCCAGCGCGGAATGGTGATTGTCGATCAACTGCCGCAGCCGCGTGGGCAGGCCGGTGAAGGGCAGCTTGTGGCCCGGCAGCACCAGATGCCCCGGTTGCGCCAGATCCCGCATCCGCTGGCAGCTTTCCAGCCATTCGCCGACCGGGTCCGCCTGGGGTTCGGTCGGATAGACCCCCAGGTTGGGCGAAATCGAGGGCAGCAACTGGTCGCCGCCGATCACCAGATCGTCGTCCAGCGACCAGAAGGTCGCGTGGCAGGGGGCATGGCCGTGGCCCATTGCGACGCGCCAGCGGCGGCCTCCGAAGCCGATCTGCTGGCCGTCCGCCAGCCGGGTGAAGCCCAGCGGCAGCGGATGGACCACATCGGCAAAGTTGAAGGGCCGTTCCGCCGCCCGCTTTTCCAGCAGGTCGGCAGGCATCCCGGCACGGCGCCAGAAGGCCAGCGATTCGGGGCTGGCGCGGTCCTGCCGGTCCAGGACCAGCATCCGCGCGGTCAGCCAGGCGGTGCGGCTGATCGCCAGTTCGGCCCCGTCACGCGCCATGAACCAGCCCGCCAGCCCGATATGGTCGGGGTGGTGATGGGTGCCGATCACGCGGCGGACCGGCCTGCCTTCCAGCGGCCCGGCCAGCAGCGTCTCCCAGACCTCGCGGCTGACGGGGGTGTCGAAGCCGGTATCGACCAGCGTCCAGCCGTCGCCCTCATCCAGGGCATAGACGTTGACGTGATCCAGCGCCATCGGCAGCGGCAGGCGCATCCACAACACGCCCGGCGCGACCGTCACCGCCTGCCCCGGCTGGGGTGGGGTATCGAAGGGATAGCCGATCACGCCGCGAAATCGCCCGACAGCGCGGCGTCGTCGATGCCGGTCAGGTCGTCCAGCCCCGCCACCGCCTCGGCCAGATCCGAGACGTGGCGCGGCAGCACACGGGCCATGAAGACGCGCGCCAGAGCCCGATGCGATTCGCCGCCCGCCTGCGCGGCCCGCAGGTGGTAAAGCCCGCCCAGCACCCGCGCGAAGGCGTTCAGATAGGGCACCGCCCCCGCGAAGCGTTCGGGCAGGTCGCGGTCCAGCAGAGCCTGGGTCGCCTCGCGCAGCGTCTCGGCCGCCTGCCACAGCTGATTCGCCATCTGCGGATGGTCCGCCTGCGCGGATTTCGCCCCGTCCGCGATCTCGTCCAGCAGGCGCAGGGCGGCGTCGCCCCCGTCCGACAGCTTGCGGCCCACCAGATCCATCGCCTGGATGCCGTTCGTGCCCTCATAGATCGGGGTGATCCGCACATCGCGCAGATACTGGGCGGCGCCGGTTTCCTCGACATAGCCCATGCCGCCATGGACCTGCACGCCGATATCGGCGACGCGGCAGCCCACATCGGTGCCATAGGCCTTGGCGATGGGCGTCAGGAAGGCCGCGCGGGCGGCGTGGACCGCATCGCCCGTGGCGCGCTCCAGGTCGATGGCGGTGGCGCAGGCCAGGCCGATGGCACGGGCCGCGAACACCTCGGCCCGCGCGGTGGCCAGCATCCGGCGCACGTCGGGATGCCGGATGATCGGCCCCATCTGGTTGCGATCCGCCGCATAGGCGACCGCCTGCTGCAAGGCCGCCTCGGCCACGCCGACGCCCTGCATCCCGACGCCCAGCCGGGCGCAGTTCATCATCGTGAACATCGCGGCCATGCCCTTGTGTTCGGCACCGACCAGCCAGCCGGTCGCGCCCTCGAAGCTCATCACGCAGGTGGGGCTGCCGTGGATGCCCAGCTTCTCCTCCAGGCTGACGACCTTCAGGCTGTTGGCCACGCCCGGCCTGCCCGCCGCATCGGGAATCAGCTTCGGCACCATGAACAGGCTGATCCCGCGAGTCCCCTTGGGCGCGTCCGGCAGCCGCGCAAGCACCAGGTGGCAGACGTTCTCGGTCACGTCGCTGTCGCCCCAGGTGATGAAGATCTTCTGCCCGGTGATGCGATAGGTGCCCTCGGCGTCCGGTTCGGCCTTGGTCACCAGCGCCCCCACATCGCTGCCCGCGCCGGGTTCGGTCAGGTTCATCGTCCCCGACCATTCGCCGGAAATCAGCTTCGGCAGGTACAGCGCCTTCAACTCGTCGCTGGCATGATGCTCCAGCGCCTCGATCTGGCCCTGGGTCAGCAGCGGGTTCAGCTGCAAGGCCAGGCAGGCGCCCGCCATCATCTCGGCCACGGCCATGTTCAGCGCCTGCGGCAGGCCCGACCCGCCATGGTCGGGATCGGCGGACAGCCCGATCCAGCCGCCTTCGGCAATCGCCCGGAATCCTTCCGCATAACCCGGCGAGGACCGCACCCGGCCGTTTTCCAGCACCGCCGGATGTTCGTCACCCTTGCGGTTCAGCGGTGCCAGGACATGGGTCGCCAGCTTCCCGGCCTCGGCCAGGATCGCGGCGGCGGTGTCCGGCGTCGCCTCGGCAAAGCGGTCGGTTCCGGCAAGATCGCGGAACGGCACGACATGGTTCAGGATGAAGTCGATCTGCGCGACCGGCGCCTTGTAGCTCATCTGGTCCCCCCTTTGGCGCCTTGGCAATCACAACCGGCGCGACTATCAAACTGTTGTCGCAGATCATCTTAAGAGGCTGCGGACAAGGCTCAACCGAAACCCGGCGTCACGGATGCGGACCGAAAGACTGTTCCCAGACCAGACGGGCATCGCCCGCGCGGCGGCCCTGCTGGCCCAGGGCCAGGTCGTGGCGATCCCGACCGAGACGGTCTATGGCCTGGCGGGCGATGCCCGCGACGGACTGGCGGTCGCGCGGATCTACGAAGCCAAGGGGCGGCCCAGCTTCAACCCGCTGATCGTGCATGTCCCGGATCTGGACGCCGCCCGCCAAATCGCCGACCTGTCGCCCCAGGCCGACATCCTGGCCGCCGCCTTCTGGCCCGGCGCCCTGACGCTGGTCCTGCCCCTGCGCGCGGATGCGGGCATCGCCTCGCTGGTCACGGCAGGGCTGCCCACCGTGGCGATCCGCGTACCCGCCCATCCCGTCGCGCGGGCGCTGCTGCGGCTGGCCGGTCCGCTGGCCGCGCCCTCGGCCAATGCCTCGGGCCGGATCAGCCCGACCAGCGCCGATCATGTGCTGGATCCCGACGGCGGGCTGGACGGCCGCATCGCCGCCGTGCTGGACGCGGGCCCCTGCCCGGTGGGCCTGGAATCCACCATCGTCGGCTGGCCCGGCGGCCGCGCCACCCTGCTGCGACCCGGCGGCATCCCGGCCGAAGCCATCGCCGCCGCCCTCGGCCGTCCGCTTGCGGATCACCAGGCCGATCCTTCGGCCCCGAACGCGCCGGGACAACTGACCAGCCACTATGCCCCCCAGGCCACGCTGCGCCTGAACGCAGCGGCGCCCGCGCCCGGGGAAACGCATATCGCCTTCGCCGCCCCCGGCCCGTTCACGCTGTCTGACACCGGCGACCTGACCCAGGCCGCCGCGCGGCTGTTCGACACCCTGCGCCGCGCCGACCGCGAGGGCCGTCCGATCGCCGTGGCCCCGATCCCCAACCATGGCCTGGGCGCCGCGATCAACGACCGCCTGCGCCGCGCCGCCGCCCCTCGGGCCTGACCATCTTCTGTGCCCAAATATCCCGGGGGGAGCCGCCGGAACGGCGGCGGGGGGCAGCGCCCCCCAGCCCCTTCACAACCCCAGCGACCCGTAGACGTTGGAAATCCGCCGGATCGCCACGACATAGCCCGCAGTGCGCATGTCATCGACCTTGGGGTTGGACATCCACACCTCCTTCATCTTCTTGAAGGCCTCGCGCATGGTGTCGTCCAGGCCGGACCGGACCAGATCCAGCTCGTCCGCGCCATGCAGGAAGGCCTCCTTGAAGCCCTTGGCCAGTTCGAAATTCGTCCCCGTATCGGCCGAGATCCGCTCCAGTTCCTCGACCAGCATCCGGGCGCGGGCTTCCTCGTGGCGGCGCTCCAGCCGGCCGAGACTGATCTGCGACAGGTTCTTGACCCATTCGAAATAGCTGACCGTGACGCCGCCCGCATTGGCATACATGTCGGGAATGATGACCACGCCCTTGCGCTTCAAGATCGCGTCGGCATCCGCCGTGACGGGACCGTTCGCGGCCTCGATGATCAGCTTGCACTTGATGCGCTCGGCGTTGTCGGCGTGGATCACGCTTTCCACCGCCGCCGGGATCAGGATGTCGCAGTCGTCCTCCAGCGCGGCCAGCCCGTTCTCGCGGTAGTCCCCGCCGACGAAGCCCTTGATGCCGCCGGTCGCGCGGATATGGCCGCGCAGCGAATCGATGTTGATCCCCTGCGGGTTGCTGATCGCGCCGTCGCGTTCGATCACGCAGGTGATCAGGGCCTTGTCCTCGACCGACAGGAACTGCGCGGCGTGATAGCCCACATTGCCCAGGCCCTGCACGATCACGCGCTTGCCCGCCAGCGTGCCGGTCAAGCCGGCCTTCTTCATCACGTCGTCGTGGCGGAAGAACTCGCGCAGCGCGTATTGCACGCCCCGGCCGGTCGCCTCGACCCGGCCCTCGATCCCGCCCGCATGGCGCGGCTTGCCGGTGACGCAGGCCTTGGCGTTGATGTCGTCGGGATGCAGCCGCTTGTAGGCGTCGGCCATCCAGGCCATTTCCCGTTCGCCCGTGCCCATATCCGGCGCGGGCACGTTCTGCGACGGAGAGATCAGGTTCCGCCGCGACAATTCATAGGTGAAGCGCCGGGTGATCCGTTCCAGTTCGTCCTCGTTCCAGGCGCGGGGATCGATGCACAGGCCCCCCTTGGATCCGCCGAAGGGCACCTCGACCAGCGCGCATTTATAGGTCATCAGCGCGGCCAGCGCCTCGACCTCGTCCTGGGTCACGTCCAGCGAATAGCGGATGCCCCCCTTGACCGGCTCCATATGTTCCGAATGGACCGAGCGATAGCCGGTGAAGGTGTGGATCTGCCCGCGCAACCGGACGCCGAATCGGACGGTATAGGTCGAATTGCAGACCCGGATCTTTTCTTCCAGCCCCGGCTGAAGATCCATCAGGCCGGCGGCATGGGTGAACATCCGCTCGACCGAGTCGCGGAAGGATGTGTGGGGGATCGTCATCGGCTGCTCCTGACAGTTGACGCCGGTTATCGACGACCCGAACGCTATGCCAGCCGAACGGCGGGTGCCAAGGGTAATCTGAACAAAAACAAGGCATTTTCTGTTTTTATCGATCAGACCTTCCGGGACGGGGTGAAAAAATCCTGTGGCCGCACTGCAACCACGACGGGAATTTCGGATTGAACCTCATGCGGTCGGTGTTAGTGATGGCTGACTTAGGAAAGCAAAGATGCCCAAATCACAGGCAGTTAGCCCAGGCCGCAAATTCGACCAGGTGGTTCGCGGCGCCGCCGCCATCTTTCTGCGCGACGGCTTTGCCGGGGCCAGCGTCGACGACATCGCCCGCGCCGCGCAGGTGTCCAAGGCGACGCTCTACAGCTATTTCCCCGACAAGCCGCATATGTTCCAGGAAGCGATGCGGGCCGAAACCGCCCGGCTCGAGGGCAGCTTCACCCTGGACATCCCCCCGGATCTGGACCCCGCGCAGGCGATCCCGCTGATCGTCGCCCAGGTCGCCGAATGGCTGGCAGATCCCGCCCGCGTCACCCTGCGCCGCGTCCACCTGGCCGAAGCGCCGCGCTTCGCCGACCTGTCGGCCCGCTTTCACGACACCCTGGTCCATGTCCTGCACGGCGCCATCCGGCCCTATCTGGACCGCTGGGTGGCCAGGGGGCAGCTGTGCCTGGACGACACCGAAATCGCCGCCGGGCAGCTGATCGCCCTGTCCGGCGCAAGCCTGCCGGACTCGATGCTTCTGTGCCGGAAAGGCAAGGGGCCGGACGACGGGATCCGGCCCGCCGCCGATCTGTTCCTGCGCGCGGCCCTGCCTCTGCAAACGGACGCGCCGCGCCGCCGGACAGGCAGACGATGATGCAATCGTGACGGTCGCGACGCCTTCTCAAGCCGGGTCGGCCATTGTATCATCGGCACGCGAAACCCGCGACAGACGGGAACAAGAACGGGCACACCCGAGGGAAGACAGATCATCATGAAGACGACCACCATCCTGCTGCCGCTGATGGCCGCCGCCCTTGTCTCCGGCTGCATGGCCCCGGCCCCCGCACCCGCGCCGATCCCCGAACCCGCGCCCGTGGCCTATGTGCCGCCCGCTCCGCAACCCGTGGCAGGCGTGGCGGGGCTGACCGAACGGAAGCCCGACCTGTGCGGCGCGACCAAGAACTATGCCTCGGCGGTGGGCCAGCCGGGCAGCGTGATCCCGACGCTGGGCGTCACCAAGGAATACCGGGTCGTCGAATACCGCGGGATCGAGCCGCAGGAATACGACCCCAACCGGATCGTCTTCCGCCTGGATGCGGCAGGCATCATCACCAATGTCGATTGCGGGTGACCATCATGAACGCCAAAATCCTGTGCCTCGGACTGACCGCCGCCACGCTGCTTGCCGCCTGCGAGCCGATGCCCGTGGAACCCGCGCCCGTCACGCCGCCCGATGACTGCCGCGCCTCGGCCTATCAGGGGCTGGTG
This sequence comes from Paracoccus haematequi, assembly GCF_900631945.1. Lineage (GTDB taxonomy): Bacteria > Pseudomonadota > Alphaproteobacteria > Rhodobacterales > Rhodobacteraceae > Paracoccus > Paracoccus haematequi_A. The sequence continues at coordinate 98,907 of NZ_UZWE01000018.1, forward strand.
GGCCAGCAGGTATCGGTGCTTGCCGCGATGACCTTCCCCATCGGCACCCGCCAGATCGGACCCAACGACGCCGTGACCTCGGACTTCCGGCCCGACCGGCTGAACATCGAATACGGCGCCACGAACCGGATCGAGAAGGTCAGCTGCTACTGATCCCCGCGCGCCGCCCGTTTTCGGCATTGCCTTGCGGGCGGCGGGCTGTCACCATCCCGTCATGATGAACGCCGGCCCGCCGTTTCACGCCGATCCCGACCGGGTCGTCTTCGACAGGACGGAACTGTCGCTGATCCTGTCGGTCTATGGCCGCTTCGTCGCGGCGGGCGAATGGCGCGACTACGCGATGTCCTTCCTGCGCGACGCCGCCATCTTCAGCGTCTTCCGCCGCGCCACGGAACATCCCCTCTACCGGATCGAGAAACGCCCCCGCCTGCGCGCGGCCCAGGGCGCCTATGCGGTGATCGGCATGGACGGGCGCATCCTCAAACGCGGCCACGACCTGCGCCAGGTGCTGCGGGTGCTGGACAAGGCGCTGATCCGCCCCGTGGATTAGGTGCCTCGCGGCTTGGCCCGCGTGGTGGGATCGGCCTCGCGCGGATCCTCGGGCCAGGGGTGGCGGGGATAGCGGCCGCGCATGTCCTTCCTGACATCGGCATAGGAGGACGCCCAGAACCCCGGCAGATCGGTCGTCACCTGCACGGGCTTGCCGCCCGGCGACAGCAGGCTGATCCGCAGCGGCCGCCCGCCCACCACCGGATGGCGGGTCACGCCGAACAGTTCCTGCAAGCGCAGTTCGATGGACGGCTGCTCGTGGTCATAGTCGATCGGCACCTTGCGGCCCAGCGGCGTGACGAAATGCGACGGAACCTCGCGCTCCAGTTGCTGCTGGCCGTCCCAGCCGATCCGCGCCTTCAGCGGCTCGACCAGATCCAGCCCGCGCAGATCGGCCAGCGTGCGGATCCGCCCCAGCCAGGGCAGCAGCCAAGCGCCATCGGCCAGCAGGCTGGCATCGTCCACCGCCCCCAGATCCGGCACCAGCGCGATCCGCGCCCGCAGCCGCGCCGCAGCGGGCGACCAGGGCAGGCCGTCCAGCCGCAGCCCCTCCAGCGCCGCGCGCGCCACCGCCTCCGGCGGAACCTCCGGCCAGGCGCGATCCGACAGGACCAGGGCGCCCAGCCGTTTCTGCACCCGCGCCAGAACCCGCCCCTCGCGCCGCGACCATTCGCAAAGCGCCACCGTCTCGATCCGCCCGCCATGCAGCGCGCGCAGATCGGCCTCGTCCAGCCGCGCCGCCATGCGAATCCGGGCCTCGCGCTGATCGCCGTCCAGGTCGACGGCGACGATCAGCCGCTGCCCTGCCATGGGATCGCCCGCCTCCATGACCGTGCCCTTGCCGCCCGACAACACGAAGCGCGGCTCCTCCCCCTTGCGCCGCAACCCGATCCGGTCGGGATAGGCCAGAGAGACAACGCCGCCCCATTCTTCTTTGCCCAAATACCCCAGGGGCGTCCGGGGGGGCGGCGCCCCCCCGCCGTCGCGGGACGCAACAAGGCGCCGCAGCCGGGCAGCCTCATCGCGGATCTGCTGGATCACCCCCCGGTTCGCCTCATGCGGATACCGGGCCGCAAAGCCCCTGGGGTCGCGAACCGCCGCCAGCCGCAGCGCCAGATCGACCGGCGCGCCCCGCAGCGGATCGCGGTTCGACAGCAGCGCCGCCAGTTCCGCCGCCCCCTCGCCCGCGCGCAGCAGCATATGCGCCAGCCGGGGATGCAGCGGCAGCCGCGCCAGCGCCCGGCCGTGATCGGTGATCCGGCCCCCGCCATCCAGCGCCTCCAGCCCCGCCAGCAGCGACCGCGCCTCGGACAGCGCGCCTTCGGGCGGGGGCGTCAGGAAGGCCAGGTCGCCCGGCACCGCGCCCCAGGCGGCCAGTTCCAGCGCCAGCCCCGCCAGATCGGCCACGGCGATCTCGGGCGGGGCAAAGGCGGGCAGCGCACCTTCCTCGGCCCGCGCCCACATCCGGTAACAGACCCCCAGCGCCACCCGGCCCGCACGGCCGCGCCGCTGGTCGGCCTCGGCCCGGCTGACGCGTTCGGTCACCAGCCGCGACATGCCCGACCCCGGATCGAAGCGCGCCCGGCGCGCCCGGCCTGCATCGACCACCACCCGCACCGCCGGAATGGTCAACGAGGTCTCGGCGATCGCCGTCGCCAGCACGATCCGCCGCCGCGCGCCCGGTTCCGCCAGCGCCGCACGCTGCTCGGCAGGCTTCAGCGCGCCATACAGCGGCAGAACCTCGCAGCCCCCGCCAAGCTGGGCCATCACCCGCCGGATCTCGCCCTCGCCCGGCAGGAAGGCCAGCACCGTGCCCCCCATGCCGCGCGTCTCGGCCTCGGCTTGGGCGATCAGCCGCGCGGCCTCGTCCATCAGCCGGGCGCCTGCGGCCAAGGGACGGGGCAGCCAGCGCGTCTCGACCGGAAAGGCCCGGCCTTCGGACCGGATCACCGGCGCATCGTCCAGCAGCGCCGCCACGGGTTCGGCATCCAGAGTGGCCGACATCACCAGCAGCACCAAATCCTCGCGCAGGGCGCCACGCGCCTCCCAGACCAGGGCGAGGCCCAGGTCGGCATTCAGGCTGCGTTCGTGGAATTCGTCGAAGATCACGCAGCCGATCCCGTCCAGCGAGGGGTCGGACTGGATCATCCGCGTCAGGATCCCCTCGGTCACGACCTCGATCCGGCTGCCCGGAACCGATTCGCCGCGCATGCGATAGCCGACGCGCGCCCCCACCGCCTCGCCCAATTGCTGGGCCAGCCGTTCCGCCGCCGCGCGCGCGGCCAGTCGGCGCGGCTCCAGCATCACGATCTTTCCCGCGATCCGCTCGAGCAGCGCCAGGGGCACGCGCGTCGTCTTGCCCGCCCCCGGCGGCGCGACCAGCACCGCCCGGCCATGGGCGGCCAGCGCGTCGCACAGCGCGGGCAAAACATCGTCGATGGGCAACCGATCGGGCATCCCCGCGTTATGTCGCAACGGCGGGCCAAGCGGAACCCCGGCCCGCCGCCCTATGCAAACCCGTCCCCGGAGCCTATCTTCCGGCAAAGACAACGGAAAACGGCAGGCGGAATGGGTATCGGCAGCACATTGATGGCGGGCATCGGCCTGGGCGATCCGGTGATCCGGCTGGGCGTCACGGGCCTGTCGCGGGCGGGCAAGACGGTGTTCATCACCTCGCTGGTGGCCAACCTGATGGATCGGGGCCGGATGCACGCCCTGCGCGCCGCCGCCGATGGCAGCATCAAGGCCGCCTGGCTGCAACCCCAACCCGACGACACCATCCCGCGCTTCGATTTCGAACGCCACCTGGCCGCGCTGACCGGCCCGGAACCGCATTGGCCCGAGGGCACGCGCCATGTCAGCCAGTTGCGCCTGTCGCTGCGGCTGGACGGCAGGGGTCTGCTGGGCGGGCTGACCGGGCCGCGCACCGTTCACCTGGACATCGTGGATTATCCCGGCGAATGGCTGCTGGACCTGCGGCTGATGGAAAAGGATTTTTCCGAATGGTCGGCCGAGGTCCTGGACCGGATGCAGGGCCGCCCCGGCGCCGAGGAATACCAGGCCGCGCTGAACGGCCTGGACGGCGACCGTTTCGACGAACCCGTCGCGCAGCGGCTGGCCCAGACCTATACCGCCCATCTGCACGCCGCGCGCGAGGCGGGCTGGTCCGATTGCACCCCCGGTCGTTTCCTGATCCCCGGAGAGATGGAGGGATCGCCCGCCCTGACCTTCGCCCCCCTGCCCGCATCGTTCGAAGGCGGGCGGCTGCACAAGGAATTCCGCCGCCGCTTCGACGCCTACAAGTCGCGGGTCGTAAAACCCTTCTTCCGCGACCATTTCGCCCGCATCGACCGCCAGGTGGTGCTGGTCGACGTGCTGGGCGCGATCCACCAAGGCCCGCGCGCGGTCGAGGATATGCGCCGCGCCATGGCCGACATCCTGACCGCCTTCCGCCCCGGCCGCGCGGGCTGGCTGGCCCAGCTTCTGGGCACCCGCCGGGTGGAACGCATCCTGTTCGCCGCGACCAAGGCCGACCATCTGCACCAGGTCCAGCACAACCGGCTGACCGCGATCCTGTCGGCCATGCTGCGCGAGGCCCGCGACCGCGCCGATTTCAGCGGCGCCCGGACCGAGGCCATGTCCATCGCCGCCCTGCGCGCCACGACCGAGGATGTGATCCACCAGGACGGCCAGGAATTGCCCGCCGTGCGCGGCCGGCTGCTGGACGGGCGGCAGGCGGCCTTCTATCCGGGCGAACTGCCCGCCGATCCCGCCGCGGTGCTGCACCCCGCCCGCGACGGCGCCGACCGCTGGCTGGACGGGGATTACGCCATCATGAACTTCGCCCCCGCGCCGATGACCGCGCGGCCCGGCGACGGCCCGCCGCATATCCGGCTGGACCGCGCCGCCGAATTCCTGATCGGAGACCGGCTATGAGCGATACGCCCCGCCGATCGACGCCGCCGATCCGCTGCTGCCGCGCCCCCGCACGATGGAAATGGTGACGCGGCTGGTCGGCCGGCCGCCCTCGAAGCTGACACGCTTCTTCATCAATTCCGGCGTGGCGCTGTTCACCTTTCTTCTGTCCATCGCCGCGCTGAACTTCATCAACGACCTTCTGACCCGCTATCCGGTGCTGGGCTGGATCGGGGTCGGGCTGTTCGCGCTGTTCACGCTGGCGGCGCTTGGCATGGCCTGGCGCGAATACCGGGCCTGGGCGCGCTTCGCCCGCATCGACGCGATCCAGCGGCAGGCGGGCGCGGCCCTGGCCGAGGACAGCCTGGACAAGGCCCGCGCGGTGGCTGACGGCCTGGTCGCGCTCTATCGCGACCGGCCAGAACTGGAATGGCACCGCAAGCGGCTGGCCGACAACCGGGGCGACGCTTTTGATGCCCGCACCCTGCTGACCATGGGGGAAACCGAACTGCTGGCGCAGCTGGACCAGGATGCGCGGCGCGAGATCGAGGCCGCTGCCCGGACCGTCGCCGCCGCCACCGCGCTGATCCCGCTGGCCTTGGCCGATGTCGCCGCCGCCTTGGCCGCGAACCTGCGCATGATCCGCCGCATGGCCGAAATCTATGGCGGCCGGGCGGGCGCGGTCGGCGGCTGGCGCTTGGCGCGCACCGTCATCACCCATCTGGTCGCCACCGGCGCGGTCGCGGCGGGCGACGATCTGGTCGAGACCATCGCCGGGGGCGGGATCCTGTCCAAGGTCTCGCGCCGCTTCGGCGAGGGCGTGGTGAACGGCGCCCTGACCGCCCGCGTCGGCATCGCCGCGATGGAGGTCTGCCGCCCCCTGCCCTTCATCGCCCAGCCCCGGCCCAAGGTCGGCAACCTGGTCACGCGCGGGTTGCGCGGCCTGTTCGGCAGCGACGAACGGGGCTAGAACCGGCCCGAAAGGGGACAGGCGATGGCGTTCTTTCTGGGAATCGACGGCGGTGGGTCGGGCTGCCGCGCGGCTCTTGCGGATGCGGATGGCCGGATCGTCGGCCAGGGCCGGGGCGGGCCTGCCAACATCAACACCGATGTGGAGGCGGCCGCTCTCAGCATCCTGCAAGCCACCGCCGAGGCCGTCGAGGGCACCGGCGCCGATCCCCGCGACCTGATCGTCACGTTGGGCCTTGCGGGCGGCACCATGACCGCGGCGACCGGCCGGCTGGCCGGGCTGCTGCCCTTTGCCCGGATGCAGATCGTCAACGACGCGGTGACGGCGGCGCGCGGGGCCCTGGGAACGCGGGACGGTATCCTGGCCGCGATGGGCACCGGGTCGGTCTTCGCCGTGCAGCGCGGGGGCGACCTGCGCCAGGTTGGCGGGCGCGGCTTCCTGATGGGCGACGAGGGGTCCGGCGCGGTCCTGGGCCGGGCGCTGCTGTCCCTGGCGATGCGGGCCGAGGACGGCTTTGCCGACATGACGCCCCTGCTGCAACAGCTGCTGGAGGAGTTCGGCGGCATCGAGGGAATCATCCGCTTCGGCAACACCGCCAGCCCCGCCGATTTCGCCGATTTCGCCCCGCGCATCATCGGCGCGGACGACCCGGCGGCGCGGCAGGTCTTTGATGCGGCCGTGGCCGAGATCCGCCACATCCTGACCGTGCTGCAAGGCGATGCGCCGCTGCCGGTGGTCTTCGTCGGCGGGCTTGGTCCGGCCTATGCCGCACGGCTGACCGACTGGCCGCAGCGGCCCGCGCTCGGGTCCGGGGTGGACGGCGCATTGCTGATGGCGCGGCAGATGGCCGGGGCGGCATGACGACTCTCGCCGCAACGCGCGTCTTTGACGGGCAGCGGATGCTGGCTGATCATGCCGTGGTGATCGACGGCAACCGCATCGCCGCCATTCTGCCGCTGGCCCAGGCCGGTCCCGCGACGCGGCTAGACGGCACGCTCGCCCCCGGCTTCCTGGACTTGCAGGTGAATGGCGGGGGCGGGCTGATGGTCGGGGGCGACACCGACCCGGCGGCGCTGCGCCATATCTGCGCCACGCATCAGCGGCTGGGCTGCGCGGGTGTGCTGCCGACGCTGATCACCGACACGCCGCAGGCCACCGCGCAGGTCATCGCCGCAGGCATCCGGGCCAGAGGCACACCGGGCTTCCTGGGCCTGCACCTGGAAGGCCCGCACCTGGACCCCCGCCGCCACGGCGCCCACGACCCGGCGCTGATCCGGCCGATGGACGCCGACGACCTGGCGCGGCTTTGCGACGCGGCCCGCGCGCTGCCGGTGCTGATGGTGACGCTGGCGCCCGAATCCGTCACCCCGGACCAGATCGCCACGCTGTCCCGCGCGGGCGCCATCGTCAGTCTGGGCCATACCGATTGCGATTACGACACCGCCCGCGCCGCCTTCGCCGCAGGCGCGCGGCTCGCCACGCATCTGTTCAACGCCATGAGCCAGATGGGCCATCGCGCCCCCGGACTGGTCGGCGCGGTGCTGGCGGGCGATGCCCAGGCCGGGCTGATCGCGGACGGCATCCATGTCCACCCGGCGGCGATGCGCGCGGCCCTGGCGTCGCGGCCCCAGGGCATCTTCCTTGTGACCGACTGCATGGCCTTCGCGGGCAGCGACCTGGCCGAAATCCGACTGGCGGGCCGCGCGATCCACCGCCGCGAGGGGCGGCTGACGCTGGCGGACGGGACGCTGGCCGGGGCGGACTTGCGCATGGACAGGGCCATTCGGGTGCTGGTCGAACAGGTCGGCATCGCGCCGGAACGCGCGCTTGCCATGGCGACATCCGAACCGGCGCGCGCCGCCGGGCTGTCGAACGAATACGGCGCGCTGCGGGAAGGCAGGCGCGCCGATCTGGTGCTGCTGGACGATGATTGGCGCCTGCGGTCCGTCTGGATCGCAGGCCAGCCGGTCATTCCGGGATGACGCGCACCGCGCCGCGCGCGGCACTGGTTGTCATCGCCGCATAGGCGCGCAGCGCGGTCGAGATCTTGCGCTGGCGCGGCTTGGCGGGCTTCCAGCCCAGGGCCTCGCGCTGTTCGCGGCGGGCGGCCAGGGTAGCGTCGTCCACCTCCAGGTGGATCACCCGGTTCGGGATGTCGATGCGGATCGTGTCGCCCTGTTCCACCAGGCCGATGGTGCCGCCTTCCGCCGCCTCGGGCGAGACATGGCCGATCGACAGCCCCGACGACCCCCCCGAAAAACGGCCATCCGTCACCAAGGCGCATTCCTTGCCCAGCCCCTTGGATTTCAGATAGCTGGTCGGATACAGCATTTCCTGCATCCCCGGCCCGCCGCGCGGCCCTTCGTAACGGATCAGCACGATTTCGCCCGGCTTGACCTTGCCGGTCAGGATCGCGGACACGGAATCGTCCTGGCTTTCGAAGATATGCGCGGTGCCGGTGAAGGTCAGGATCGAATCGTCCACCCCCGCCGTCTTCACGATGCAGCCATCCTCGGCCAGGTTGCCATACAGCACCGCCAGCCCGCCGTCCTGGCTGAAGGCGTGGTCGGCGCTGCGGATCACGCCCGCCTTGCGGTCGGTATCGACCGAATCGTAGCGCCGGTTCTGGGAAAAGGCTGTCTGGGTCGGCACACCCCCCGGCGCGGCGCGATAGAAGTCGTGGACCGAAGCCGCGTCGGTGCGCATCACGTCCCAGCGGTCCAGCGCCTCGGCCAGGGAACCGGCATGAACGCTGCCGACCTGCGTATGCAGCAGGCCCGCCCGGTCCAGTTCGCCCAAAATGCCCATGATCCCGCCCGCGCGGTGGACATCCTCCATATGCACGTCGCTCTTGGCGGGCGCGACCTTGCACAGCACCGGCACCCGGCGCGACAGACGGTCGATGTCGGACATGGTGAAATCGACGCCGCCTTCATGCGCGGCGGCCAGCAAGTGCAGCACCGTGTTGGTGGACCCGCCCATGGCGATGTCCAGCGTCATCGCGTTTTCAAAGGCCTCGACCGTCGCGATCGCGCGCGGCAGCACGCTGGCATCGTCGTTTTCGTAATAGCGCCGGGCCAGATCGACGATCAGGTGGCCCGCCTCGACGAACAGGCGCTTGCGGTCGGCATGGGTTGCCAGGGTCGAACCGTTGCCCGGCAGCGCGAGGCCCAGGGCCTCGGTCAGGCAGTTCATCGAATTGGCGGTGAACATGCCCGAGCACGACCCGCAGGTCGGGCAGGCGGAGCGTTCGATGGCCGCGACATCGGCGTCGGATACCGTGTCGTCGGCGGCGGCGACCATCGCGTCGACCAGATCCAGCGCCTTGACCTTGCCGTCTTCCAGCACGACCTTGCCGGCCTCCATCGGGCCGCCCGAGACGAAGACGACCGGGATGTTCAGCCGCAACGCGGCCATCAGCATGCCCGGCGTGATCTTGTCGCAGTTGGAAATGCACACCATCGCGTCAGCGCAATGGGCGTTGACCATATACTCTACGCTGTCAGCGATGATTTCGCGCGAGGGCAGCGAATACAGCATCCCGTCATGGCCCATCGCGATCCCGTCATCGACGGCGATGGTATTGAATTCCTTGGCGATCCCACCCGCGGCCTCGACCTCGCGCGCGACAAGCTGGCCCAGATCCTTCAGGTGGACATGGCCCGGCACGAACTGGGTGAAGCTGTTGACGATGGCGATGATCGGCTTGCCGAAATCGCTGTCCTTCACGCCGGTCGCCCGCCACAGGCCGCGCGCGCCCGCCATGTTGCGGCCATGGGTGGTGGTGCGGGAACGATAGGCGGGCATGGCATAAGTCTCCTGTAGCTGGCGGGTTGGTTTAGCACCATCGACAGCGGAAGGAAATTGCCTGCGGACGCAGCAGCACGCACATTTCATGTCGCACCCGGCGAAAGCGCCGGGGGTTTCACACCCCCGGACCCCCGTGGGATATTTGCACCAAGGCAAACAGGGTCAGGACGCCAGCTTCATCGTCACGATGCCCGCGACGATCAGACCCGCCGCCAGCAGCCGCGCGGGCGTGACGGGATCTCCGAACAGGACGATGCCTATCACGAACGCCCCCACGGCGCCGATGCCGACCCAAACGGTATAGGACGTGCCCAGCGGCAATGTCCGCATCGCCACCGCCAGCAGCCAGAAGGACGCGACCATGCCGACGGCCATGACAGCAGTGGGCAGGACGCGGGTGAAGCCGTGCGATTGCTTCATCGCGGTCGCCCAGACGATTTCCAGAAGACCGGCGAGAACAAGATAGAACCAGGCCATGACGAACCTCTTGCGGGCCGGGTCGTCCCGGCATGGTGCCCTTGGCGGGGAGGTCGTCCTCTGGGCCTCTAGATACGGGGGTGGGCGGTGCTAATCAAGGCGGTCGACCTTGGCGTTCTCGACCAGTTGGGTCTTCACGCCCGCCAGCCGCTCGGCCAGCATCTTGGCGCCCGTGACCAGCAGGTTGCTGCCATCCCACAATTCGGCAGAATCGGGCGTTACCGTGATAACGCGCAGGTCGAGATTGTCGGGGGATTTGAAGAAGGTCTCGTCGCTGAAGCGCCACAGGTCGCGGGCCTTGGCGGGGTCGTGGCTGACGCGCGCCGTGCCGTAGATCACCGCGTAATCGTTCGCGCGTTCGTCCGAAAAGGCCAGCGAGACATGGGGATTGGCCTCGATCTGGTCCAGCTTGCAGCCCTGCGTGTCGGTCAGGACATGGATCGCCCCCTCGTCCCGGCGGACGCGGGCAAAGACGGGGCGGACCCGCTGACCCTCGCCGTCGCGGGTGACGAACAGGCAGGGGTCCAGCTTGTCGGCCAGGGTCCAGATGCGGTCGATCACGTCGGGGTCGGGACTGGTGTCGGACATGGGTTCCTCCGGGTCTGTCAGGACAGCAAACGCGAAGGCGGGGGCGATGTTCCGGCTAGCGCATCCCCAGCCCGGCCCGCATCATCAGCCGCCGCACCGGGGCAATGCCGTAAAGCCCGCCCAGTGCCGCCGCGCGCAGGTCGCGCAGGGGACGCAAGGACGCCTGGCTGGCGCGGTTCAGCGCGTCGATGCCCAGCAGGCGGGCAAAGGCCTCGGGGCGGCGGGCGCGGTCATAGGCGGCAAGGCTGGCCGCGCTGCCGGGATCGTCGCCGGACAGGTCGATCAGCGCGGTCAGGTCCGCCAGGCTCATGTTCAGGCCCTGGGCGCCGATGGGCGGGACGACATGCGCGGCCTCGGCGATCAGGGCGGTGCGCGGGCCGGTGAAGCGGTCGGCGATCTGGCTGATGATCGGCCACTGGGTCAGCCGCGTGGCCAGCGTCAGACGGCCCAGCACCCCGGCGGACCGGGCGTTCAGTTCGGCCTCGAACGCCGCGGGGGGCAGGGCGGCGAGGCGGGCGGTTTCACGCCCGTTCTCCATCCAGACCACCGCGGAACAGGGCTGTCCGTCCCGGTCGGGCAGCGGCACCAGCGTGAACGGGCCGCCCGACCGATGGATCTCGGTCGAGACATTGCCGTGCGGCACGTCATGCGTGACGGCGAAGGCCAGCGCCTTCTGGCCATAGCGGAAGGTCCGCACGCCGATGCCCAGGGCCTGGCGCACGGGCGAATCGCGGCCGTCCGCGCCGACTAGCAGCCGGGCGCGGATGCGGCGCCCGTCGGTCAGCGTGACCAAGGCGCCTTCGTCGCGGGCGGCGACCGCCGCCGTGCCGGTGCCGGGCTGGAAGCGGACATTCTGCATCCCCGCCAGCCGGGCCGAGATTTCCCGGCGCAGCAGCCAGTTGGGCAGGTTCCAGCCGAAGGGCTGATCGCCGATCTCGGTTGCGTCGAAATCGCGGGTCAGCCGCGCCACGGGCCGGGCGCCGCCCGCATCGACGATGCGCATGATCTGCAAGGGCGTGGCATGGGGCAGCAGGCGGTCCCACAGCCCGATCCGGCCCAGCAGGGCGACGGACGGCGTCAGGAAGGCGGTGGTGCGCAGATCGGCGCCCTCGGCCCCTTCCTCGGTCACTGGGGGGGCGGGATCGACGCAGAGGGTCGAAAACCCCTGCGCCCCGAAAGCCGCCGCCGTGATCAGCCCGGCAATGCCGCCGCCTGACACCAGGATGTCGGTCGTCTCGACCTTGCCTGCGATCATATGCCGCGGCCTAGTTGCCGGCCGTGAACAGCAGCATGACCGTGAAAACGGCGACCGTCAGCACCAGGCCCAGCAGGCCAAGCACGGGAAGGCCGAAGGTGGCGACCGCCAGAACGGCAATCACGACAACGACCAGCAGAAGGGCAATGACAAGGAAATTCAGGCGATTTCCGTTTTTATCGGCAGTATGGGTCATAGTGCAGCCTATCGGATTGCGCGTCCGGGGGACATTCTGGCGCAATCAGCGGCCAAGGGCAATCTGGCGCAGGAATGCCGTCAGGTCGTGGATGTGGTGATCGACATGGGCGGGCACCGCCCCCGCCATCGCATCGGGGCCGTGCCGCCCCGGCCCGACCAGGATCGTGCACATCCCCAGCTCATGCGGAACGGCCAGGTTGCGGGGATCGTCCTCGAAGAAGGCGGCGCGGCGCGGGTCGATGGCGGCATAGCCGATCACCGCCGCATAAGCCTCGGGGCGTGGCTTGGGGTGGAAATGCGTCTCGGCGATGCCATAGATCCCCTCGAAGATCGGCGCGGAGACGGCGTCGTCCAGCAGGCCGAAGCCTCGGGCGCGCAGCACCTTCACCGCATAGGCGGCATCGGCATTGGTATGGACCAGCTTGCGCCCCGGCAGCGCGGCGATGGCCGCCGCCAGATCCGGCGCGGGCAGCAGGGGCGCAAAGTCGATGTCGTGGACCTCGTCCAGATAGGCGATGGGGTCGATGGCATGTTCCGCCATCAGCCCCGCCAGGGTGGTGCCGTGCCGCATCCACCAGTCGCGCCGCATCCGGTCGGCGGCGTCGCGTTCCACAGACAGGGTGCGCATGACGTAATCGGTCATCCGCGATTCGATCTGCGGGAACAGCGCCATCTCGGGCGGGTAGAGCGTGTTGTCCAGATCGAAGATCCAGGTGTCGACATGCGTGAGATCCATATCCGCTGCCTAGCCCCACGACAGCGCGCTTGCAATCGCCCGGCGCGCGGCCAATCGTGCGGACCATGAAAGACGCATATTCCCTGATCCTGGCCGCGATCGAGGCCGGCACCTATCGCCCCGGCGACCGGCTGGTCGAATCCGAACTGGCCGAACGCTTCGGCGTCAGCCGCACCCCCGTGCGCGAGGCGTTGCAGCGGCTGGAAACCCAGGCGATGCTGGTCCGCGACGGGCGCAGCCTGATCGTCGCATCGCTGGACCACAACCAACTGGCCGAGCTTTACACCGTCCGCGCGGAACTGGAGGCCCTGGCCGCCCGCCTTGCCGCCCGCCACGCCACGCCCGAGGAGGTGCGCGTCCTGGCGCAGATGGTGGCCGACGACCAGCGGGCCGTCCGCGACCCCGAGGCCTTGGCCCGCGCCAACAAGCGCTTCCACCACCAGATCCACCTGGCGTCCCACAACCGCTATCTGGTCCAGCAGCTTGACCTGGTGCACCGGACCATGGCGCTGATGGCCAAGACCTCGCTTGCCGCCGAGGGGCGGGGGGAAACCGCGCTTGCCGAACACAAGCGCATCGTCGATGCGATCGCGGCGGGCGACGGGGCGGCGGCGGACAGGGCGCTGCGGCAGCATATCTCGATGGCCTGGGAAACGCGGCTGAAGCTGGAGGCCGCGGTGGACCGTGACTGACGCCCCGCGCCTGATCCGGACCGCCGGCGACCTGGCCGAGGGGATGGCCCATCTGGTCGCCGTCTGTCCGGTCTGGGCACGGGTCGCGCCGGATCTTGGCGCCCTGCCCCTGCGGCGGCGCCCCGACGGGTTCGAGGCCATCGCCCACGCCATCGTCGGCCAGCAGATCTCGGTCGCGGCGGCGGATGCGATCTGGGCGCGGATGGGCGCGGCGGGGCTGCTGACGGCCGACGGCATCGCAACGGCGGACGAGGACGCGTTGCGCGCCGCGGGCCTGTCGCGACCCAAGGCGCGTTACCTCAGGGGGATCGCGGCAGCGGGGCTGGACTGGGACGGCCTGCGCGCCCTGCCCGACGACCAGGCCATCGCGGCGCTTGTGGCCCTGCCCGGCATCGGCGTCTGGACGGCGGAAATCTATCTGAAATTCGCGCTTGGCCGGGCGGATGCGTTCGCGGCGGGCGATCTGGCCCTGCAAGAGGCCGCGCGGGCGATGTATGGCCTGGACGCCCGACCCGGCCCCGCCGCGCTGCGGGCGATGGCGGAACCCTGGCGCCCCTGGCGCGCGGTTGCGGCGCGGGGCCTGTGGGCCTATTACCGGCTGGCCAAGGGCCGCGAGGGAGTGTCATGAGCCAGTTGAAATCCGCCCGCAAGGGACCGTCCAGGGCCGATGCGGTCGTGGTCTTCCTGCACGGCTATGGCGCGGACGGGGCCGACCTGCTGGGCCTGGCCGACCCGCTGGGACCGCATCTGCCCGGCGTGGCCTTCCATGCCCCCGACGCTCCGGAACGCAGCGTCAACAATCCCTTCGGGTTCCAGTGGTTTCCGATCCCCTGGCTGGACGGTTCCACCGAGGCGCAGGCGAAGGAATCGATGGAACGATCCATCGGCTTGCTGAACGGCTGGCTGGACAAGGTTCTGGCGGACGAAGGGCTGACCGCGGACCGGATGGTCGTGGTGGGCTTTTCCCAGGGCACGATGATGGCGCTGCATGTGCTGCCGCGCCGGGACCAGGCGGTCGCCGGGATCGTCGGCTTCTCGGGCCGGTTGCTGGCCCCCGACCTGCTGGCCGAGGCGAAGGTCAAGCCGCCGGTCCTGCTGCTGCACGGCGATCAGGATCCGATGGTGCCGTTCCAAGACATGCAGCTTGCCGGAGAGGCGCTGGAGGCGGCGGGTTTCACCGTCTATGGCCATGTGATGAAGGGTACCGGGCACGGCATTTCCCCCGATGGGCTGTCGGTGGCGCTGAGCTTCCTGAAGGATCGGCTGGGGAAATAAGGCGGGGGCTTCGCGCCCCCGCACCCCCGCGGGATATTTCCGCACAGAAGATTTAACGCCAGATCGCCGGGTCGGCGAGTTCGATCGAATTGCCCGCCGGATCGCGCAGATAGATCGACCGCGCGCCGTTCGGCCAGGAAAAATCGGCCTCGATGGCGATGCCATGGCCGGTCAGGTGGCGGCGCCAGGCATCCAGATGGCCGGGGTCCACGGCCAGGCAGAAATGGCCCGGTCCCCGCGCGCCGTGCGGCGGCACCGGCAGGCGCGCGCCGGGCTTCGGCGGCTGTTCGGTGGCGGCGGGGTTGAAGACCAGCAGAACCTGCGACGGCGTCACGCGAAAGAACACATGCCGCCCCGGCACGGCCTGGAACGGCGCCAGCCCCATCACGTCGCGCCAGAAGGCTGTCGCGGCGTCCAGATCCTCGGCGTAGAGGGCGGTTTCCAGCGTGCCAAGCACGGGGGGCGTTCGGTCCGTCATGATCCGCAGACTGCCAGCGGCGCGGGCGGAAGGCAATTGTCATGGCCTTGTCACCATCCCGGATTATTCGATCCGCAGACCGGACAGATCCGGGGGCTTGCCAGATGCCGGACGCGATATATAGTCGAAGCCACGGATCTGACGGGGCGCCCCCGGCCACCCATGGGGGCAGGCGGGAAGGCAACATGCTGGATCAGCGACACCAGACGGATTTTCGAACCCAGTTCGTGCGAGAGCCTGCAGGCCTGCGCCATTATCCGGCCCTGGTGCTGAACGCGGATTATCGGCCGCTATCCTATTATCCGCTGTCGCTGTGGCCTTGGCAGGAGGCGGTCAAGGCCGCCTTCCTGGACCGCGTGGACATCATCGCCGAATATGACGAGGTGGTGCGAAGTCAGCGCCAAGCGTTCCGCCTGCCCTCGGTCGTCGTTCTGAAAGATTACGTCAAACCCCAGAAGCGCGTGGCCTTCACGCGCTTCAATCTTTTCCTGCGGGACGAATTCTGCTGCCAGTATTGCGGGCACAAGGGCGACCTGACCTTCGACCATGTGGTGCCCCGGTCGCGCGGCGGCGTCACCAGTTGGGAAAACGTCGTCGCCGCCTGTTCGCCCTGCAACCTGCGCAAGGCCAACCGCAGCCTGCGCCATTCGGGCATGAGCCTGCGCCGCAAGCCCCGCCAGCCGTCCCCCGAGGAGATGCACGCGGCAGGCCGGCGCTTTCCGCCGAATCACCTGCACGACAGCTGGATGGATTTCCTGTACTGGGACGCCGAACTGGAAAGCTGAGGCGTCAGGCGTCGTGATCGTGCCGGTCGCCCTGCGCCAGATGCAGCAAGGCGGCCCCGGACAGGGCGATCAGCGCCACGGCCACCGCCGGAACGCCCGCCGCGAAAGAGGCCCACAGCGTCAGGGCAGCGACAAGAATGACTGCGGCGATCAGGATCAGGAAATGCGGCAGGGGCATGGCGGACGTCTCCTCGACCCCAATATGGGGCCGGGGAACCGCTTTGAAAAGACGATGCGGTAAATGCGCGCGAAAATGTCGCGCGCCTTCGCCGTCAGGTCAGCCCGGCATGGGCCAGCGCCGCGTCGATCAGGCGGCGGGTCGGTTCGGTCAGCGCCACCAGCGGCAGGCGCACCCGTTCGTCGCACAGGCCCAGCCGCGACATGGCGTATTTCGCCCCGACCAGGCCCGGTTCGACGAAGATCGCGATATGCAGCGGCATCAGCCGGTCCTGGTATTCCAGCGCCTTGGCGTAATCACCCGCCAGGGTCGCGTTCTGGAATTCGGCGCAGAGCTTCGGCGCGACATTCGCGGTGACGCTGATGCAGCCCACGCCGCCATGGGCGTTGAAGCCAAGCGCGGTGCCGTCCTCGCCCGACAGCTGCACGAAATCGGGGCCGCAGGTGATGCGCTGCTGGCTCACCCGCTCCAGCTTGCCGGTGGCGTCCTTGACGCCGACGATCGTCGGCAGCTTCGCCAGTTCGCCCATGGTTTCCGGTGTCATGTCCACGACCGACCGGCCGGGAATGTTGTAGATGATGATCGGCAGGTCGCTGGCCTCGGCCAGGGCGGTGTAATGGGCGATCAGCCCGGCCTGGGTCGGCTTGTTGTAATAGGGCGTCACGACCAGGGCCGCGTCCGCGCCGACCTCGGCCGCATGGCGGACCAGGCCGATGCCCTCGCGGGTGCTGTTCGACCCCGCGCCCGCGATGACCGGGATGCGGCCGTCCGCGGCGCGCACGACCTCTTCGATCACCAGGCGGTGTTCGTCATGGGTCAGGGTCGGGCTTTCGCCGGTGGTGCCGACCGGGACAAGGCCGTGGCTGCCCTGGTCGACATGCCAGTCGACCAGCTTCTTCAGCGTGTCCAGGTCCAGTTCGCCGTCCGGGGTGAACGGCGTGACCAGTGCGGGCAGGGATCCCTTGAACATGACACGCTTCCTTGCAGAGAGGTATGGATTGGGCGCCTGATAACGGGCCTGCGGGAACTTGCCAAGGATGTGAATTGCGTCCGGGCCGTGGGACGGCGACACAGGACGGTGATGCGACTTCTGCGCGACATGCTGGCCGCCGGGCTGCTGATGCTCGCCCCCCTTGCCCCGGTTCGGGCCGAGGATGCGGGCGCGATGGCCCTTGCCCTGTCGGCGGCGGATGCGAAGGACTGGGTGACGGCGCGGGACGCCGCCCGCCGGTCGGGCCCGATGGCCGAGGCCCTGGTCGGCTGGCAGGCCCTGCGCGGTGGGCATGGGGACATCGGCGCCTATATCGACTTCGTGCGCGCCTATGGCGACTGGCCGGGGCTGGCCCTGCTGCGCGAACGGGGCGACGCGAAACTGCGCCCCGACCTGCCCGCGCAGGACATCCGCGACTGGTTCGGCGACCGCCTGCCCGACACGCTGGCGGCCGAGAACGCCTTTCTGGCGGTGCTGGACCCGGCTGCCGCCCGCGCCGAACGCGCCCGCTTCTGGACCACCATGCCGCTGACCGCGCCCGAGGAAGCCGCCTTCCTGGCCGCGCATGGTCCCGAACTGACGCCGCTGCTGACCGCGCGGGCTGTGGCGATGCTGGACCGGCAGGACTGGGCGCAGGCCGAACGGCTGCTGCCCAGGCTGCCCGAACCCGACCGCCCGCTGCTGGCCGCGCGCATCGCCCTGCAAGCCGGGCGGGCCGGGGTGGACGACCTGATCCTGGCGCTGCCCGACGCCGCGCGCGCCGATCCGGGCCTGACGCTGGACCGCTTCCTGTGGCGGGTCCGCGCCAAGCAGCACGAAGGCGCGCAGGCGCTGATGCTGGACGCCTCGACCGATGCTGCGGCGCTGCGCGTCCCAGAGGCCTGGGCGCAGATGCGGGTGGATTACGCGCGCATGGCAATGCGGGGGGGCGACTGGGCGCGGGCCGAGGCCCTAGCGCATCCGCATTTCCTGCCGCCGGACAACCGCCATTACGCGGATCTGGAATGGCTGGCCGGCTTTGCCGCGCTGAAGCAGGGGGCCGGGGACCGGGCACTGGCGCATTTTCGGCATCTGGAAACCGTCGTCGGCAGCCAGATCAGCAAATCCCGCGCCTTTTATTGGCAGGCCCGCGCGCATCAGGCGCTTGGCGACGCCGCGGCGGCAGAGGCCGCCTTTGCGCAGGCGGCGGCCATGCCCGGCACCTATTACGGCCAGCTTGCCGCCGAGCAGGTCGGGGCGCCGATGCCCGCCGATTATGCCGCCCCCGGCCCCCTGCCCGACTGGCGCGGGTCGTCCCTGGGCCATAGCAGCGTCTTCCGCGCCGGGCTTTGGCTTCTGGCGACGGGCCGCGCGGACGAGGCGCAGCGGTTCTTCCTGCACCTGTCGGAAACCGCCGATCCGCAGGACACGCTGCGCATGGCCCGCCTGATGTCCGAGGCCGGGATGCCCTGGCACGGGCTGCGCCTGTCGAAACGCGCGGCCGACAAGGGCGTCATCCACCCGGCGGCGCATTTCCCGATGACCGGCTTGCAGGACGGCGACCACCAGGTGCCGCCGGAACTGGTGCTGTCGATCGCCCGGCAGGAATCCGAATTCAACCCCGCCGCCCGCAGCCCGGTCGGCGCGCGCGGCCTGATGCAGGTGATGCCCGCCACCGCAGAACAGATGGCCCGCCAGATCCGAGAGCCCTTCGACTTGGCGCGGCTGACGGCGGATGGCGACTATAACGCCCGGCTGGGCGCGGCCTATCTGGCGGGGCTGCGCGACCGCTTCGGCGCGTCCACGGCGCTGACGGCGGCGGGCTACAATGCCGGGCCGGGGCGTCCGGCCCGCTGGCTGCGCGATTTCGGCGATCTGCGCCGCGACATGGACCCGGTGGAATGGGTGGAACTGATCCCCTTCGACGAGACCCGCAACTATGTCATGCGCGTGACCGAGGCGATGCCGATCTATCGCGCCCGCATCCACGGCGAACCCGCGCCCATCGTGCCGACCTGGGATTTGACCGGCGGCGGGCTGATGCCGCCCCCGGTGGCGCGGCTGACGCTGGCCCTGTCGGCGCGCCCGATGGAAAAGCCCTTCATCGGGCCGCGGCTGCCCGCAGGATGGCTGCCCCCGGCCGTCGAGGAAGCGGCGGCGCGATAGGCCCTAGCTGTCGGGAAAGCCCAGCCAGGCCTCCATCTCCTCCCATGTCGTGTCCATCGCCCAGGCCTTGCTGATCCAGGGAATCCCGACATGGCCATAGGCCAGCGACAGTTGCCATTCCGCCGCCGCCTCGCCCCGCCCCTCGATCCCCGCGACATACAGCGCCGAGGCCAGCCCGGTGCGGTCGGCGCCGCCCATGCAGTGGATCAGCAGGGGCTTGGGCGCGGCCCTCATCACCTCGATCAGCGCCATCACCTGCGCCTGGTCCAGCTCCTTGCTGGCGGACATGCGAAAGTCGATATGCCGGATGCCAAGATGGTCGGTCAGGGCCAGTTCGGTTTCATACCAGTCAGCGCCCGCGTTTTCCCCGCGCAGGTTCAGAACGCTGGCGATGCCGTATTCGCGCTTCCACCGCGCCAGGGCCTGGCCGTCCATCTGGGCGGCGCGGTAGACTTGGCCGGGGCTGACCTCGTGGAAATTCCCGCTGAGACGCAGGAACCCCAGCCAGGCCGCCGTCGCGAACAGCAGGACGGCCAACCCCAGACCCAGCCGCCTTGCCTTGCGCCCCATGCCACACCCCTGAAAACCCGCTTCTTTCTAGCGGCCTAGGACCGGCCTGCGTCAATGGATTTCTGCCGCGCGCGCCACAACGTGAACAGCCCTGCCGCGACCACGATGGCGGCACCAATCGCCACGTTCAGGTGCAGCACCTCGGCGAAGACCGTGACGCCGATGACGCTGACCCAGACAAGCTGGGTATAGGCGAAGGGTTGCAGGGCAGAGGCCTCGGCCAGTTCATAGGCGCGGATCAGCAGCCAATGCGACGCGATCCCGCAGGCGCAGAGCAGCGCCATCCAGATCCAGTCGGCGGGGGCCAGCCATTCCCACTCCCGGATCCCCAGGATCGTCACCGTGACCGCCCCGGCGATGCCGGTCCAGAAAAAGCTGACCTGGGCCGGATCGTCGCGCGACACATGCCGCGTCAGCAGCCCATAGACCGCAAACAGCAGCGCGCAGGCGAAGGCCATGCCCGCCCCCAGGTTCAGCGGGGTTCTGCCGGGCCGCAGGATGATCAGGATGCCGACGAAGCCCACGCCGATGGCCGTCCAGCGGCGCCAGCCGACCTTTTCGCCCAGGATCGGCCCGGACAGCGCCGCGACCAGCAGCGGATAGGCGGTGAAGATCGCGTGCGTGCCGACCAGGCCCAGGCGGACAAAGGCCTCGATCATGATTGTGGCCTCGATCACCAGGATCGCGCCGCGCAGGATCTGGGTCTTGGGCCGCCTGGTGCGGATGGCGCGGCGCAGCCCGCCCGGCTGGCGCGAGACCAGGGCGATCACGAACAGCGCGAACACCCAGTATCGCAGCATGACGATCAGGACCGGCGGATATTCGGACCCCAGCACCCGCGAAAACGCGTCCTGGACGGCGAAGATCAGGCTGGTGGCGCACATCAGCAGGATGCCCAGGCCGGTCCGGTCCCTGGCGCCCTGCGTCACCGGCGGAATCGGCGGCGGCGCGGCCGCAGCCGCCGCCGAGGCGGCGTAAGGCAATGGATCCTGATCGTCTGGCACGGCGCGTTCCCTGGATGGGTCCGCCATGCACCCGTTTCCGCCCCAAGGTCAAGGCGGCCCCGCCCTGCCGGGGCGCAAATCAGTCGCGGCTGCGGATGATCTTGGCCAGCGGTTCGAACACCTGGGTGTTGGCGGCGATCAGGCGGCCCGATTCCAGCGGGTCGTCCCCGTCGCGGATGCCTTCGACAAAGCCGCCCGCCTCGCGCACCAGCAGGATGCCCGCCGCCACGTCCCAGGGCTTGTTGCCGCGTTCCCAATAGCCGTCGTATCGCCCCGCCGCCACATAGGCGAGATCCAGCGCCGCCGATCCCATCCGCCGCACACCCGCCGTCAGCGGCATCAGCCGCGCCAGATCCTGCAACGCCGCAGGCAGCGGACCGCGCCCGGCAAAGGGAATGCCGGTGGCAAACAGCGATTCGTCCAGCCGCCGACGCCCGGAAACGCGCATCCGCTGGTCGTTCATGAAGGCGCCGCCGCCCTTCTCGGCCACGAACAATTCGTCCTTGGCCGCGTCGAAGATCACGGCGGCGACGATTTCCTTCTTATGCTCCAGCGCGATGCTGATCGCCCAATGCGGCAGCCCGTGCAGAAAGTTGGTTGTCCCGTCCAGGGGATCGACGATCCAGCGGCGGGTCGGATCCTCGCCCGCTTCCTCGCCGGTTTCCTCGCCCAGCCAGCCATAGTTGGGACGCGCGCCGCGCAGTTCGTCCTTGATGATCCGCTCGGCCTCCTGGTCGGCCTTGCTGACGAAATCGCCCGCGCCCTTGACGCTGACCTGAAGGTTCTCGACCTCGCGGAAATCCTTGACGAGGCTGCGCCCGGCCTTGCGGGCGGCCTTGATCATGACGTTCAGATTGGCGCTTGCCATGGGATGCTCCGGGAATGGGGGTCGGGGGCGTCATAGGGGCAAGCGG
>NZ_UZWE01000055.1 GCF_900631945.1 Paracoccus haematequi
GTCGGTCAACGTCGTGCGGATCAAGGTTGCCTCCCATTTGGCAGCCTTGAATCAGCCAGCGATCAGTTTGGAAATCCTCAAACGTCAACACGCCCTAGCGCGCCTTTCGTTTCCGCCGCAGCTGTGCCGCCCTTTGAATGAGGGCGTCCAGCAGATCCCGGCACGCCGCCGGATCGGCAAGGTCGACCTGCCAAAGAGACGCCAGAACATGCCGGGCCGTGACGAAACGCTCGTCTTGCGTCGCCGCCACCAGCCACTGCAGGTCACGCGAAACGGCCGCTTGATCCACCCCCTGGGCGAGCCGGCACAGCGTCTGTCCGGTAATCGAACGGAGGCGATTGTCGGCATGGCCGAGCAATGGAAGCAAACGCGCCCAGACGGCATCGGCCCATGCGACGGGCCGGGCGGTCGTATCGTCTTTCCTGACGTATCGCTCCTTCGGGAGGTTCTGGCAGGCTTTGACACCCGCCGCGATACGCCGCCTTCTCAGGCCCCATTACCTATTTTCAGACAGGTCCTGATGCCAGGAGGAAAAAACTTTACAATCAGCGCTGTCATGCTTTGCGATTAGGCCGCACTGATGAGATCCAATGCCGTGTCGCCGTCAATGACAAGTCCCCTAGCAATACCGCTTGCCAAGAACCCACGCACCGCATCGAGCTTACTGCCCCCAGCCACCAGCGCGACAGTCGGTATCTTTCGTAAATCCTCCAGCCCTAAGCCGATGGTTCGATGATTCAACGGATGGTCCACCGCTGCGCCGGCTGCGTTGAAGAACAACCCATTCGTGTCTCCTACTGCCCCGCATTCGCGAAGCTCGGACAGTTCCTGCGTGGTAATCATGTTTTGGCGGCGCAGCAAGGAATCCTCGCGTAGTTCGCCCAAGGAGATATAGGCCATTGTTGCGGCCTTGGCCAAACTTAGCGCGTGCTGCACGGATTGCTGCGAGACCAGCACTTCACGCGCCTCAGCCGTATCGGCGATAAAGGGCACGGGAAGAAAGAAGCCTTCGCCGCCTGATGTCCTGGCCAGAGAGTGAACAACCTCGAATGGGTTGTAGGCTGAATTCGCCGTCAGGGATCCCATCAGGCTGATGAACCTTGCCCCGGGTGCACTGACTCCGGCCATTTGCAGGGTCATCTGTTCCAGCGTGCGACCCCATCCTGTGCCAATTACGGCTCGCGGGGTCTCGGCCAGGTGCCTGCGCAGGTGGGATGCGGCCGCTGCGCCTACGGCACGAAAGGCGAAGGGCGCTAGCAGGGCGTCATCATGCTTTCCGGGCGTGTCAAAGCGCAGCGCAGGGGTGCAGATGCAGAAATTCAGTCCGTAGCGGGTGCGAATCGCTTCCTCTACCGGCAGCAGGCCGACATTCGAGGGATTGATCGTGATGCTGACTAGGCCCGCATCACGTGCGTCAGAGAGCAGCTTGTTTACTCGCGCCCGTGTCGTTCCAAGGCGCTTGGCCGTCGCCTCCTGATTTAGGCCGCCGACATAATAGAGCCAGGCAGCACGGGTCATCAAAACATCGTCTTCCTGCATTCCGGCTCCATTCACCAGCATCCTGTCTCCTACTCTGATCGGCTTCGTGACAAATGTCACGACGGTTGACAAATGTAATTAACTGCCGCATCCTTGACCTGTCGGAAGAGGACCGGCGAACCAGATTCCAGCACTGGAACTTTCCAGATAGCTGGCCCAGGGAGGGATTTGCAGATGAGAAACCGGATTTCCGGTATTGCGGTCGCATGTTCTGTCGCCGCGCTGTTGGGCGCAGCGGGAACCGCAAGCGCGCTCGAGATCGCGATGGTGCATTCCAACGCCGCCGCCCAGTCTGACCAGCGGACCAAGGCGGGCTTCGAAGCTTGGATCGAGGAGAATGGCAAGACCGACTGGAATGTCAGCTATCTCGACAGCGGCGGGTCCGGCGAGGCGACTGCCTCGAACATTCAGGATGCCGCCAGCCGTGGTGTCGATGCGATTGTGATGACCATGGCCGACCTGCGTGCCAGCCGCGCGGCCCTTGATGCCGCCAAGGCAGCCAATATCCCGGTCTTCGCTGCGGACTCCGGCTATGTGGAAGGCATCGTGGTGGATGTCACGACGAACAACTGGGCGATGTCCTCGGATGTGTCGGTCTACCTGCTCGACCAGATGGGCGGCGAAGGCAATCTGGTCTTCTTCCGCATGGCCGAACACCACGGCACCCGCAAGCGGGGCGACGTGATGGCCTCGGTGTTGAAAGAGTATCCGGGCGTAAAGGTGCTGGCCGAGCACAACATCGACTACAACGCCTTCTTCGAGGACACCTCGCGCACGATGGAGGATTACGCGGCCCGCTTCGGTGCAGATATCGACGCGGTCTGGGCGCCTTGGGATGAGCCGGCGCAGGCGGTGGTGAACGTGCTGAACGCGCAGGGTCTGACCGACGTCAAGGTTATCGGCATCGATGGTCATCCGCAGGCAGTGGCCGAGGTTTGCAAGCCCGAAAGCCAAATGATCGCCACCGTGGGTCAGCCTTTTGAGAAGATGGGCGGCCAGATCGCGGAATGGATCCAGGCCATCGTGGTAGACGGCAAGCCTGCCGCCGAGGTGATCCCGACGAAGACTGTCTACATGGACGCGCCGCTGATTACCAAACAGAACTGCCAGGAATTCCTGCAGTAACCATCATGAACCGGGGCCGATACCTGCGCGGGCAGCCTGCCGCTGCCCGACGGATGGGTTTGCCTGATCGGCCCCGGCTTCTCAATGTGAAAGGCAGAACCATGGACGTCCACTTGGCAGACATCGTGATGCAGTTCCCCGGCACTCGTGCGCTGGATGGCGTGAGCGTCACCTTTCGCAACAATGAGGTCCATGGCCTGATCGGCGAAAACGGTGCCGGCAAATCGACGCTGGTCAATGTTTTGGGCGGAAGCCTGCAACCCAGTCAGGGGCAGGTCATAATTGGGGACAAGGCGGTCCGCTTGTCGTCTCCCCATGACGCCTTGTTGCAGGGCATCGCCCATGTCAGCCAGGAAGGCAGCCTCGTTCCCGGCCTGAATGGCGCCGAGAACATCCTGCTGGGCCATGAGCCGAGGCTGGCAGGTATCATTATCCGCAAGGGAGCACTGCAGCGGCACGCTGCCGAGCTGATGTTCCAATGGTTTCCCAAGGTTTCGATCGATCTGAATCGGCCGGTTGCGGAATTGCCGATGGCAGACCGCAAGGTGATCGAGATCGTGCGCGCCCTGCGCGGCAGCCCCAAAATCGTCATCCTTGATGAGCCGACGGCAACATTGCCCGCACGCGAAAAGGAACAGCTATGGCAGATCATCCGCTCCCTGCCGCAGCAGGGCGTAGGGGTCGTGCTGATCAGCCACTTCCTGTCCGAGATCAAGGCGCTGTCCGACCGCATCACCGTGTTGCGCGATGGTCGCCATATCTGTTCCGAACCCGCCGAGGCCCTGTCCGAGGACCAACTGGTCGAACTGATGTTGCGCCGCACGGGTGGGGCGCAACTGCAGGGGGCTGCTGCATCCACCACACAGTCTGATACGCCCCTGGTTCTGGATGTGCGCGACTGGCATGTCGGAGCGATCCATGTCCCACATTTCAGCCTGCGCGCGGGCGAGATCGTGGGCCTGATTGGCTTGACGGGCGCAGGACATTTCGGCTTTGCCCGATCGCTGCACAATCCCGCCGGCGCTCGCTGCCAGACACTGACAATCGCTGGCAAGCCGAGCGAATTGGGCCCGCCCCGGAAGATGCAGGATGCTGGCATTGCCCTGGTGCCGGACCACCGCATGGAATACGCGCTGATCGGCGAATGGACGCTGCGCGAGAACCTGTCGATGGTTCATCCCAACCACGGCACGATAGCCGGCGGCATTCTGTCACCCCGGCGCGAGGAGACCGAGGCTCGCCGCGTCATGAAACTGATGAACGTCAAGGCGCATTCCTCGCGCCAGCTGCTGCGCGAGCTGTCGGGCGGCAACAAACAGAAGATCTCGATTGGCAAGTGGCTTTACGGCGCGTCCGACCGTTATCGTATCATGATCTTCATCGAGCCGACCGAGGGCGTAGATATCGGCGCCAAGGCCGAGATCTATGCCGAGATGCGCAGACTGGCTGGGCAGGGGGTGGGTATCATCATCGCCTCGTCGGACCTACTGGAAATTGAATCCGTGGCGCACCGCGTCATTCCCTTTGTCCGACAAGGCCCGGGACCGGAAATCCACTCCGCCGACTTCTCGGAAAGCACCTTCATCACCGCTATCTCAGGAGCCGCAGCATGAGCGATACCGCCTCTGGCGCCGCTGCCCCCGCCCGTCACGACATGGTGCTGGGCATCGTCCGCAAGGATCACGTCCAGCGCTACAGTACCCTTGTCGTGCTGGTGCTGATGTTCATCGTCTTCAGCCTGACCGTGGACCGTTTCCTGACCTCTCAGAACCTGTTGAACATCGCTCAGCAGATCTCGATGCTGACCATCGTGGGCGCGGGTCTCACCTTCGGCTTCGCCGCCCGAGAGATGGATCTGTCGGTCGGGTTCACCGTCGGCCTGGCAGGCGTGCTCGTGCCCCTGCTGCTGGTCGCGGGCACGCCCCTGCCGCTGGCGCTGCTGGCGGGGCTTGGCGCCGGTCTAGCCGTAGGGCTTATGAACGCCTTCTTTGTCACGATCGTCGGGATCCCGTCGCTGATCGCGACGCTTGCCTCGGGTTCGATCCTGTTCGGCATCAACTTCTTGATGACAGGCGGTCGTGCGATCTATGGGGGCCTGCCGCCGGCCTATCTCTGGCTGGGACAGGGCAGGATCCTGGGTATCCCGGTGCTGGCCTTCTTCATGCTGGGCGCTGTCGCCCTAGCCTGGTTCGTGATGGAGCGGACGGTGTTCGGCCGCTACGTCTATGCGGTCGGCGGCAACCAGAAAGCGGCCGAACTGTCCGGCGTCCAGGTGCGCCGATATCGTGCCGCGTCGCTGGTCGTCTGCTCGCTGTTCGCGGTGATCGCGGGCACCCTGCTAGCCGCACGGCTCGGTTCGGGGCAACCCAACGCGGGCGAACGCTACCTGCTGGACGGTCTCGCTACGGTCTTCATCGGCATGACAATGCTGCGCCCCGGAACGGCGACCGTGCTCGGAACCTTCTGCGGCGCGCTGTTCATCGGCATCATCAACAACGGCCTGAACTTGATGGGCATGGATACTTACATCCAGTCCATCGTGAAGGGCGCCATCATTCTTGTGGCCGTCGCGATCGTGTCGCGCAGCACCAAGCTCAATCTTCTCTAATTGACGGAGTCTGGGATGACCAAGCCCGAGGCCATTCACGCCGCGTCTGCCAGGCCCAACACGGACCTGCCGCAGCTTTATCGCACCATGCGGCGCATCCGCACCTTCGAGGAACGCGTGGGCGAGCTGTTCGTCCGCGGCCAGTCGGCAGGCTCAATGCTGCATCTCTCCATTGGGGAGGAAAGCGCCGCGGCGGGATTCTGCGCCCACATGCAGGACGGCGACACCTTCACCACCCACCATCGCGGCCATGGTATTTTCCTGGCGCGCGGCGCCGATCCCAACCGCATGATGGCCGAGATCGGCGGAAAGGAAGCGGGCTATTGTCGTGGCAAGGGCGGCTCGATGCACATCGCCGACATGGGTCTGGGGCATCTGGGCGCGAATGCCATCGTAGGCGGCGGCATTCCGGCGATCATAGGTGCGGGGCTGGCAGCCCGGCATCACGGGACCGGCAAGATCTCTGTCGCATTCTTCGGGGACGGGGCAACGGGGCAGGGCATCCTTTACGAAAGCATGAACATGGCCGCGCTGTGGCGGCTGCCCTGCGTGTTCGTTTGCATCAACAACCAGTATGGAATGGGTACCCGGATTGACCAAGCGACTGCGAATGCCGTGCTGCATGAGCGTGCCCATGCCTTCGGGCTAGCGGCCGAGACTGTGGACGGGTTGGATGTCGAAGCCGTGGCTGAAGCGGCTGAGCGTCTGGTTGCTGGGGCGCGCGAAGGCAGGCCAGCTTTCCTGGTCGTCGATTGCTATCGGTTCTATGGTCATGCGCGAAAGGACAAGTCGCCCTATCGCGATGCGACTGAGGAGGAAACCGGCCGCCGGAAGGACCCGGTGGCTTTTGCCCGCGCGGCCTTGCTGGAACGCGGTCTGGCCGATGCAGCCGAACTGGATGCGCTTGACGCCCAGATCGACGCCGAGATGGACGCCACCATTGACTTCACCATCGCGCAGACCGAGCCGCCGCTGTCGACGATGTTCCGCGATGTCTATGCGCCAGAGGAACCAGAGCCTGAGCCGGTTCGGACCCGCATCGACCGCATCCTGGCCCGCGCCTAAAAGGTAAGAGAAAATGGCACTTCAGGAACTGACCTACCGCGACGCCCTGCGTCAGGCGCTGATCGACTCCATGCGCGAGAACCCCGATGTGATCATCATGGGGGAAGAGGTCGGGCGCTATGGTGGCGCCTATGCCGTCACCAAGGAACTGATCAAGGAATTCGGGGCCGAACGCGTCATTGATACGCCGATTTCAGAACCCGCGATCATCGGCGCGGCGGTTGGCGCTGCGATGGCGGGACTGCGTCCCGTGGCCGAGCTGATGTATGTCGATTTCATCGGCATGACGATGGACCAGTTGGGCAACCAGGCCGCCAAGATCCGCTACATGTTCGGCGGCCAGATCGGCGTGCCGATGGTCCTGCGCACCCAAGGCGGCACCGGCCGCTCGGCGGGTGCCCAGCACAGCCAGAGCCTTGAAGCTTACGTCATGCACACCCCCGGCCTGCGGCTGGCAATGCCCGCCACGGTCTCAGACGCTTATCACCTGCTGCGCATGGCGCTGACCAAGCCCGATCCGGTCGTCTTCATCGAGCACAAGGCACTCTACACGATGAAGGAGACGGTCGATCTCGACGCCGAGCCTCTGGCTTGGGGCAAGTCGGCCGTCCGGCGCGAGGGAAAGGACCTGGTTATCGTCACCTATTCGCGGCAGCTGCATTATGTCATGGAGGCGGCGAAGAAACTATCGACGGACGGGATCGAGGCGACAGTCATCGATCTGCGCACCCTGAATCCGCTCGATTTTGACACGATCCGCGAGCATGTCGAACGTGCAGGCCGCGCCATGGTGGTCAGCGAAAGTGTCATGACCGCCGGCGTTGCGGCCGAGCTTTCGGCGCGCATTACCGAGGAGTGCTTCGACTATCTTGAAGACCCGGTGGTCCGCGTTGCTGGCGAGGATATCCCGATCTCGGTCTCGACCGCGCTGGAAACCGGCTCGGTGCCCGGACCGCAACTGATCCTCGAGACAGCCCGCAAACTACTCGGCGCAAGGGTGGCGGCATGAACAGCCTCACCTTGACCATGCCACGCCTTGGCGAAACCATGGACGAGGGCGTGATCGTCGGCTGGATGGTCGCGCCGGGCGAGGCGTTCAAACGCGGCCAGCCGATCCTGGAACTGGAGACCGACAAAACCGTGGTCGAGTTTCCTGCTCTAGGCGATGGAATGCTGGAAGAAACCTTTGCTAGCCCCGGTGACCGGATCGAGGTCGGCAAGCCGATTGCCCGCGCCAAAGTCTTCAGTGAGGCGGACTGGGCGGACGAGAATGCGGCGCCCGCCGAGGCAACCGTCGCCGAAGAGGCTACGCCGGTGTCGATCCTACGAATGCCCAAGCTGGGCGAGACAATGGACGAAGGCGTGATCTCGAGCTGGCTGGTGCTTGAGGGCGCGGCATATGGCCGTGGCGACGCGATCCTTGAGGTCGAAACCGACAAGACCGTAGCCGAGGTGCCTGCACTCTATGAGGGACGGTTGCTGCGTATCCTGGCACAGCCCGGTGAAAAGCTGCCGGTCGGGGCGCCTATCGCCGAAGTCGAGGGCCGTGTCGAGGAGGTTGCCGGCAAGGCTGCTGTGGAAACTGCGCAGGCTCCGGCTTCCGCCCCGGCGGGTCCTCGTCCTGCCGCAAGTTCGGACCGCCCGCGGGCAACGCCTGTGGCCCGCAGGCTGGCCCGCCAGAACGGCATTGCCTTGGACCAGATCACCGGCACAGGACGGCGTGGCCGCATCGAGCGGGCCGATGTCGAACGTCTGTCGGGGGTTGGTGCTCCCGCCGCAGGCGATCTGCACTGGCTGCAGACCCCAGCGGGCCGCGTGGCCTATACCGTCGCGGGCACCGGCGGGCGGGTGCATCTGCTGGTCCACGGCTTTGCGGGGGATAGCAGTGCTTGGGCGCAACTCTCGGCCGCCATCGCGCGAGCGGGCCATACCGCTGTGGCCCTGGATCTACCCGGCCATGGCGCGACCGAGGTCGAAGGGCGGGACCTGGTTGCCCTGGCCGATGCTGTGACGCGTCTGGCCGAGACCTTGCCCGCGGGCGCGACGCTGGTTGGCCATAGCCTCGGGGCAGCGTCCGCGGTCGCGGCGGCGTCCCGGCTCGGCTCTCGCATCGCGCGGTTGGTCCTGCTGACGCCCGCAGGCTGCGGTCCGCGCATCGGCGCGGATTTCGTTCATGGCATGGCCCAGGCCGACAGTTCCGGAGAGGTCGCGCATCTGCTGCGCCTTCTGGGACCCAAGGGCGGGGCGCTTTCCGATGCAGCGTTGCGCCAGATGGCGGGCGAAATGGCACGGGGACGGCTCAAGGACTTGGCCACGCAGCTTGCGACGCCAGACGGCCGCCAACGCATCGACATCCTGCGGCCCTTGGCGCAGTTGAACCTGCGGGTCTCGGCGGTCTTCGGGACCGACGACCGGATTGTCGCAGCGACCGACGCGCTGAACCTGCCCTTGAACGTCGCCGCGCATTTCCTGCCCGCCGGCCACATGCCGCAATGGGATGCCCCACGCGAACTGGCCGACTTCATCCTCAACGGAGGCCAACATGGCTGATACCGCCGCCGATCTTGCAGCGGCCAAGGCCCGGCTTGGTGCATTCGCGAAATCCGCGCCCGTACTGATGCAGGGCTTTGCCGCAATCAGCCGTCAGGCGACCCAGGCAGGCGGCTTCAGCGCCGCGCAGAAGGAGCTGGTGGCCGTCGCCATTTCGGTCGCCAAGGGCTGCGAGGATTGTATCCTTTATCACCTCGACGCGGCCCGGCGCCACGGCGCGACAGAGAGTGATCTGATCGAGGCCCTAGAAGTCGCGGTGGAAATGGGCGGCGGCCCGGCGATCATGTATGCCAGCAAGGCATTGGAGGCCTTTCGCAAGCTGGCTTGAGGACCGGCGCGAGGGGAACGGGAGGAAAGAATGGCCTATTATCTGACCGCCGACGGCGGCACCGAAAGTTTGCGCGCGCGCGTTTATGACCTGTCGGGCAACTGCCTTGGACAGAAGGCGGTCAGCTATGAAACCCGCTTCGCCCCCGGCGCCCGTGCGGAGCAGGCGCCCGAGGACTGGTGGAACGCGCTTGTCGCGGCAACGGCAGGGGCGGTCGGGGACGCCGGGATCGACGCGTCCCAGATCGAGGCCATGTGCTTTGCGACCACCTGCTGCACGGTCGTTGCGCTGGATAAGGCCGGCAATCCGCTGCGTCCCGCCCTGATGTGGATGGATGTCCGTGCCAATGCCGAGGCCGATGCGGTTCTGGCTACCGGTGATCCGGCACTGGCGATCAACGGCGCGGGGCAGGGGCCCGTATCGGCCGAGTGGATGATCCCGAAGGCATTGTGGCTGAAGCGCAACGAGCCGCATGTCTATGATGCGGCCCATACCATTTGCGAATACCAGGATTTCCTGACCATCCGCCTGACAGGGGAACGCTGCGCCAGTCTGAACAACACGGGCCTGCGCTGGCATTACTCCAGCCGCAACGGCGGGTGGGCGCGCGGGATACTGGCATCGCTGGGGATCGAGGATCTGGCAGAGAAGTGGCCGGCGCGGGTCGTGGCCCCTGGCGAGGTCGTCGGCACCCTGACCAGCCGCGCAGCCGAGGCACTTGGGCTGCGGCCAGAGGTCAAGGTCGTGCAGGGCGGGGCCGACGCGCTGATCGGCATGATCGGATTGGGTGTGGCAAGGCCCGGCCAGCTTGCCCTGATCACCGGCTCGTCGCATCTGCAGTTTGGCGTGACCGAGGCGCCGTTGCATGCGCCGGGTGTATGGGGCGCCTATCCCGATATCGTCTATCCCGACCGCTGGATCGTCGAAGGGGGGCAGACCTCGACCGGGTCGATCATCAACTGGTTGCGGCGCTTCTGCGGCGGCAATCTGGACCTTGCCGAGTTGAACCAGAAGGCCGAGGCACTGGAACCCGGTTCCGACGGGTTGATTGTGCAGGATCATTTTCAGGGTAACCGGACCCCCTATACCGACCCCCTGAGCCGCGGCGCCATCGTCGGCCTGACGCTGGCGCATGAGCCGCATCATGTGTTCCGCGCCATCATGGAGGGGATCGGCTTTGGCACCCGCGCGATCCTGGATGCGTTCCGGGCCGGTGGCTATGCCTCCACCGAGATCACCGTTGGCGGCGGCGCGACCGCATCACGGCTGTGGATGCAGATCCACGCCGATACGGCCGGTCTGCCGGTGCGCATCCCTGCATCAGCTGATGCTCCCTCGACCGGCTCGGCTGTGCTGGCGGCGCATGGCGCCGGCCGATTTGCCGACATCGACGATGGCATTGCCGCCATGGTTCGTCCCGGCACCAGCATCGATCCCCGCCCACGAGAGACTGCGATGTATCAGGACATCTACCAGCACTACCTGGCGCTCTATCCGGCATTGAAGGGAGCACTGGTATGATCCGTGAATATGACCTGACTGGACGGCTGGCGGTCGTCACTGGTGGGGCTGCGGGCATTGGTCGCGCTATCTCGGAGGTTCTCGCCGAGGCGGGCGCCACTGTCGTCGTGGTGGACCGGGACGAGGCCGCCGCCATGTCGCTGGCCGAACGGCTGGAAGGTCAAGCGCAGCCGTTGGACGTGACCGACGCTGAGGCGGCCGAGGCCGCTGCGGCGGATCTGGTCGCCCGGCACGGTACGCCCGACATCCTGGTCAACAACGCCGGCATCGTGATGAACGCTCCTTCGCTGGAGGTCGACTTGGCCGACTGGCGTAGGGTGATGGACGTGAACCTGCACGGCGTCTTTCATACCTCTCGAGCCTTTGGTCGCCATATGGTCGCGGCAGGCAAGGGCGCGGTCGTCAACATCAGTTCGATCTGCGGCGAAGTGACTGTCCATCCCCAGCCTCAAGCTGCCTATAATGCGGCAAAGGCTGGGGTGAACCTGCTGACAAAGTCGCTGGCGGTGGAATGGGCAGGAAAGGTCCGGGTGAATGCCGTAGCACCGGGCTATACCGCGACGGAACTGACCCTGCTGGGCCGGTCCAAGCCCGAATGGTTCAATACCTGGCTTTCTGGCACGCCGATGGGGAGACTGGCCGAGCCGCGCGAGATCGCGCTCGCCGTGGCATTCCTCGCCTCCGACGCGGCTTCCTATGTGACCGGCACCGTGCTGACGGTGGATGGCGGCTATACGGCAATCTGAAAGGGCTTGAAGATGACTGCAAACGGAAAGATCGCTTTGGTGACGGGCGCCAGCCGGGGCATCGGCAGGGCCATCGCCCTGGGACTGGCGCAGCGGGGCTTTGACCTTGCGCTGAACGACATCGCGGCCCAGGCCGAGGCGCTGAAAGCCACTGCAGATGAGGCGCGCGCACTTGGCCGACGGGTCGAGGAGCTGCACGCAGACGTCTCGGACAAGGGGCAGGTGCAGGCGATGGTCGAGACCGCAGTGGAAAGGCTGGGCACCGTCCACGCGGTCGTCAACAACGCGGGCATTTTGCGTGCCTCGGATGTCGAACATTGCCCCGAGGACTACTGGGACAGCGTGATGGACGTGAACGCCAAAGGTACCTTCCTGGTGGTGCAGGCCCTATTGCCGGTCATGAAGGCACAAGGCTATGGCCGTATCTGCAACATCTCGTCGATCGGCGGTAAACATGGCGCACCCGAGCAAGCGCATTACTCGGCATCGAAAGCGGCCGTTATGGGCTTTACCCGTGTCCTGGCGCAAGAGGTTGGACCTTTCGGTATTACGGCGAATTGCATCTGTCCGGGCATCATCCTGACCGACATGGGCCGTGTAAATCTGGACGATCCCGACGTGCGCGGCGCATGGCAGGCAAAGACCGCGATGGCGCGGATTGGCGATCCGGGCGATGTTGCTGGTCCAGTTGCTTTCTTCTGCTCAGATGACAGCGCCTTTGTAACCGGGCAGACGTTGAACGTGGATGGCGGGATTGTACTAAGCTGACGATCTTCTGAATAGTTTGCGGAGCCAGATCGATGCTGAGACCGTTGCTGATCAGTATATAAGTGGCAGGGGAGATGCTTCCCTGCTTCAATGCAATAACTTGCGGGCGTTCGGAGAAGAAAGACGACGCAGGCTTATGGTGCAATGCTACGGAGCGTTATCCACTTCGATAATATCCACCGGTCGCACGGCATTCGGAACGTTGCAGGTATTTCTCGGGTCATTCCATAACACCCGTACTGCACGGATGATTTGCAAAGTGTTGATCCCCGGCTCTCAGCGAGGAGTGAAGCCGTTGGTGAGGCGCCGCCAAGTAACAAAATCGAGTAGCTCAGCATGGTCTAGGATCCCCCTGAGACAGATCCTGATCGCTCAGCGCGTCGAACAATGGCGCCCGCCGCCGCTACGACCATTATGATCCGAGTCGCGTGGCAGACAACCACAAAAGCCACCTCGAGATTCAAGGCTAACGCTATGAGGCTCATCTCGGCTAGGCCGCCCGGCGAGAAAGCCAGCAGCACTCCTTCGGCGGGCATGCCGATGAAGGGGTGCAGTCCTATGGCGAAGCAGACGGCGGTGGCCAGCAGGATCAATGTTGCCCCGGCAGAGGTTGCAAGGATCACGAGAATACGCGCCGGCGCTACCCCTACGAACCGACAGCCGATCGTCGTGCCCAACACGATCTGGGCTACAACGATGACGAGGCTCGGCACAGTAAAACTCGACAGGGCGGACCAGTGCAGCACCATGCTGACGCACATCGGCCCGATCAAGTAGGGCGCCGGAAGACGTGCCAATCGGCCAAGCATGATCCCTGCGCCGAGGGTCGCTACAAACCAGGCGGCGTCGGCCGCGGTCATGGCGGCTAGGGGGCGCCATTCGGCCGCCTGCGTCGCCGCGCTGGCCCCGGTGATCAGCGTCATCAGCGGCGGCAGCCCCAGTACGACCAGAAAGATGCGCGAGGAATGCATGAGAGCGATGGTGCGTTCGTCACCACCCCGCTCGGCCCCCAGGAGAACCATGTCGATCAAACCACCCGGCATGGCCGAAAAGAACGCGGTCGTGCCGTCTAACCTGACCACCCGCCGCAGATAGAAATTGCAAAGGATTCCCGCGATCATCAGGTATGCCGCAAGCCCGACCAGCGCTGGCCACCACTGGCCAACCAAACTGAGCGTTTCCGGCCCGAACTGGGCACCAAGCATCGTACCGATCACCGCAGACATCGTAACCGCCCGGTTGCCACCGCCTGCCTGAGCGTGGGGTGATCGGCTAAGACACGTGCATAGCGACGTCGTTAACGACGTATCTTATGCGGGGCTT
>NZ_UZWE01000047.1 GCF_900631945.1 Paracoccus haematequi
CTTCACATTCGCCAAGTCAACCCCAGACCCGTCAGCTCGAACCCGAGCCTTCACGTTGTAGTCAATAACCCGCTTCACGGGCACCAGAATCTTCATGGGTCAGATGTCCTTCACCAGGCGCAGCGCGTCGTAGATCGCGGCATGGGTGTTGCGCGCGGCCACCGCGTCGCCGATGCGGAACAGGCGGAACCGGCCCTCGGGGTTCTTGCGCACCGCCTGCACGCCGCCGGTGGTCAGGGCTTCATAATCGACCTCTCCGCCGTTCGAAGACAGCGCCTTCAGGTCGAAATACAGCTCGTCCAGCGGTCGGGTGCCGTGGTTAACCACCACCTGGTCGACGATCCGGTCGCGCGTGACGCCGCCGTAATCGCTGCTCAGCGTGGCGCGCAGCTGGTTGCCCTCGCGCGCGACCGATTGCAGCCGCCAGGTCACGGTGAAGGTCGTGTCCAGCTTTTGCAGGCTGCGCATGTAGGGAACCAGGTTCATCGCCATCACCTCGGGCGAGAAGCTGCGGTCCGGCGTCACGATTTCCACCCTGGCGCCGGTCGCGGCGATCAGGTCGGCGGCTTGCAGCGCCGCGTGGTCGCCCGCGTCGTCATAGACCAGCACGTTCTGCCCCGGCTTCACGTCGCCGGAAAGAATGTCCCAGGCGGACACCACCAGATCGTTGCCCTCGGTCAGAACCTCGGTATGGGGCAAGCCGCCGGTGGCGATGATGACCTCGTCCGGGTCGGTCGCCAGCACGTCGTCGGCCTCGGCGAAGGTGTTGAAGTTGAAGGTGACGCCCTTCTTCTCGCACATGGCCTGCCGCCAGGCGATGATCGAGATCATCTCGCGCCGCCGTTCCTGCAGCGCGGTGAGGCGGATCTGGCCGCCGGGCTGGTCGGCGGCCTCGAAGACCGTCACGGCATGGCCGCGTTCCGCCGCGACGCGGGCGGCCTCCATCCCGGCGGGGCCTGCCCCGACGATGGTGACGCGCTTTTTCGCGGGCGCGGCAGGGATGGTGTGGGGCATGGTTTCCTCGCGCCCGGTCGCGGCGTTGTGCAGGCAGAAGGCCAGCCCGCCCTGATAGATGCGGTCCAGGCAATAGTTCGCGCCCACGCAGGGGCGGATGTCGTCCTCGCGCCCCTCGATCACCTTGCGGACCAGATGCGGGTCGGCCATGTGGGCGCGGGTCATGCCGACCATGTCGACCAGCCCGGCGGCGATGGCGTGGCGCGCGGTCGGCACGTCGGGGATCTTGGCGGCGTGGAAGGTGGGAAAGTCGGTGGCCCGCCGGATCTGGCCCGCAAATTCCAGATGCGGGGCGTTGCGCATTCCCTGCACCGGGATCACGTCGGTCAGGCCCGCGTCGGTGTCGATATGGCCGCGCACCACGTTCAGGAAATCGACCAGCCCGCTGTCCTTGAGCTTTTGCGAGATGGCGATGCCGTCTTGCGCGTCGAACCCGCCCGGCAGGCATTCATCGCCCGTGTAGCGCACGCCCAGCAGGAAATCCGGCCCGCAGCGGTCGCGGATGCCGCGCAGGATGTCGAAGGTGAAGCGCAGCCGGTTGTCCAGGCTGCCGCCGTATTCGTTGTCCAGGTCGTTGGTCAGCGGCGACCAGAACTGGTCCATCAGGTGGCCATAGGCCTGGACCTCCAGCCCGTCCAGGCCCGCGGCCTTCATCCGTTCGGCGGCATCCACATAGTCGCCGATGATGCGCCGGATGTCCCAATCTTCCATCTTCTTGGGGAACGAACGATGCGCGGCTTCTCGTTCATGGCTGGGCGAGACGACCGGCAGCCAGTCGGCCTTGTCCCAGCGGGTGCGGCGGCCCAGATGGGTCAGCTGGATCATCACCGCGCAGCCGTGGTCGTGGCATTCGTCGGTCAGCTTCTTCATCCAGCCGACGACCTCGTCCTTCCAGGCCAGGATGTTGTTGAAGACCGGCGGGCTGTCGCGCGACACCGATGCCGACCCCGCCGTCATGGTCAGCGCAACCCCCGCCTTGGCCCGTTCGACGTGATAGGCGCGATAGCGGTCCTTGGGCATCCCGTCTTCAGGATAGGCCGGTTCATGGCTGGTGATCATGATCCGGTTGCGAAGCGTCAGGTGCTTCAGTTGGTACGGCTGAAGAAGGGGGTCGTTCGACATGATCTGCCTGCCCGAGGTGGATGTGTTGACGCAAGGTTTTCCGAAATGTTCAGTTGTGTCAACTTAAAAATCATCTATGAACTTATTGCACCCAAAGTTGCACATCCTGCTTGTGAGGGGGGCGGCAATTGCTTAACCACAGGGCCATGGATCAGGTGAATGCACCCGAAAGTGGATGGCGCGGATCGCGCGAGGGTTGGCTGGAAGCCGGCTATCAGGCGCTGATCGAAAACGGCATCGACGCCGTGAAGATCCTGCCGCTGGCCAAGCGGCTGAACCTGTCGCGCACCAGCTTCTATTGGTTCTTCGCGGATCGCGAGGCGCTGCTGGCGGCGCTGATCGATGGCTGGGAAGAACGCACCACCAAGCCGCTGGTGGACGCCACCACGCAATATGCCGAAAGCGTGTCCGAGGCGATGCTGAACGTGCTGACCTGCTTTTTGGCCGCGAATGTCTTTGATTCGCGTCTGGAATTTGCGGTGCGCAGCTGGGCTTTGCAGGACGAGGGGGTGGCGGCACGGGTTCGCGCCGCCGACGAGGCGCGGCTTCAGGCCATCGCCGCCATGCTGGTCAAGTGGGGCCATCACAGCGCCGAGGCCGATGTGCGGGCGCGCACGATCTATCTGGTCCAGATCGGTTATATCTCGATGCGGCAGCAGGAAGACATCGAAACCCGGCTGGAACGCATTCCGCTGTATGTGAAGATCTATTCCGGTCGAGAGGCCGAGCCGCGCGAGCTTGCCCGGTTCGCTGCCGGAATCCGTCGCAGCTACGCCTGAAAAGGTCGTTCGAATCGACTTTTCGCCCTTGGGAATGACGCAAGCTGTGCGAGGCGACTCGGGCG
This sequence comes from Paracoccus haematequi, assembly GCF_900631945.1. Lineage (GTDB taxonomy): Bacteria > Pseudomonadota > Alphaproteobacteria > Rhodobacterales > Rhodobacteraceae > Paracoccus > Paracoccus haematequi_A. Next base: position 2,981 of record NZ_UZWE01000047.1, read on the forward strand.
GCCCTGCGAATTGTTCATGTAAGTCACTGATAGGTTCTTAAGTGCATATCAAATGCGCTTTTATGAACTTTATGATGACAGTCATGAACATTTTGTTGCAAGCTGGGGGTCGAATCGTTAGCGATAAGGGAAAGCCAGGCCTTGCTGGGCGGGCGACGGGAGGAAATCGGAACAGATGCGGATCGGGATCATCGGTGCGACGGGATGGCTGGGATCGGCGCTTGGCGGCCGGCTGCTGTCCCTGGGCATTGTGACGCCCGACCGGCTGGTGGTCGCCAACCGCAGCGGCGCAAGGTCCGATTATCACGGCCATGCCGTCACCTGGGCCAGGGACGCGGTAGAGCTGGCGGCGCTGTCGGATATCGTGGTCGTCTCGGTCAGGCCCCAGGATTGGCCCGCCCTTGGACTGGGCGCCGAGGGCAAGCTGGTCCTGTCCTTCATGGCGGGGGTCGGGTCGGACCGGCTGCGGGACTGCGGCGGCCGGATCGTGCGCGCCATGCCCAACGCGGCGGCCGATATCGGCCGGTCCTGGACGCCCTGGTGGGCCGACCAGGGCGTCACCGACGCCGACCGGCAGGCCGTGACGACGATCCTGTCGGCCATCGGCACCTCGGACGAGATCGCGCGGGAATCCCAGATCGACCTGATGACCGCGCTGCCCGGTTCGGGGGCGGCCTATCCGGCGTTGATGGCGGTCGCCATGGCGCGCTTCATGACCGATAACGGCCTGCCGCCGGACATCGCCTGGCGTGCGGCCGACGCCGCCGTCTGCGGGGGCGCGGCGATGCTGGCGGGCCGGATCGCCGACGCGCCCGCGCTGCTGGCGGCCTATCGCGACTATCGCGGCACCACCGCCGCCGGGATCGACGCGGCCGAGGCGGCCGGGTTTTCCGCAGCCATCCGGGCCGCGCTTGACGCGGCCGCCCGCAAGGCCCGCGCCATGGCAGGGGATGCGCCCGCCTGAACCCGAATCCTTCATGCCGGCGGACCCGCCCGCATTCGTTTGTCGCAGCACCACCCAATCATGAGGTCGCCATGTTCGACGAATTCCCGCAGATCGACAACGGTCTGCTTCGTGATCTGAAACGGGCCATCGACGAGGGCTTCCGGGCCTTTACCCGAAGCTATGGCGACGCCATCGAAACCATGTTCGATCCGTTGCGCCATTTCCTGAACTGGTCCGAAAAGCTTCTGACCGGCACCCCCTGGCCGATCATCATCCTGATCGCGGCGGGGCTGGCGTGGTTTGCCAGCCGCAGCGCCCGGATGGTGATCGGCTGCGTCGCCACGCTGTGCCTTATCGGCGCCTTCGGGATGTGGGACGACATGATGAAGACGATTTCGATGATCCTCACCTCGACGCTGATGGCGATCGCGGTGGGGCTGCCCATCGGCGTTCTGATGTCGCGGTCCGACCGAGTGCAGGCGGTGGTGAACCCGGTTCTGGACGTGATGCAGACCATGCCGCCCTTCGTCTATCTGATCCCGGTGGTGATGCTTCTGGGCATCGGCAAGGTGCCGGGACTGATCGCGGTCGTCATCTATGCCATCCCGCCGATGATCCGGCTGACCAACCTGGGGATCCGCCAGGTGGATGGCGAGGTGCTGGAGGCCGCGGACGCCTTCGGATCGTCCCGCTGGCAGCGGCTGGTCAAGGCCGAACTGCCGCTGGCGCTGCCCACCATCATGGCGGGCATCAACCAGACGATCATGATGGCGCTGGCGATGGTGGTGATCGCGTCCATGATCGGGGTGCAGGGGCTGGGCCAGCCGGTGCTGCAAGCGATTTCCAACCAGTATTTCACTCTGGGGCTGTTCAACGGCCTGGCCATCGTCGGCATCGCCATCGTCTTCGACCGCGTCAGCCAGGCCTGGGGCCGCCGCATCCAGAAACATCGGGGGGGCCACCATGTCTGAACCCATCGGCATCGAGATCCGCAACCTGTACAAGATCTTCGGCCCGCGCGGGGCGGATTACGTGGATGCCGTCAATCGCGGCATGACCAAGCAGGAACTGAACGACCGGTATCGCCACGTCCTGGGTTTGCGCGACATCAACATCGACATTCCCGCGGGCGCGATCCAGGTGGTGATGGGCCTGTCGGGATCCGGCAAGTCCACGCTGATCCGCCACATCAACCGGCTGATCGACCCGACCTCGGGCCAGATCCTGATCGAGGGGCAGGATGTCGTGGGCATGACGCCCCAGGTCCTGCGCGAATTCCGCCGCCACAAGACGGCGATGGTGTTCCAGAAATTCGGGCTGCTGCCCCACCGCACCGTGATCGAGAACGTGGGCTATGGGCTGGAGGTCCAAGGCGTGGACCATGCCGCCCGCGACAAGGTGTCGATGCGCTGGATCGAGCGCGTGGGCCTGCTGGGGTTCGAGACCAAGTATCCCAGCCAGCTGTCGGGCGGGATGCAGCAGCGCGTCGGCCTGGCCCGCGCCCTTGCCAACGACGCGCCGATCCTGCTGATGGACGAGGCCTATTCGGCCCTTGACCCGCTGATCCGGTACGACATGCAGACCGTCCTGCTGGATTTGCAGAAAGAGGTCCGCAAGACCATCGTCTTCATTACCCACGACCTGGACGAGGCGCTGCGCATCGGCGACCGCATCGCCCTGCTGCGCGACGGTCAGGTGATCCAGCAGGGCACCGGGCAGGACATCGTGCTGAACCCGGCCGACGACTATGTGGCGAACTTCGTCCAGCATGTCGACCGGGGCAAGGTGGTGCAGGTCGGCTCGGTGATGGAGCCGCTGGGCATCAACGGCACGGCGCCCGCGATGATGGTGAAATCCGACGCCACCCTGACCGACGCGGTGCGGCAGATGATGGCCAAGGGCGTCCATTTCCTTGAGGTGCAGGACAAGGGCGGCAAGCCGGTGGGGCGGCTGTCGCTGGAACGCGCGATCTCGGTCGCGGCGGGGGCGGCCTGATGCGTGCGCCGCTGGCGGGGCTGGACGGGCAGGGTTTCGACGTGGCGGTGGTCGGCGCGGGCGCGGTCGGCTGCGCCACCGCCCGCGAGCTGGCCGCGCGCGGTTTCCGCGTCCTGCTGGTCGATCGCGGCGACATCGGGGCGGGAACCTCGTCCCGGTCCAGTCGGATGCTGTATTCGGGCCTGGGTTATCTGGCCGTGCGCTATCCGCTGTGGCAAATGGCGCTGCGCCCGCGCGACATGCTGCGGCGGCTGGCCTATACCCGCGACGTGATGCGCTGCCGGGCCGAACTGGTGCGCGACATGCCCGGCCACCTGACGCGGCACAGGTTCCATTACCCGTTCCGCAAGGGCGACCGCTATCCGCCCTGGCTGGTCGACCTGGGCTTCAAGCTGGTCGAGGGGCTGGGCGGCTGGAAGGTGCCGCTGTCCTATCGCCGCAAGCGGGTCGCCCAGGCTGCGGGCGACAGCGCGATGGCGGCGGAATTGGCCCGCACACAAGGCGGCGCACTGACCGGGATCGGCACGTTTCAGGAATACATGTATGCCTGGCCCGAACGGATCTGCGTGGATACCTCGCTTGACGCGGAACGGCGCGGCGCCACCCTGCGCACCTATACCGCCGTCACGGGGATCGAACGGGCCGGGGACGCCTGGCAACTGACGCTGGAGGATCGGGTCTTGGACGCGGAACGGGCGCAGGTCCGCGCCGCCGTGGTCGTCAACGCCGCCGGTCCCTGGATCGACCGGGTGCCGGGCGGAGGGCAGGGGCCGCGCGTGCTGGGCGTCAAGGGCGTCAACGTCATGGTGCGCCTGCCCGCCGACTTTCGCGGCCAGGGGCTGGAGGCGTTTTCCACCAAGGGCGAACCCTATTACGTCTTTCCGTGGCGCGACCTGCATTTCATCGGCCCGACCGAAACCGTGGTCCGCGACGATCCCGACACCATCCGCGTGACCGAGTCCGAGGTCGATTACATCCTGGCCCAGTTCAACCACCTGTTCCCGACCCTGAACCTGACCCGCGCCGATGTGGTCCATTGCTGGTGCGGGGTGCGCCCGACCTCTACCCTGGACGGGCAGGAAACGGTGCTGCCGGTGCGCGTTGTGGAACAGCCCGACCGCCCGAACCTGCTGGCCGTCACCGGCTCGACCATCATGCTGCATCGCCACGCGGCGCGGATGGCGGCGCGGGCGGTGGAGCGGCGGCTGGGACGGCGCGGCGCGCCCGCCGGCGGCGCGATCCCGGCGCCCGACAGCGACATCGCGCGGATCCTGCGCACGGAACACGTCACCCACCTGGACGACCTGATCCGCCGCCGCCTGCCGCTGGGCCTCGATCCCGACCTGGGCCGGGACAGCGCCGAGGAAATCTCGCGCGCCGCCGCGACCGCCCTGGGCTGGTCCGAGGAACGGCGGCGGGCCGAACTGGAACGCTTCCACCAGGAAACCGACCGCATCTATCCGGCGATGGCGCCCGTCTCAGCCCGGCTGCGCCGCACCGGCTGAAACGTCGCGCAACAGCCAGCCCGCGAACAGCCGCGCCTTGGCCGAGGCGCGGGGATGGATCACCAGCCGGAACGGCACCGAGGACGGAATGTCCTGCGGCACCAACCTGACCAGCCTTTCGCGGGCCAGCAGGTCGGTCATCAGCCCGTCCCAGGCCAGCACCGCGCCCACGTCGTCCTGCGCCGCCTGCAGCGCGATCATGTGGTTGTTGACGAACAGCCCGCGCCCGGTCGGCGCCGGGCCGCCCAGGGCCGCCAGCCATTCCGCCCAGTCGGTCCACTGGTTCTTGTCGTGATGGACCAGCGGCACATGCGCCAGGTCGGCGACGCTGTGGATGGCGTGGGCGGCGGCGAACCGGGGGGTGCCCACCGCGATGATCCGGTCGCGGAACAGGTCGCGCGATTCGCCGGGGCCGGGGTTCTCGGTCAGATAGCCGATGCTGATGTCCTGAAAGCCCTTGGCGACCTGCACGTCGCTGACGATCTGGGACACGGTGATCGTCGGATGGATGCGCCAGAAGGCGGTGATCTTGGGCGTCAGCCACAAGGCGCTGACGGCGGTCGTCACGGCGATGGTCACGTCGACCGCCTGCGACCTGTCGCGCAACTGCGCCACCGCGTCCGAGATCGTCTCGAACCCCCGTTGCAGGGCGACCAGCAGGAAGGCGCCCTGTTCGGTCAACTCCACCCCGCGATGGCGGCGGATGAACAGCGCGCATCCCAGATCGGCTTCCAAGGCCTTGATCTGATGGCTGATCGCGGCCGGGGTGACATTAGTCTCATTTGCCGCTGTCTTGAAACTGCCATGCCGCGCGGCGGCCTCGAAACTGATCAGGGCCGTCATGGACGCAAAGTCATAGGGTCTGGCCATCGCACCCCCTGGGTTAGCTGATCTAAGCCAGGATGAATTTTTCTGCCGTTGTCAGCAAGCCCGCCAAGGCGGATTTTCGCGGCAATGTGTCACACCCTTCGGACAGGATGCCAGCCATGACAGCCACAGCCACCACCATCCACGACCTGCTTGCCCGCCGCGCGCCCGGCCACGCGCTGGAACAGCCCTTCTATACCTCGGCCGAGGTCTATCAGCTGGATCTGGAAACCATCTTCTATCGCGAATGGCTGTATGCCATTCCGGCGGCGCAGCTGGTCAAGGCGGGGAATTACGCGACGCTGAAGGTCGGCGCCTATAACGTGGTGATCGTGAAGGGCGGCGACGGCGTGATCCGCGCCTTCCACAATTCCTGCCGCCATCGCGGGTCCATCGTCTGCAAGGAACGCGAAGGCAAGGTCGCCAAGCTGGTCTGCCCCTATCACCAGTGGACCTATGACCTGGACGGCCGCCTGATCTGGGCCAACAACATGGGGCCGGATTTCGACCCCACGAAACACGGGCTGAAGCCCGTGCATTCGCGCGACCTGAACGGGCTGATTTATATCTGCCTGGCCGAGACGCCCCCCGATTTCGAGGAATTCGCCCGCACCGCCAGCCCCTTCCTGGAGGTTCACGACCTGCGCGACGCCAAGGTCGCCCATTCGTCCACGATCATCGAAAAGGGCAACTGGAAGCTGGTCTGGGAAAACAACCGCGAATGCTATCATTGCAGCGCCAACCACCCGGCGCTGTGCCGGTCCTTCCCGCTGGACCCCGAGGTCGCGGGCGTGTCGGCCGACGGGTCGATCTCGGCCCGGTTGCAGAACCATTTCGACGCCTGCGCGGCGGTGGGCGCGCCCGCGCAGTTCACCCTGGGCGGGGGCGGGCAGTTCCGGCTGGCCCGGATGCCGCTTCAGGAAAACGCCGTCAGCTATACGATGGACGGCAAGGCGGGCGTGAAGAAACAGTTGGGCCGGGTCGCCAAGCCGGATGCCGGGTCGCTGCTGGTGTTCCACTATCCGTCCACCTGGAACCACTTTTTGCCCGATCATTCGCTGACCTTCCGGGTTATGCCGATCAGCCCCACCGAGACCGAGGTGACGACCACCTGGCTGGTCCACAAGGACGCGGTGGAAGGCGTGGACTATGATCTCAAGCGCCTGACCGAGGTCTGGATCGAAACCAACGACGAGGACCGCGAGATCGTCGAGACGAACCAGGAAGGCATCCTGTCGCCCGCCTATGTGCCCGGACCCTATTCGCCGGACTGGGAAAGCGGCGTGATCCAGTTCATCGACTGGTATGCCGACTGGCTGGAACGCGGCGTAGCCCCGCAGCGCCTGGCGGCGGAATGAACGCGCTGGCCAGGCCCAGCCTGCGGTTCTGGTCCGACGCCGAGCCGCTGGAATGCGTGGCGACCCTGCCCGAGGCGCCGAACGTCATGACGTTCTGCTTCCAGGCCCCCTCGGGCGCGCTGTTCGGTCACGATCCCGGCCAGTTCATCACGCTGGAACTGCCGGTGCCCGGCGGGACCGTTTGGCGGACCTATACGATCTCGTCATCGCCCTCGCGGCCCACGTCGCTGACGATCACCGTCAAGGCGCAGCCGGGATCGGTGGGGACGCGCTGGATGTTCGACCACCTTCGGCCGGGAATGCGGCTGAAGGCGTCCGGCCCGGCGGGGCGGTTCTCGGTCATTCATCATCCGGCGCCGAAATACTTGTTCATCTCGGCCGGGTCGGGGATCACGCCGATGATGTCGATGACGACCGCGATCTATGACAGCGGTCGGCCCGCCGACATCGTTTTCGTGAACTGCGCCCGCCGCCCGTCCGAGATCATCTTCCGCGAGCGGCTGGAACAGATGGCCTCGCGCACCGAAGGCATCGCGCTGAAATGGGTGGTCGAGGAGAAGGATCCCTATCGCCCCTGGACCGGCTTTCAGGGGGTGTTCAACCAGTTGATGCTGGGCCTGATGGCGCAGGACTACCTGGAGCGAGAGGTGTTCTGCTGCGGACCCGAGCCGTTCATGCAGGCGGTGCGCGATGCGCTGTCGGGCCTGGGCTTCGACATGGACCGCTATCACCAGGAAAGCTTCCATGCGCCCCCGCCGGAAGCCGAGCTGGTGCCGGAGGACGTGCTGCCCCATGACGGTCAGGCGGCCGAAGTGACCTTCGCGGCCTCGGGCGTGACGCAGCCCTGCGCGCAGACCGACACGATCCTGACGGTGGCGCGGGCGGCGGGGCTGAACATCCCGTCCGGCTGTTCGATGGGCATCTGCGGCACCTGCCGGATCCGCAAGCTGTCGGGCGAGGTGCATATGGTCCATAACGGCGGCATCACCGAGGACGATGTCGAGGACGGCTATATCCTCGCCTGCTGCTCGAAGCCGATGGGCGCGGTGGCGGTCGAGGTTTGACGGGCCGACCCCGGACGCGTCGGGTGAAGGCCGTTGCCTTTGCCCGGCGCGTCATCGCCTTCTGGTCGCATGGGTGTGAAGAACGCCCCGCAACGTTCCCGTCTTACCCCGCCAGAAGGGCCGCGTTGCCGCCCGCCGCCGTGGTGTCCACGCACAGGTGGCGTTCATGCGCGACATGCGCCAGGTCGGGCATTCCGGTGACAAGCTGCACGATCTCTCCGTCCCGGTCCGCCAAGGCTTGCGCATAGGCGCGGCCCTGCGCGTCGTCGCCCCACCACAGGGCGGCGGCCATCGCCGGCAGGCGGGTCAGCGCCTGCGGCGGCACGGGGCCGTCCACGCCCACCGCGTCGCCGCCAAGCGCGGCCACGGCCGCGACCTGCGCGGCCACCGTCTGCGCACCGGGGCCGAGGCACAGGACCGGCGGGCGGGTATGGGCGGTCAGGCGGTTCAGCTCTCCGGTGGGGCCGGGCATCAGACGCTCGTCGATCTTGCGCGACACATGGGCGGCAAGCTGGCTGCGGATGCGGGCCTCATCGGCCTGGCCCTGCCAGTCGCCGCCCGCTGACGCCGGGGCCGGGGGCGCGAAGAACCGGGGCACATAGCGCGGACCGCCCGCCTTGGGGCCGGTGCCCGACAGCCCCTCTCCTCCAAAGGGCTGGCTGCCGACGACCGCCCCGATCTGGTTGCGGTTCACATAGATGTTGCCCACGTGGATCGCGTCGCTGACCTCTTGCACGCGGCTGTCGATGCGGGTGTGCAGGCCGAAGGTCAGGCCGAAGCCGCGTGCGTTGATATCGGCCACCACCTGATCCAGCCGGTCGCCACGAAAGGTCGCGACATGCAGGACCGGGCCGAAGATTTCGCGTTCCAGATCGGCGATGCCGCCGACGCGCAGCATGGTGGGCGGGATGAAGGTGCCCTGCGCGGGAATGTCCAGCTTGTGGATCACGCGGTTGCCGTTGGCGGTGATATAGCCCCCGATGTCGTCCCGCGCGCCCGTGTCGATCACCGGACCGACATCGGTTTCCAGCGACCAGGGATCGCCCACGACCAGTTCGTCCATCGCGCCCCGGATCATTTCGATCAGATGCGGGGCGATATCCTCCTGCACATACAGGCAGCGCAGGGCCGAACAGCGTTGCCCGGCGGACCGGAAGGCGCCGTTCACGATATCGCGCACCGCCTGTTCGGGCAGGGCGGTGGAATCGACGATCATCGCGTTCAGCCCGCCGGTTTCCGCGATCAGCGGCGTGCCGGGCACCAGGTTCGCGGCCATTGTTTTCGCGATGGTCTGGGCCGTCGCGGTCGACCCGGTGAAGACCACGCCACGCACGCGCGGATCCCGGGACAGCGCCGTGCCCACGATGCTGCCGCGACCGGGCAGCAGTTGCAGCGCCGACAGGGGCACGCCCGCCTGATGCAGCAGCTTGACGCCGTAGGCCGCGATGATCGGGGTGGCCTCGGCAGGCTTGGCGATGACCGCGTTGCCTGCGATCAGCGCCGCCGCGATCTGTCCGGTGAAGATCGCCAGCGGAAAGTTCCAGGGGCTGATCGCGCCGACGATGCCGCGCGGGTCTTGCCGACTGTGTTCGCCCTCGGCCGCGTAATAGCGCAGGAAATCCACTGCCTCGCGCAGTTCGGCCACGGCGTCGGCCAGGGTCTTGCCCGCCTCGCGCGCGAGAATGCCGAAGATCGGGCCGAAGTTTTCCTCGAACAGATCGGCGGCGCGGCGCAGGACGGCCGAGCGCTCGGACGCGGGGGCGTCCCAGGGGCGGGCGTCGTCGATGGCGCGGGCGGCGGTTTCGGCGTCGGCCATCGTCACGGTGGCGATCGCCTGGCCCGTGGCGGGGTTCAGAACGTCCTGCACGGTGCCGGAAGGGGGCGAGACCGTCAGCGGCACAACGTCGGGCAGCGCCACGTCGCGCGCGGCCTGGATCCGCGCCAGCGTCTGTTCGTCGCTGAGATCGAAGCCCGTCGAATTGCGGCGCGCGGGCGCGAACAGGTCGGCGGGCGCACGCAGCGCGGCTGGGGGCCGCGCCGTGGCCAGCGCGTCGAAGGGATCGCGGGCGACTTCCTGGGGGCTGACGCTTTCATCGACGATCTGGTTCACGAAGCTGCTGTTCGCACCGTTTTCCAGCAGGCGGCGGACCAGATAGGCCAGCAGGTCGCGATGCGCGCCAACCGGGGCATAGATGCGGCAGCGGCCCTTCGTTTCGCGCAGCACGATGTCGTGCAGGCGTTCGCCCATGCCGTGCAGGCGCTGGAATTCGAAGCGGGTGCCGCCCGCCATTTCCAGGATCGCGGCGACGGTATGGGCGTTGTGGGTGGCGAACTGCGGATAGATCCGGTCGCCATAGCCGATCAGCTTGCGGGCATTGGCGATATAGCTGACATCGGTCGCGACCTTGCTGGTGAACAGCGGAAAGCCGGGATGGCCGTCCACCTGGGCGCGCTTCATCTCGGTATCCCAATACGCGCCCTTGACCAGCCGCACCATGATCCGCCGGTCAAGCCGCTGCGCCAGGTCGTGCAGCCAGTCGATGGTCTGGCCCGCGCGCTTGCCATAGGCCTGCACCACCACGCCAAACCCGTCCCATCCGGCCAGCGAGGGGTCTGACAGCACCGCCTCGATCACCTTCAGAGACAGCACCAGCCGGTCCTGTTCCTCGGCGTCGATGTTCATGCCCATGTTCGCGGCCTTGGCGGCTTGCGCCAGCCGCAGCACCACGGGCACCAGCTCGCGCATCACACGGGCTTCCTGCGCAACCTCGTATCGGGGATGCAGCGCCGACAGCTTGATCGAGATGCCGGGGTTCTGTTCCACCGACCCCTTGTCGCAGGCCTTGGCGATGGCGGCGATGGCGTCGGCATAGGCGCGGTCATAGCGGGCGGCATCGGCGCCGGTCATCGCCGCCTCGCCCAGCATGTCGTAGCTGTAGGTGAAGCCCTGCTTCTCGCGCGCCCGGGCGCGGTCCAGCGCATCGGTGATGGTCTGGCCCAGCACGAACTGGCGGCCCATTTCCTTCATCGCGCGGCCCACGGCGGTGCGAATCACGGGTTCGCCCAGGCGGCGGACCATGCGGCGCAGGGTGCCCGCCTGGTCGTCGTCCAGCACCTTGCCGGTCAGCATCAAGGCCCAGGTCGAGGCGTTCACAAGGCTGGACGACGCCTCGCCCAGGTGCCTGCCCCAGTCCGAAGGCGCGATCTTGTCCTCGATCAGCGCGTCGATGGTGATCTTGTCGGGGACGCGCAGCATCGCCTCGGCCAGGCACATCAGCGCCACGCCCTCGCGCGTGGACAGGCCGTATTCGGCCAGGAAATGCTCCATCAGGCTGGGGCGCGCCTCGGCACGGATGCGGCGCACCAGGTCGGCGGCGCGGGCGGTGATGGCGGCGCGGGCCTCGGCGGACAAGTCGGCCTGGGCTGTCAGGCGATCCAGAAGCTGGCCCTCGTCCGCGAATTTGGCCTGGGTGGAAAAGACGCTGGAACTGACGGAAGACATGCCTGACTCCTTGACTGATCCGACAGGTATATCAAAGATCGAATAGTCGGTGCGCCTGAAAATGGCTGCCGGGCTAGGCCGATGAAATAAAGAACAAGGAATTTTTGGGATGACCGTCACTCTGGACGCCCTGGACCGCAAGATCCTGGACGAACTGACCCGCAACGCCCGCATCCCGGTGGCCGAACTGGCCCGCAAGGTGGGGCTGTCCAAGACCCCCGTGGCCCTGCGCATCCGCCATCTGGAGGAGATCGGCCTGATCACCGGCTATCGCGCGATCCTGTCGCCGCTGAAGCTGGGCCTGACCCATGTGACCTATGTCGAAGTCAGCATGACCGACACGCGCGAGGCCGCCTTGCAGCAGTTCAACGCCGCCGTCCGCGCCATCCCCGAGATCGAAGAATGCTACATGATCGCGGGCGGCTTCGACTATCTGGTCAAGGTCCGGTCCCGCGACATGGCCGATTTCCGCCGCATCCTGGCCGAGAAGATCTCGGGCCTGCCGCATATCAGCAACACGTCCAGCTATGTCTCGATGGAGGCGGTGGTGGAACAGACCTTTACGCTTGGCTGAGCCTGTCGATGATCCAGGAGGCGATCATCAGATCCAGATGCGCGCCGCCGCCGTTCTTGAAGACGG
>NZ_UZWE01000015.1 GCF_900631945.1 Paracoccus haematequi
CCCCCTGACCGCCGACGAGGCCGAGGCCGCCGACGATTTCGAGGCGATTCCCGTGGCCCTGCCGGTGATAGGACCAGACCTGCAAGGGCGCATCCTCGGCCCGGCTGAGCGTCAGCGTATCGCCCGAGCCAAGCGCCAGGTCCGCGCAGCCGACATAGCCCGCACGGCGCACCAGCCCGCTCAGATCGTCCAGGGCGTCCGCCCGCAACTGCGAGACCAGCCGCAGGATGTTCTGCCCGGCGATGTCGCCGAAGCCGGTCCGCGACGCCTCGTTCTGCAAGACCACCAGGCCGTCGGAATCGCAGATCCAGATCGGATCGGCGGCCGCCACGACCTCGTGCCGGATCGATGCCAGGGCACGCCGCGCCGCCAGCCGGTCCAGCACATAGCCCAGCGAGATCACGCCCCCCAGGATGTACCAGGCCACCGCGATGGTGCCGATCACAAGCGCCGCCAGCCCATAGCCGCTTTGCGGCAGCGCCAGCGCCGCCACGGCGGCGACCACAACCGGCAGCATCAGCAGCGGAAGCGCCACGGCCGCATTGCGAGAGACGGCGGATTGCGTTTCCCCGGATGTCATCCGTCTAGCCCCCTTCCAAGCCTTCAGGATCGTCGATACCGCCAAACCGCTTAACAAGCCGTTAATGGCGGTCCGCAGCTTCATCCGCGCGCCATCAGGGACAGGAAAAAGCCGTCGCTGGCCTCAAGCGGCGTCCAGGATTGCCGCGAAACCTGTCGAAAGCCTGGATTTTCAGCCAAGAACTGGTCGACCTGCGCGCCGTTTTCGCCGTCCAGGACCGAACAGGTCATATAGGCCAGATGCCCGCCCGGTCCGACAAGATCCGCCGCCCGGCGCAGGATCTGCGCCTGCACCGCCGCCAGGTCGCGCAAGCCCTGCGAGGTCAGGCGCCATTTCGAATCGGGCGTGCGCCGCCAGGTTCCCGAACCCGAACAGGGCACATCGGCGATGACCAGATCGAAGACGCCCCTCGGTGCGGCGGTGACCTGGACGCTGACACCCGCGCGTTCCGCCCGTTGCGGCAAGTCCCGCATCCGGGCGGGATCGGCATCATGGGCCACCAGGGTCAGCCCCGGCGCGCGGCCCGCGACGGCCAAAGTCTTGCCGCCGCCGCCGGCGCAGTAATCCAGCACCCGCATTCCGGCGACCAGGGGCAAGGCAGCGCAGGCCAGTTGCGGGGACAGATCCTGAAGCTCGACCAGACCGTCGCGATAGGCGCGGCCTTGCGACAGACGCCGTTCATGCGCCGTCACCCGCAGGGCGGTGGGCAGGCGCGCATCGGCTTCCGCGGCGATCCCGTCCTGGGCCAGCGCGTCGACGGCCGTGGCGGCATCCGCCTTGATGGGGTTGACCCGCAGCCAGACCGGCGCCCGCTGGCGCATCCGGTCGGCGACGGCACTGGCCCGATCTCCCAGGGACGCGTCCCACAGGGGCTGGATCCAGGCGGGGATGTCGGCGATGCCTTCCGCCGTGCCGGGCCGGTCGTCCGGTCCCAGGGGCGCGGGCGCATGGCCCTGGCCGGTGAAAAGCTCTGCCGGGTCGCGGCCCGCCGCGCGCAGCCCGCCGATCATCAGCCCCCTGCCCGACAGCGCCCCGCCAAGCGCCGCGTGGCTGTCGCGGCAGCGCAGGGCGTCGAAGACCAGATCCCGCACCGCCGCCCGGTCCCCGGATCCCGCGAACCGGCTGGACCGCGACCACCGCAGCAGCGCCTGTTCGGCGGGCAGGCCCGCAAGGACATGATCCAAAATCCCGATCGCGGCAGAGATGCGGGCGGCAGGCGTCATAGGTCGCGTTGCAGCAGGTCGCGGGTGAACAGCTTGTCGGCCACGTCGGCCAGGTCGTCGTGGCGGCGGTTGGCGATGATCAGGTCGGACCGGGCCTTGAACGCCGCCAGATCCCGTTCCACCGGCGAATGGAAGAAGTGATCCGCCGCCAGGGCCGGTTCGTAGACGACGCAGGCGATGCCCTTGGCCTTGATCCGCTTCATGATCCCCTGCACGGCGCTGTCGCGGAAATTGTCCGACCCTTCCTTCATCACCAGGCGATAGATCCCGACCGTCCGGGGATTGCGGGCGACGATCTGCTCGGCGATGAAGTCCTTGCGGGTGCGGTTGGATTCCACGATGGCCGCGATCAGGTTCTGCGGCACCGACGAATAGTTCGCCAGCAACTGCTTGGTGTCCTTGGGCAGACAATAGCCGCCATAGCCGAAGGACGGGTTGTTGTAGTAATCGCCCACCCGCGGATCCAGACCGACGCCCTCGATGATGGCGCGCGGATCCAGCCCGTTGGTCAGGGCATAGCTGTCCAGCTCGTTGAAATAGGCCACGCGCATCGCCAGGAAGGTGTTGGCGAACAGCTTGATCGCCTCGGCCTCGGTCGATTCGGTGAACAGGACGGGCACGTCCTGGTCCAGCGCGCCTTCCGCCAGAAGCGCCGCGAAGCGCCGCCCGGCCTCGCCCTTGTCGCCGACCACGATGCGGCTGGGATGCAGGTTGTCGTGCAGCGCCAGCCCCTCGCGCAGGAACTCGGGCGAGAAGATGATGCCGTCGAAGCCGGTTGCGGCACGCATCCGGCTAGTGAAGCCGACCGGAACCGTGGACTTGACGATGATCGGCGTGGCGGGGGCGTGCTGGCGGGCCAGGGCGATCACCGCCTCGACCGAGCTGGTGTCGAAGCTGTTCGTCCGGGGGTCATAGTTGGTGGGCGTCGCCACGATCACGAAATCCGCGCCGACCAGGGCCTGCCGGGCATCGGAGGTGGCCGTCAGGTCCAGATCGCGCTCTGCGAAGAAGCGGCTGATCTCGGCATCCTCGATGGGGGAGTTCCGGGCGTTGACGGCGTCCACGCGGGCCTTGTCGATGTCCAGGGCCACCACAGTGGAATGCTGCGCCAGCAGAACCGCATTCGACAAGCCGACATAGCCAAGGCCGACAATCGCTATCTTCATCGTATCCCTCATCCGCAACGGGCCGTCGCCCGGTTTCATCTGGATGTGTCAGGGAAAGATGGTGCGGTCGAGAAGACTCGAACTTCCACTCCGGTTAAGGAACAGCGACCTCAACGCTGCGCGTCTACCAATTCCGCCACGACCGCATCCGGGCAGTGCGGCGGGTGATAGCCGAGGCAAGGGGGATTGAAAAGGGGGATTCTACCGCCCCCGCTTGACGCCGCGCGCGCGCCGGGCCAGATCGGGGCCATGGTGGAATGGATCACGGCGCAGGGGCTGACTGGTTACGACGAGGCCGTGTCCTTCATGGAGGCGCGGGTCGCGGCGATCCATGCGGGCCAGGCGGACGAACTGGTCTGGCTGGTCGAACATCCGCCGCTCTACACCGCCGGAACCAGCGCGCGCGACGGCGACCTGCTGGAGGCGCGCTTTCCCGTCCATGTCGCGGGGCGGGGCGGGCAATACACCTATCACGGGCCGGGGCAGCGGATCGTCTATGTGATGCTGGACCTGAACCGCCGCGGCCGCGACGTCCGCGCCTTCGTGGCCCGGCTGGAGGCATGGGTAATCGCCGCCCTGGCGGAGTTCGGCGTGACCGGGGTGATCCGCGACGGGCGGGTCGGCGTCTGGGTGCCGCGCCCGGACAAGGCGCCCCTGCCAGACGGGACGATGCGCGACGACAAGATCGCGGCCATCGGCGTCAAGCTGCGCCGCTGGGTCAGCTTTCACGGCATCGCCATCAATGTCGAACCGGACCTGAGCCATTATTCCGGGATCGTGCCCTGCGGGATCAGCGGGCATGGCGTGACCAGCCTGGTCGACCTGGGCCTGCCGGTCGGCATGGGCGACCTCGATCTGGCGCTGCGCCACGGCTTCGATACGATCTTCGGCCAGGATGGCAGGACGGGGTGCGACCTTCTGACGGGTGGCGAATCCGCTTCGGCCCCTTAAGGTGTTCTGTTGGGACTTCCAAGATCTTTGGAATAGCGAGGAAAAGAATGAGATTTGCCATCATCGGCGCCCTGCTGGGCGCCGCCCTAGCGACACCCGCGCTTGCACAGGACGGGGATGCCGCCGCCGGAGAAAAGGAATTCCGCAAGTGCAAGGCCTGCCACATGATCCAGTCGCCCTCGGGCGAGGACATCGTGAAGGGCGGCAAGACGGGCCCGAACCTCTTTGGCGTGGTCGGACGGCCCGCAGGATCCGAGGAAGGCTTCAAGTATTCCGAGGCGCTGATTGCCCTGAAGGATGCGGGCGAGGTCTGGACGCCCGAGGATCTGGCCGCCTACATGACCGATCCCAACAAGTTCGTGCAGGAAAAGACCGGCGATTCGTCGGCCCGCACCAAGATGACCTTCAAGCTGAACAAGAACCAGGCCGACATCGCGGCCTTCCTGGCCACCGCCGGACAATAGCGCGGGCGGACGCGCCGCCGAACAGGCCGGTCCTCGGGGCCGGCCTGTTTGATTCAAGTCATGTTTCCCCTGCCCTTCTTGTGGCAGCGTCGGCGCCGCAACCAGGCCCGCGCGCCATCGGCGCGCCGCCGCCGCGAGAGGAGGAGCATCATGTTCAAGCATATCCTGATCCCGACCGACGGGTCCGAACTGGCCGGTCAGGCCGTCGACAAGGGCGTGGCCCTGGCCGCCAGCCTGGGCGCGGCCGTGACGATCGTCACCGTGACCGAACCGTTCCACATCCTCAGCACCGACGCGATGCAGGTCGAAAGCAGCCGATCCAGCTATGACGCGGATGCGGCCGCCTATGCAGACCGGGTTCTGAAGGCCGCCCGCGCCAAGGCCGAGGCGGCGGGCGTCAGGGTCCAGACGCATCACAAGTGGCACGACGACCCCTGGCAGGCGATCATCGACACTGCGCTGGAAGAGGGCTGCGACCTGATCGCCATGGCGTCCCACGGGCGGCGCGGCGTGGCGGCGGTCGTGATGGGCAGCCAGGCCACCCGGATCCTGACGCATTCCAAGATCCCGGTGCTGGTCTATCGCTGACCGCCCGCCGCATCTGCCACCAAAAGCTGTCGCCCCGGCGGCCTTAGGGCATTGCCGGGTCGGCACGGCTGGTCTAGAACAACCCCAGGGAATTGCCGGTCTGCCGGACCGGATCACTATATCTGAGGGAGTTCGGGTATGGCAGACGCAGCCGTTCATGGCCACGACGACCATCACGACCAACGCGGGTTCTTCACCCGCTGGTTCATGTCCACCAATCACAAGGACATCGGTATCCTTTACCTGTTCACCGCAGGGATCGTCGGGCTGATCGCAGTCTCGTTCACGGTCTACATGCGGATGGAACTGCAACATCCGGGCGTCCAGTACATGTGCCTGGAGGGGGCGCGCTTCATCGCCGACGCCTCGGCCGAATGCACGCCCAACGGCCATCTGTGGAACGTGATGATCACCTATCACGGCGTCCTGATGATGTTCTTCGTGGTGATTCCGGCGCTGTTCGGCGGTTTCGGCAACTATTTCATGCCGCTGCATATCGGCGCCCCGGACATGAGCTTTCCGCGCCTGAACAACCTGTCCTACTGGATGTATGTGGCGGGCGTGGCGCTTGGCGTGGCCTCGCTGCTGGCGCCGGGCGGGTCGGACCAGATGGGTTCGGGCGTCGGCTGGGTGCTGTATCCGCCGCTGTCCACGACCGAGGCGGGCTATTCGATGGACCTGGCGATCTTCGCCGTCCACGTCTCGGGCGCGTCCTCGATCCTGGGGTCGATCAACATCATCACCACCTTCCTGAACATGCGCGCCCCCGGCATGACGCTGTTCAAGGTGCCGCTGTTCGCCTGGTCGGT
The DNA here is from genome assembly GCF_900631945.1 of Paracoccus haematequi. GTDB lineage: Bacteria > Pseudomonadota > Alphaproteobacteria > Rhodobacterales > Rhodobacteraceae > Paracoccus > Paracoccus haematequi_A. The sequence goes on from NZ_UZWE01000015.1 coordinate 5,782, forward strand.
CTTCATCACCGCCTGGCTGATCCTGCTGGCCCTGCCGGTGCTGGCCGGCGCCATCACCATGCTGCTGATGGACCGCAACTTCGGCACCAACTTCTTCAACCCGGCCGGCGGCGGCGACCCGATCCTGTACCAGCATATCCTGTGGTTCTTCGGCCACCCGGAAGTGTACATCATCATCCTGCCCGGCTTCGGCATCATCAGCCACGTCATCGCCACTTTCGCCAAGAAGCCGATCTTCGGCTATCTGCCGATGGTGCTGGCGATGGCCGCGATCGGGGTGCTGGGCTTCGTCGTCTGGGCGCACCACATGTACACCGTCGGCATGTCGCTGACCCAGCAAAGCTATTTCATGCTGGCCACCATGACCATCGCCGTGCCCACGGGCATCAAGGTGTTCTCGTGGATCGCGACGATGTGGGGCGGGTCCATCGAGTTCAAGACGCCGATGCTGTGGGCCTTCGGGTTCCTGTTCCTGTTCACCGTGGGCGGCGTCACCGGCGTGGTGCTGTCGCAGGCGCCGCTGGACCGCGTGTATCACGACACCTATTACGTCGTTGCGCATTTCCACTATGTGATGTCGCTGGGCGCGGTCTTCGCGCTGTTCGCGGGCGTCTATTACTGGATCGGCAAGATGTCGGGTCGCCAGTATCCCGAATGGGCGGGCAAGCTGCATTTCTGGATGATGTTCATCGGCGCGAACCTGACTTTCTTCCCCCAGCACTTCCTGGGCCGCCAGGGGATGCCCCGCCGCTATATCGACTATCCGGTGGAATTCGCCTACTGGAACTATATCAGCTCGCTGGGCGCCTATCTGTCCTTCGCCTCGTTCCTGTTCTTCATCGGCATCGTGTTCTATACGCTCCGCGCGGGCGAACGCGTGACCCAGAACAACTACTGGAACGAACATGCCGACACGCTGGAATGGACCCTGTCCTCGCCCCCGCCCGAACACACGTTCGAGCAGCTTCCCAAGCGCGAGGACTGGGACCACAGCCACGCGCATTGATGCCCACCGATGCCTTATGAATGGCAGGATACGGCCCCGGATCGCTCCGGGGCCTTGTCATATCGGCTGAGGCTGTGGCCTTATCGGTCGCTGCCGCGCACGGGGTTCGTCTGGTTCATCGGCTTGACGGCCGCCTTCATGGCGCTGCCTGTGGTGGCGATGCTGGGCACCGCCGTGCTGTGGGGGCTGCTGCCCTTCGTGCTGCTGGTGATCGGCGGCGTCTGGTATGCGATCCAGCGCAGCTATGCCCAGGCCGACATGGCCGAGGAGCTGGTTTTGGACCGAAAATCCGTCCGCGTGTCGCGCCGCGATCCCGGCGGCGCGCTGCGGGAATGGACGACCAACAGCTATTGGCTGCGGCCTGCCCTGCGCAAGGGGCCGGTCGAATCCTACCTGACTCTGACCGACGGCCAGAGAGAGATCGAACTGGGCGCCTTCCTCACGCCCGAGGAACGCCGCAGCCTTTACGACGACCTGACACGGCGGCTGGCCAGCCTGCGCTGATCAGTCCTTTTTCGTCACATGCTCGGGCTTGCCCTTGCGCTTGGTCTCGGCGAAATCCTCAAGCTGGCTTTCGGACATGCTGTCATACATGTCCTTGGACGCGCCTTTCAGATCCTTGACCTTGGTGTCGCCGCGCTTGGCGGACAGGGCGGCGCCTGCGGCTTTCTGCTGGGCTTTCGATTTGGCGGGCATGGCTGTTACCTCCTGCCCGCCGGAACGCATGGCGGCCGCTTCAGTTCAGCAGCCGCGCCTTGACCATCGGCCCGACGGCGCCGAAATCCATCTGCCCGGCGTGGCGGTCGCGCAGTTCCGCCATCACGCGCCCCATGTCGCGGATGCCCGTCGCGCCAAGCGCGGCGATGGCGGCATCGATGGCGGCGGCGGTTTCGGCCTCGGTCAGTTGCCGGGGCAGGAATTCCTGGATGACGCCGATCTCGGATTCTTCCTTCTGGGCCAGTTCCAGCCGCCCCCCTTCTTCGTAGGCCTTGGCCGATTCCTGGCGCTGCTTGACCATTTTCGACAGGATCGCGATCAGGTCGGCATCGTTCAACGTGCCGTCGCCATCGCCCGTGCGGGCGGCGATTTCGCGGTCCTTGATGGCGGCGCCGATCAGGCGCAGCGTGGACAGGCGCGCGCTGTCCTTGGCCTTCATGGCGTCCTTGGTGGCGGCTTGCAGCCTGGCTCGCAGGTCCATCGGTATCTCCTGGTCGCGAAAGCCTGCGATCTAGGCCAGCGGGCGCGGCAAATCAAGGCGGGCTGTGTTCTTGACCTTGCCCGCCCGTCCCCCTATTCACCGCCTGATTCAGACAAAGGGTGCCGCCATGGCCAACAAACCGACCGCCTGCCTTGCGCTTGCCGACGGGACAGTCTTCTACGGCCAGGGCTTCGGCGCCCCCGGAGAGGTCGTGGCCGAGCTGGTCTTCAACACCGCGATGACCGGCTATCAAGAGATCATGACCGATCCCAGCTATGCCAGCCAGATCGTCACCTTCACTTTCCCCCATATCGGCAACACCGGCATCACCCCCGAGGACGACGAGGCCCCCGATCCCGTCGCCAGCGGCATCGTGGTCCGCTGGGATCCGACCGATCCGTCGAACTGGCGCGCGGCGGGCGACCTGCCCGGCTGGATGGCCCGGCGCGGCCGCATCGGCATCGGCGGGGTCGACACCCGCCGCCTGACCCGCGCAATCCGCCAGCAGGGCGCGCCGCATGTGGTGCTGGCCCATGACCCGGACGGCAATTTCGACATCGCGGCGATGATCGCCCGCGCCCGCGCCTGGACCGGCATCGTCGGCCTGGATCTGGCCAAGAATGTCACGTGCCGCCAAAGCTATCGCTGGGACCAGGGGGCCTGGGAATGGTCCAAGGGCTTCGGCACGGCGTCCGAGGACAAGCCCTTCAAGGTCGTGGCCCTGGATTATGGCGCGAAACGCAACATCCTGCGGTCGCTAGTGGCTTACGGTGCCGATGTGACCGTCCTGCCCGCCACCGCCACGGCTGATGAGGTGCTGGCCCACGACCCCGAGGGCGTGTTCCTGTCGAACGGCCCCGGCGACCCCGAGGCGACGGGTGCCTATGCCGTGCCGATGATCCAGAGCCTGCTGGACCGCGACCTGCCGATCTTCGGCATCTGCCTGGGCCACCAGATGCTGGCCCTGGCGCTTGGCGCAAGGACGGTGAAGATGGGCCACGGCCATCACGGCGCCAACCATCCCGTGCGCGACACCGAAACCGGCAAGGTCGAGATCACCTCGATGAACCACGGCTTCGCGGTGGACAGCCAGACCCTGCCCGCGGGCGTGATCGAAACCCATGTCAGCCTGTTCGACGGCAGCAATTGCGGCATCCGGGTCCAGGACAAGCCGGTGTTCTCGGTGCAGTACCACCCCGAGGCCGCGCCGGGGCCGCAGGACAGCCTGTATCTGTTCCAGCGTTTCGCCGATGCCATGCGCGGCCGCAGGACAAGCGTCCAGGGGGCGGGGGCTTAACGTCTTCTTAACCGCTTTCATGGCACCCATGGGCGATCCAACAGGGAATCGCCCATGGTCAGTTCTCAACCAGTTGCCTTTGTTCCCGACGATGCAGTCCCCGCGCCGACCATGGCGCCGCGCCACCACGCGCCCCTGGGGCAGTTGCTGCTGGAAGACGGCGCCGTCGATCCCGGAAACCTGCTGAAGGCCACCGTGATGCGCGGGCGGCAAAGCAGCCGCCTGGGCCAGATCCTTCTGTCGCAAGGCTGGGTCACGCCCGAGGCGCTGCTGCGCGCGCTGTGCCGCCAGTGGCGGACCTCGGCGCTCGATCCCGCGCGGACGCCGGGCGATCCGCGCCTGATCGACGCCTTGGGCGCGGAATTCTGCCTGGCCAACGCCGTCCTGCCCTGGCGCCGCATCGGCGGCGTCACCTGGATCGCCACTGCCCGGCCCGAGCTTTTCGCCGACCTGATCCCCGGCCTGCCCGACGGCTTCGGCCAGGTGCGGATGCTGCTGTGCTCCGAGGACCAGGTGCAGGCGGCTGTCCTGGCCTCGCGCCGCATCGCCATGATCCGCAAGGCGGAAATGCGCGTGCCCGCCGCCGAATCCTGCCGGTCCCGGAACGAGGCGCGGACCGGCCGCATCGCCTTGGGCGCCATGGCGGCCCTGGCGCTTGGGCTGTGGCTGGTGCCGGTGGCGGTGCTGTCGGCGCTGACCCTGTGGGCCACGTTGTCGCTGGTCGCGCAAAGCGGTCTGAAGCTGGCGGCCCTGATCGCCACTTGCCGCATCCAGGCCGAGGAGCGTGCCCAGGCCGAAGACCTGGCCCAGGGCCGCGCCGCGCGGGCGGAAATGACCGGGCCGCTGCCCGTGATCTCGGTCATGGTGCCGCTGTTTCGCGAAAGCGATGTCGCGGGCAAGCTGGTGGCGCGGCTGTCGCGCCTGGATTATCCGCGAGAGCTGATGGACATCCTGCTGGTGATCGAAGCCAGCGACCAGGTGACGCGCAACGCCCTGCAAGGCGCCCGCCTGCCCGGCTGGATCCGCGTGGTCGAGGTGCCGAACGGCCCCGTCCAGACCAAGCCCCGCGCGCTGAACTATGCCTTGAACTTCTGCCGGGGCGCGATCATCGGCGTCTGGGATGCCGAGGACCGGCCCGATCCCGACCAGTTGCACACCGTTGCGCGCCGCTTCCACTTTGCCGCCGCCGACGTGGCCTGCCTGCAAGGCGCGCTGGATTACTATAACCCGCGCACCAACTGGCTGGCGCGCTGCTTCACCATCGAATACGCGGCCTGGTTCCGGGTGATCCTGCCCGGCGTCGCCCGGCTGGGCCTGGTCGTGCCCCTGGGCGGCACCACGCTGTTCTTCCGCCGCGACGCGCTGGAACAGGTCGGCGCCTAGGACGCCTGGAACGTGACCGAGGATGCCGATCTGGGCGTGCGCCTGGCCCGGCGCGGCTGGCGGACCGAGATCATCGACACCACCACGGATGAAGAGGCGAATTGCCGCGCCCTGCCCTGGATCAAGCAGCGGTCCCGCTGGTTGAAAGGCTACGCGATGACTTGGGGCGTCCATATGCGCAGCCCCCGCCTGCTGTGGCGCGAACTTGGCGCGTGGCGCTTCATCGGCTTCCAGATCCAGTTCCTGGGCAGCCTGTCGCAATACCTGCTGGCCCCGGTCCTGTGGAGCTTCTGGCTGCTGAGCCTGGGCCTGCCGCATCCGCTGCGCGAACCGCTGGCGGGCGTCTGGGGCGGCTATGCGATCCCGGCGCTGTTCGGGACGTTCGTCGCGTCGGAACTGCTGTCCATCGGTGTCGGCATGTGGGCGGTGCGGGCGGATAAGCATCGCCACCTGATGGCTTGGGTGCCCAGCCTGCACCTGTATTTCCCGCTGGGCTGCCTGGCCGGGTGGAAGGCCATCTACGAGGTCGTGGTCAAGCCCTTCTACTGGGACAAGACCGCGCATGGCATCTATGACGCCGCCGATACGGGGGTGCCCGAGGGGACTGTCTCGATCCCCCTGCTGGGACAGATCGGCGACCCGGCCCCCACTGCCCGGCCCGCCGCGCCGATCGTGGATATCGCCGCGCCGCCTGCCGTGCCGATCCGCAAAACCGCCTGACCCCTGGCGGCCTGCCCCGGCAGGCCGCCGCTTGTCAGCCCGCCTCGACCGGCAGGGCCGCGTCGATCAGGGACGCGGCCTCGGTGCAGCGGTCGCGCAGCCGCCGGGCCAGGTCGTCCACGCCGGTCGCGCCGCTTTCCCGCAGCAGGAATTCCTGCCCGCCAAGCCCGATCTCCTCCATGTCCAGCGGCTTCGCGGTCAGCAGCCGCCCCGAGGCGTGAAGCCGCCACAGAAACCGCCAGATCGACCCCAGCCGGTCCGCGTCCGCCGCAGCGATCAGCCCGGCCCGCCGCCCCGCTCGCAGTTGCGCCAGCGTCCCCCGCGCCGGATCGCCCGCACGCAACGCCAGCGATTGCGCCAGCAGGTCGATGTCCTGCAACCGCCCCGGCCCCACCTTGGCCTCCCACGCGCCATCCAGCGGACGGGCGGCGAAGATCCGTTCGCGCATGTCCGCCAGATCGGGCATCACGCGCGGGTCGCGGCCGCGGCTGCGCAAAACCTCCAGCCGCAGCGCCTCGACATCATGGGCCAGCCCCTCGGCCCCGTCGCCCGCCCAGGCCGCGACACGGGCGCGGGTCAGGGCCAGATGCTCCCAGGTCCAGGCCTCGGTCATCTGATAGCTCTCGAAGCTCTGGATGGCGGTCGCGACCGGGCCTTGCCGCCCCGACGGGCGCAGCCGCATGTCGACCTCGTAGAGCCGCCCCTCGGCCGTGGGGGCCGACACGGCGGTGATCATCGCCTGGGTCAGCCGCGCGTAATAGGGGCGCGCCGCCAGCGGGCGCGGCCCGTCCGAGGATTCGGCCCCTGCCGCGTCATAGATCACGATCAGATCCAGGTCGGATCCCGCGTTCAGGGTGCGCGCGCCCAGCGAGCCCATGCCCAGCACCACCGCCCCGCGTCCCGGCGGCGCGCCGTGCTTGCGGGCGAAATCGGCGGCGGTGACGGGAAACAGCGCACCCAGGCAGGCATCGGCGATATCGGCATACTGGACGGCGGCCTCGTCCGCGTCGATCAGCCCACGCAGGTGATGGACGCCGACGCGGAAATGCCATTCATGCGCCCAGCGGCGGGCATTGTCCAAGGCGGCCTCGTATCCGCCGCCCGGCCCGGTCAGCGCCGATTGCAGCAGCCGGTCGGCATCGGCGCGCAGCCCCTGGGCGCCCGGCCAGGGCGAAAAGAAGCTGCCCCCCAGCACCGCGTCCAGCACCGCCGAATGCCGCGCCAGATAGGCGGCAAGGCCCGGCGCGCTGCCGCAGATGTCGACCAGCAGGTCGACCAGTTGGGGATTGGCCTCGAACAGGGAAAAGATCTGCACGCCCGCAGGCAGCGCCGACAGGAAGGCGTCGAAGCGCGACAGCGCCTCGTTCGGGTGGCCGGTGCGGGCCATGCGCGACAGCAGTTCCGGTTCGACACGGCGGAAGATCTGCTGCGCGCGGGCGGACCGCAGCGCGGGATAGGTCTGCCAGCGGTCGATGATCGCCTGCGATTCAGCCGAGATCGCGGGCCGCGCCGCCGTCTCTGCGGGCGCGAAGAAGCTTTCGGTCAGGTCGTGGACATCGTCCAGCCGCGCGCGCAGCCGGGCAGACCAGGCATCCGCGTCGGCATCGCCCATCATCGCCGCGATCAGCGCCACCCCGGCCGGATCGCGCGGCAGGCAATGGGTCTGGGCGTCGTTGACCATCTGGATGCGGTGTTCGATGTCGCGATGCTCGCGATAGTGATCGGTCAGCTGCCGCGCCACTTCCGCCGGGATCCACCCCTTGTCCGCAAGGGCCGTCAGCCCGCCCACGGTGTCGCGTTGGCGCAAGCCGCGGTCGCGGCCGCCCGCGATCAACTGGCGGGTCTGGGTGAAGAACTCGATCTCGCGGATGCCGCCGCGCCCCAGTTTCATGTTGTGGCCGGGAATCTCCAGCCGCCCGCCCAGGCCCTTGTGGTCGCGGATCCGCAGCCGCATGTCGTGGGCGTCCTGGATCGCGGCGAAGTCCAGGTGCTTGCGCCAGACAAAGGGCCGCAATTCGCACAGGAAGCGTTCCCCGGCGGCGATGTCGCCCGCAGCCGCCCGCGCCTTGATGAAGGCGGCGCGTTCCCAGGTGCGTCCCTCGGCCTCGTAATAGGCCAGGGCGGCGGCGGTCGAGATGCAGACCGGAGTCACCGCCGCGTCGGGCCGCAACCGCAGGTCGGTGCGGAAGACATAGCCGTGCTCGGTCACGTCCGACAGCATCGTGGCCATCTTGCGCGTGGCCCGGATCAGCGCCGCCCGCGCCTCTTGCTGGTCGGCCTCGGCATAGGCGGCCTCATTGAACAGCACGATCAGGTCGATGTCGGAACTGTAGTTCAGCTCGCGCGCGCCGCCCTTGCCCATCGCCAGGGCGAAGATGCCGCCCGCATCGGCTGCGGTTTCAGGCAGCTTGCCCCGGCGGCGTTCCTGGGCCACCTGGACCCGCAGCGCCAGGTCGACGGCCCGGTCCGCCAGATCGGACAGCGTGCCCGTCACCTGTTCCAGCGGCCAGACGCCGCCCAGGTCGGCCAGGGCGGTCAACAGCGCGACGCGGCGCTTGGCCCGGCGCAGGGCCACCGCCAGATCATCGGCGGACAGATCCTCGAACCCCGCCGTCTCTCGCGCGACCACGTCGTCATGGTTCAGCGCGCCGGGCAGCCAGTCGGCCTCTTTCGCCAGCAGCCCGGCCAGATAGGGGCTGCATCCGGCGGCACCGCCGATCAGGTCCGACAGGGCCGGATCCTGGGACGGGAACAGGGCAAGCACATGCCGCGCCCGGTCGGGGTCGGCGGCGATGGGGCGGCGGGTGATGCGGGCTGCGAAATCCATGCGCGGCAGACTAGCCCAAGGCCCTTCGCCGTCAACGCCCAGTTCGGCGCCCTGTTCGGCGGGCCGCTCAAGCTTTAACCCTTTCCCCGCTTGGCGGGTGGTGCAATCATTGTTAGGCTTTCGCGCAGTCGACAGGTTGGAAACACGGATCCTTTTTGGCGCATGATCAGTTCTGGAACGACAATCCGCCGTAAGGGCCTGCGCTGATGCGTCATACCCTGCCCCATGCGCCGCAATTCTATGTGACGGCTCCGCAGCCCTGCCCCTATCTGCATGGCCGCGCCGAACGCAAGCTGTTCACCGCGCTGCATGGCGACAACGCGGCCGAGCTGAACAACGCCTTGTCGCGCCAGGGTTTCCGGCGGTCGCAGAACGTGCTGTACCGGCCCAGTTGCGAAAGCTGCGTGGCCTGCATGTCGGCGCGGATTCGGGTCGCGGATTTCCAGCCCTCTCGCACGCAGCGGCGGCTGATGCGGCGCAATGCCGGGCTGAAGCGGCTGGCGACAAGCGCCTGGGCGACCGAAGAACAGTTCGACCTGTTCCGCCGCTATCTGGACAGCCGCCATGCCGATGGCGGAATGGCCGACATGGACATCTTCGAATTCGCCGCCATGATCGAGGAGACGCCGGTCAAGACCCGCGTGATCGAATACCGATGCGGCGGGGACGATCCCGAACGGCTGGCGCCCGGCGACGACTTCCTGGCCGCCGTCTGCCTGACCGACGTGCTGGATGACGGGCTGAGCCTCGTCTACAGCTTCTACCATCCGATCCTGCAACCGGCCAGCCTGGGCACCTATCTGATCCTTGATCATATCGAGATCGCGCGGGCCGCCAAGCTGCCCTATATCTATCTGGGCTATTGGGTGCCGGGCAGCCGCAAGATGGACTACAAGGCGCGCTTTTCCGCGTTGGAGATCTACAAGGGCGGGGTCTGGCAGAATATCGGCGACCCCCAGGATCATTCGAACGAAGCCCATCCCCTGTCCGTGGATCCGATCGTCGAACAGGTCGCGCGCATCGCCCTGCCGCAGTTCGATCGCTGATCCGCGAAAGAAAATTACAATTTTTGCGCGATACGCGTCATTTTATCCGCGCGACCCCATTGACCCCGTCCGGCCGCCTCCATAGTTTGCGCCGACTCGCGGACGGTTTGCGCCGCCGGGTCTTGATGTGATGGAGGAAGGCATGTCCCGAATGATGACGGGTGCAAGAATGGTTGTCGAAGCCTTGCGCGATCAGGGCGTCGATACGGTATTCGGCTATCCGGGCGGGGCGGTACTACCCATCTATGACGAGATTTTCCAGCAGAACGACATCACCCATGTCCTGGTGCGCCATGAACAGGGCGCGGTCCACATGGCCGAAGGCTATGCCCGGTCCACGGGCAAGCCGGGGGTCGTGCTGGTCACCTCCGGGCCGGGGGCCACGAATGCCGTCACCGGCCTGACCGACGCGCTGCTGGATTCGATCCCGCTGGTCGTGCTGTCGGGCCAGGTTCCGACCTTCATGATCGGCACCGACGGCTTCCAAGAGGCCGATACGGTCGGCATCACCCGCCCCTGCACCAAGCACAACTGGCTGGTCAAGGACACCGACAAGCTATCCGAGACGATCCACAAGGCCTTCCAGGTCGCCACCTCGGGGCGGCCGGGTCCGGTGCTGGTCGACATTCCGAAGGACGTGCAGTTCGCCAGCGGCGCCTATGTCGGGCCGAAACAGGTCGAGCCCGCCCGCTATCAGCCGGTCCGCAAGGGCGACATCCAGGCCATCACGCGGCTGGTCGAGCTGATGGAGGGGGCCGAACGCCCGATCCTCTATACCGGCGGCGGGGTCATCAACTCGGGTCCGGGCGCCAGCCAGCTTTTGCGCGAACTGGCCGAGGCGACCGGCTTTCCCGTCACCTCGACCCTGATGGGGCTGGGCGCCTATCCGGCCTCGGGGAAGAACTGGCTGGGGATGCTGGGGATGCACGGCCTCTACGAGGCGAACCTGGCGATGCACGGCTGCGACCTGATGATCAACATCGGCGCGCGCTTCGACGACCGCATCACCGGGCGCGTGGCCGATTTCAGCCCGCATTCGGTCAAGGCGCATATCGACATCGACCCGTCCAGCATCAACAAGGTGATCCGGGTCGACATCCCCATCGTCGGCGATGTGGGGCACGTCCTGGAGGATCTGCTGAAGGTCTGGAAATCGCGCGGCCGCAAGGTCAACAGCCCGGCCCTGCGCCAGTGGTGGGCGCAGATCGAGGGCTGGAAGGCCAAGAAATGCCTTGCCTATCGCAACAGCGATTCGCTGATCAAGCCGCAATACGCCCTGGAGCGGCTGGAGGCGCTGACCAAAGGCCGCGACCGCTATGTCACGACCGAGGTCGGCCAGCACCAGATGTGGGCGGCGCAATACCTGCATTTCGACCAGCCGAATCGCTGGATGACCTCGGGCGGGCTGGGGACCATGGGCTATGGGCTGCCTGCCAGCATCGGCGTGCAGATGGCCCATCCCGAGGCCCTGGTGATCAACGTCGCGGGCGATGCCAGCTGGCTGATGAACATGCAGGAAATGGGCACTGCGGTGCAGTTCCGCCTGCCGGTCAAGCAGTTCATCCTGAACAACGAACGGCTGGGCATGGTGCGGCAATGGCAGCAGCTGCTGCATGGCGAACGCTACAGCCAGTCCTGGTCGGACAGCCTGCCCGATTTCGTCAAGTTGGCCGAGGCATTCGGCTGCAAGGGCGCGGTGGTCAAGGATCCCGCGGATCTGGACGCGGCGATCCAGCAGATGCTGGATTACGACGGCCCGTTCATCCTGGATGTCCTGGTCGAGAAGCACGAGAACTGCTTCCCGATGATCCCCTCGGGCAAGCCGCATAACGAGATGCTGCTGGGCGAGGCCGCGACGCTGGGCGTGATCGAATCGGAAGGCGCGGTGCTGGTCTGAGACTGTCGCGTGGGGGCTTTGCCCCTGCCTGCCGACTGGGCGGCAGGCGTTCGTCGCTGAAAAAGGTCCAGTGGACCTTTTTCCGGGCGCTTCTCACCCCCAGGATATTTCTGCACGGAAGATGAGGCAGACCAATGAATGCTTTGAACATCCAGAAGGGCGCGTCCAGCCATTCGGCCTATGATCTGCGCGATCCGAATTCCCAGGTCGAGGAAAGCCACACCCTGGCCGTGCTGGTCGAGAACGAGCCGGGCGTGCTGGCCCGCGTGATCGGGCTGTTTTCCGGGCGCGGCTACAATATCGACAGCCTGACGGTGGCCGAGGTGGATCATACCGGCCACCGATCCCGCATCACCTTGGTGACGCGCGGAACCCCCGCCGTGATCGCCCAGGTCAAGGCGCAGCTGGGCCGCATCGTCCCCGTCCACGAGGTCCACGACCTGACCGTGGAAGGCCCCGCTGTCGAACGGGAACTGGGGCTGTTCAAGGTGCGCGGCCAGGGCGAAAAGCGGGTCGAAGCGCTGCGGATCGCGGAAATCTTCCGCGCCAACGTGGTTGATTCGACGTTGGAGAGCTTTGTCTTCGAACTGGTGGGGACGCCGTCCAAGCTGGATGCCTTTGCCGACCTGATGCGGCCGTTGGGCCTGTCCGATCTGGCCCGGACCGGCGTCGCGGCCCTGTCGCGCGGCGTCTGAACGGGATCAGCCCGCGACGGCGGCCCTGAGAATCGGCTGGGCCGCCATCTGCTCTCTCGGCTCGGGGGTCGAGGAGACGATTCGCAGATGCGGCTCGGCCGGGGGCGTGTTGGCGCGGAGCATGTCGGGCAGATGCGCGAATTCCTGTTCTGACAGCATCGTGACACTGCGCGCATGGCGCAAGGCGCCGAGGACTTCGCTTTCCAGTTCGACCAGATCGCCAGGCTGCGGCCAGCAGGCCGTCCGCGTCAGGTTTTCACGTCCTTGCAGATAGGCCAGAGCCGCGTGATCCTCGCACCAGATCACGGCCTTTTCACGTTCTGCACTGCTCCAGACAACAACGCCGATCATTCCGACACTCCACACGGATGCCGTGGCATCGCGTCAACGTGATCAAATTTAATTGCACTTTATGTGCATGGTAATTGCGACAAAAGCAAAATTCCGCCGGTTGAGCAGCTTTTTTTCGGAAAAGTTCGGCTGCTTTCCGCCGCACGCGGTCCCGGCGTGCCGAATTTTCAACAAGGTGCTGTTTTTTCGCCAGCATTTCATCGGTTTTTCGGCAATGAAATGCGGGGCTTCGGACAACCCTGGGGTTAACGCGGCGTAAACTGTGGCATTTCCGCCGCAACTTTTGGTTGATATGTCGCGATCAACGAATTCGGCCGCTTTGAACATCGGCGACCGCGCGCCTGACCTGGGCCAGACGGGCCGCGCGCGGGGGGTGGGTGCCCAGGATATGGTCGCCCGGATCGGGGATTCGCTCGAAGAACAGCGATCCGTTGATCGGGTCGAAGCCCGCGTTAAGCGTCATGATGGCGCCCAGATAATCCGCCTGAAGTTCCCAATCCCGCGAGTAATAGCGCGACCCGACCGAGGCGCCGATTCGCTGCGCCGTTTCGATCGCCTCGGGGTTGTTGCCATAGACCGAGGCGATGCTGCCCAGAATCACCGCCCCCGCTGCCGCGGCGCCCGCCTTGCGATCCAGATGGTTCAGGATGTGGTGGCTGGCCTCGTGCCCGACGACGAAGGCGATCTCGTCGCCGTTGCGGGTCTGGGCGATCAGCGGCAGGGTAAAGCCGATGATCGGACGGCCGGTGGCGTCGATAGTCTGGAAGGCATTGGTCTCTTGCCCTGGACGGTCGTCAACCACGAACTGGAAATCGCAGTTGATCGGCTGGGTGCGCCGTTGCAGGCATTCGCGTTCAACGGCCGGTTCCATCCGGCGCATCACCGCCACGAACATGCGCGCGGCCGATTGCGGGCTGCCGTCATTCGTCAGGACCGGCGCGGATTGGGGCGCGCCATAGGGCCCGGTCGGAATGCTGACAGGATCCATCGGCAGGGGCGCACAGGCGGCCATGCCCAGAAGTCCTGCACCCAAGATCGCCGTGACCTGCTTCATCGCCTGCCCTTTGCCCCATCGCCGCGCCTTGGCCCGGCGCGGTCGTAACGTTTGCGTTCCCCGATCTTAGCCGGTCGTGAAAACCCGCGCAAACCCTGCCCGCTTGCCGATGGCGCCGCATCACGCGATTGTCGTCCCGAAACAAGGAGGCCCGCGATGTTCACCATCGAGCATGATTTCGACGCCACCGTCATCACCCTGATCGACGAGGCCGATCCCGATACCGGCCCGCTGAACGAGGATGTGGTGATCCTGTCCTTCGACGACCGCGTGGTGCTGGAACAGGTCGGCCCCGACGACGAAGTGGTGCGCATCACCCTGTCGATGCACCAGCTGGCCGAACTGCGCCTGGCCCTGAACCTGCCCGAGGGGAATTACCGCATCGACCGGGGCTGATCGACCCGGAACAGCTTGTCGCGCGAGGTGGCGCCGCGCAGCAGCGTCAATTGCGACCGGGGCACGTCCAGGGCCTTGGACAGCAGCCGGATCACCGCGTCGTTCGCCTTGCCGTCCTCGGGGACCGTGGTGGTGTGGACACGCAGGCCATCCTCGGCCAGGGTGACGGCATTGCGCCGCGCGCGCGGCGTCACGCGCACGGACAGGGTGGCGCCGGGAACGGCCAGATGGCGCAGATCATCGCTCATGGCCGCAACATCCCGTCTGCCGCCACCCTTGGCAACCCTTGCTTGCGCGCCCCGCCCGTTTCGGGAAAAACAGCCGGAAAGGAGACCGCCATGACCCATCGCAACGATGCCGCCCTGGACTTTCTGGCGACGCGCCGGTCGCATCCGCCCAAGATGCTGCGCGAACCCGCCCCCGACCGGGCCGAGATCCTGCGCCTGCTGACCCTGGCCACGCGCGTTCCCGACCATGGCAAGCTGGAACCCTGGCGCTTCGTGGTGCTGGAACGCGCCGCCCTGGATCGACTGGCGCCGGTGCTGCGCGACCATGTGCTGGCCGCCGGCCAGGATCAGGCGGCGGCCGACAAGGCGGCCTCGGCCTTCGGCTCGCCGGCGATCGTGGCTGTGGTCTCGACGCCCGTCGCCAGCGACAAGGTGCCGGGCTGGGAACAGTTCCTGTCGGCGGGGGCGGTCTGCCTGGGGCTGGTGAATGCCGCGCTCGCCTCGGGCTGGGGGGCCGCCTGGCTGACCGGGCCTGCGGTGCTGGACGAGACCTTCGGGCGCAACCACCTGGGCCTGACCGACGGCGAACGGCTGGTGGGTCTGGTTCATCTGGGCAGCCGGGGGGACGCGCCGCCGGAACGCCCGCGCCCCGATGTCGCGGCCAAGACGCGCTGGCTGGAATGATCGTCTTTCGCGCCCTCGCCCTGGGCTGGCTGGACCTGCTGCGGCCGCGCATCCTGCGGTTGGCCCTGATGGGCGTCGCGCTGACCGTCCTGCTGTTCGTCGTCCTGCAATCGGCGCTGTTCTGGGCGGTCCGCAGCTTCGTGCCGGGCAGCCTGTCGCTGCCCTGGAACGGCACGCTGGATGTCGGATCGGCGCTGTCCTGGGGATCGCTGGCGCTGTTCCCGCTGATGGGGTTCTTCCTGATGGCCCCCGTCGCCGCAGGCTTTTCGGGCCTGTTCGCCGACCATGTCGCCGACGCGGTCGAGGAGACGCACTATCCCGCCCGCAAAGGCGTCTCGCTGGATTTCCTGGACGGGCTGCTGGAATCGGTCGCGGTGATGCTGGCCGTCCTGGCGGTCGCGGTGCTGTCGCTGTTCCTGACGCCGGTCCTGGGCCCGCTGGCGCCGCTGCTGTTTTTCGGCGCGAACGGTTGGCTGCTGGGGCGCGAGTTCTTCCAAATGGCCGCCCGCCGCCACATGGATCAGGTTCAGGCCACGACCCTGCGCAAGGCGAATGCGGGCCGCGTGACGCTGGCGGGCGTCCTGGTCGCGGTGGCCCTGGTGATTCCCCTGGTCAATATCGCGGTGCCGCTGCTGGCGGCTGCGGCCTTCACGCATCTGTTCCACTTGATCAGCGAATCAGCCGGTCCAGATTCTCGATATCCGCGCGGGTGATCAGCCCGCCCAGGATCACATAGGCGATCACGGCCCAGATGATCGCCGCGATCACCGTGGTCCAGATCAGCTTGCCCTTCAGCCGCAGATCGGCGGGCGCCCCCGCCGGGGTGCCCGGCACGATCTCGCCCGCATCCTGCTGGCTGCGCTGGCCGATCAGCACGACGATGAACAGCGTCAGGAACCACAGCACGGCGAACAGGACGATGCCCCCGGTCAGGTTCATCAGGCCTGCTCCAGCTCGATCAGGCAGCCGTTGAAATCCTTGGGATGCAGGAACAGGACCGGCTTGCCGTGGGCGCCGATCTTGGGTTCGCCGCTGCCCAGGACGCGCGCGCCTTCGGATTTCAGGCGGTCGCGCGCGGCAAGGATGTCATCCACCTCGAAGCACATGTGATGGATGCCGCCGGACGGGTTCTTGTCCAGGAATCCCTGGATCGGGCTGTTCTCGCCCAGGGGATACAGCAGTTCGATCTTGGTGTTGGGCAGTTCGATGAAGACCACCGTCACGCCATGGTCCGGTTCGTCCTGGGGCGCGCCGACCCTGGCGCCCAGGGTAGCGGCATATTGGGCGGATGCCGCAGCCAGGTCGGGAACCGCGATGGCCACATGGTTAAGACGTCCGATCATCCTGTCCTCCGGGTTTTGGGTGGTTCTAGGGCTTTCCGCGCGGCGGCGAAAGGAAAACCCAACAGCGTTAACCGCTTCTTAGCGAATCGGCGGCTAACTGGCGGGGCGACATCGGTAAGGGGTACATGACATGCAGAACGACATCGCGCCCGGCATCACCGACGCCTTGCCCATGTGGCGCGTCTCGATGCCCAACCGGCCGCTGACCGGCCTGACCGTTCTTGTGGTCGAAGATTCGCGCTTCGCCAGCGAGGCCGTGCGGCTGCTGTGCCTGCGGTCGGGGGCGCGGATCCGGCGGGCCGACTGCCTGCGTTCGGCCGCGCGGCACTTGCAGATCTATCGTCCCGCTGTGGTGATCGTCGATCTGGGACTTCCTGACGGCAACGGCGCGGATCTGATCCGCCAGATCGCCGCGACCGAACCCCGTGTGCCGGTGCTGCTGGGCATCTCGGGCGATCCCGACCTTGCCGATGCCGCCCTGATGGCGGGGGCGGATGGTTTCCTGGCCAAGCCCATCGAAAACCTGGCGGTGTTCCAGCAGACCATCCTGTCGGCCCTGCCGGTCGAGGCGCGGGGCCTCGGCCTGCGCATCCTGCCGGATGAGGTGATCCAGCCCGATCCCTCGGGGCTGCGCGACGACCTGGCCCATGTCGCCGAAATCCTCTCCTCGGCGCAGGACACGGCCGCGGTCGACTATATCGCGCATTTCCTGGCGGGCATCGCCCGGTCATCCCACGACCCAGTGCTGGAGGCCGCGGCCGCCGCCTTGGCACGCGACCGCGATGCCGGCCATGCCCTGGCCACCGACCTGGCGCGGATCAGCGGCCTGGTGCAGGAACGGCTGGCCCGCGTCGCCGGAATGTGATCAGGGACCGTCGCTGCGGCCCGGCAGGACGCCCGCCGTCAGATCCGACAGGCTGGCATGCTGCCGGCCCCCGGCATCGAAGTTGCCCGGATCTAGCCAGGCGTCGTAAGCAGGCGCCAGGGCCGTCCAGTCGTCGTCGGTGATCGCGAACCAGGCCGAATCGCGGTTCTGGCCCTTGACGATCATGTGGTTGCGGAACGTGCCCTCATAGGAAAATCCCAGCCGCAGGGCCGCGCGGCGAGAGGGCGCATTCAGCGCGTTGCATTTCCATTCGACCCGGCGATAGCCCCGTTCGAAGGCCCAGGCGATCATCGCCATCAGCGCCGCGCTGCCCGCCCGGCCTCGCTGCAAAGCGGGCGTCAGCAGGATATGCCCGATCTCGATCACGCCGTTCGGACGGTCGATGCGCAGGAACGCGGCATGGCCCGCAGCCCGCCCGGTGGCGGGATCGAGGATCGCCAGGAACAGCGGATCGGCCGAGGTCTCTGCCTGGGCGGTCCAGGCCCGATACTCCTGCGCATCGGCGAAGGGACCATAGGGCATATAGGTCCACAACCCGTCATGGCCCGCCTGCGCCCGGAACAGATCCTCGGCGTGCAGTTCCGCCGACAGGGGCTGTAACAGGGCGCTGCGGATCGGCTGGTCCGCCGGGCCGGGCGGCGGCGTGAAATCGGCAAGATCGGGCTGGGGATGGTCGGGCATCGTTCCTCTTCCGGGCTGCGGTCACGCCAGAATGCGCGGATTGTCGCCCATGTCGAGGCCCGGAAAGGCACCGCGTTCCAGACCCCCGCCAAGATGTCTAACACCTTGCACAGAACCCAGGCGGCATGGGCAGGTCGATTACCGGCCCTTGCCGCACAGGGCTGTCCCCGGCGGAATAGAGAGGCCGGCGAACCGCCTCTCTCGGCTTCGACGTTCCGCCGCGATCCCCGACGCGCTCTACTCCTTGGGCAGGACGCGCAGCCGCAGGTCGCGCAGTTGTTCGTTGGTGGGTTCCGAAGGGGCGCCCATCATCAGATCCTCGGCCCGCTGGTTCATGGGGAACATGATGACCTGGCGGATGTTCACCTCGTCGGCCAGCAGCATCACGATCCGGTCGATGCCTGCGGCACATCCCCCGTGCGGCGGCGCGCCATAGCGGAAGGCCTTGACCATGCCGCCGAAACGCTTTTCCACCTCACTGGCCGGATAGCCCGCCAGTTCGAAGGCCTTGAACATGATCTCGGGCTTGTGGTTGCGGATCGCGCCGGAGATCAGTTCATAGCCGTTGCAGGCGAGGTCGTATTGGAAGCCCTTGACCTGCAAGGGGTCGCCCGACAGCGCCTCCAGCCCGCCCTGCGGCATGGAGAACGGGTTGTGGGAAAAGTCGATCTTGCCGTCGTCGGTCTTTTCATACATCGGGAAATCGACGATCCAGGCGAACTTGAACTGGTTTTCATCGGTCAGGCCCAGTTCCCGGCCGATCTCGTTGCGGGCGCGGCCCGCGACGGCCTCGAACTGTTCGGGCTTGCCGCCCAGGAAAAAGGCCGCATCGCCCTCGCCCAGGCCAAGCTGGATGCGGATCGCCTCGGTCGGCTCGTGGCCCAGGGCCTTGGCGATGGGACCGGCGGCTTCGGTCGACCCGTCCTCGGCCTTGCGCCAGAAGATATAGCCCATGCCCGGCAGGCCCTCGCGCTGCGCGAAGGCGTTCATGCGGTCGGCGAACTTGCGGGAACCGCCGGTCGGCGCGGGGATGGCGCGGACCTCGGTTCCCTCCTGCTCCAGCAGCTTGGCGAAGATGCCGAAGCCCGAGCCGCGGAAATGGTCGCTGACCACCTGCATCTGGATCGGGTTGCGCAGGTCGGGCTTGTCGCTGCCGTATTTCAGCATCGATTCCGCGTAAGGAATGCGCGGCCAGTCGGCATCGACCGGGCGGCCGCCGCCGAATTCCTCGAACAGGCCCTGGATCACCGGCTGGATGGCGGCGAACACGTCCTCCTGCTCGACAAAGGACATCTCCAGGTCAAGCTGGTAGAAGTCGGTCGGGCTGCGGTCGGCGCGGGGATCCTCGTCGCGGAAGCAGGGGGCGATCTGGAAATAACGGTCGAAGCCCGCGACCATGATCAGCTGCTTGAACTGCTGGGGGGCCTGCGGCAGCGCGTAGAACTTGCCCGGATGCAGGCGCGAGGGCACCAGGAAGTCGCGCGCGCCTTCGGGCGAGGACGCGGTGATGATCGGCGTCTGGAATTCGGTGAAGCCCTGGTCCCACATGCGGTTGCGCAAGGACCGGATCACCTTGGAACGCAGCATGATGTTGTTGTGCAGGCTCTCGCGCCGCAGGTCCAGGAAGCGATAGGCGAGGCGCGTTTCCTCGGGGTATTCCTGGTCGCCGAAGACCGGCAGCGGCAGTTCGTCCGCCGGGCCAAGCACCTCCAGGTCGGTCGCATAGACCTCGATCTCTCCGGTGGGCAGCTTGGCGTTCACCAGGCTGGGGTCGCGCAGCTTCACGCGGCCGTCGATGCGGATCACGGTTTCCGCGCGCAGCTTGTCCATCGCGGCGAAGGCCGGGCTGTCGCTGTCGGCCAGCACCTGGGTCATGCCGTAATGATCGCGCAGGTCGACGAACAGCACGCCGCCATGATCGCGGACCCGGTGGACCCAGCCCGACAGGCGGACGGTTTCACCGGCATTCGCGGCGGTCAGATCGCCGCAGGTATGGCTGCGATAGGCGTGCATGGTCGTTCCCCGAATAATCCGCCCCGCATCAAGCGCGGCGGGGGCGGGAAGTCAACCTGTCTAGAACGGACGCACCACGTTGCCGGTATAGAAATAGGCGCCCATGCCCACGGTGAACAGCACGTTCCCGGCAACCGCGTGCAGCAGCCAGGCCGCCGGAAAGCCATAGCGCAGATAGGCGCGGGCGAAGATCCAGCCGCCGACGAAGGTCATGACCGCCACCACCGCCGACCAGTACATCAGATGCGCAAAGGAGAAGATCCCGGCATTGATGGCGATGGCCCCCTGCCCCGCAGGCAGCAGCGCGCCATAGCGGTGGAAGAACAGCGGCCGGAAGATCAGTTCCTGCGGCAGGGCGGACAGCAGCGGATAGAACACCCAGATCAGCGGCAGCATCCCCGACCGCAGCATGGTGAACAGCCGTTCGGGATAGGTCACATACAGGATCGCCACCCCCGCCAGCAGGGTGACGGCCGACAGGGCCAGAACCTCCAGCAAGGGCACCCGGCGCCAGCCCCGGACCAGCGACCGGAAACCGAAGCCGCCGGTGCGCCACAGCAGGAACAGGCCCACCAGCGAGAATACGGCCAGCGCCTCGAACAGGTGACGGCCCGGCATGAACAGCGCAATCGCCAGCGGCGCCCCGATATAGAGCGCCGCGAACTCGATCCCCAGCCAGATCCGGGGTCTTACCGTGTCAGTCGTGTTTGCAACCATCGGACCCAATCCGCGCGTGTCCCGGCAAAGGCGTTAAGGTCGGTATTCCCGCGGATCCCCGGAACGATGCCGGTCCCGGTATATTGCCAGAAGGCCCAACGCTGGCCGGGATAGGGAACGCTGGGATGGTTCGCGACGGACCGCAGCCAGAATTCGGCGCGCATGTCGCCCAGCCGGTTGTCGCGATAGAAATCGACGGTCGTATAGATGATCGGCCGCTGGCCATAGTGACGGCCCACGATGTCCATGAAGATGGACGCCTGCTGCTTGATCTCCTGCGGAGAGGGGCGATAGGGGCAGGTCCGGGAATTGGTCCATTCCAGGTCGATGACCGGCGGCAGCGACCCGATCTCGCGCGGCACCTGGCGGATGAACCAGGCGGCCTGTTCCGCGCCTGAGCGGCAGAAATAGTAATAATGATAGGCACCGCGCGGGATGCGCGCCTCGGCGGCCTCGCGCCAGTAGCGATGGAAGCTGGGGTCGTAATGGTCGCCTCCTTCGGTCGCCTTGATGAAGGCAAAGCTGATGCCCGCGTTGCGGACACGGTTCCAGTCGATGTCGCCCTGCCAGCGGGACACGTCGATGCCGTGGACCGCATGGGCGTAGGGGTGGCGCCCGCCCCAGTCGTGGGGGGCGGAATCGCCCAGTTGCGGGTTGGCGCCGGGGCCTGGGGCGGGCCTGTATCCGCCGCGTTCGGGCGTGCGCGCGCAGGCCACCGCCAATACCAACATCAAGCCAAGCAATAGCGTAGAAAAAACCCTCATCCTGCCCTCGAATGCCGTCCTGAACCGGATCTTGTTGCGCCCCGCTTATCGCAAAGGCGTGAGGCAAAGTCACCGGGCCGTGACGGTCACGAGTGCGTCAGAAAAGGGCTTACTGGTCGGCAGGCTCTCCCTCGGCGACGGGCGCGGCGTCGGTGCCCCGGACTGCGCCTTCCTCCATCTGCGGGGTGCCCGCAGGCGACACCACCGGGGGCGCCGTGCCGTCGGTGCCTTCGGCGCCGGTGATGGGGGTTTCGGCGGGCGGGGGCGTGGTGGCGATGCCGTCGTTCTGTTCGTTCATGCCGGGCCGGAAGACCAGAAATGCCAGGATCGCCGCCAGCAGCGCGACGACGATCGCGATCAGCGCGGGCCGGTGCCGACTGGCCGATCGCTGCGGGTTGTTGTCGTTGTGGGACATGGGGTTCATCTCCGAATGGGTTGGAGATGCAACGGCAGGATGCGAACCCTAGTTCCGATCCGGCACCAGCTTTCCGGGGTTCAGGATGTCATGCGGATCAAGCGCCGCCTTGATCTGGCCCATCAGTTGCCATCCCTCGCCATGCTGGGCGGCCATCAGTCCGCGCTTGCCGATGCCGACGCCATGTTCGCCGCTGATCGTGCCGCCCACGGCAAGCGCCCGTTCCGCCATGCGCAGGGCCACCCGCTTGGCCGCCGCGATCTCGTCGGCATTGCCCGGATCGACCAGCAGCAGGGAATGGAAATTGCCGTCCCCCACATGGCCCAGGATCGGGCCGACCAGCCCCTCGGCGGCGATGTCCTGCGCGGCGGCATGGACGGCGGCGGGCAGATGCGACATCGGCACGCAGACATCGGTGATCAGCCCCGAGGCGCCCGGCCGTAACGCCAGGCAGGCATGATAGGCGCCGTGGCGCATCCGCCACAGCCGGGCGCGATCCTCGGCCGTGGTGGCCCAGTCGAAGCCCTGGGCGCCGAATTCGGCGGCGATGTCGCCGAACCGGGCCGCATCCTCGCGGACGGCGCCGGGGCTGCCGTGGAATTCGATCATCAGGTGCGGCTTTTCGGGCAGGCTGCTGCCCGAATGCAGGTTGAAGGCGCGGGCAGAATCCGCGTCGACGAATTCGATCCGCGCCATCGGAATCCCCGACTGGATCGTCGCGCTGACGCATTCCACCGCCTGATCCAGGCTGTCGAAGGCGCAGACCGCCGCCGCGACTTCCTCGGGCTGGCCGTGGAGGCGCAGCGTCAGTTCGGTGATGACGCCTAGCGTGCCTTCGGAGCCGACGAACAGCGCCGTCAGGTCAAAGCCAGCGCTGGATTTCGCGGCCCGCGTGCCGGTGCGGATGATCCGCCCGTCGGCCAGCACGACCTGCAAGCCCAGCACATTGTCGCGCATCGTGCCGTAACGCACCGCCGTGGTGCCGCTGGCGCGCGTGGCCGCCATCCCGCCCAGGGACGCATTGGCGCCCGGATCGACCGGAAAGAACAGCCCGGTCGCGCGCAGCTCAAGGTTCAGCGCCTCGCGCGTGACGCCAGGCTGGACGCTGGCCTGCATGTCCTCGGGGCGGATCTCCAGCACCTTGTCCATGCGCGACAGATCCAGGCTGATGCCCCCGCGCACCGGCAGGGCGTGGCCCTCCAGCGAGGTGCCAGTGCCCCAGGCGACCACCGGCAGGCGCGCGTCGTTGCAGGCCGACAGGATCGCCGCCACCTCCTCGGCCGTCTCGGGCCAGGCCACCGCGTCGGGCGGAGGGGATCGGTGGAACGCCTCGGACTGGGCGTGATGGTCGCGATCCGCGGCGGTTTCGGACAGGCGGCTGCCCAGGATGGTGCGCAAGCGGCCGGAAATCGCGGCGGGCAGGCTCATGGTTGGTCCCCTTGTTGTCGGCGGCAGGTTAGCGGCAAGATGAAACTTGGCAAACCCCACCGCGTTCTGTCATCAACGCTTTACAAAAACGCCATACCGTCGCGCCTGCCAGGCCCTTGCCAGAATTTGGACTTTCCAGGATCCCAGATGGACACCAACCGGATTTCCCCCCTGTACCCGACCGCAGCGCAGGGCGGCCATCACGCCCTGCCCGACGGCCTGCGGCCTGAAACGGGGGCGCGGTCCGACCGGGCCTATGTCACCCTGGTGACCAATCCCGACTACCTTCCGGGGGCCGAGGCGCTGCTGCGGTCGCTGAAGCTGACCGGCACCCGCGCCGACCTGGCGGTGATGCACCGCGGCCTTGGCCCCGCGCATCTGGCCCGGCTGCGCGCCCATGGCGCCCGGCTGATCGCCGCCGACCTGCTGCCGACCTCGGATGCGTTCGACCGCGCCCATGCAAGGGACGCGCTGCACGCCCGCGCGGCGTTCACCCAGGGCGGCAAGCCCGATTTCCACACCCCGCTGGACAATTTCGTCAAGCTGCGGCTGTGGCAGCTGGATTACGACCGCTGCGTCTTCATCGATGCCGACGCGGTGGTGCTGCGGTCCGTCGAAAAGCTGTTCGACCTGCCGGAATTCTGCGCCGCGCCCAATGTCTATGATGGGCTGGACGGGTTCCACCGGATGAACTCGGGCGTCTTCACGGCCCGCCCCGACATCCGCACCTTCAACGCGATGATGTCGCATCTGGACCGCCCCGGCGTCTTCTGGCGTCGCACCGACCAGACCTTCCTGCAAGACTATTTCCCCGACTGGCACGGCCTGTCGATCCATCACAACATGCTGCAATATGTCTGGATGAACATGCCCGAGCTGTGGAGCTGGGAGGATATCCGCATCCTGCATTTCCAATATGAAAAGCCTTGGCAGGACCACGGCAAGACCCATCTGCTGCGCCCGCTGATCGACCTGTGGCGCGCCATCGCCGAGGGTCAGCCGGTGCCCGACCTGGCGGCCCAGGTCCGCCCCGCCGCCTGATGCGCATCGCCCTGACCGGCGCCTCGGGCATCGTCGGCGGCTTCGTGCTGCGCGCGGCGCAGGCGGCCGGACACCCGGTCACGCGCTTGGACCGCGGCAGCGGCTTTCAGCTTGGCGATGCCCCGGACCTGGGCGGCCATGACGCGCTGATCCATTGCGCCTTCGCCCACGCTCCCGGCCGCTATCGCGGGGGCGAGGGCGACAATCCCGAAGCCTTCCTGCGTCTTAATGGCGACGGCACGCGCCGCCTGTTCGACGCGGCCGCGCGCGACGGGGTGGACCGGATCGTCTTCCTGTCCTCGCGCGCGGTCCATGACGGGCACCCCGCAGGCACAGCCCTGCCCGACGACCTGCCCGCGCGCCCGGCCGATCTCTATGGCCAGGTCAAGGCGGATGCCGAAGCCCATCTTGCAGGACTGCCGGTCAGGGGCACGGCGATCCGCGCGACCGGAGTCTATGGCCTGCCCGGCAAATGGCACGACCTGTTCACCGATTACCGGGCTGGCCGCCCCATCCCGCCCCGCATCGCGACCGAGGTTCATGGCGACGACCTGGCCGCCGCGGTCCTGCTGCTTCTGACGCAGCCGGACCCGCCGGACCAGGTCAATTGCAGCGACCTGATCCTCGACCGCCACGACCTTCTGGCCGAGGTTCGGACCCTGACCGGCTGCCCGCACCCCCTGCCCGCCCGCGCCGATCCAGCGCCCTTGCGCGTGCAAACCTGCGACCGCCTGCGCGCCATGGGCTGGCAGCCCGGCGGCATGGCGAAACTGCGCGCCACCCTCCCCGGCCTGCTGACTTCTTCTTTGCCCCAATACCCTCGGGGGTAGGACGCCCTTGGGCGTCCGCAGGGGGCGGAAGGCCCCCTGCTACCGCGGGACGCCTCAGGCGCGACGGGCCATTCCCAGGGCCCGCGCCCGTTTGCGCGGATCGGCATCGAACAGCGCCGCAAGCTGTTCCGTGATCGCACCCGCCAACTGGTCCGCATCGGTGATCGTCACCGCGCGCTCATAGTATCGCGTCACGTCATGGCCGATGCCGATCGCCAGCAGTTCGACCATGCGCTTCTTTTCAACCATGGCGATCACGTCGCGCAGGTGCTTTTCCAGGTAATTCGCCGGATTGACCGAAAGCGTCGAATCATCGACCGGCGCGCCGTCCGAGATCACCATCAGGATCTTGCGGACCTCGGACCGGCGGACCAGCCGCTTGTGCGCCCATTCCAGGGCCTCGCCGTCGATGTTTTCCTTGAGCAAGCCTTCCTTCATCATCAGGCCAAGGTTCGGCCGTACGCGCCGCCAGGGCGCGTCGGCAGGCTTGTAGATGATATGGCGCAGGTCGTTCAGCCGCCCCGGCTGGGCGGGACGACCGGCCTGCAACCAGGCCTCGCGCGATTGGCCGCCCTTCCAGGCCCGCGTGGTAAATCCCAGGATCTCGACCTTGACGCTGCACCGTTCCAGCGTCCGGGCCAGCACATCGGCGCAGATCGCCGCGATGCTGATCGGGCGCCCGCGCATCGACCCGGAATTGTCGATCAGCAGCGTCACCACCGTATCGCGGAATTCGGTGTCCTTCTCGACCTTGAAGGACAGCGGCGTCGTGGGGTTCGCCACCACCCGCGCCAGGCGGCCCGCATCCAAGACGCCTTCCTCCTTGTCGAATTCCCAACTGCGGCTCTGCTGGGCCTGAAGGCGGCGCTGCAACTTGTTGGCCAGGCGGCTGACCGCGCCGCGCAGCGGTTCCAGCTGCTTGTCCAGATAGGCGCGCAGCCGTTCAAGCTCGGCCGGGTCGGCCAGATCCTCGGCGCGGATTTCCTCGTCCCAAGCCTGGGAAAAGACCTTGTAATCCGCGCTCGCCTCGCTGACCGGCGGCGGCAGGTCGGGCGGAGTGTCCGATTCCGGCATCTCGGCCTCGTCGGTCAGCTGTTCGTCGGACTGGTCGTCCATGCTGACCTGGGCCTGGCGTTCGTCCTGCTGCTGTTCCTGCGATTGCTCGGGGGATGCCTCGGCATCCTCGCTGTCGTCCTGGTCGCGGGACTGGTTGTCGCCCGCTTCCTCCTGCTGTTCGGCATTGTCCTCGGCGTCGTCCTCGGACTGGTCGGGATCGTCGCCAAGCTGGTCGCCATAGCCCAGATCGCTGATCACCTGCCGCGACAGCCGGGCGAAGGCCGCCTGGTCGGCCAGTACCTCGTTGACATGGGTCAGCGACCCGCCCGCCTGCTGTTCGACGAAAGGCCGCCACAGGTCGGCCACGTGCTGCGCGCCGCCCGGCAGCGCGCGGCCGGTCGCGGCCTGGCGGACGATGTATCCCGCCGCCACCGCCAGAGGCGCATCGGCGGGCGCCTTGATCTGGCCATAGCCCTTCTTGTCGGCATCCGCGCCGATCCGGGCGTCGATATTGGACAGCGCGCCCGGCATGTCGCGCGCCCCCAACGCCTCGCAGCGGGCGGTTTCCATCGCCTCGTACAATTCGCGCGCCATCGGGCCTGCGGGGGCGAAACGCGCATGGGTCGCCGTGTCGTGGTGGCGCATCCGCATCGCCAGGGCGTCGGCGGTGCCGCGCGCCTGCAACACCTCGTCCCGGCCCAGGCGGCGACTGACCTGCGGCAGGCGCATCGTATCGCCCGCCACGCCCGAGGGGTCGGCGCTGAAGGTCACGTTCAGATCCCGGTCGTCGGCCAGGGCCCGGGTCGCCTCGGACAGGGCCTTCTTGAAGGGATCGGCGGGGTTGTCGGACTTTTTCATGCGATTCATAGACCATTGCCGCGCGTCCCAGGCAAGGCCGTTGTGCGGGAACGCAAGGGCCAGTGTGCGCTGCTGCCGCGATAAAAACCGAACAACCCCGAAGGTTCGGCGTTACGCTGCGACGGCAACAGACCGAAAGGAGACCCTCATGGCAAAACCCCGCATCGGCGTCATCATCAGTTCCACCCGCGACACGCGCTTCGCCGACAAGCCTGCGCAATGGCTGATGGACAAGGTGAAGAATCACCCGGACCTGGATTTCGAGTTGATCGACCTGCGCGACGCGAACCTGCCGTTCTTCAATGAGCCGGCATCGAACCTGTGGATGCCGTCCAGCGATCCGAACGCGGTCGCCTGGCAGGAAAAGCTGGCCGGTCTCGACGGGTTCATCTTCGTCGTGGCGGAATACAACCGCTCGATCACGGGGGCGCTGAAGAACGCCCTGGACCAGGCCTACAAGGAATGGAACCGCAAGCCGTTCAGCGCCCTGGCCTATGGCAGCATGGGGGGCGCGCGCGCCCTGGAACATCTGCGCCTGATCGGGATCGAGCTTCAGATGGTGCCGCTGCGCAATGCCGTCCATATCGGCGGAGGCGATTTCTTCAAGGTCTCGCCGCTGGGCGCCAATGCCCCGATGTCCGAGATCGAAGGCAACCTGGAAGGCTCGTTGAAGGCGACGCTGGACGAATTGTCCTGGTGGGCCAAGACCCTGCAAAACGCCCGGACCTGAGCGGCCTTGCCGGACAGCGCCTTGGCGGGCGCTGTCCGGGACTGTCAGAGACGGTCCAGATGCGCGTCGATGGCGGCGGCGATCTCGCGCCGGATCACGGCGCGCAGATTGGCCGAGAACCGCTCTCCCAACTCGCCGTTCAACTCCTCCTGCACCATCTCGCGCAGCAGGTCGCGGATGCTCTGCTCCTCGTCGGTCAGGTCGGCCTGGGCCTGCTGCTCGGCGGCGAAGGCTTCTGCCTCGGCGGCAAGCTGGGCGACCGGATCGAAGGCAGGCTCGGGCGGCAAGGCCCAGCCGGACAGGCGCTGTTCGGCAGGCTTCGCCTCGGCCAGGACGACCGGGGCCGGTTCCTCAAGCTCGGGGCGCATCCGCGCCTTCCAGTCGAAGGCTTCGGCGAAATCGTCGGCATCGTCCGCGCCGTCGCCGAGGGCCTGAACGATGCCTGCCGGTTCGGGCGAGGCCGGGATCTGCGGCTGGGCCTGGATCTCGGGCGCGGCGTCCCGCCCCTCGGGGCGCAGCCAGGCCCGCCACCCCGAAGCCTTGGGCGCGGCGGCCTCGGGCTCATCGACCCGGCGTTCGGCCCCCAGCCGCAGCGGAGAGACATTGGCGGCAGGCGGTACCAGATCTGGCTTGGCCCGCAGGATGAACTGCGGGATGGCCGGCGCGGCGGCCGCATCGGGCATGGTCTCTGCCGCCAGAGGCTCTGCGGAACGGACGGTCGTTTCGACCAGCTGCCGCGCCAGGGCGGCATTGCCGCCATAGCGGCGGGCCAGGAATTCGCCGGCATCGTCCGGGATCAGGCTGCTGCGTTCCGCGCGGATGTTGTCGCGCGCCGAGGACAGCGCATCGTCGTCGGCAATCATGCGGCGGATGGCGGACAGGACATCGCCGATGTCTTCCGACAGGCGCGCGGCGTTCTGGGACATGCGGGGGTCAGCCATGGTGCCCCCCGCCGTTCAGAGCGTCAGTCGCGCCCGATCGCGCGCAAGACGCGATCAAGGCTTTCGCCCTGCTTGCTGGTGTAAGGCGCATCGCGCACGGCGTTGTAGTATTGCGAAGGGTCATAGGTCGGAATCCCCAGGTTCAGGTGTTCTACCGTAAGACGACCCATAGCAGCCAGAAGTTGATAATGTGCTAACTGGAGATTGGCTTCCGCCGTGATCTTGTCGGCCCGCGCCTCCAGCAGGGACTGTTCCGCGTCCAGAACGTCCAGCGTGGTGCGCGCGCCCAGGGCCGCTTCCTCTCGCACGCCGTTATAGGCCTGCTGGGCTGCGGCGATCTGTTGGTCGATGGCGCCGATCTGCGCGCGGGCCACGTCGATATTGGCCCATGATTCGCCGACCTGCTGGCTGATCTGGCGCGACAGGTTCAGCAGCGCCGACCGCGCCTGATCGCGCTCCGCCATGGCCCGGCGGTGCGCGGCGGGCAGACGGCCCCCCGAATAGATGGTCTGGTTGAGTTCCAGCCCGACCGTGGCGCTGTCAAAGTTGTCCCGCCCGCTATCCAACTGGGATCGTGCGCTGCGCGTGACGCCCACGCCCAGGTTGCCGGTCAGCGTCGGATTGCGTTCCGCCGCCGCGATGGCCACGCCCAGTTCGGCCGCCGCCGCCCGGCGTTGCGCCTGCGCGATCAGCGGATGGTTGCGCTGCCCGATGGCCCGCGCCTCGTCGACCGAGGCGGGCAGCTTGGGCAGCGGCGGGGGCGCGTCCAGCCATCCGGGGAATCGGCCGGTCGCCGCCAGATACCCCTCGCGCGCGATTTCCAGGTCGCCTTGGGCCGAGGCCAGCCCCGCCTGGGTCTGCGCAAGCTGCGCATCGGCCAGGGCCACGTCGGTCACGGTGATCTCGCCCACGTCGAAGCGGTCCTGGGCGGCCTGGCGTTCGCGGCCGAGAACCTCGACCGAGTTCTGCTGCAAGGCCACCCGCTCATTGGCCTGCTTGATGTCGAAGAACGCCACCGCCGCGGCCAGCAGGATATCCTGTTCCACCGCCACAAGCCCCTGGCGCGTCGCCAGAACCTGTTCCTTGGCCGCGTCGATGGCCAGTTGCGACCGCCCCCAGTCATAGAGCGTCATCTGCGCCCCGATCTGAAGCGAGGTCGACCGCGCCGTGGTATAGCCGGTCAGCCCCTCGGCCCGCTGGACGGTATGGGCGGCGGTCCATTGCACGATCGGGCGCAGCGCCGCGATGGCCGCGGCCACGTCTTCGTCGGCGGCGCGCAGAACGGCGCGGTTCTGTTCGATCAGCGCGGAATGGCGATAGGCCGCGACCATGGTGTCGGCCAGCGATTCGGCCTTGGCCGCCTGCCCCGAGACTGCGATCAGCGCGGCGGCCGCCAGGAAACGAAGCCCCCTCACAGCGAAAAACTCCGCGCGCGTTCGAAGCCCGGCAGCAGCGGCGCGCCCGCGTTGAAGGCATAGCGCCAGACGACGCGGCCGTTCAGGCAATGCCCGATCCTGACCACCCCCAGGGCGCCTTCGACGAACAGCGCGGCGATGCGGCCGCCGTCCTTCAGTTGCGACAGTATCGCCTCGGGCACGTCCTCGACCCCGCCGTTGATCAGGATGGCGTCATAGGGGGCCTGCTTGGCCGCGCCTTCGTTCAGGGGCGCGTTCAGCACGGCGACGTTGAAGACGCCGGCCTCGTTCAGGCGGCGCTCGGCCTCGGCGGCCATGTCGGCGTCCTCCTCGATGGCGACGACGGTCTGGACCAGCCGCGCCAGCACCGCCGAGGAATAGCCATAGCCGCAGCCCAGATCCAGGACCAGATCGTCGGGCTGAAGGTCCAGCATGTCGATCATCTTGCCCAGAGTCCGGGGTTCCAGCAGCACCCTGCCCTGCCCCAGATCCAGGTTTTCGCCCGAATAGGCCACGGCCCGGCGCGAAGGGGGAACGAAATCCTCCATCGGGACAGTCAGCATGGCCTCGATCACAGGGAACTTCGTGACATCATTGGGGCGGACCTGCGTGTCCACCATCATGGTGCGCCGCGCGGCGAAATCGCTCATCTCCGGGAACCTCTGCAAGCTGCTTTGGCGCTTATTGCCACGATTCCGGGGGCTGGGCAACGTCGCACGTTCCCGTCTTGCAAGCGGTCCGCCGATCCTCTATTCCATGCGAACCTCGAACGGCGGCGGGTTGGCGGAGAGGTTACGCAGCGGATTGCAAAACCCAGCGTTTCCTTAATAATACCAACGCGTTCCTGAAAATTGCCATCGGGACAAACCGCGAACAGCCGGCGAATTTGATAACAGTCGACGAGTCGTGTTGCCAAATGACAGAGCCAGAGGCGGGTCACGTGATGTCGATGAAGCCCAGGAAGCTTTCGGCTGTCTTGTCGTAGCAGGCAGCCGCGCGCCGGGCCTTCTTGAGCTTGTAGAAGCACCGCTCGGCGAGATTGCGCAGCCGATAAAGCCTGCGGTCGACGGCGACCCGGAGCTTCCGGGTTTTGCGCATGGGGATGACCGGCACCACGTCGCGCACCGCCATGGTCTTGCGGATGTTGTCAGAAGCGTAGCCGCGATCTGCGAGCAGAACGCCAGGCTCGGGCAGGGTGTCGGCCATGAGCAGATCGAAGCCGAGGTAGTCCGATGTCTGCCCAGCCATGATTTCGGTTCTCATGGGCAGCCGTGCCGCATTGACCCGCAGATGGATCTTGGTCGAGACCCTACCTCGCGAACGGCCGAAGCCTTGGCGCGGATCTATGTCTCGGATTCGATGGAGTTTCAATCCACGCCCCCGCGAAGGGGGCGACGCGCATCCGGCACGCTCGTGCCCGTTTTCACGCCGTTTCGATCCACGCCCCCGCGAAGGGGGCGACGCGCGGCCATCGCGGCATTCCGACCCGCAAGCCCGGCGTTTCGATCCACGCCCCCGCGAAGGGGGCGACTGAACCGGCTGATCTGGTCCGACAGTGCCAGGGCGTTTCGATCCACGCCCCCGCGAAGGGGGCGACGGGCTGCGGTTGCCCCTTCGTCAAAGACCCGGAGTTTCGATCCACGCCCCCGCGAAGGGGGCGACTTCTTCCGGGCGGGAACGGCGTCGTGCGGGCGCGGTTTCGATCCACGCCCCCGCGAAGGGGGCGACGCCGAGATCCGGCGATGGCACCTGACCAACGGCTGGTTTCGATCCACGCCCCCGCGAAGGGGGCGACCAACAGCACCTATTGGGCCTATAACGGATGGGAGGTTTCGATCCACGCCCCCGCGAAGGGGGCGACTGTCGATTTCAGAGGTCGCGCGGATGGCCCCGACAGCCGTTTCGATCCACGCCCCCGCGAAGGGGGCGACGGCTTTCCGTCAGCCCCGATCACGTCCTCGGTCAGGTTTCGATCCACGCCCCCGCGAAGGGGGCGACAGCCCTTGCGTTTCTTCAGTCGGGCGGTTCCAGTTGTTTCGATCCACGCCCCCGCGAAGGGGGCGACGGACCGATTTGCCGT
The DNA here is from genome assembly GCF_900631945.1 of Paracoccus haematequi. Lineage (GTDB taxonomy): Bacteria > Pseudomonadota > Alphaproteobacteria > Rhodobacterales > Rhodobacteraceae > Paracoccus > Paracoccus haematequi_A. Next base: position 37,761 of record NZ_UZWE01000015.1, read on the forward strand.
TCGCCCCGCCGCCGTGGAAGTTTCGATCCACGCCCCCGCGAAGGGGGCGACAGCTTCTTCTTCCATTTGCTGGCGCGACTGCCTGGTTTCGATCCACGCCCCCGCGAAGGGGGCGACGCCGCCGCGCCGTTCGCGGATTAGAACGAGAACAGTTTCGATCCACGCCCCCGCGAAGGGGGCGACAAGCAGTCCTTCCAGGTCCGCGCCGGTTTTGGCGGTTTCGATCCACGCCCCCGCGAAGGGGGCGACAACAGGTGGCGCACTCGCCGCCCGTGGATGTCGCGGTTTCGATCCACGCCCCCGCGAAGGGGGCGACGGCGGCGTTCCTGCTTGCGGCTGTCACGCTGGCGCTGTTTCGATCCACGCCCCCGCGAAGGGGGCGACCCGCCTTCCAAAGCTGGATGGGCTTGTATTTCGAGTTTCGATCCACGCCCCCGCGAAGGGGGCGACGCGAAACCGCGTCCAACTCGGTCGAGTATGTCCGTGTTTCGATCCACGCCCCCGCGAAGGGGGCGACTGCTAGGCTTCACGCATTTGCTGGTGGCGTGGACGGTTTCGATCCACGCCCCCGCGAAGGGGGCGACCGCTTTGCTGTCCGCACCTTCAGCTCAATCGTGCAGTTTCGATCCACGCCCCCGCGAAGGGGGCGACTGGCGGGATCGCGACAAATCGTCTGGCAGTTGCTGTTTCGATCCACGCCCCCGCGAAGGGGGCGACGCCTTCGTGCTTGTAGGTATGCCCGATTTCAAAGGAGTTTCGATCCACGCCCCCGCGAAGGGGGCGACCTGTGGAGTTGCGCGGCAATGCCGTGATCTTCGGCGTTTCGATCCACGCCCCCGCGAAGGGGGCGACCACCCGTGTCACCATCGGCGGCCAGACGGTTGAGGTTTCGATCCACGCCCCCGCGAAGGGGGCGACACTCGGCCACCCGTGCTATTTGGTGCCAAGCCGCTGTTTCGATCCACGCCCCCGCGAAGGGGGCGACTGCCGAGGCAGGTGTTTCGCTATCGACTGTTAACGTTTCGATCCACGCCCCCGCGAAGGGGGCGACGCAAAGGCATCCTGCATCATGCGGTCAAGCGGGGCGTTTCGATCCACGCCCCCGCGAAGGGGGCGACATCGTGTAGGCGACGACCGTCATATCCACGCGCCAGTTTCGATCCACGCCCCCGCGAAGGGGGCGACCGGCCTCCTATACCGCACTGTTGTTACGCCGCAATCTTCCATGCGAATGCGAAACGGTCAGTTGCGCTCGTCCCAAGTCTGCCGATATGGCGGACAGGGAAAGAAAATACAACGATTTCAAAAAGCCGCCCCGATGCGAACCTCAACGTAAAAGTCGGCACGCTTCATGTTCGCAGGGACAAGAAACTAGGGTCTGTGGGGATTCACACTCGGAGGCTGATGTGATTCATAGTCAGGATGGATCGCAATGTTCTGACGGATGCCCAATGGGCGAAGATTGAGCCG
>NZ_UZWE01000048.1 GCF_900631945.1 Paracoccus haematequi
GCTGACCACGAAGATGCGGCTGCGCGACGCGCTGCGCCACATCCTGCTCGGCGGTCTGATCGCGGCCGGGATGGGGAGCCTGTCGATGGCGATCATCACGTCTTGGCTCAGCCTGCCGCCCGAAGCGATCCCGGCCGGGGGCGCGGCCGGATCGGCCGCCTATCTGGTCGGCGTCTTCGGACCTGCCTTCATCGAGGTGATGCTCGCCCGCCTGCGCCACGCCGGGAAAGGCGGTGGCGATGCATGACCTTCTCCGTCTCGCGCGCTCCCTGCGCTGCGACCCGGCCGATCCCGGCCAGGCTTTCCGCCACCGACTGGGCGTCGGCATCGCCATTGCCGCGCTGATCCTGATCCTCTCGCTTCTGGGGTGATTTCCATGCAGATGACTGCCAAGAAAATGTCTGATCGCGGCCTTCTGGCCCTCGTCCGGCACGAAGGCATCGTGCCCGGACCCTACCGTGATGTGAAACAGGTCTGGACCTTTGGCATTGGCCACACCGCCGCTGCCGGGGCACCCGATCCGGCCGCGATGCCGCGCGGCATGCCCGCCAATCTAGATGCAGGGATCCGCGAGGCTTTTGGGGTCTCCCGCGCCGACCTCGCGCGCTACGAGGCCACGATCCTGCGCGCTGTGAAGGTGCCGCTCGAACCGCACGAATTCGATGCGCTGGTTTCCTTCCACTACAACACAGGCGGCATCTCCAAGGCGGCGCTCACCCGGCACCTGAACGCGGGCGACCGGGCTGTCGCCGCCGCAGCCTTCATGGGCTGGCTCAAACCCGCTGCGATCCGCCCGCGCCGGGAGGCCGAGCGCGATCTCTTCGCAACGGGCCGCTATCCCGCCGGCACCATTCCCGTCTGGTCGGTGGATCGCAGCGGACGCGTCGATTTCTCGCGACCGATCCGGCGTCTGACCGAGGACGAGGCGCTGGCGCTGCTGCGCCCCGCAAGCGTGCCGGTGCCGAGACCATCCGTGCCTGCCGCCACACCTGAACCGGCAATCGGCTGGCTTGCCCGGCTGAGCGCCTTCTTCTCCACCCTGATCCGGAGGGCCTGATCCCCATGCGCTACATCCGTCCGACCTCGCTCACCTGGTGGGCGGGGTGCCTCGCCATGCTCACTGGCATCGCCTCCCTCGCGTTACCCGCCACCGGGCCGCTCGGGGAACTCTCACGCTTCGTCGCGCTGCTTGCAGGTTCAGGCGACGCCTCGCCCGCGGGCCTGATGTTCCTCGGGCTCGGCCTGATCGGCCTGCGGGACCGGATCGAGCGCGGGTTCCGCGGCGATGCTTGAGTTCCTCGCAGGGATCATCCTGGGCGGGGGTCTCGGCGTTTTCGTCGTCGCCCTCTGCGTCGCGGCCGCGCGCGGGGATCACGACGATGGCTGAGTTCCTGATCTGGCTGGTTGCAGGTCTCGGCGCGATCGGAGGCGTCGTCCTCGGTCGGGTCTGGGGCCGCGTGGAAGGCGAACGCCAAGGCAAACGGGAGGCGGAACGCGATGCCATGGAAGACAAGAGCAAGCGTCTCGAGCGTGGGCGGGATGCGGTCCGTGACGGTCGCGGTGCTGGCGATCCTGCTGACCGGCTGCGCCGCAACGATGGGCGCTGGTGATGCGGGCTGCGCCTCCTATGCCGAGGCGCGGCTGGCCCGGCCGCCTGTCTCTGCCGTCGCCGCCATGCCCCTGGAATGGGCGACATGGATCGCCGATCTCGACGACCGAATGACAGGAACCTGCCGATGAAATCCCTCTCGCCCGCGTTGCAGGCCCATCTCGACGACGGCACGACCACGCTCGCCTGGTGCTGGCGGATCACCCGCGCCGACTGCGTCGCCTTCGGCTTCACCGACCACGACCGGACGCTGAGCTTCGACGGGACCGACTTCGAGCCGGAAAGCGGCCTGACGGCGTCCGAGGTTCGCTCGGGCTCGGACCTGTCGGTCGATGCGCAGGATGCGGAAGGCGTGCTGACCTCGGACCGCATCACCGAGACCGATATCCTCGACGGCCGATGGGACAACGCGGCCGTCGAGGTCTGGCGCGTGAACTGGGCCGATACCGCGCAGCGCGTTTTGATGCGGCGCGGGGCTATCGGCCAGATCCGCCGCGGGCGGCTGGCCTTCGTCGCCGAGGTCCGCTCGCTCGCCCATGTGCTCGGGCAGACGGTGGGGCGAACCTTCCAGGCGAGTTGCGACGCGGCGCTCGGCGATGCGCGCTGCGGCGTCGATCTGGAGGGCTCGGCCTTCAAGGGCAACGGTGCCGTCATCGATCTCCTGCGCGACAGGGCCTTCACCGCCTCGGGCCTGGGAGCATTCATCTCCGGCTGGTTCACCTTCGGCACGCTCGACTGGACGAGCGGCGCGAATGCGGGGCGGCGCACCGAGGTACTGGGTCATGATGTCACAGACGGTGTTGCGATCCTGACCCTGCTCGAGGCGCCAGTGCGCGCGATCGCCGAGGGCGATGCCTTCACCATCCGTACGGGCTGCGACAAGCGGATCGAGAGCTGCGGCGCGAAGTTCGCCAACACCGCCAATTTCCGGGGCTTCCCCCATATCCCCGGCCAGGACGCCGTTCTGCGCTATGCCACCAAAGACGGCGGCCACGACGGGGGTGTGCTGTGAAGCCCGCCGATCCGGATCGGGTAATAGCGGTTGCGCGGTCCTGGCTCGGCACGCCGTACCACGACCAGGCAACTCTAAAGGGTGTCGGCTGCGACTGCCTCGGGCTGGCCCGAGGCGTCTGGCGCGAGGTCGTCGGCCCCGAGCCCTTCCCGATCCCGCCCTACAGCCGGGACTGGGGTGAGACCGGACCTCGCGAGGTGCTGGCCGAGGGCGCGGGGCGCATGATGATCGAGGTGTCGCCCGCCGAGGCCAGTGCCGGTGCGCTGGTTCTCTTTCGCATGGATCGCCGCGCCATCGCCAAGCATGTCGGGATCCTGACCGGGCCCGACACTTTCCTTCACGCCTACGAGCGGCTCGGCGTGATCGAGGAGCCTCTCACGGCAGCCTGGCGGCGGCGCATCGCCTTCGCCTTCCTGTTTCCGCAACGCTGAGATCCTGACATGGCCACCCTCATTCTCGGCGCCGCCGGTGCCGCCATCGGCGGTTCGATCGGTGGCGCGATCCTCGGCGTCAGCGCCGCGACCATCGGCGGCTTCATCGGCTCCACCATCGGCTCGGTCGTCGACAGCTGGATTGTGTCCTCGCTCGCGCCGACGCAGCGGATCGAAGGGGCGCGGCTCGACAGCTTGCGCATCACGTCCTCGACCGAGGGAGCCGTGATCCCGCGGCTCTATGGCCGGATGCGGATCGGCGGCAACATCATCTGGGCCACCGATTTCCGCGAGGAGACGAAGACCAGCACGCAGGGCGGCGGCAAGGGCGGCGGGGGCGGCAAGGTCAAGACAACCGAATATCTGTACTATGCAAGCTTTGCCGTGGCGCTCTGCGAGGGGCCGATCACCGGGATCGGGCGCATCTGGGCCGACGGAAAGCCGATGGACCTCTCGGGCGTCACCTGGCGCTGGTATCCCGGCGACGAGGCGCAGGCGGCCGATCCATTCATCGCGGCGAAGATGGGCGCGGCCAACACGCCCGCTTATCGCGGCACGGCCTATGTCGTTTTCGAGGAACTGCCGCTGTCGAGCTACGGCAACCGCCTGCCGCAGCTTTCCTTCGAGGTGTTCCGGCCGCTCGCCGACCCCGACACAGCCGAGGGGCTGACCCGCGCCGTCACCCTGATCCCGGCCTCGGGCGAGTTCACATATGCCACCCAGGCCATCCGCAAATCCTCCGGCGGCGCGACTCAGGCCGAAAACCTGAACGCGCTACCCGACACCGCCGACATGGTGGTCGCGCTCGACCGCCTGCAGGCCATGGCGCCGGCCGTCGAGAGCGTCAGCCTCGTCGTCGCCTGGTTCGGCGACGACCTGCGCGCGGGTTCCTGCAATCTGCGCCCGGGCGTCGAGGTCACGGCGAAATCCACGGCGCCGGTCGGCTGGTCGGTCAATGGCGTCAGCCGCGCCAATGCCATCCTCGTCAGCCGCGACGCTGAAGACCGCCCTGTCTATGGCGGCACGCCCGCTGATTTTGCCGTGGTACAGGCGATCCGGGAGATGAAAGCGCGTGGGCTGCGTGTGACCTTCTATCCGTTCACCCTGATGGACGTCCCGCCCGGCAACACGCTGCCGAACCCGTATTCCGACAACGCCGCCGAGATGGGACAGCCGACATTCCCCTGGCGCGGCCGGATCACCTGTTCGCCCGCGGCAGGCTATGCCGGGAGCGTGGACAAGACAGCCACGGCGTCTAGCCAGGTCGCAGCCTTTTTCGGCAGCGCGGCCCCCTCTGACTTCGCGATCTCGGGCGACACCGTCTCCTGGACCGGCCCGTCCGGGGACTGGGGCCTGCGCCGCATGATGCTGCACTACGCCCATCTCTGCGCGGCGGCGGGCGGGGTCGATGCCTTCCTGATCGGCTCGGAGATGCGCGGGCTGACCACCATCCGCTCGGGTGCCAGCAGCTATCCGGCCGTCACCGCGTTCAAGGCACTCGCCGCCGATGTTCGCGCCATTCTCGGGGCTGGCACGGAGATCGGCTATGCGGCCGACTGGTCCGAGTATTTCGGGCATCACCCGGGCGACGGCTCGGGCGATGTGTTCTTCCACCTCGATCCGCTCTGGGCCGATCCGGAGATCGATTTCGTCGGTATCGACAATTACATGCCGCTCTCCGACTGGCGCGACGGCTTCGAGCATGCCGACGCGGCCGAGGGCTGGCCCGCGATCTACGACCGGGCCTATCTGCAGGCGAACATCGCGGGCCGTGAGGGATTCGACTGGTTCTATGACAGTGCCGCCGACCGCTCTGCGCAAGTCCGGACCCCGATCACGGATGGCGCAGCCGGCAAGCCATGGGTCTTCCGCTACAAGGATCTGCACGGCTGGTGGTCGAACCTGCATTACAATCGCCCAGGCGGGGCGGAGAGCGGCACGCCGACAGCATGGGTGCCGGAATCGAAGCCCATCCGCTTCACCGAACTCGGCTGCCCGGCCATCGACCGGGGCACCAACCAACCCAACGTCTTCTTCGACCCGAAATCGTCGGAGAGCTTCACGCCGTATTTCTCGCGGGGCTGGCGCGACGACACCATCCAGCGCGGCTATCTCGAGGCGACCTATTTGTTCTGGGGTGAGGCAGCGAACAACCCGCTGTCCTCGGTCTACGGCGGCCGGATGGTCCAAGTGCCGGAATGCGCGGCTTGGACCTGGGACGCGCGGCCGTATCCGTTCTTCCCCGAACTGACCGATGTCTGGACCGACGGACCGAACTGGCGGCTCGGCCATTGGCTGACCGGCCGCCTCGGGGCGGTGTCGCTCGCCGCGCTTGTGCGGCACCTCTGTCTACGCGCGGGATTGTCCGACGATCGCATCGACGTCACCGGCCTCTGGGGCGCGGTCGAGGGCTATGCCATCGGCGCGCTGGAAAGCCCGCGGGCCTCGATCACCACGCTGGCGCGGCATTTCGGCTTCGACGCCGTGGAGACCGAAGGCGTGATCCGCTTCGTCATGCGTGGGCGGGCGGCGGCGGCGAGCGTCGCACCGGACGATCTGGTAGCCGCCCGCGAGGGCGACGTGTTGGAGCTGACGCGCGGCCAGGAGACCGAGCTGCCGCAGGCCCTGAAATGGCAAGTCGCGCGGGCGGACGAGGATTACGACGCCGCGCAAGTCGAGGCCCGGCGCATCACCGTCGACACCACACGCATCGCCTCCGAAAGCTTTCCCATGGCGGTGCCGCCGGAGGAGGCCGAGCGCCGTTGCCGCCGCGCGCTGATGGAAGCGTGGACCGGCCGTGAAAGCGCGGCTTTCCGGCTGCCGCCCTCTCGGCTGGCACTCGACCCGGCCGATGTGGTTATGCTCGCCCATGACGGCCGGTCCATCCCGCTGCGGCTCATCTCGATTGCCGACGCCGACGCGCGCGGCATCGAGGCCGTCCGCCAGGACCGGGAGGCCTACGACCTCCCGCCCGGCGCGCCGCGACCCTCGACGCTGTCGCAGGCCGTGGTGTTCGGTGCGCCCGAGGCGGTCCTCCTCGACCTGCCGCAGCTCACCGAGGACCAGGCCGCGCATCGGCCATTCGCGGCGGCGCATGCCGTGCCTTGGCCGGGCGAGATGGCGGTGTTCCGCAGCCCCTCTTCGGACGGGTTCGACCTGCTGACCACGTTTGGCAGCCGCGCCCGTCTCGGCACGCTGGTCTCGGACTTCTACGCGGGCCCGACGTCGCGCTTCGATCTCGGGAATGCGCTGATCGTCAATCTGCTCACCGGCACGCTGGAAAGCGTGACAGACCTGACCCTCTTCGGTGGGGCGAACGCACTCGCTATCGAGAGTGCGCCCGGCGTCTGGGAGATCGTGCAGGCGAGCGAGGCCGAGCTGATCGCCCCGGGCCGGTATCGGCTCACCCGGCTCCTTCGCGGCCAGCGGGGCACCGAGGGCGTCATGGGCAACCCAGCTCCGGCCGGCGCGCGGGTCGTGGTGCTCGACGACAGCCTCGCCTCGCTGCCGATCGCCGTAGCCGATCTCGGCATCCCGTGGAACTGGCGCATTGGTCCAGCCAGCCGCCCTGTCAGCGACGAAACCTATGCCGTGCAGGCCTTCACGCCCGCAGGCGTCGGGCTGCGGCCGTTCTCCGTCGCCCATGTCGCGCAGCCGTGGCGAACGCCGCGCACGCCCGGCGATCTGACGATCCGGTGGACGCGCCGGTCCCGCGCGCTTTCCGCCGACAGCTGGGGCGGGCTGGAGGTGCCGCTGGCCGAGGAACTGGAGGCCTACGAGGTAGAGATCCTCGACGGCGCCACGGTGAAGCTGGTGCTGAGCACGGCCACCACCAGCGCGCTCTACACCGCCGCCCAGCAGACCGCCGACTGGGGCGCGCTGCTCGGCCCCGGCGATACGCTCGACATCCGCATCTACCAGCTCTCCGCCCTCGTGGGGCGGGGCGCGCCCAAGACCGTCACGCTCCTGTTCTGAGGCTTTTCCTATGTCCGATGCCACGACCCATCTCCTGCTGCCGTACATCCTGGCGGCACAGGCCCAGAAGCACGTCACCCATAACGAGGCGCTGCGGATCCTCGATGGACTGGTCCAGCTCTCCGTCCTCGACCGGGACCTGACCGCGCCGCCCGGAAGCCCCGCCGATGGCGACCGCTACATCGTCGGCTCGGGCTCGACAGGCGAATGGGCGGGCTGGGATCTGAACGTCGCCCTCTGGTCCGACGGTGCCTGGCTGCGCCTGCCGCCGCAGAATGGCTGGCGGGCATGGGTCGAGGACGAAGGGCTGCTGCTGGTCTACGACGATGCGGGCTGGATCGGCACCACGCCCGCGACGCTGCAGGATATGGCGCTGCTCGGGCTCGGCATCACTGCCGACTCGTCGAACCCGTTTTCGGCCAAGCTCAATGCCGCGCTCTGGACGGCGAAGACCGTCGCCGAAGGCGGAACCGGCGATCTCTTCTATACCATGAACAAGGAGGCCGTCGGCGACGATCTGGGGCTCACATTGCAGACCGGATTCGTGACGAAGGCTCTGCTCGGCCTCTTCGGATCGGATAGGTTCCGCCTCGCGGTCTCGCCCGACGGCACCACCTTCTTCGATGGGCTCATCGTTGACAACGCCACCGGCATCGTCGATCAGCCCCGTCTGCCCCGGTTCAAGGCCTACACGAACTACGACAACTATGTCGGCGTCGGGACGTGGACGAAGATCGGTATCAACAACAGCGACATCAACGACCAGGGGGCGTTCGACGCTGGGAACAACCACTTCGTGGCCCCTGTCGACGGCACCTACCTCTTCGGCGCGACGCTCCTCTACAAGATCAACGCGAGCGCCACTGCGCGCATGCGCGGACGGCTTGTGCTGAACGGCACGACGGAAATTCGCGGCTCCCTCGGCGAAATCTCCGCCACCCACGTCTCGCTCGCCACCGCCATCTGGCTGCAGACGATGGTCCCGCTCACCGCGGGCGATACCGTCGAGCTGCAGGGGTATTTCCGGGTCGCGGACGGCTACTTCGCGGCAGACCACACATCCTTCTGGGGCTGCAAGATCGGTTGATCGCAGCGTCCGCACTGAAGTCAAGCTCAGGAGGACTGCACACCTTCCGCGCAGATCTCGATCTGATCTTCGTCGGACAGAAGCCAGGCCGACAGGAGTTCAGCCGAGGCGGTCACCTGATCCGGCTTTCGCAGGGCGCACTCCCACACCGTCGCCACACGCCACCCGTCTTCCAGAAGCGTCGCGCGAACGGTCTTGTCCCGAGCAACGTTCGCGTCGAACTTTGCCTGCCAGAACTCCGGGCGAGTCGACGGCGTGGTGGTGTAGCGACATCCCTCGTGACGATGCCAGAAGCAGCCATGCACGAAGACCACGGCGCGGTACTTCGGAAGAGCGAGGTCCGGCCGCCCGTGAACCTTGCTGGAATGAAGCCGGAAGCGAAAGCCGCGCGTGTGCAATGCCCGCCTGAGAGCCAACTCAGGCTTCGTGTTCTTGCCCCGTATTCCCGACATCATTCGGGAACGCGTCTCTTGGTCCACGATATCTGTCATATGCTCCCTGGCTTTCGTCCTTGAACCTGGTATACACCGGCTGAATGAAATTCGTCAGGAGCCTGATTTGCCTTCCACTTTCGGCATTGTCGATCTGTTTGCCGGTCCAGGCGGCCTTGGCGAGGGGTTCGCGTCCCTCGTCCAGGACGGCCATGCGCCGTTCCGGATCGGCATCTCGGTCGAGAAGGAGGCGTCGGCCCATCGAACCCTGACGCTGCGTGCCTTTCTACGTGAGTACCGTGGACGTCATGGCGTCTTGCCGAAAGAGTTCATCGATTTCCATGCCGGGCTGGCATCCGAACCGGACTGGTCAGCCGTCGATGCCGAAGCGTGGCAGCATGCCACCGACGAAGCCCGCGCGCTCGAGCTCGGCACCGGGGCTGCGGCGACCGCCATCGATGGCGCCATCGCGATGCTGAAGGCAAAGTACGACGACACGATCGTGATCGGCGGCCCGCCCTGTCAGGCCTATTCCCTGGTGGGACGCGTTCGCTCCAGAGGCAAGGTCGGTTACGTCCCGGAGGAGGATGCGCGGCACTATCTCTTTCGCGAGTACATCCGGGTCCTCGACAAGCTTCGCCCGGCCGCATTCGTGATGGAAAACGTGAAGGGCATGCTTTCGTCCACCGTCGAGAGCCGACTTGTCTTCGAGATGCTGATGGAGGATCTGTCCTCGCTCGGCACGGGCCATGCCCATCACTACGAACTTCGTGCCGTCCGGGTCGAGGATGGCAAGGCCAGCCTGCAGGAGGCGGCACAGCCTTCTGATTTCATCGTGCGCGCCGAGGCGTTTGGCCTTCCGCAGCGTCGCCACAGGGTGATCATCGTCGGGATCCGTTCGGACCTCGCAGGACGGGCCGCCGATGCGGAGATCGCTGTGTCCGGGATGGCGCGGACCGTCCGCGATGTCATCGAAACGATGCCCGCCTTGCGAAGCGGTATCAGCCGCGGGCGCGACGACGCGGCTGCCTGGCGCGGAGAGGTCCTCGACGCCGCAAAGCTGCTGGCCGGCATCTCCAAGGGGAAGGAGAAACATGCGCTCCGCGAAGCGTTCCTGACCGTTTCGGAGCGAGTGAAGGAAGACCCGCCTATCGTTCGGGCCGCGTCACGGTTGCCGGACGACTATGGCAATTCGAACGATGAGTTGCTGCAGTGGATCGAGCGACCGGAACTTCGCGCGATTGCCCAGCACGAGACGCGCGGGCACATGGCGTCGGATCTGGGCCGCTACCTGTTTGCTGCCGTGTTCGGGACCGTCCGTGGCTACAGCCCGAAGGCCGCCGATTTTCCTCTGGTGCTCAGCCCCGATCACCGCAACTGGCACAGTGGTGTCTTCAATGACCGCTTCCGGGTTCAGCTGGCGGACGAGGCATCGACCACGGTCACGAGCCACATCTCGAAAGATGGCCACTACTTCATTCACCCCGATCCGATCCAGTGCCGGAGCCTGACGGTGCGCGAAGCTGCTCGGCTGCAGACATTTCCCGACGATTACCTGTTTCTTGGCAACCGCACGCAGCAGTATGTCCAGGTCGGAAACGCCGTGCCTCCGTTTCTTGCGAGGCAGATTTCGAGATTGCTCCTTTCAGCTTTGGGCTCTAGATCCGTTGGCGCCGATCAGCGCGGCCTTAGCATCGTCAATTGACCACCAAGGGCGTCGAGCATGTATCATCCGGTGGCAGTTGGAACAGACCAAGGCAAGGTCCTTCAGGTTCGTCTTGCCGTGTTCACCGAGCGATGAAATTGGCAGGGTGTGGTGGCATTCGATAAATTCCCGGCCCCTCTCTCCGTAGGTTTGCAAGAAATCGAAACCACAGACCTCACAGGCAAGACAGCCATGCTGTCTCAGCGCGACGTATTTCTTCTTCTTCACGAGTGTACTGTTTCGTTCTCGGGAAACATGAACTCGGGTCATTATTCGACCTTCTGATGCTTCGAATTCGGGTTCATCGAAAGCCAAGATCTCCGCATCACTGTCGCCGATTAACTCCAAGATCCCATTCGCAACCCGTGCCACCTCGTCCGGACGTCCAGAAAATTGCTCCCAAAGCTCAACTTCAAGCCTGTTGCCATTGGTTAGCCCCTTTCTGCCGTTATCAGTATATTGGGGGTCGAAAGAACTGAAGTTTCGCAACTTCATGGCGATTGCATCTGGCGTTCGCAAAAGCAATCCGCGTTCTATCAGGCCCAAGGCTGCACCAACTTTCGCGATACGCTGCGCGAGTTCACCGATTTCCTCAGATTGGGGCCGTGGATCAAAATTACCATGATTCAGATGATAGTCGAGTGCAATGATTAGCTCGTCACGGGTCCAATCCGGATTTCGGTGTCGACCCTGCTCTACAAGAAACTCACGAACCTTGCGGAACAGATCTTCATCGCTGTTCCGTATCCAGTGTTCGTGAACTGCGCGGTCTCGTGCGCTTAGCTGTGATCCCCTTTTTTGTCCTTCAGACCAGCCCTTTCGACCATTGTCAAAAAGGGTATCAAAAATGTCTCGTGTTCCTTTCAGTGTGTGGCGAAACTGCTGTAGTGAGCGCCCTTCCGCAAGCACGTCAAAGAACAGGTCGTACGCACCATTCCAACTGTCGACGCCCAGTGAGGTAGGCGGCCTCGACACCTTGCCATCGGAAAAGTCTGTGCAACGCGAAAGAAAGTACCCGACCAGGATCATGTCGTCGGATCGTTTCCGTGTCTCGCCGATGTCTCGAACTGTTGCCATTTCTGTGCTGACCAAATGATCTCTATTGCTTGATTTCAGGAATGGACAAGGAATGAGGCGAGTAGTCCGCCGCTCTGACTTTAGCCCACGTGTCCGCACGCTTCGCCACTTCCGAAATCTGCTGGCCCGGGGCAATCCTGTTGAACTCGGCGTTCACGACCACGGCCCAGTCCCAGAGCAGGTCGCGCAGACCGCCAGAAATCCCCTGTCGCATCCAGATCTGCTCGAGGTCGAGCCTGTCGCCAAGCCGGTCAGCGACCACCGACACGACGTAGGTGGCGATGTTCACCCATCCTTGGCGGAACACCTCCTTCGCCTCCTTCGTCTTGATCATGCTCTCGATCGCCTTGAACAGAATGACCTTGGCGATCATCGCCCGATACCAGCGGGCATCGAGCGGGCTGGGGACAATGCTCGGGTCATCATCGAGTGCAGCCATGAATGCCGCGAAGTTCTTCTCGCCAGCCATTGCGACCTGGTTCGGCTTGCCGCGCCATGCTTCATGGTACTTCGCGATGTCGTTCTTGGTCAGCTTGCGTTTTGGCGGGACCATCTCTTTCAGGTTTCGCCTCTTCGCGGGCGTGGTACCTTCCCTCAGCAGCATGACGTTGTAGGCGCCAGCCGCGCGCTCGTAGAACCATCGCGTTGCGCCGTCCGGGCACCACGTGTCGTTTGCAAGTTTTTCAAGCTCTCGATGGAACGGGCGGTTTGCCGACAGGTCGGACATCTTCACCGCGTTCTGGCTGTTCGCATAGCGGGAGACGTTGCTGATCAGTCGCTCGCGTGCCTCATCCTGCGATCCCTTGAGGATAATGATCTTTGCCGGGACCATGACATGGCTGAGATCGATGGTGCGATCGTCGCGCGAAGAGAAGTAGATGGTCGAGGTGGTCTGGCCGCCGTTAACGATCTGCAGGCCCTTCAGGAACGACAGGCCCAGATTTCCGTCCTCAGTCCGCTCGAACGCCGCTTCGTCGCAGACAAGAACGAGGCCATTGTTGAAGGCAAGAAAGTGCTCCGGTTCCTTTCGCAGCGTTTCGACGATGCCCTTGTTGACCGCGCGCTTGTTCCCCAGGAAGGTGCGGATGTTGGCTTCGAGCAGCGTCGTCCCGTAGCGCAGATAGAGATCCCGGATGAGCTGCCCGGGAATGGCAGTAAGGGCATACTCGTAGTCCGCATCAGGGTCTGGGACGTGTACGCAGGGGAGTGCCCGACCGATCGACTGGACGAAACTCACGGCCAGCTCGTCTCGCGGCTTGCCCTCGGTGTGGCGGAACAGCCTCTCCATATCCATGGCCTCAACGGCCACCATCTTCTGGTGAACCTCCTTGTTCGAGAACCGTTTGGTTTTGGTCTTGCCATCGGTGATCACGAACACACGAAGTCGGTCGATGTCGCCCCAGCGAGAACGAATGGTCGCAACCAGATCCCTGACCGGATGCGTCGGATCGATCCTTGCATCGAGGTTGCCGCTTGCCGCTCGAAACAGAAAGCGAACGCCTTCGCTTGCGGTTGCGGTGGCATCCGAGTCCCTGAGATCGTTCAGTTCTTCGGTCCCGAAATAGTGGGTCACGAACAGGTCGAGAGCCGTTTCATCGGAGCTGAGCGCATAGCCCGTAATGCGGAGTTTCGCGTTGCCGACCTTGCCGCTCCAGTGGCAAACGGTTGGTGCCTCGCAGATCCCGGTTTCTGCGACATGCTCCATGACCATTTCCGCAAAGACGAGCTCATCCGAAGGAAAGGGGCCTTCGCCGGCCTCCACGCGCTCGGCGATGATGGTCTGCAAGTCGGAACGAAAGTTGCGGTGAAATTCTTCAAGGCTCATGGCAGTCAAGTCCAAATTCGTTGATCAGCTCCGGAATCCCAATGGAGTGGACTTCCAAGGCATCGAGGTCGATTACATAAGTGGCCGAACGGATGGCCGCTGGCAGGGAGGCACGCGTAAGGCGCGGCATGTCACCTTCCGAGCGGAATGTTCTTGCATCCTTCAATGCCAGCGTTCGGCTGTAGAGCGGTGCATGTTCTTCGAGGTATCCCATCACCATAAGCAATGCCTCGAAGCCGCGCTGAACTCCGGCCAGTCCAAACCTCTCGCGGAGTACGGACACGAGATCGACAAGCGAGATCCCGTCCATATTTTCCTCGAAGCGGAAGGCGCAAAGGAAGATGGGAGCCCTGTCACCGTCCAGCTGCTCGATGCTGTTGATCCGCGCAAGGAAGCTGCCGGTCCGGACCGTGCTCTTCACCTCTATCGCGCCACCCCGAACGTGGAAGTCCTGTGCAGCCCGCAACGGTCCCTGCCAGCAGTCGAGAGCACCGGCTCCGAGGGAGGTGTCCGTGAGCAGCCTGAGCATCCAGAGTTCGCCAAGCAGGCCGATCTGTGCATCGGACGAAAGAGGGCGGTGGGTTCGGGCCATGAAAGCCTGCCACTCCCTCACCCTTTCGAGGAAGGTCTCCATGACATCGCGGCCCGCGCTGTTGGCTGCTGTCTCCAGAGTTCTCAAGACATCAACGACCATGATGGCGAAGATGTCGGGGGAGCCTTCCGGCCGCCTGACGAGAGCAATCGCCGTCTTGCCTGCGAATGCGGACTGACCCTCGATGCAGGACACATCGAAGCCCTTGCCTTCAGGAAGCCTTGCGGGGTTCACAGGCCACGATCCCGGAAAGGAGACGATCAACGCCTCCCGTCCGAGGGGGAAGTGACACCCCGCCTCGACAGAGACGGCGCCCATATCGGTGAGATGCACAAATCGCCAGTCTTCCGCCGCTTCCTGCCGCGCGAGCGCTCGCCAGGCGCGCGCAATCCCATCTTCAGTCCACCCAGTCATTGAGGCCTCCCCATAGTACGCTGTTGGCGATGTACCTCGAGTTGGAGACCCTTCTCTCGGAAGTGCTTGACGGAAAACTGATGGCCCAGGCGACGACGGGATCGGCATTCTTCAGTTCATCGACGCCCGCACCCTCGGGATCGAGCAGATAGAGCATGAGCAGGCCGCGTTCCCGGCGAGATGGAATGCCCGCTTCGGCGACGCCTTCTCCGAGTACATGACGGATCTGTGGACCTCTCGGTTCGGACGGCGGCTCCTTGCCTTCGTTTCGCTCCGTGTCGTTGCGCCAGGTCTTCTGGCTGAGATCGAGCGCTGCCCTCCATTCTGCCTCGGTCAGATCGATGGCCTGATCGCGAGGCGAGATCAGGGTCTTGATCGAGTATCGATCCGCATGTTCGGTCGTGCGCTTGCGCTGGAGCATGTTGACCGAGAAACCGCCTACCGTGCGGTGCTTGTCGTCCGGGCCGCTGTCCTTCCCGATCAGTGCGACCGTCCAGTTCGTCAGCTCACGATCCTTGTTCATTTCCTCGATGAAGTCCGCAATCAGCGGACTCATGATCCTGAAGCTGGCGGAGTGGGTCCTGTAGTCCCGCAGAAACGAGATGACGTTCAGGGCTGACACATTCCGCCAGAGGTGACCGTTCCACTTCTGACCTTGTGGAACGAAATGCTGATCGTTCAGATCCGTCGATGGACCGAGTGCGCTGATGAATCGATCCGTGGCATTGAAGTTTGCAGTGATGTCCTCCTTGCGGTTGGGAAACACGATGGTCTGCAGAAGGTCGCCCGAGTAGGTCAGCTGCATCGCGCGAGCGTTTCTCATCTTGGCCCGAGAGGTCACCGTCAGCACGGAATGCGATTTCACCCGCAGACCGAACTGTTTTGGCGTAGCGCCGGCCGCGACCATGTTGTCAAACTCCTGGCGGAGCTCTTCTGCGGCATCGGCGATGTGGCCGAACCACTCCACCATTTCCTGCGATGTGTAGAGGCGGCAGACATCGAGGTAGCCGTCGCGATAGCCGAACCATCGCCCCATCTGCATTAGCGTGTCGTACATGCGTGCGGTTCGAAGGAAGTAGCTCGTGCAGAGACCCTCGAGCGTCAGACCACGCGCCAGCTTGTCGCCGCCGATGGCAATCACCTTAAGGCCGGTGCCATCATTTTCGGCGTAGTCGAGTGCGTCCTTGGCCGTGCCGTTGATCTCGCGGACGCGAATGTCGGACAGTACGTCGGGGAGGACGGCACGAATGTCGGCCCATGAGAAGTCCTCCAGCGTTTCACCCTCGACGAGGGCGGAACGGATCCCCTGCATCCCTGGCAGAAAGGTTTCCTGATACTCCGTGCGCATGGACGCCTCGAGGTTCTCGAGCTCGATGCCGCGGGTGTAGCGGCCCTTCAGATCTCGCACGTACTCTGCGACCTGGTTGACGACGGCGTTCTGCACCGAGGTGAAGCGGGTAACGTGGATGAGCATCGAGGAGTGTTTGCTGCCCTGTCCGCGCAGCTTCCTCACGGCACAGGCATAGACGAAGGAGCGGATCGCTTCTGCGAGCGAGTCCGGCACACGGTCCTCTCCCTGCCATCGCGGTCGGTAGCCGTTCTTGTGTCGTGGCGGCATCCACGGCTGGAACTCGTCATCCGAGAGCGGGCGCACCAGAGGCAGGTCTTCGGGCGTGCTGGAAGCCGATCCGAAGACACGACCCGGCCCGACATAGTTCGATGGTGCCGCAAGGCTGGTGATGAAGGCTGCCGGGAAGAGGTCCGGTCCGTGTTCCTGCGTCTCGCCGCGGTCATGAATGAAGATGTTCGCGAAAGGCGTCGCCGTGTAGCCGACATAAGCCTTCCGCGAGAAATGGTGGAGGATCGACCGGATCAACCTGTTGATCGTCTTGGGCTCGTGTTCGAGATCCGGGTTGCCGAACTCGTCCACGACATCTTCACCGGTGTCGACAGATCCGTGATCGGACTCGTCGTCTATCACCATGAGAGGCAGGTTGGTGACGAGTTTGCGACCTGTTTCGGGGTCGACGTGATTGGCCACACGGTTGCGGATCCAGTGCAGCAGGCGCTCCAGCACCGTCTTGTTCTTCTTGACGACGAACAACCACGGTCGCTGTTCCGGGCTGATGTTCATCTTCGCGGCAACGGCCGTGTTGAAGTCGCCCTTGTCGCTCCGATTCGTTGCAGCATTGGGACGGACCGACATGTCCTTGTCGATCAGTCCGACCCCCACTGCTGGGAGCTCGTCAGCATCCGCGATGGTGGCAAAACCGAGAAACCCCTCGTCCAGGCGGATCTGGGTCTGTGCTCTGAGGTTGTTGTGCAGGCCGGCGAGCACGATGATGATCTTGTATCCAGCGTCGGCGGCCTTGCAGATCAGTCCGGTATAATTGCCTGTCTTCCCCGACTGAACGTGGCCAACGACCAGTCCGCGACGATCCCAGGCACCTTCCCGGGTCGGGTCCTCGAGCTGTGAGAGGACTTCGTCAGTGGCGACGTCGAGCGCGTCGAGGGCTGTCCAGGGGATGCGCGCTTCCATGTACTCCGAGTAGCGCTGCCAATAGGTCCAGCCCTTCTTTCTTTCTGCATCAAGCCAGGCAACATGGTCCTCACCGCTCGACAGGGTGGCGTTCTCGCCCACCGTGCGGCTTGACCGGCGGATCAGTTCGTCAACGAGCGCGTCCCGATCAACAAGGGCGAAATCGTCCTCCATCATGATCGACAGCTTGGTCAGCTCCTTCTCGATCATTTCCGGAGTGACAGGGCTCTGAGCGCGTTCCGCAGCAAGGCGGAGCATGTTCTGGGCCATGGAAAGGATTGAATCGAAGGCCTTCTGGTTTGAAATCGTCATTGCGTGTCTTTCGCTTCAAGGGCTGCAACCAAGTCGAGGTGCCGGTCGAATGGGGGCGTGCGACCGAGCCGCTCGCGCGCCTCGGTCGGGCTGAGCCCGCGGAACTTCACCAGTGCTTCAAACATCGAGGACAGGGTCTCCATCACCTCGTTGTCAGCCGCTCCGGCGAAACCAGTTCTCGGCGTCTCCTTGTCTTCCGCCGTATCCAGCCAGATACGCTGCACGGGCACTGTCTCCTCGATCAGCCTCAGAAGAGCGAGGATGTCGGGCTTGAGTGGCCCGGCGCGATCGAGGATCGAGGCGACAAGATCATGGTCACGAGCGATCCGGTAAGACGTTCCTTGTGCCGAACGCCGCACTTGCCAGGCTTCGGCGACTG
Organism: Paracoccus haematequi; assembly: GCF_900631945.1. Lineage (GTDB taxonomy): Bacteria > Pseudomonadota > Alphaproteobacteria > Rhodobacterales > Rhodobacteraceae > Paracoccus > Paracoccus haematequi_A. Next base: position 17,389 of record NZ_UZWE01000048.1, read on the forward strand.
CGTTCGGGCGCGTGCCTGAGGCCGGGGTCACGTGTCCCCGGTGGGCGAAGACCCGCCGCGCCGTGTCGCGTGTTTCTGTTGCGAGACGATGAAGCTGGGATCGCAGGCGCACCGGGGGGCTGGCCGTCGATTTCAGGACATTGATCTTCCAATCGGCATCCGCGCTGTTCGGTATGTCGAGCCGGATACGAGCGAGCCTGTGCGCTTCATCGCGCGGCCATGGCTTGCCGCCATCGCCGAGGCCAAGCCAACCCCCAGCAAGAAGGAGACGCTTGTTGCGGTAGACGTAGAAGCCCTCCTGCTGGGTCCATCCCCCGGGCCCCGCCGCCGCTTCCTGCTCGGCAGGCTTGAGCATGTCGCGATGCGGAAGGACGTGGCATTGCACGGTCACACCGGTGGTGTGGAGGATCCGATACTCGGGACTTTCGAGCGCCTTGCCGGGATGACCGATGAGGTACGGATCCCAAGGCTTCAACCCTCCGCCATTGAGCGAGAGGCGCAGAATAGGCTGTTGGCCATCGATGAGGCGATGGAAGGTCATCGCAAGATGCGCCTCCACGCGATCAGCGAGCTCGATCATGTCGGTGGCCACGAAGCCATCCGTCACGATACGGTCCAGTTTCTCCCAGAGTACGACGGTGCCGTGGGCCATCTGATCCAGCGGCGCGAGCAGATGCTCTGATCCCGGCGCCGGTCCCTCGAAGAGCGGCCAGTCTGCCCCGGGTTCCTGACCGATGAGATCGAGGTCCCAGCGTAGGCAGACGACCGGTCCACCTTCCTTCCGACTGGCGACGGTGAGGCGACGGGCCTGAGAGAAGCTGGCCGTCTTCAAGCCGAGCCCGAAGCGCCCGAGGTCGGTGGCGGCGCGTTCAGCCCTCGGATCGCGAGCGCCAAGACGCATGCCCGCCTCCAGAGCCGCATCGTCCATGCCGTCGCCGTCATCGACGATTCTTACCCAGCTCTCTGGACCGGCCCACTCAAGATGAACGGCGACGTCGCGGGCATTTGCGGCGATGGAATTGTCGACCAGATCGGCAAGTGCGGTGGGAGGCGCATAGCCGAGTCCACGAAGGGACTCGAGCATCGATCCGGCATGAGGAGGAGCATTTCTTACACCCATCCCGTCACATCCCCAACAATTCTTGGAGCCGACGCTTGCGGCCCGGATGGGAAAGTCGATCAAGGCCCTTCGCTTCGATCTGACGAATGCGCTCGCGCGTCACGCCGTAGATCTGACCGATTTCCTCGAGGGTCATGTCGGTCTCGCGCCCTATACCAAAGCGCATCCGGATCACATCAGCCTGACGTTCCGGCAGATCAGCCAGCGCTTCTGTCACGATCCTTTCGGTTTCTGCCTGGTCGAAGACATCCACTTCTGAAGGCTCGGGCAGCAGGTTGTCCCAGTCGTCAAGGCTTGCGGGATATTCGGCTTCACGTGGGATGCCGCGGAACTGTCTGACCTCGTCGATTGTCCATTCGAGCTCTTCGGCGAGTTCGAGGTCGGAGACGCCGCCACCGACCCGAACATCCAGCCGCTCGAGCGCGCGATCGAGCTTGGTGATCTTCTCGTTCCGATGCACTGGGATGCGGATCGCCGCGCCTTCATCAGAACGCCATCGCGTAATGGCCTGTCGCATCCAGTAAGTGGCGTAGATGAGGAAGCGATAACCACGCTCGGGATCAAATCGCCTTGTGGAACGCTGCAGACCCATGAACGCCACTTGGAACACGTCCTCTGGATCCTCGCCTTCCTCCACGTTCCGCGAGGCAAACCGCCGCACGTAAGGCAGATGCTCGCGTATTAGGTGCTCGGTAGCGGATTCGGAAATCAGTATTTCGGCTTCCAGCTGACTGGCCTCGGCTTGGCACGCTGGGAACTGTTCCAGTCTGCGGACCAAACCCTTGTGAAATGCGAGCGAGAGTTCCAATGCCTCGAGCGCAGCAAGTGCCTCTCTTCGTCGTTTGCCGTCCATCACCCGGCCGGTAGTGTGCCACGACCTCAGGGTGTCCGCGGCGGCCATTACTTCAGACGTCTCCGCATGACCCGGGCGTGAAGGAATGATCGTTCTAAGGGAAACCGAGCCGGGGTCTCGTGAACCGTCGCGGATGCGGTCCATGACGTCGAGGATTGTTTCGACGGCGGTCTCGGAGGCCAAGATGCCCAGCTGGAGCTCCTGCTTGGCCCGCATCATGGGCTCCAGCAACTGCAGCTCTTCTGATTTATCCATGACGAAGCGCTTTGTGCCGGGAAGCCGCGTCCGACGCGTAAGGGCTGCCTCTATCGCGTCAGCAAGGTCATCGGACGATGTGTCCGAGACGGCGTCCCAGAGTTCGACATCATGCCCCGTCGCCTGAGTGAAATCGAAGCCCGCTGCTTCAAGGTTGCGCTGGAGATTGATACGCAGTTCCTCGAGATCACCATTCCCTTCGCAATGGGCGACCAGGTGGTCGATATCGTCGAGGGAGCACCGACCCTTTGCCAGAATCTCCTCTGCCCAAGTGAAGCAGAGCTCCGGGTCGATCGACATCCGCGTGCCGGTCTGGACGACAGCGCGTTTGACCGATTGCCGGCCGCGGTTCCGGACTTTCAGGAAGTCGTTCTCTGCACCATGATCGGCCGTCACCGCGGCGCTGGAGCCGATGCCTTCTCCAGCAATCGGCGCAGCTGAAAGGTCGAGATCCCAATCCCCGTCATCGTTATCCGAAACCACTGGTGACGAACTGATGAACGCCACGAATGTCCCCGATGCCGTTTCGCCCGCGTACTGATCGAAGAATTCTTCTGGTTCTGCCTCAGCTTCGAAAGTCAGCAGGTCATCCAGTTCGTCGGTCCTATCGGCTGGCTCCGTCTCCTGAAAAACGGCGACACGATGCTCCGGAACTCCATCGGGCGCGGTGACGACATCCTCGACCACAAGTGAAACCTCGCGCTCGCTAACCGTCTCCGTTTCCGTCTCCGGAGACCCCGCAACAAGCGAAGACAGAAGCTGCGCGGCGAGACCGTGACCTTCGGCAAATGCCAAATCCGCAGGTGTCTGTCGGTCGTGGTTCAGTGCGCCGGGGTCGGCACCTGACCGAATGAAGAGATCGCAGACGGCCAAATTGCCCGTGCGCGCGGCAAGGTGGAGTGGTGTATCACCTTTCGGGTCGGCGGCGTGGAGGCGAGAAGATTCCGCAAATTCGGCAAGCCTCTCGAGCTTCCCTTCGGCGATCAGCCGGATTTCGAAAGGCCCAAGAACATGGTTTTCCGATTCGCTCGCCGTTTGGTCGCGACTGCCGAGGATGCGGGACAGTCTATCCATGATCTTCATGAATGACCTCCCTGTTGAGAAGCACGATCTGCTGGTCCTGCGGCTTCCTCGCGCCGGGATCAGTATCAAGCCCCAGACGCCTGAGCGCGTAGTACAGCAGCGCGCGTCGGACCTTGATCTTCGCCTTGCCGCCACGCATCCCGTAGTCGAGCGCGATGACCTTGGCCTGGGTTTCGGAAAGGGCGGGGTGGGGCCCGATTTCCAGAGTGGCTTCAGTATTCCAGTCGCGGTCGTCCGTCGCGGACACATCGCTTTCCCGACACTCTCGAATCTCGAGCATTCGTGAGAGCAGGAAGTCCTTGAATGCTTCGTCGGTCAGGCAGAATGCCCGTGTGTGCCAGCGGAACCCGTCAAACGCGATGGCATGGGGGGCGATCCAGCGCCAGCGCGACTCGGGGCTGGACAGGGACTGGTACTTTACCTCGATCGCCTCGGACCGACGGATTGCGCCAACGACCGAACGAAGCGTCGCCGGATTAACCCCACGAACCGGCGTAGGGGCGGCCGCGTAGGGCGGGAGGTTGGCGATCCAGGCGTCCTCGCGGTCCAAGAGCCCGTCAGCGACTGATCGCAGCTGTGCAAGATAGCGGCTCGCGTCAGGCTCGAGGAACTGCGGCTTGAACTCGGAGCCTCGTACATAGGTTCGCGCACTCTTGTCGTAGAGCATGTTGTCGGGGGCGAAGCCGATGTACCGATTCAGGTCGGTGGACGCCTGGTTCACCGATACCCCGAACTGATCCATCAGATCGCTGCGGTTCACATGTCCCTCCCAGAACAGGCGGAACTCTATGAACTCGAGGCGCTGCTCGACACCCCAACGAAGTTCCGACCGGTCGCTCTCCAAAAATCACCTCCGGGCCAGATCGGTGGACCCGCAAACTATGCGGGCCCATTTTCTGTGCTCTCGATGACGCTAACTGAGGGGAGGAAAGCGGGCAATCGAAATTGTGCGTAAAGTGATTGTTTTCGAACGCAGTTCTATCTGCAGATGTGGATGGAGGTTATGGCTTGGGCCGGAGGGGCGGAATGGTGCGTGGTGGCGAACTGCAGGCTATTCAGCACACGCAACTTCCCTGCGCAGGTCAGAAATAGTCGCCGCGCAGGGTTTTGCTGACGATGCCCCCGCCGGTTTCAGCGCCCAGCCTTGATCTCCTCCAAATCACGCAGCTCTTGCTGTTCGAACGCCAGCACATCTTCGACACGATAGATCACCCGCCCGCCTAGCTTCATGAAGCGCGGCCCATCGCCGATCCACCGCCACCGCTCAAGTGTCCTTGGGCTAATTCTCCATCGGGCAGCCAGCTCGATTTGACTGAGGTACATTTCTCGCATTTCCGTTTCCTTTCGAACGACCACCATGGTCGCACGACAACGAATGCGTAGAATGAAAACCTATTCAAGTCAGTGTATTGGGGGCGCTGCGCGTTGCGGGCGGCGCCCTTCGGACAGTGGGCGCAGCATCGAATTGCCCAGTGAACCGGCGTCAAATTGCGAAATGTTCCCTAGGGTCTGTGGGGATTCATCGTGAGTTGATAACGGCGGCAGCGAGGTAGATCATTGCTTCAAAGCTCCGGTCGGTCTTGCAAGCACGCATGGCGATG
>NZ_UZWE01000072.1 GCF_900631945.1 Paracoccus haematequi
AAAGCCCCGCATAAGATACGTCGTTAACGACGTCGCTATGCACGTGTCTTAGCCGATCACCCCACGCTCAGGCAGGCGGTGGCAACCGGGCGGTTACGACCGATCTTCTCCTTGTGGATCCGAGCGAAGGCCTCGGCCGTCATGTAGCGGCACAGGCAGTCCGCCTGCATGACAGATGCCGTCGCTAGATCGTCGGCGCGGACAGTCCCAGCCGGTCGCAATCGGCCCGCACCCAGTCGCGCAGGATCGTCAGCACCGCGTCGTCGAAGCGCGGCGCGGAATTGGCGGTGATATGCAGGTCGGCGGGCGTTCCCGGCACGCCATAGGCATGGATGCCGACGCAGACCGGCGGGCTGTCCGGGGCATCCTGCGCCCAGACCGGCGCCCCCGACTGGCCGCTGACCGTGTCGATGTCATAGAACAGCCGCCGGGGCGTCACCGCCATGATCCGGTTCGCGTGGTGATACTGCGTTTTGGCCAGTTCCTTGTCGGTCGGATAGCCCGAGACGTTGACCATCCGCCCCACCAGGTCGGCATCCGCAAGCTGCCGGATTGGAAAGACCCCTGTCCGGTCGCCCAGCGGCTCGGACAGGTGGATCGCGGCGATATCGTGATCGGCGGCCTGGCCGCCGACCCAGACGTTGAGGGTCGAGAAATGCGCCGCCTCGACCCGGCCGAAGGGAAAGCTGTCGCCGGTGCGGCCGGCGGCGACCACGATCCGGTCGGCCCAGCCGCCGAAGAACATTGGGTAATGGACGCAATGCCCGGCGGTGACGACGGTCGCCGGTCCGGCCAGCCAGCCGGTGCCCTTGAAGATGCCGCGCGGGCCGATCAGGTCAAGCTGGCAGATCCGCTTCCACGGATCGGCGCCCGCGTCGGGCACCCGCTGGCGTTCGTCGTTGCCGATCACGGTTTCCAGCCCTGTCATGGGATTGCGCGCGCGGGGGCCCGGGCGGGGCGGCCGGAAGCCCGTCGCGGGAACCGGCCCAGGGGGCGCGGCGGCGGGCGCCACCTGCCCCGCCTCGACCGGGGCCAGCGGTTCACGGGTGGGTGCGGGGGCGTCGAAGGCGCGATTGCTGACGCTGAACAGATCCATGCCGGTCACCGGATCAGCGACACGCGGCCCACGGTGATCTCGGGCAGCGCGCCTGCCTCGACCCCCCCTGCCTCGACCCCCCTGGCCTCAAGGGGCGCCCGGGGCACGATCCGCACGTCGATAGCACCGCCGTCATAGATGCCCGCGCGGATCTGGCGGTCGATCAGACCGCTGACATCGAAGGCCTCGTCATAGGTGTCCCCGCCCTCGGGCGGGGTGAAGGGCGCGAACAGGCCCACGAAATAGGCCGGATCCCTGTCGCGGGCCGCGCCTTCGGGGGCGTTCAGATAGACCTCGAACACGGTGCGGGGCGGCGTGTCGAAGCGGATGTCGTCCAGCCGCAGCACGACCGGCTGGGACAACTGGTCAGGCGTGGCGGTCGCAAACAGGTCCGGCCCGCCGGCCTCGACCACGGGCTGGGTCTGGATGGTTACGCCCTCGCGCGACAGGGTGACGGGACCGGCCGATGCCGCCAGTTCGCTGACCGGCGCCCCCGCCTCGACCCCGCTGTCCGCCTGGGCCAGGGTCACGGTCCCGGCTTCGGGCGCGGTCGCGTCGTCATAGCGGTAATCCAGCCGCGTGACGGTATCCATCACCTCTCGGGTGGTCATCTCGACCAGGTTGCCATCCTCGTCCCAGAAGCGGTGGACGCGGCCCAGGAAGGCGCCGTCGCTGACATTGGTCCGCCCCCGCGCGTTCCAGCGGGCCCACAGCCGGTCGATGTTGCAGTGATGCAGCCAGAAGATCGGGTCCAGGGCGGCGGTCGCGGGATCGGACATCAGCCCGTCGCCGCCCAGCGTCACGTGGATGATGTTGTGAGGCTGGCTTTCGATTTCCTGGTAGAAGCCCGGCCTGGCGCCGGAGGGCGCGGCCGAGGTTTCGTTGAAGGCCCCCGAGGTGCTGACCGATCCGCTGTCCAGGGCCGTGCCGCTGTTGATGCCCGGCGCGCGGGCGCTGCGGAACAGGGCGTTGGCCGCTTCGGTCGCGGGGTTGCGGAACGCCTCGGGCAGGGCGCGTTCGGCGGAGCTGTCGGTATAGTTCCAGTAGGGCAGCATGAAATCGGCCTTGCCCGAGGCTTTCCGCACGATCCGTTCGAAGAAATAGACATACATCCGGTGCCAGGGCAAAAACCGCAGGTTGCGGTGCTGGCACAGGTTCGTGCGGTCCAGGTAAAGCTGCAATTCCACCGGCAGGGCGGCGAAGTCGCGCGCGTCCGCCGGGTACGGCAGGTGGATCGCCGCCTGGAAGCGCCAGCTTGTCACGTCGGAATAGGGCTTGGCCATCATCGCCTTGACGCCGGTGCGATAGGCCTCGATCGTGGCGCGACCCTCGGCGGTCTGGGCCAGGGCATAGATGTTGCTCCTGACCCGCGTACCCTGCGAGGTGCCGCCGCCCGACCCCCCGGATCCGCCCGATCCGCCGCCGGGTTGGGCCGGGACGCTGGCGGGCCATGCCATCCCCATGGCCGCGGCCCCGCCCAGGGCGGCGGTGCCCAGAAAGCCGCGCCGGGACAGCGCGGGAACATGCGGGCCGGGGCGGGCCGGATCGTGATCGGATGTCATGGAGATCCTCCTTGCAGGGGCGCCGGGGCCGGGTGGCGCGGCGGGATGGAATCGGGGACATGGAACGGGACGGGCGCGGACAGGCGGCGTTCCAGCCAGCCATCGGCGTGAAGATAGATCGCCGCCCGCAGGCCGCCGTCCGGGCGCAGGGTCAGGGTGTGCAGGCTGCGCGGGGCGGGGCCGTCCCGCCGCAGCGCGGCCATCAGCGCCAGGGCAGACGCGGCGGACAGGCCCAGGCCGCCGGCCCAGGCGGCGATTGAGGCTGTCTCGTGCCCGTCGCGCCAGGTCACGCCCTGGGCTGCCTGGGTGGCCAGAGTCAGTTCTGAGACCAGGCCGCGGACGGGATCGGCATGGACCGCCAGTCCCGACAACCCGCGCAGCGCCGCCGCTGGGCTGGCGATGCCGGGGATTTCAGGGGTAAAGCCGGGCGGCAGCGCCAGTCCCAAGGCATCCGCCAGCCGCCCGACCGCCGCCGCGTCATGGCCCGGCAGTTCCCAATAGACCTTGGCCCCCGCAAGCCCCTGGGCCGTCAGCGCCAGCCCCATCTGCTGCGGACGGCCCGCCGCAAGGGCCGCATCCAGCGCCAGCAGGTGAGGACCGACCGCCGCGCCCCCCGCCGACGCGACGATCCGCGCGGCAAGCGCCAGCCGACAGGCGGGATCGGGACCGGCCACAGCTAGGTTGGCATAGGCTTTCAGCACCGGCTGCGGTCCCTGCGGGCCGTCCGTCAGATCCAGCCCGCCCCAGATCAGGAACCGCTCGGCCGGATCGGCCCGGCGGGCCTGGGCGATCAGCGGGGCCAGGCCCGCCTGCAACGGCAGAGGATCCATCCCCAGCACCTTCGCCGCCCGGATCAGCGCCGCGCGCGCCGTCCCGGCCCGCCCGGCCGGAGACAGGCGCGGGTCGCCCAGGTCGCAGGCCAGCCGCAGCGCGGGCCGGTGATCGGGATCGAGCGTGGCCGAGAATTCGACCGGCCAGCCCCGCGCGAGGCTTGAGACCGCTTTGTTCGGCCAAGGCAGCGGCGCGCCCAGCAGCGGGTCCAGCAGGGCATGGCCCGCGTGGCGCGCCATCCGGGCGGCCTGGGGCGACAGGCCGAGGGTCCGGGCCAGTGGCTCCAGATCCTGTGCGACGCGGGGCGCCGGGCGGGTGTGCGCGGGTCGGGTCCGGGGATCGGGCAGCGCCGCCAGGGCGCGCAGGGCGGCGGCGGCGGTCAGCGCGCCGCGTCCCTCGGGGCTGGAATCGCCCGGCGGGGATGCGGGATGGCGGGGCGGGGCCAGCAGGACGGCATCGGCAGGCCAGCGGCCAAGCCCCGCCATCCGTGCGCAGGCGTCGGCCAGGGCGTGGGCGCCCTGCGCCGCATCCAGCAGCCCGCGCGCCTGGGCCAGCGTCACGGCGTCCAGGGCGGGCATCGCTGGCGTGGCGGGATCGGGCAGGCGCGGGCGCGGGGCGGGGCGGCCAGCGGCGGCCCAGACCTCGATGGCGGCCAGGGTGGCGGTGCCGGGGCCGGGCCACCAATAGGCGCGCCAATGCCCTGCGTCGTCCTGGGCCAGGGCCAGGCGCTTGCGCCACAGCGCCGCCAGGTCGTCGCGGTCCAGTGCCTGGGCGGCGAACAGCGCCAGGGCGGATGCGGCGTCGACCTCGGGGCAGGGCAGGGACCAATGGTCCCAGGACCGCATCGGGCCATAGGTCGCCCAGCCCTGGGCGGGATCGCCCTGCATGGCCAGGAAGGCGGCCGATGCGGGCGCGGTCCGCCCAAGCGCCGCGAACAGGCGCAGCACGGCGGCGGTGCTGTCGCTGTCGGGTGGGACCGCCCCGTTGTAACCCCAGCCGCCGCCAGGGCGTTCGCGCAGGCGCAGGGCATCGGCGGCGCGTTCGGTGCGCGCCCGCGCCGCAGCCGCAAGGGCCGGTGGCAGGCGCCCCGACCCCGCCGCCTCGGCCAGGGACAGGGCCGCCACGGCGCCCACCCAGTCGCGGCTTTCGCCGGGGCGCAGGCGGAAGCCGCCCCACAGCCCGTCCGGTCCCTGCATCGCCATCAGTCGCCGGGCGGTCGCGGCAAGGGCGTCCGGGTGCCTCATCCCGTGCCCCCGTCCAGCGGCGGCACGAAGACGAACAGCGTGTCGCCGACATGATCGGCCGGATCGCTCCACCCGCCGAAGCCGCCGGGCCAGACGCCCCGCGCCGTCACCGACAGGCGCAGGAAGCCGTCGCCCGCCGTTCCGCCGGTGGTCCCGGCGGGGATCAGGTCGTCCAGGTTGCGTGGAAAGGTCACGCTGCGTTCGGGTTCGGACGCCATCAGCGTCACTTGCACAGGGGCGGCGCCGTCGCGGGTCATGCGCACCTCGACCGCGACCATCCGGTCGGGGCCGGGGCTTGCGGCAGCCTGGGCCAGTTGCGGCGACAGGATCCGCAAACGCCAGCCCGCGGTTCCCGGAGGCGCAAGCGCGTGGATGGCCCGCAGCGCCGCGTCGGGATCGACGGCGGCGGCCACGCCGGTCAGCACCGGAACCACGGTGTTCCAGACCGCGCCTTCCGGGGCGGCGACGGGGGCGAAGGTCAGCGTCGCGCTGCCGCCCGCATCGATGGTCAGGGGGAAGGGCTGCGCGGGCCGTGCAGCCAGCACCGCGGCGGGCAGCAGGGCGTTTTCGTCCAGCAGCAGCAGCGATGCCTCGGCCCCCGCGACGGTGACGGGCTGGGCGGCGCGGTTGGTGATGTCGACGCGTTCGGGATTGATCGTCGCGGTCGCCACGAATTCCGTCAGCGGCAGCGCGCCCAGCCGCTGGAAGGTCAGGACCAGCGGCACGCGGCGCAGCGGTGCGGCGGCGCCGTCGCTGGCGGGGGCCAGCGTCACCTCGACCGTTCCGGTCAGGCCGACCGGGCCGGTCAGGATGGTGGTCAGCAGGGCATAGTATTCCTCGCTGACATCCAGCGTCAGATCGAAGGGCGAGGCCATGTCGATGGCCACGCCGTCGGCCTCGGCATCCTCGGCGACGGCGATCTCCTCGGGGAAGATGGTGCGCAGGGTCAGCCGCGCGCCCGCCACGCCCCCGGCGATGACCTGGGGATGCAGATAGATGCCGCCGCTTTGGCGCGACAGCGCGGCCTGAAGCCCTGCGACGCGGGCCGGGTCGTACCAGGGTTCGGTCCGCAGCATCACCCGCAACCGGCGGCTGCCGTCCGGGGCCGCATACTGGACCGGCAGCATGTGCGGCAGCCCGCGCGCGGCGTCATAGGCCAGCCGGTATTCGTGCGGGATCAGATAGACGGTGTTGACGAATTCCGCCGGACACAGCGTGCCCCATTCGCTGTCCTGCCAGTCGCCGGGCAGGGTCGCCGCCCCCGAGATCGCCCGGAACACCCCCAGGTTCTGATCCAGTGTCCGGTCGAAGAAGAACGGCACCCGCCGCGTGAACGTGGTCGAGACGCTGCGGTCCTGGGGCGCGCCTGGACCCACCCAGATGGGCATGTCGATGATCTGCAAGTCCTTCCAGCGCACCAGCAGTTCGGGCGAAACCAGCGCCCCCTTGGCGATCAGCGCCGGGTTGATCCCGTGCGGGCCGCCTGCGCCGGTGCGGGGGGCATTTCCCAGGATGTCCGCCAGCGGCACCCGGATCTCGGGCGGCTGGAAGCGCGATTCCACGGTGATGATGTCCGCGCCGGTGCGTTCGCGCGGCAGGCGGATGGGAAAGCGGGGGCGTTCGACGGGTTCGCGTGGCGGCGGCGGGGGATCGTCGGTGCGAGGCGGGTCGTTCGGCACGAAGATGACGGGCGGGTCTTCGCGGACGCGATAGGATGCCGCATAGGTCGCTGTCAGCGCGCATCCCGCCGCCGGGTCGGTCATTGCCTGGACCAGCAGCGCCACCTGGTCGGGGGCCAGGGGGGCCAGGATACGCATTCCGCCCCGGATCCCCTCGTCGTCTTCCATCGGCGTCGGCTCGGGCAGTACGAATTCGCCGCCCACCCAGGTGATGCGAAGCGGCCCGGACAGGACGCCCAAGGTTGTCGTCCCGTCCGGCACGCCCCCCGGCAGGCCTTCGCGCAGGCCGATATGCAGGAACACAGACCCGTCGATTTCCTTCAGAAAGGCCACATCGGGGCCGGGAAAGCTGCCGCCGCGCTGTCCCAGCGTCAGGGTCGGGCGCGCGAAGTTCAGGCCGTCGATGGTGCCATAGGCCCGGTCGTCCCCCACCGGCTCGTTCGCGGGCAGGAACACCGGCTCCAGCCGCATCGCCATTTGCAGGGCGCGCATGACGATGCCCATGTCCGCCGCCGCGCGGTGGGGGCGGGGCGTCACCTGCACCCGGCGCGAGGGTTCCTGAACGATGCTGAACAATGCGTTCGCCATGGCCGCGCCCTACCTGAGAACCACGAAGGGATCGTCGGTCTCGACCGGCGGTTCGATCAGGTCGTCGGTCGCGACCCGGCCCACCCGCCGCACGGAATAGCGGAAGCCGCGCCGGGCGGGATCGGCGATCAACCAGGACCAGGTCTGGACCTTTTCGCCGCTGTCCGCGAAGAGCAGCGGCTTGCGCAGGGAGATGCCGTGGGCCGGATCCTCGTATTCCAGCGTCACCATCACGCGGGCATAGCGGGTCCAGTCCACCATCTCGGTGTCCACCACCACCTCGACCGCGCCGGCGCCGCTGGGACCGACGGTGATGATGTCGCCCAGCGTGCCGGAATGGTCGGTCGTCGCCTCGGATCCGTCGAGGCGCAGAACCTTCACCCGGTAGTCGAAGCGGGTCAGATCCTTGTCCACCTGGCGCACCGTCCAGTCCCGGTTGCGGGTGGCGGCGTCCAGCGTGAAGGTGGTGCGTTCGACCAGATCGTGGGCCGGATCGGCATAGGTGGCGGTGACGACGATCATCGCCACGTCGGTGCCGAAATCGCCCCGCCCGGCGAAGGTGGTCGTCACCTGCGATTCGAACGGGCTGGTGATGGTCAGCGCCTCGGCCGCGTTGTCCTGGGGCGGCAGGGTCAGCGTGGATCCGTCCATCATGCGATAGACGCGTTCGACCCGATAAGGCCGGATGGCGCCGCCCGCCGGGACCGAGACCAGCCAGCTTGCGGTCGGGCTTGCGGGCGACAGGGTGACGGTCTTGACCGCGCCGCGCGCCGTCGGATCGGGATAGGTGAGCGTCACATCGACCGAGGCCACCTCGGGCGGCATCGGTCCCAGCAGCAGGTCCACCTTGACCTGGCCAAGCTGGGCATAGCTGATGACCAGCACCTCTCCGGTGCCCTCGCTCCAGCCCCCGGCAGGCGGATGTTCCACCGTCGCCATGGATCCGGTGAAATGGACCACGGTGCGGTATCGGTAATTGGCCTTGGCCGCCCGATCTGGCCCCATCGCCAGATCGAAGCGGAACTGCTGCGGCCCGTCGTCGCGGCTGAGCCGGATCTGCTTCTGCACGCGGACCCGTTGGTTCTTGATGTCGTCGAATGCGTCATAGTCGATGAAGACGCTGACCAGCAGGATCGGATCGACCTCGAAATTGATGTTGGGCACCACCGTCAGGGTCATCACCGGGATGTTGGGCTGGGACAGGCTGGCATAGCGGATGGCGGCGGCGGCCTCGGCCGGGGTCAGGTTCGGCCCCAGGATGGCGTTGGCGCCGTGTTCGATCTGGACCACGTCCCGGCGGCTGATGGTCACATCGACCACGCCGGTGTCGGTGGTGGTTTCCCGGAACCAGTAGCCGCGGCCCTTTTCATCAGCCGATTCATCCTCGGACGGGATGGCGGTTTCGAAGAAGCCGGGCAGGATGTTGTTCTGAAGGATGGTCAGCGCCATCTTTTCCAGTTCCTGCGTTAGATCCTCGGACGGGTCGGCGTCTCGGAAATCGCCGTCGTCTATTTCCACGGTGAGGCTGTGATGGGTGTCGCGAAAGCTGGACAGGGTGGGCGGCGCATACCAGACCAGCCGGTGAATGAAGGCGCCGTGGACGGTCAGGAAGCGGCGCATGAAGGCGTGCTGGCGCGCTTCCTCCAGAAACTCGCGCCGCTCGCCATGGATGCGGATGGTGATGGCGGGAATGCGCGCGATCATCATCAGCTTTTCATAGCGGACCTGGATCGGCAGGGCGCCTTCCTCCATCGTCTGGCTGATCAGGCGGGCGCCGCTTTGCGTCAGCTGATAGGAAAAGCTGGCGCTGTTGATGCCGGTGGCCAGGATCGGGCAGGTGCCTTGGGCCGCGATCTGCAAGTCGGCGCCGAAGGTGGTGGCGGTGGCGGTGCCGCCGATGAACTGCGGCGCATAGCCCAGTTCCGGCTCGCCCGGCCGCAGCAGGATGCCCAGGAAGCGGAAGCCCCGGTTCAGTTCCTCGGCCAGCCGCTGGCGCAGGAAGGCACGGATCCGGTTCTGGTCGGCCTGGCCGATTTCCAGTCCCACGGTCATCTGCAACATGCCGCGTTCGACATCCTCGGTCGCGGGGATGGGCTGGGAATGGTCGCGGGTATAGGCGATCAGGTCGATCATCGGGCGGCTGGCCGGGTCGCGCGGATCGCTGCGCAGGATCTTCGGCTTGCCCGAGACCATATAGAATTTCCGCGCGTTTTCATCGTCGCGATAGATGACCACGTCGGGGACGCCGGGGACGGTAAAGCTGCCGTAAAGCGAAAGCATGTGCGTCGGTCCTTATCCTGTCACGTTCGGTCGAATCCGGCCCAGATCACGTCGCGGCCCGGCGGCAGGCGCAGGGGGTGGTCCCGCCGGATGGTCAGGACCGCCACGCCCTGCCGCCGCGTCGTGGTTGTGCTGGAGGTGCTTTCCAGCGTCAGGTGCCCGTCGCCGCCCGACAGGCGCAGCGTTTCGTCAAGGCGGGTCATCGCGTCGGGTTCGCCCATGCCGCGCAGGGTCAGGGTCACCTGCGCCACCGCGTCGGGCAGGCCGCGATCCCAGGCGCGGGCCAGGGCCTTGCCCGCATCGCCCGCAGGCGCCTCTCCGTTCAAGGCAATGGTGCCGCCGCGCCAGGCGGGAACACGGGCGGCGGCGGTGGTTTCGGGAACCAGCACCGCGCGCAGGTCCAGATCGGCCTCGGCCATCAGCAGGCGGGGGGGCGGGGCGTCGGGCCGGGCCAGCTGTGCCGTGATCGCCGTCAGGTCGGACGGCGGCGCGTCGCCGCGCAGGGGCAGCGTCCAGAAGCCGCCCAGGATCCCCTCGGCCCTGTCCCTCGGCCCGCGTCCCATAATGGTCAGCGACGGCGGGCCGTCGCCGGTCAGGTCCAGCGGCAGGACGTGGTGCGCGTTCGGATCGGCGTCGTCGCCGAAGACCAGCAGGTTGGCCCGGCCCGTCACCGCCCGCAGGGTCGCAAGGGCGATCATGATGTCACCGGAACGCCGATATTGCCGCTCAGCATCAGCACCAGGTCGGATCCCCAGCTTTGGCGGCTGTCGACCTCGAACAGGGCGTCGGCCGCCAGCCGTTCCACGGTGGACAGGGCGGGGACCGCGACCGGGGTCGAGATCCGCTGCAACGGCCCCTGCGTGCCGCCTTCGGGGATCGCGAACCAGCGGTTCAGCGCCGCCGTCATGTCGGGTTCCGCCGCGCCGAAGATGCTGTCCCACAACTGTCGGCGGAAGGCGGGGACGGCGGCCTCGGCCTCGTCCATGAAGGCGAAGCCGTGTTCGAAATCGGTGAACTGCGACCGGACCGAGAAGTTGGGCGATCCGACGAAGCCCCATTTGTCGTCGGCGATGGCGATCTTGCAATGCACCACCTTGGACGAATGGTTGAAGATCGCCACCCGCGCCTTCTGCGCCGCCCTCAGCCCGCGCATCAGGTGGAAGTTGATCGCTCGCGCCCGCGTCCAGGATCCGATGTCGCTGGGCTGGTCGTTCGGATCGAACCGGCCCGTGACCAGCACCACGCGAAAATCGTCATCCGCCCGCAGTCGCGCGTTCAGCGCGTCGCACAGGGGTTGCGAGGACAGCATCTGATCCTCGACATAGTAATAGGTCTCGGCCCCGCCGATGGCCGCGCGCCAGCCGCGATCCACGTCGAAGATGCCCGATGGCGCGAAGGTGCAGGTGTCGTTCATCGGGATCGGCGAGAACCCGAACAGCGACGGGAAATTGAACTGCGGCACGGTGCGCAGCGATTGCGCGTGGATGCGCCTGGCGGAGGGGCGGCCCACGCTGCGCGCGGGGATCGCGGCCGCCGCCGCCGTGCGGTTGTCCAGGCTGATCGCGTGGACCGTGCCGCCCAGGGTCACGGAAAAGGACAAGGGCCTGACCGGGCGGGACTGCACCTCGTTCCACATCTCGCGCCAGAAATCGAAGGCGGGCTGGGCTGCGGGGCCGGTCAGGCGCAACTGCACGTCGCGCCAGATCGGATCGTGGCGGTCGTTCACGCAATCGAGGCCCCCGGTAAAGACCGTCATCTGGTCGTCGTTGCCGACGATCGCCATCTTGGCATGGACCGCCCCCGCCGGATGAGACAGCGTGTTGCAGGCCACCTTGTCGGCAAGCGCCGGTTCGCTGCGCAGTTCCTTGACGAAGCGCATGGTGCCATAGCTGGTGCGGAACGCCTCGGCCGCGTGGGACTGGACGATGCTGGATCCCATCATCTCGGGCGCCAGAACCCAGCCCAGCACGCGGACATCGACGCCCGCCCGCGCCTTGGCTTTCAGCAGCGCGGTCAGTTCCGGCCCGCCGGTCATCGCGTCGAGCGAGAACAGCGGCGTGAACCACCAGCCCGCCAGCCACAGGATCGGATTGCCGCTGGCGGGCAGCGCGTCGATGGCGGCCTTGAGGCGGGCGAAATAGGCCGGACCCATCAGCAGGGGTTCGACCTCGTTCCCCAGGTGGATCGGGACAACGGGATTGGCCGTGCCGTCGCCCCCGCCGCTGCCAAGGATGCCGCTGCCGCCCGCCGGTTCCGAGGTGAACATGTAGCGCTGCTTGTCTGTATCGAAACTCATGATCGCGCTCCGGTCTCAGGCGGTGATCTGCAAAAGGACAAGGCTGTTTTCGGTGGTGACTTCGGGCAGGGCGCGCTGCTGGCCGGTTTGCAGCATCAGCGTGGCCTGCCAGGTAAAGCTGCGCGCCGCGCGGTCCTTCAGCCGCACGACCCAGCGGGCGGGTTCGGCGGCCTCGACGAACAGGCTGGCGGTCTGCCGGAATTCGGGGTCGTCGTCGGGGGTGGCGTATTTCAGCGTGACCAGGATCCCCAGCACGCCCAGCGTGGCCATCGGTGGCCCCAGGTAGCGCATAGTCACCTCCATCACGTCCGCCGCCGGGACGCCGACGATGGCCAGGCCGTCGGTCAGGGGGTGGAAATCCAGCGTCTCGATGCCGCCCCGGTCGAAGATGCGGCGTTCGCGCAGGCGGACCTCGGGCAGGGGGGTGGGGTTTGGCAGGACCACGGTGACGGGGACGGCGCGCAGGGGCTCGGTCACCTCGACCGCGGCGGCGGCGATCAGGGTTCCGCCCTGCCTGACCTCGTAATCGACTAGGACCGAGCGCAGTTCGTCCAGCGGATCGGACAGCATCACGGAAAACTGCGCGGCGGGACGCTGGGGCACCGGCAGGACGACCAGATCCAGGGGCTTGGCGCCTGCGGGATCGGGGCGCATCTCCTCGGCCAGAGGCTCCGCGCTGCCATCGGCGAAGACCGCCTCGGCGGTGATGCGGGCGGCGTCGTTGGCGTCGGCGAAGCGGACATTGGCGATGGCGGGCGCCCCGCCGGGGGTCAGCACGAAGCTGCGGCGGTCGTCGATCACGCCGTCGGGATCGACATAGGCCACGGTCGCGCGCACCTCGGACAGGTCGGGCGGCACGACGCGGGGCAGGGCGAGCGTGATCGGCTGGCGGCGGGCCAGCATCGAGGGGTGGACCGACAACTGCCGCGCCTCGGTCCGGGTCCAGGGGCCGGTGACGGTCTGGCGCGTGTCGCCCAGGCCGAAGTCCGGCAGATAGTGCAGCGTCAGTTGATAGTCATAGCCCATGTCGCCGCCGGGGTCGCGGGCGAAGACGAAGCTCGCGCGGTCCTCGGCGCTGTCCAGGATCACGTCGGCGGTTTCCTTGGGCTGCCCGTCCGGGCGGCGGCCATAGCGCAGGTTCACGGTCATGGCGCGGATGCCTTCGGCCGCGAAGTCGGCGCCGCCCGCGTCCACGTCGATCCGCAGCCGCGCGAAGAACGGGTGGTTCAGGCTGATCTTGTGGATCCGTGCGCGGATTTCGCGTTCCGACCCCATGAACAGCAGCGGGTTCTGCGGGCCGGTGCTGCGCTGCATCGCGGTGGTGCGCGACAGGTCATACACGACATGGCGCAATTCGCGCTGTTGCAGGCGGCGCATGGTGAAGGTCGCGGTGGGATGGCCTAGGGCGGACGACTGTTGGGCGACCTGGCTGTTCGCCGCTGGGGCGGGCGTGCCTTCGCCCGGTTCCGGGGGCGGGGTGTTGATGTCAGTGGCGGTGGCCATTTCCCGCGCCGTCACCGCCTGGCCCATCGCCTGGCCGATGGCGGCGGGCAGGCCCTGCTGGAACATGCCCGTGGCGGCTCCGGCGGGCGGGGCGAAGACGCTGCTTTCCTCGACGGCAGGGTCGCCCAGCTTCAGGGACGGCGCGAAGAACGCCCCCGTCGCCAGATCCTTGACCAAGGCGTCGATGCGGGTCTGGCGTTCTGCGAGGGCCTCGGGCGTGGACAGCTCCAGGCTGCGCACGGTGTCGTCGATCCTGATCGACTGGTTGTCGCGCAATTCCTCGACGATGGTGTCGATCTCACCGGCGACGACGATGGCGTTGAAGCCGATCCGGGTGCGCAGGAAATCATAGACGCGGGAATAGTCGATCTCGATCCGCAGGCTCTCGACCTCCATCAGCCCGGTGTATTTCAGGTCATAGATGGCGATCAGCGGGCGGGCGGACCGCCCCTGTTCCAGCAGGTCGGCGAAGAAGGCCGCGCCGTCCTGGGACAGTTGCAGCGAAAAGACCGCGCGGTTGTCGCCGTCCAGGTTGGGCACGGTGGCGCCGAAGACCTTTTCCACCAGCCGGATGCCGGTGGGGCCGGGATCGCTGGCGGGCGGGCCGCTGCCGTCGGGGTTGATCGGCGCCACGCCCGTGTCCAGCCCCGCCAGCCGCACCGAGCCTTCGGTGAAGGGGATCGACACCAGCCGCGCGTTGTCCCCGAACTGCCGGCGCAGTTCCCGCAGCAGGGGCTGTTCCAGCGACCCCAGCCCCGTGCTGATCGCCAGCGTCAGGAAGCCGCCGGTTTGCAGGTCGTCGGCCTGCCCGCCCTTTTCATACAGCATCAGGTCGAACATCAGCCCGGCCCGGTCGCGCGCGATGACCGGGTTCTGCGGCAGGAAGAAAAACACCTCGGGCTGGTCGGCGTCGCGATACAGCGTTACGCCCAGAAGCTCGAAACGGGTATTCAGGTCCAGCATGGTCGTGTCCCCTTAAAGGGTGCGTATCGAGATGATCAGTTGCAGGGCGTCGGTGCGGGTCTGCCACGGGCTGGCGGCGGATTCGCCCGTGCTGCGGAAGGTCTGGGTGCGGAAGTCATAGGTCATCGGCTGGCCGGGCCGGCGGATCAGATCGACCGTCGCGGACGGCGTGTCGGCGGGGCCGAAGAACAGTTCTGTTGTGCGGGGGGCGCCGGTCTCATCGGGTGCGCGGATTTCCACCAGCACGGCGTCCAGCCCGGCACCGGCCAGGTCGCCGCCGATCAGCCGCACGGTCAGCGCGTCGGGCCGGGCGGCGTCCGTGCCGACGACATGGGTGGTCTCACTCCAATCCACCCAGTCGCCCTGCGAGACGATGCCGCCCTCGCGCACGGTGGACCGGATGCGGACGGTGCGGCGGTCCTCGTCCAGGATCGACCAGGACAGCGACAGCGCCGCGAAAGGCGGCGTCAGCGTGGCGCGGAAGCGGCGGCGGTAATCGGCGGGCGCGTCGTCGTATTCGATTTCCACGTCGATCCCCTCGACGGACGGGGAAAGGACGTTCGGCTGGACGATCAACTGCCGCTGCGCGCGGAAGGGCGCGTCCAGCGTGAAGAAGGGCGGTTCCGCGATCTGCTGCGGCGCGGTCCAGACGCCGCCTTCGGCAAAGACATAGGTGGGGGTCAGGCGGAAGGTGCCGGGGCCTTTCTCCTCGGTGCGGATGGTCCAGTCGGCGCCGTCGGGGGCGATTTCCGCGATGGCGCGGTTGAACGGGGCCGTCAGGCGGAAGCCGCGGCTGGCGGTGAAGGCGCCCGAGGGCGTGGCGAAATCCGCATCCAGGCTGATCTCCGCCACATCAGCGGGGATCCGGCCGGGCCGCAGCGTCAGGCGGCGATAGCCGAAATCGCCGCGTGGATCGACCATCACCGACCGGCTGGTCGAGGTCCGGCGCGGCGTGACATAGCGGCTGCGGTCCACGGTGGCGTCCACCGGATCGTCGAATTCATAGGCGATGTCATAGCTGACGGCCATGCTCGGTCGCCCGTTGCGGTGGAAGGTCAGCACCCGGTTCCGCTCGCCCCCCGGCTGGCAGATCAGCGGCGGCTTCACGTCCGGCGGGCGGGACGGATCGTCGTCGCCATAGGACATGCCGACGACCGCCTGGCGCAGGTTCATTTCGGCAAAGGTCTCGTCCTCGGGCAGGGAAACGATGGCCTCTACGCGGTCGAAGAAGGCCGAGGCGGTGCCCAGGTTGACGACCGTGGTGTGTTCGTCGTGATCGTCGGGATCGATCAGGGTTTGCAGGAACGCCTGCGGCGCGTCGGTGCGGGTGACCGGCATCCGGGAATTATAGCTGAAGGTGCCCGACAGATGCGCGGTCTCCTGTTTGAATTTCAGCGTCAGGCCCAGCGATCCGCCGGTGGCTGTGGTAGCCGCCCCCGCCGCGCCGCCCGCCGCGTTGCCGGTTCCCGCGCGGGCAAGCGCCGCGATGGCCTGGCCCAGGCCCTGGCCCGGCGCGGGCTGCGGCGGCTGCGGCAGGGACGGGCGAAACATCTGCTGGATCAGATCCTCCTTGAACAGGGCGATGGCCTTCTGTTCCGCCTCGCGCGCGGCGTCGCTGTCGATGAAGGTCGAACTGTCGATCCTGACCACGTTGGTCTGGACAAGGTGATCCAAGGCGGCCTGGATGTCGGCCTTGAACCACTGCACCTGGCCTTGCAGCCCGCCTCCGAAATGACGCCGCATCTTGTCCATGTCGGCGGTGACGGTGACGTTGACGGCGGGGGACAGCCCCTCGAAGGTCAGTTCATAGACGACGCCCACGGGGGTCGAGGCCGCACCGAACATGCCCGCCATGAAGGCCGCGCCGTCGTCGGACAGCGACAGCGAGAAGATCGATTGCAGATCGCCCAGCAGCGCGGGCACCCCGGCGCCCAGGATCGCGGTGACAAAGCGGGGCCGCCCGACATTCGGATCGGCACCGGCCGGATCCGGCGTCACCGTGCCCAGTGTGGTATTGTCCAGCGCAAGGACGCTGGCCTTGCCTTCGGTATAGTGGATCGGCGACAGCTTGACGGCATCCTCGTCGGCCCCCGTCGCCCGCGCGACGGCCTTGCGCGCCTCTCGCAACTCGCGCTCAGAGCGGCGGCAGTTGACGCCCAGCGTCAGGAAACCGCCGCCCATTTCGTCGGGGATGCGGGTGCCGGTCAGGAAGTTGTGCACCAAAGCCTCGGTATAGACCCACAGGTCGAACATCGGGCGGCCTTGGGGGCCGACGGCCATCTGCGGCGCCCCGGCGCTGTAATACCACAGCAGCGGATCCTCGTGGTCCGGGAACAGGATCACCCCGTCAGCTTCGATATGCGGCGTTTCGAAGCTGAGCATGTCGCGCCCCCCTATGCCTGGAACGTCATCTGCGGGACGCGGACCAGGACCAGATCGCGGGTCCAGTCGGTCCAGCCGCTGCCGTTCGGAAAGCCGTCGGCATCGCGCCAGTCGGCCCTGATGCGCAGTGTCGCGACCTCGGGGGCGAAGCGGGGAAAGGTCCAGGTGCCCAGGTCGGTGCCCGCCTGGTCGCCCGCGACCGCGATGCGGTGCCGGTGGCGCAGCGCGCCGTCGGACCCAAGCGCCTCGGCCTGGATTTCCATCTGCGACAGGCGGTGCTGCGACAGGGGCAGACCGACCGCACGGAACCGCACGGCGCGCATCTCGACCAGTTCGCGGCCCAGGGCGATGGTGGTGTCGGTGGTCTCGCGCCAGTCGCCCTGCACAAATCCGCGCCCCGGCATAAGCGCGGTCAGGCGATAGACCAGGGCGGCCACGGTGGGATCGGCGATGGCGTAATCGCGCTCGATCAGCGGCTGGTCGGCGGACAGGGCGATGCGTTCGTCGATGCGGACGCCGTTCGCGGCATCGTCATAGCGGATTTCCAGGAAAGCCATCGTCACCTCGGCCCAGGGCAGGGCGGCGAAGAAGGTGGCGCGGCGGCGATGCGGCAGGGGATCGGGCAGGGTGATGCGCAACCCGGTCTCGGCGCGCCAGTCCAGGGCAACCGGCCCGCCCTGCGGCATCGGGCGTTCGAATTGCAGCCGGTATTCGAACCGCTGCGGATCGTCGCCATGGCCGCGAAAGGTCCATTCGGATTCGGGGCTGTCCGGGGTCAGGGCCAGCATGTCGCGCTGCGTTTCCTCGGTCCCCTCCGTCCGGCGCAGGTCCACGGTGACTTGCGGGAACTGCGCGAAGGGAAATCCCGGCGCGACGCCGATCACCGGCTGGCGCAGGCGATAGGGACCATCCACGCGCGGATCCACGATCAGTTCCCCGGCGCGGCCTTCGACCCAGGGGCCGGTTTCGCCGGGCCGCTGCCCGAAATCGGACGCCGGGTCGTAATGGCAGCGCAGTCGATAGCGATAGGGGTCTGTCAACAGCGCGGGGTCCGCGTCCAGCAGGTTGACCGCGTAAAGCTGGCGGTCCGTGGCGTCGTGAAAGACGAAGGTTTCGGGATGCAGGTCGCCCGCGCCGCCGGGATCGGGCAGGGCGATCTCGACCTCGACCGCGAACAGGCCGTCGCTGGCGAAGCGGTCCATGACGCCCAACCGGACCTCGCGGCGCGGGATCGAGGCGATGTTGACGCCGCCGATCAGCCGGTCGCGCAGGGCGGGCCAGTCCGGGCGTTCCTGTCCGTCCCCGTCCACCCGGCGGGCGAACAACTCGTGCCCAAGCGTCGCCTGGAACACCAGGTCGCGGCGGCGGACGGTGGTGCGGTTCAGCACCGCGTCGATCTGGCGCACGTCGCTGTCGCGCCGGGACTTCAGCTTGAAGGACACGCCGGGTATCAGCGTGTCGAACAGATCCGTCACCGTCCCGGCGATGGAATCGACCAGGGTCGGGGCGGGCGGGGGCGTCGTGCCATAGGCGGGATCGAAATAGCTGTCGGTGATCCAGTCCAGCACCGCGCGTTCGGCCGCCGCCGCGTCATCCGCCGCCTGTCCGTCCATGATGAGGGTATCGACCCGCACACCCGCATTGGACAGCGCGTCGCGGGTCTGGGCGGCGATGTCGGCGCGGACATACCAGACATTGGCCCGGAACCGCGCGTCAAGTTCGCGTTCCAGCCGCGACAGGTCGCCCGACACGCTGACCCGATAGGCCGGGTGCAGCCCCGACAGCGCCATGCGATAGACGACAAGCGCGGGCAGAGTGGGATCGCCGACGCCCGCCTCGACAAAGGCGGCGGCGGCGTTGAGCGCGATCTGGAAGGTCGCGGTGTTGTTTCCCGCCATCGACGGGCGGGCGCTGCCCAGCACCGTGACCTCGAACGGGGTGCCGGGCGTGGCGCCGCCACCCTGGCCCAGCAGGGTCAGTTCCACCTGCCCGTCGTCGAACAGCGGCAGGGACAGGCGCACGGGCCGCCCCAGCTCGTCCGAGAGGCGCTGCGCGATCCGCCGTTGCGCCAAGTCAGGCACCGCCAGTTCGGTGGCCAGCGACAGGAACCCGCCCGCCACCGCCGCACCGTCCGGCCCGTCGCCCAGGTATCGCATCAGCCCGAAGGCCGGGTCGCCGTTCGGCCCGTCCGCCAGCACCGGGGCGGCGGGCAGGATGTGGAACAGGCCCGCGTCCTGGTGGTCGGCAAAAACCGGATGGCCTTCGATCAGCCGTATCGGTGGGGCAAAGGACAGCATCGCGCCCGCCCTCGCATCAAGGGGCTGGCGGTTCGACGAACAGCCAGTCCTCGGGGTTGGTGAAGCTGGCGGTCCTGTCCTGCCCCGCGATCCGTTCGCCCGAAGCCAGGAAGTAATCCGCGCGATAGGTGTAATCCAGCTTGGCGGGATCCGCCAAGGCGACCGTCCAGACCGAGCTTTCGCCCGGCCCGCGCAGCACCGCGCCGTGCATGTCGGTCACGTCGTTGGCCGGATCGTCATAGCGCAACGTCACCGCCACGCGCCGAACCTCGGTCCCCAGGGCCACGTCCTCGCCCGAGATGGTCAGCCTATAGACCCCGCCCGGCGCGTTGCCGACGACCACCGGCACGCCGGTCGCGTCGATGGTGCGCACCGGCAGGCTGCGGGCCGCGCCGGACTTGAACAGATGCGTTTCCGCCACCGACACGGCGCGTTTCGCCGGATCCTTCAGGGGCGCGATGAAGGTCTTGATCTTGCCCACATCGTCGGGCGCGAAGAACAGCGACTGCTGGCTGCGCACATCGTTCGCCGCGTCCTCGTAGGTCAGCGACACCAGGATGCCGCTGAGTTCGTTCCAGTCGGCGGAAGGCACCACGTCCAGGCGCAACTCATCCTCGAACGGGGTCGAGACCTTGATGTTCGTGGTCCCCGCAGGCGCCTCCAGCCAGGGGGTCGAGATCTTCTGCGTCGGAAAGACATGGGTGATGCGATAGCGGAAGGGCTTGACCTCGGGCGAATAGACAGGGCGCTGGATCTGGACCTGCGGTGCGTCCTTGGTCAGGCTGCGTTCCTCGGTGAAGGGGGTGACGCCGTTCCTGCGGTCCTCATAGGCCAGTTCGATGTCGATGGATTGCAGGTCGCCGTCGAAGCCTGCGGCGGGGGCGGAAAAGGTCACGTCGATCTCGCCCGGATTGGCCACCGCGATCACCTGCGCGGGGGCGACGGATGTGGCGTTCAGCAGCCGCTGCTTCAGGACCGGGCCGTTGCGGTAATGCACCTCGGCCGTGACCTGGTATTCGTTGCTGCGGCCCTTGGCGGTGATGAATTTCTGCGGCTTGTTGTCGTCCTTGGTGAAGATGAAGCTTTCCGATTTCTGGATCCGCCGCCCGGTGTCGTCGGCGCTGTCATAGGACAGATCCACGACGATGGAATGGACGTAATCCTCGAACCGTTCGAAGTCGAAGCTGGTCGAGACATCGACCTCCAGCCGCTTGAAGAACGGATGGGCGATGGTGTCGACGATGATCAGGTAATCGGCGACATCGGCGGAAATGAAGGTGGGGTCGATGGTGGCGCTTGGGTTATATTGGCGCAGGATCACGTCGGATTGGGTCAGCACCAGGTCGAAGTTCTTCTCGAAATCCTCGTTGATGAATTCCAGCCATTCGCTTTGCAGCTGTTCGGGCGTCAGGATGCCGCCGACGTTCAGCCATTGTTCGTTGATGAACTTGTCCATCGCGCCCAAAGCGAAGTCGCGCAGGTCCGAGATCATGTCGTCGTCCATCTCGACCTCGGCGGAACCGGCGCGGATGTCCAGTTCGACCAGGGAATTCTCGCGCAGGAATTCGCTGTATCCGGTGCGCTTGCGGACCTCGGTGGTGGTGTCGCCGCCCCAGAAATCCTCGTCCACGACCTGCTGGGTGGTATAGGTGGCCACCACGTTGCGGACGCGCGCGGAACTGATATGGGCCTCGATCACCACGGCGGGCAGGCGCACCTCGAATTCCAGGTTGTATTCGACTGCCGCGATGGCCCCGCCCTGACGCAGCACGTCGGCAAAGACCTGCGCGCCCTCGAAGGGCATGTCGGTGACGATGGATACGGTGTTGCGCCCGAACAGGGACGGCTTGCCCAGGTCGATATTGGTGACAAGCTGGCTGCCCGGACCCCTGGCGATGCGCAACGCGGCGGTGCCATTGGTGAAATTCACCGGTCGGATTTTCGGCGTGGGGACCGGCGCGCCCGGCGAAGGCGCCTCGGCCCGCAGGATCTTCTGCGCCTCGTTCAGGGCCTTGGGTCCGATGATGTCGGCGGGCGCGGTCAGGACGGTGGTCATGACCATGAAGCCGCCGCCCTGCTGCTTGCCCTCGATCGGCAGCCCGGCCTGATACAGCACGAACTGGAACTGGGGCGAGCCGTCGGGGTTGCGGGCAAGCTCTACGGTGTTGGGCAGGTAATAGAAGGTCTCTTTCGCCTCGTCGTCACGAAAGAAATCGACCCCCTCGATTGAAAATCCGTCGGTCAGCGACAGCATCCTTGCGCACCCATGAAAGGTCAGGTGCCGCCGATGCGGTTCCTGACGTAAGACGAAATTGCGAAAAACAGGGATATTGCATATTTATTGACTCTGGCAGTGATGAAAGTAAAGCAATTCTTTTTGCATTATGTCGGTGTAATTGTTTTTGAATTGCAAAGCGCATTTTGTTAACAAAATCGGCATCGGAAGTATTTCGCCAACACGCTTTTCGGCATCTTCATTTCAACGTGTTAACTGATTTTGCCTATCCCGGCAGCGGCAGGCGCGCTGCGGCGGGCCTTTGCCGATTGCGTCATCGCGACGATGTGAACGGAACGCCGGGGGGCCGCGCCCGTTGGTCTTCACCTGGTCAGCCAGGGCCGCCCAACCAATCGGGGACCGAATGACCGACGAACCCAAGCCCGACGTTCTTCCCCTGGTGGAAGAACGGGTCGCCCTGACCAAGCGGACCATCCCGACCGGCCGCGTGCGGGTCGAGACCCGAACCGAAACCGTCCAGCAGCACCTTCCCGCCCAGCTTTCCAGCGAAGAGGTCGAGGTGGTGCGGGTGCCGGTGAACCGTCGGGTGGATGCGATGCCCCCGACCACCACCGAGGGCGACCTGACCATCATCCCGGTGGTCGAGGAGCGGCTGGTCGTCACCCGCGAACTGTATCTTCGCGAGGAGGTCCATGTCCGCCGCATCCGGCGGCAAGAAACGGTCGAAATCCCGGTCGAGACGCGCCGGCAAACTGTTCGCATCGACCGTCTGTCCCCCGAAGGCCAAATCCAACCCAGCAGCAAGGACCATCACGATGACCTATGACAACGATTTCGCCGCCACGGGCGGAACCTCGGTGACCGCTCTGTTCGACAGCCGCGACGACGCGCAGCGCGCCGTGGACCGGCTGACGCAGGCGGGCATTCCCACAGCCCGCATCAGGCTGGTCTCGGGCGGGTCGGACGCCGCGACCGCAACCCCCTCGCGCGACGAGGACAAGAGTTTCTGGGACAGTCTCAGCGATTTCTTCTTCCCGGACGAGGACCGCTATGCCTATGCCGAGGGGCTGTCGCGCGGCGGATATCTGGTGACTGTGACGGGGCTTGAGGCCGCGCAATACGACACCGCCCTGGACATCCTGGACGATGAAGGCAGCGTCGATCTGGACGAGCGCACGGAAAGCTGGCGGTCGGAAGGCTGGGGCGGGTACGAAGGCAGCGACTATGCCATTCCGGCGGCCGGGGCCGGGACGCTGGCAAGCGGCCGCGCCACGGACGATCTGGACGCGCAGACCGAATACGGCGCGCATTCGGACCAGCGGGGCATCGGCTCGGACGACGAAACGATCCCGGTCGTCCAGGAACGCCTGCGCATCGGCAAGCGCGACACCAGCCACGGCCGTGTCCGCGTCCGCGCCTATACGGTCGAGGAGCCGGTGAGCGAAAGCGTCGACCTGCGCGAGGAACGGGTGGACATCGAACGCCGTCCCGTGGACCGCGCCGTCAGCAGCGCCGACGCCGCCTTCCAGGACCGCACCCTGGAGGCCGAGGAATACCGCGAGGAAGCCGTCGTCCAGAAGGAAGCCCGCGTGGTCGAGGAAATCGGCCTGCGCAAGACCAGCGACACGCATCGCGAGACCGTTTCGGACACCGTGCGCCATACCGAGGTCGAGATCGAGGATGACCGCGACGGCACCGGCACGATCCGCCGCGACCCCGACCGGACCCTGTAAGATCGAAGGCGGCGCCCCCAGGGGCGCCGTTTTCCCTCAAGCGCGCAGCCGCGCGCGGCGCAGCCCCGCAAGATCGGCGCTGCCGGTGCAGAAGCAGGCGGTGCGCAACTGCCGCAGCACGATGTCCAACTGCCGTTCCAAAGCCTGCGGCCCGTCCAGGGCCGAGGCCAGCACCGCCCCCGCCAGCGAGACCATATCCGCGCCCAGCCGGATCGCCCGCGCCGCGTCCAGTCCGGTGACGATGCCGCCCGATCCGATGATCGTCGCATCCGGGGCGGCCGCCCGTGCGGCGCGGATCGCCTCGGCGGTCGGGATGCCCCATCCCGCGAAACAGGCCGCGACCTGGGCTGCGGCGGGATCGGGCGCCCGCGCGGCCTCGACCCGCGCCCAGTCGGTGCCGCCCGCGCCCGCCACGTCGAAGATCGCGACGCCCTCGGCCGCCAGGCGGGCGACGACGCTTGCGGACAGGCCCATGCCGACCTCTTTCACGACGACCGGCACCGGCAGGTCGCGGGCCAGGGCGCCGATCCGGGCGGCCAGCCCGCGCCAGTCGCGGTCGCCCTCGGGCTGGACGGCCTCTTGCAAGGGGTTCAGGTGCAGGATCAGGGCGGATGCGCCGATGGCCTCGATCGCGCGCAGAGCCTGATCGCGGCCGAAGCCCCGGTTCAACTGCGCCGCGCCGAAATTGGCCAGGATCGGGATGTCGGGCGCCAGTTGCCGCAGCGCGCCGTCCAGACCCGCCGCCGCGCCGCCTTCGATCATCACCCGCTGCGAGCCGACCGCCAACGGCAGGCGCAGGTGCTGGCAGACCTGCGCCAGCGTTCGGTTAATCGCGCCGGCGCGGGCAGGCCCCCCGGTCATCGACCCGATCATCACGGGGGCGTCAATGGCGTATCCCAGAAATTCGGTGGACAAATCGACATCGTGCCATGAAACTTCGGGCAGGGCGACGTGTTCGAACAGGACCGTTTCCAGTCCGGTCGTCACCGCTGCGCCCGCTTGTCCCGCAAGCACCACGTCCAGATGCTGTTCCTTCCGAGAGGTGAGTGTGAGATCAGAATCATCGTCTTGTCCAAGCGACGGATCGGGGTGGGTCATGCCTGTCAGCCCTTGTCGGTTCGCGACGGCCCGGTTCGGGCGCCGCACGCGGTGAACGACAGTCTCATGCACCGGCAGGCAAGAAACAAGGCAGGCCTGGCGTCCGATGCGCAGGCGGGCTTTGTCCGCAGCCTTGACGCGCGGATCCTGCATCACCTGTCGCATCTGTCCCCCGCCCCCGCCCGCCTGGTCGAGGCCGCGCGCGACGCGATGGGCAGCGGCAAGCGGCTGCGCCCCTATCTGCTGCATCTGGTGGCGGGCGATGACGCCGACGGCTGCGCGGTGCTGGACATGGCCGTGGCGCTGGAGATGGTCCATACCGCATCGCTGATCGTCGACGATCTGCCGTCGATGGACAACGCGACGCTGCGGCGCGGGCGGCCCACCACCCATGCCCGCTTTGGCGAGGCGACCGCGATCCTGACCGCCATCGGGCTGCTGAACCAGGCGATTTCCATCGCCAACGGCCTGCCGGGCTTGGCCGACGGACAGCGGGGCGCCCTGGTGGCGATCCTGTCGGGCGTGATGGGCTGGCAGGGGCTGGTCGCCGGGCAGGAACTGGATCTGAACGGCTTTTCCGACGCCGACCAGACGGACGGCGCCCTGGACCGCATTACCCGCATCAACGCGCTGAAGACCGGCGCGCTGCTCTGCGCAGCGGTCGAGGCGGGGGCGATCCTGGGCGGGCGCGCAGACGAGGAACGCAGCCTGCTGCGCCGCTTTGGCGAGGATCTGGGCCAGGCGTTCCAGATCGCTGACGACTTGGCCGACATGCTGTCCGACAGCGCCGCGACGGGCAAGGATTGCCGCCAGGACATCGGCAAGGAAACCTATCTGGCGGTCTTCGGCGCGGACGAGGCGCTGCGTCGCTGCCGGGCGCTGCTGGCCGCTGCGGACGACGCCCTGCTGGGCGCGGGCCTGGATCCCGGCCCGTTCCGCCACATGATCGACGCCATCTTTCAGCCGATGCTGGATCGCGTGCCCCAGGCCCGCCCGGCAAGCGCCGCGCGATGACCTGGCTGGCCCCCCTGCTGATTGTGGTCCTGACCGTCGCGGCGATGGAGTTCGTGGCCTGGTGGACCCACAAATACGTCATGCACGGTTGGGGATGGGGCTGGCACAAGTCGCATCACGAACCCCATGACGGCGGGTTCGAGCTGAACGACCTGTATGCGGTGTTCTTCGCCGCCGCCTCCATCGGGCTGTTCTGGTGGGGGCAAAGCTGGTGGCCCGCGACCTGGCTGGGGGCGGGCATGACCCTGTATGGGCTGCTGTATTTCATCGCCCATGACGGGCTGGTCCACAAGCGTTGGCCCTTCACCTATATCCCGCGCAAGGGCTATCTGAAGCGGCTGTATCAGGCGCACCGGCTGCATCATGCGGTCGACGGCAAGGACGGCTGCGTCAGCTTCGGCTTCATCTACGCCCCGCCGGTGCCGACCCTGGTCAAACAGTTGGACCGGAACAAGGCCGCGCTAGGGCCGGATGTAAAGTCCGCTCCGGTCGATGGCGCGGGGACGCCGCCGCAGGATCGTTGATCCGACCGCCCGCGCCGCCAGCCGCAGTTTTTCGCCCCTGGTGGTGGACAGCCGTCCGGCCCAGGCGTCCGGCCCCTGGGCGCGCAGCTTGACGCCGATCTGGCGATAGATGTTGCGGGCCGCGGCGATGGCAAGCGCCGGGCGCCGGGGCAGGGCGGCGATGCCGGTGTCGGCGCTGCGGTAATAGATCTCGGCCTGATCCAGCAGGCGCAGGGCGACCCGGTGCAGGGCCGGGCGTTGGCCGGGGTCGTCGGGGTCGATCCGCTTCAAGCCTTCGGATCGCAGCAGGTCGCGGGGCAGATAGGTCCGCCCGATGCGGGCGTCGTCGATCACGTCGCGGGCGATATTGGTCAGCTGGAACGCCAGCCCCAGGTCGCTGGCGCGGTCCAGAACGCCGTCGTCCCGGACGCCCATGATCCGCGCCATCATCACGCCCACCACCCCCGCGACGTGATAGCAATAGTCCAGCAGGTCGGTCATGTCGCGATAGACACGGCCTTCCACGTCCATCGCGAAGCCGTTCAGCAGTTCATCGACATGCCGGTGCGGAATGTCCCGCGCCGCGACCACGCGGGCCAGCCCGGCATAGACCGGCGCCGACGGCTGGCCTGCCAGCGCGCGGTGGGTCAGGTCGCGCAGTTCGGCCAGCCGCGCGGCAGGGTCGTGCGCCGCGCCCGTGGCAAAGCCTGCCTCTTGCCCGTCGATCACATCATCGGCGTGGCGGCACCAGGCATACAGCATCACGCAGTCGTCGTGCATTCCGGACGGCAGGAAGCGCGAGGCCATGGCAAAGCTTTTCGACCCGACCGCGATGGATTGCCGGGCTTGGTCCAGCGTTGCGTCGGTCATCGGGCATCCTTCAGCATCAGCGAGGCGGTCGCCTCGGCCGAACCCACCACGCCGGGGATGCCCGCGCCGGGATGGGTGCCCGCGCCGACGATAT
Source organism: Paracoccus haematequi (assembly GCF_900631945.1). Classification (GTDB taxonomy): domain Bacteria; phylum Pseudomonadota; class Alphaproteobacteria; order Rhodobacterales; family Rhodobacteraceae; genus Paracoccus; species Paracoccus haematequi_A. Next base: position 26,270 of record NZ_UZWE01000072.1, read on the forward strand.
ACAGGTTTTCCAGCCTGTCGTCGCGATTATGGGGGCGGAACCAGGCGCTTTGGGTCAGGATCGGCTCGATGGAAAAGGCCGATCCCAGATGGGCGTTCAGTTCCGACCGGAAATCCAGCGGCGTGAAATGCCGCACCGTCATCAGGTCGCGCCGCAGGTGCGGGATATAGCGGGCCTCCAGATAATCCAGGATCCGGTCGCGATACGCCGCCGCCGCCTGGTCCCAGCCGGGATCCACCGTCCCCAGATGCGGCACCGGGGCCAGGACGTAATAGGCGCTGCACCCAGGCGGGGCGAGGTCCGGGTCCGTGACCGAAGGGGCGTGCAGATACAGCGAGAAGTCCTGGGCCAGTTCCTTGCCCGCGAAGATTTCTCCTATCAGGTCGCGATAGCGGGGGCCGAACAGGACCATGTGATGGCGCAGATCCGGCCGCAGCCCGCGCAGGCCGAAATAGACCACGAACAGCGACATGGAATGGCGTTTCGCCGCCAGCCTGTCGCCCTTGGGATCGCCCAGCAGGCTGCGATAGGTGTGGACCACATCGGCATTGCTGGCGATCATGTCGAAGGCATGGCGCGCGCCCATGGCGTGAACGGCGGTGGCGCGGGCGCCTTCGGTCTCGATCCGGTCGACGGGGGCGTTCAGGTGGATGGTGCCGCCCAGTTCCCGGAACAGCCGCACCATGCCCGCAACCAGCGCGCCGGTGCCGCCTTTGGCGAACCAGACGCCGCCCTTGCGTTCCAGCGCGTGGATCAGCGCATAGATGGACGAGGTGGTGAACGGGTTCCCCCCCACCAGCAGCGTGTGAAAGCTGAAGGCCTGGCGCAGGCGTTCGTCCCGGATATGCCGCGCCACCATGGAATGAACCGACCGCCAGGCTTGCAACCGCGCCAGTTGCGGGGCGGCACGGATCATGTCCGAAAAATGCAGGAAGGGGACGGCGCCCAGCTTTTCATAGCCTTCGCGATAGACATCGCGGGAATAGGCCAGGAACCGGCGATAGCCCTGGACATCGGGCGGGTTGATCGCGCGGATCTGACGCTCGATCGCGTCCTGGTCGTCGGCATAGTCGAAGACGGTGCCGTCTTCCCAGCACAGCCGATAGAACGGATCGACCGGCAGCAGCGTCACATGGTCCGCCATGTCGCGGCCGGACAGGCGCCACAGCTTTCCAAGGCAATCGGGATCGGTGATGACCGTCGGCCCGGCATCGAAGGTGAAGCCCGCGTCGTGATAGACATAGGCCCGACCGCCCGGCTTGTCGCGCTTTTCGAAGACCGTCGTGGCCACCCCCGCGCTTTGCAGGCGGATGGCCAGCGCCAGTCCGCCCAGGCCCGCGCCAATGACGGCGGCCGTCTTGCCGGAGGGCTGCGTCATGCGGGATCCGCCCGCAGCGCGCCGGGCAGGCAGCGCAGGGCGCGGCCCACCGGGACGGGCGGACGGCCCGTCAGGATGCGGGCCTTGTCGGCCAGGGTGCTGCGCCCGGCATAGAACCGCTCGATCAACGGTTCGGGCAGGCCATAGAAGCGCGCCATCACGCGGCGGCGTTCATCGGGGGCGGCGGCCTCGAACAGCATCCGCGACAGCAGGCGGTAAAAGCCCTGCGCCCTGGCGTCGGCCAGCGAGGTTCTGCGCAACTCTCGGGCCAGCGCGCGGGGGCCCTGGCGCCAGTGCCGCGCGATCAGATCGGCGTCGCGCACCGCATGGGGCAGGCTGTAGCCGGTCAGCGGATGGAACCGCATCGCGCGCAGGCCGATGGTGGGAACGTCCGGGGGCAGGCTGCGCCAGAAGGCGTCGGGGTCGAAGCGCAGGGCGATGGGCAGGACGCCGCTTTCCTCTCGGACCACCTCGGCCACCTGCCAGCCCTGGTCGGCGGCATAGGCGGCGATGGCCGCGCGCTGATCGTTGGCCGACAGGGCGGCGGCGTCCGAATAATAGGTCGCCTCGACCAGCAGGCGGGTGTCGTCGAAGGGCAGCAGATAGAAGAAGCGGTATCCGTCCCGCTGCGGCACGGTCGCGTCCATGATGACGGGCCGGGTCAGGCCGTGGGGCGCGGCCAGGCGCAGTTCCTGGCCCAGGAATTTCTGGAACCGCACCTGGATCGCCGGATGGGGAACGAAGCCGCGCGCGTCAAGGACCAGGTCCGCGTCGATCCGCCTGCCATCCGCCAGCGAGACGCCCCCCGCGTCGACCGACGCGACCCTTGCTGTCAGCCGCGCCACCCCCGGCACCCCTGCAAGCGCAGCGCCCAGGCTGTCCGCGTCCAACGAGGCATAGCCGGATCGCAGCCCGCGCGTCCGGCCCGGAAAACGCACCTGCTGGCCGTCCCAGGCGCGGCGGATCGCGGGGGCCAGCCAGGCGCGCTGGCTGGCGTGGATATCGCCCGCATGGAAGGACCAGGTGTGGCCCGCCAGCGGATCGGCCCTCTGATCGATCAGCAGCACACGCGCCGCCCCTGCCAGCCGCAGCGCCGCAAGCGAGGCCGAAAGCCCCGCGCCGGCAATCACGACCTGGGCTGCCTGATGTGTCATAACCCCTTGGATCTCTGGCCTCTTGCCTCTGCTGTCCGCAGCCTTACTGTGGTAACGATGACAAACGAGAACCGTTCCGTCCCGCCGTTTTCCCCTGAACGATCCGCCAGCCTGACGCTGGTTGCAAGCGAATTGCCGCAACCGCGCGGACGGGGGCGGCAGGCCGCCCTGCTGATCGGCCTCGCGCTTCTGGGCAAGCTGGTGTTGCTGGCGATCCTGGGCCGCCCGGCAGGCTGCGATTGCGGGCAGATCTGGGCCATGCCGGGACAGGCGGGGCTGAATTCGCGGACCCTGCTGGATCCCTATAGCCTGTTGCACCTGATCTTCGGCGCGGTGCTGGTCAAGCTGGTGCGGTGGAAGCGGCCCGACTGGCCGTTGTGGACGCTGCTGGCGGCGGTGATCGTCAGCAGCACGGTGTGGGAGGTGGCCGAGAACCTGCCTTTCACCATCGCGATGTTCGGCTATGACCCTGGCGATCCGCTGGCCTATCGGGGCGACAGCATCGCCAATTCCTTCAGCGACACGGCCGCCGCCGCCCTGGGGGCGGTCCTGGCCCTGCCGCTGGCCGGTTGGGTCGTCGCCGCCGCCGCCGTGGCGGTCGAGCTGGGCCTGACGCTGTGGATCGGCGACGGCTATCTGATCACGCTGTGGCGCGCCCTGGGATTTTGATCGCGGCCTCGATCCGGTCCACGGCAGCCGCCGCCCCGCCCCAGCCGTCGGCCTGCGCGGCGAATCCCTGCGCGGTCCGGCGGTAACGCGGATCGTCCAGCACATCTCGCACCGCATGCGCGATGGACGCCGTGCCGCGCTGCCAGGGATGCAGCCGCAGGCCCGCGCCGCAATGGGCGATGCGCGCGGCCACGCCCGGCTGGTCATGGGTCAGCGGCAGGGCCAGCATCGGCACGCCCGCCGCCAGGCATTCAAGCGCGGTGTTCAGCCCGGCATGGGTCACGCACAGGTCGGCGCGTTCCAGCACCGCCTGCTGCGGCACGAAGCCGCGCACCCAGTCGGCGGGGATCGCCTGCGCCTGGGCCTCGGTCAGCGACCCGGCATGGGACACCAGCACCTGCACACCCGCTTGGCGGCAAGCCCGCGCGATCCGCGCCAGAAGCCCGGCGCGGTGCCCCTGCAAGGTGCCAAGCGAGGCATAGACGAAGGGCCGTGCCGGATCGGGCCGGATGTCGGCGGGAAAATCCTGTGTTGCATGGCCGCGCCGGAAGGGGCCAAGCTGGGCGATATGCGCGCCGTTCACGGGGCGGGCATAGTCGAAGCCCGGCGCCATCTGCGACAGCGTCAGGCCGGGGGACAGGCAGTCCTGCAAGCGGCGCAGATCGCCCAGGCCCCAGGCCCGCGCGCAGCGGCGGATCGTCCGCGATTGCGGCGTCATCAGCAGGTCGGCCACCCGTTCGCCCCCGGCATTGCGGCGCAGTCCCTGGGCGGTGGGATCGTGCGGCCAGCCCAGAAACGGCAGGGGGATGCCCGGTTCGGGATCCATCGGCACCGCGCAGGCGACCGAGACCAGCGGCACCCCGACGGCGCGCGCCAGCAGGCCCGAGGCAGGCTCCATCTGGTCGCCCAGGATCAGGTCGGGCGACAGGCCGCGCAGGACCGCCAGGCCGTCGCGGCACAGACGGTCGGTGCGGCGCCGCTTTGCAAGGCGGTGCCGGGTTCGGTCAGGAAGATCGCCTGATGGCCCCGGCGGGTCAGTTCCTGGGCCAAAGCCTCGAAGGCGCGCAGGTGGCTGGGCAGGGGCGGGCAGATCAGGACGGCGCGCATGGAACCTCGGGGGATGGGGGCAGGGCCGTCCTGCCACAAACGCCGCCGGGTTGCACTTGTGCTTTTGCGCCGGATCGCCTCTGGTCAGGGGATGGGGGGACCGTGACCATCGATCTGATCATCTTCGATTGCGACGGCGTGATGGCCGACAGCGAGGTTCTGTCGGCCTCGGTCCTGATCGACCAGCTTGCGGTGCTTGGCATCGTCGTGACCGCCGCCGACGTGCGGCGCGATTTTCTGGGCCGCAGCTTCCCGACCGTCGCGCAGTCGATCCGCCAGCGGTGGGGGCGGCCTTTGCCCGACAGCTTCGAAGCCGATTATCGCGCCCGCCTGCTGGACCGCTTTTCCGCCGAGTTGCGGCCGACGCCCGGTTTCCTGGCGGTGCTGGACGGGCTGGGGATCCCGGCCTGCGTCGCCACCTCGTCCAGCCCGCAGCGGGTGGGGCATACGCTGCGGGTGCTGGGGCTGGCCGATCGGTTCGGGGACCGGGTCTTCACCGCCAGCCAGGTCCGCCATGGCAAGCCCGCGCCCGACCTGTTCCTGCTGGCCGCGGCGCGGATGGGCTGCCCGCCCGCATCAACCCTGGTGATCGAGGACAGCGCCCCCGGAATCGCCGCCGCCCTGGCCGCCGAAATGCGCGTCCTGCATTACGCGGGCGGCGCGCATCTGCGCGGGGCCGAGCCGATGGCGCTGCCGCGCGGCGTCCGCTCCTTTGACAATTGGGCAGAGTTTCCGCAACTGTTGGCAAACCTTCAGCAAGAGGCGGCGACCCGGTGAATGCAGGACGATTCAGCCCCGACGCGGTGCGCCTGGACGATGCGGCGCGGGCCGGCTGGCTGTATTACGTCGCGGGCAACACCCAGGACGAAATCGCCCGCAAGCTGGGCGTCAGCCGCCAGTCCGCGCAGCGCCTCGTGGCGATGGCGGTCAGCGAAAAGCTGATCAAGGTGCGGCTGGACCACCCCATCGCCCGCTGCATGGATCTGGCGGGCGCGCTGTCGGATCGCTTCGGGCTGATGTCCTGCGAGATCGTGCCTTCGGACCCGGATGCGCCGGGGCTGATCACCGGCGTCGCCATCGCGGCGGCGGCCGAACTGGAACGGGTGCTGAAATCGCCCGACCGCCGCATCGTCAGCCTGGGCACGGGCCGGGCGCTGAAGGCCACGGTCGAACAACTGCCGCGCATGTCCTGTCCGCAGCATGTGGTGGTGTCGCGGCTGGGCAACATGATGCAGGACGGATCGGCGTCACCCTATAACGCGACGATCAGCCTGGCCGAGCGGATCGGGGCGCCGCATTACCCCTATCCCCTTCCGGTGCTGGCGCGGAACCCCGCCGAACTGGCCGCCATGCGCAACCAGGAAGCGGTGCGGAACACCATCGATCTGTGCCAGCAGGCCGACCTGTCGCTGGTCGGTATCGGCCAGATGGACCGCAGCGCGCCGCTGTTTGTGGACGGCTTCGTCAGCGCCGAGGAAATGGACCAGCTTGCCGCCCTTGGCGCGGCCGGTGAGATCACCAGTTGGGTCTATGACAGCGAAGGCCGGGTGATCGACTGCGCCTTCAACGCCCGCGTCGCCTCGGCCCCGCTGCCGCGCGCGGCGGAACGCCCGGTCATCGCCGTCGCCACCGGCGAGGCGAAGCTGCCCGCGATTCGGGCGGCCCTGGTCGGACGGCTGGTCAACGGCCTGATCACGTCCGAGGCCACGGCGGAACGCCTGCTGACCCTCTGAACCCCACCAGCCTTGTGAAGGTTTGCGCCTGGGCAGATGCCCCGGCCAGGCAAATTTTGCCGATTGACAGAGCGCGTGCGGTTTGTGAATATTTGCCCGTCGATGTGGCAAATGCCCAAACGACAAGGGAGGATAGCATGACCATCACTCTTCGCGCCCTGCTGGGTGGGACGGCGCTGTGCGCCACCGCCGGCATCGCGGGCGCGCAGGACAACGTGACCCTGACCGTCGCCACGGTGAACAACGGCGACATGATCCGGATGCAGGGCCTGACCAGCGAATTCACCGCAGCCAATCCCGGCATCACCGTCGAATGGGTAACGCTTGAGGAAAACATCCTGCGCGAGCGGGTCACCACCGACATCGCCACGCAGGGCGGGCAGTACGACGTGCTGACCATCGGCACCTACGAGGTTCCGATCTGGGCCAAGCAGAACTGGCTGGTGCCGCTGGAATTCGACGACGCCTACGGGGTGGACGACCTGATCCCGGCCGTGCGGGACGCGCTGTCGGTGGACGGCAGGCTGTATGCCGCGCCCTTCTATGCCGAATCGGCGATGGTGATGTACCGCACCGACCTTGCCGAGGCCGCCGGGGTAAAGATCCCCGAAAATCCGACCTGGACCGACATCATGACCGCCGCCAAGGCGATGACCGACAAGTCCAAGGAACAATACGGCATCTGCCTGCGCGGCAAGCCCGGCTGGGGCGAGAACATGGCCTTCCTGACCGCCATGGCCAACAGCTATGGCGCGCGGTGGTTCGACACCGACTGGAAACCCCAGTTCGACAGCCCCGAATGGCAGGCCACGCTGACCGATTACCTGACGATGATGAACGAATACGGCCCTCCCGGCGCGTCGTCGAACGGCTTCAACGAAAACCTGTCGCTGTTCCAGCAGGGCAAGTGCGGCATCTGGATCGACGCCACCGTCGCCGCCAGCTTCGTGACCGACCCCGAGGACTCGACGGTCGCCGACAAGGTGGGCTTCGCCAAGTTTCCCAACAAGGACGGCGTGGACAACCACGGCAACTGGCTGTGGGCCTGGAACCTGGCGATACCGGCCTCGTCGGACGCGCAGGACGCGGCCAAGACCTTCATCGCCTGGGCCACGTCCAAGGGCTATACGGACCTGGTCGCCAGCAAGGAAGGCTGGCGCGCGGCGCCTCCGGGCACCCGGACCTCGCTTTACGAGAACCCTGAATACCAGAAAGAGGCGCCCTTCGCGGCGATGACCCTGACGGCGATCAACGCGGCCAATACGCAGAAATCCTCGGTCCAGGACATTCCCTATACCGGCGGGCAATTCGTGGCGATCCCGGAGTTCCAGGGGATCGGGACCGCCGTGGGGCAGCAGTTCTCGGCGGCCTTGGCGGGGCAGGCTTCGGCGGCTGATGCCCTGGCCGCCGCGCAGGCCAACACCACGCGCGAGATGACGCGGGCCGGCTATATCAAGTGACGCATGACCCGCGCCGCCTGGGGAACCGGGCGGCGCGGATCCGGGGGGCGCGCCTGTCGCGCCTGGGAGGATAGAGGAGTTTCGGCCATGGCCACTCGCCAGACCCAGGGGCTTGCGCGGCTGATGCGCGCGCCCGCCATCATCCTGCTGTTTCTGTGGATGATCGTGCCGCTGGGCATGACGCTGTACTATTCGTTCCTGAACTACAATCTGCTCAATCCCGGCATGACCAGTTGGGCGGGCTGGTTCAACTATCAGTATTTCTACAGCGATCCGGCCTTTTTCGCGGCCATCTGGAATACGCTGGTGCTGGTGCTGGGGGTGCTGGCGATCACCGTGATCGGCGGGATCGCCATCGCCATGCTGATCGACAAGCCGATCTGGGGGCAGGGGATCGTGCGGATCCTGGTGATCAGCCCGTTCTTCGTCATGCCGCCGGTGGCCGCGCTGATCTGGAAGAACATGATCATGCACCCGTCCTATGGGGTGCTGGCCGACATCGCCCGGTTCTTCGGCGCCAGTCCGGTGGACTGGTTCGCGCAATATCCGCTGACCTCGATCATCCTGATCGTCGCCTGGCAATGGCTGCCCTTCGCGACGCTGATCCTGCTGACCGCGCTGCAATCGCTGGACACCGAGCAGATGGAGGCGGCCGAGATGGACGGCGCCCCCGCCCATGCCCGGTTCCTGTACCTGGTGCTGCCGCACATGGCGCGCGCGATCACCGTGGTGATCCTGATCCAGACGATCTTCCTGCTGGGCATCTATGCCGAGATCCTGGTGACGACCAATGGCGGTCCGGGCTTCGCCTCGACCAACCTGACCTTCCTGATCTATCGCGCCGCGCGGCTGAACTTCGACATCGGCGGGGCGGCGGCGGGGGGCATCATCGCCGTGATCCTGGCCAACCTCGTCGCGATCTTCCTGATGCGCGCCGTCGGCCGCAACCTGGACTGAGGGGGAACACATGGCCCGCGCAACATCCAAGAATGCACGGATCGGCTGGACCGTCGCCGCATGGTTCGTGGCCCTGCTGATCTTCTTTCCGATCCTTTACACGATCATCACCAGCCTGAAGACGGAACAGGAAGCCATCGCGGGCTTCAACCTGATCCCGTCCTTCACGCTGGAAAGCTATCAGACGGTGCAAAGCCAGAACAATTACTGGCGGCCCTTCACCAATTCGGTGATCCTGGCGGTGGGATCGACGCTGCTGGCCCTGGTCGTGGCGATTCCGGCGGCCTGGGCGATGGCGTTCTCGCCCACCAAACGCACCAAGGACATCCTGATGTGGATGCTGTCCACCAAGATGATGCCCGCCGTCGCGGTGCTGGTGCCGATCTATCTGATCTTCCTGCGCACCGGGCTGATGGACACACGCATCGGCCTGACGATCCTGCTGATGCTGATCAACCTGCCGATCGTGGTCTGGATGCTCTACACCTATTTCCGCGAGATTCCGGGCGAGATCCTGGAGGCCGCGCGGATGGACGGCGCGTCCCTGCGCGACGAGATCCTGTATGTGCTGACGCCGATGGCGGTGCCCGGCATCGCGTCCACGCTGCTGCTGAACATCATCCTGGCCTGGAACGAGGCGTTCTGGACCATCCAGCTGACCACCACCAACGCGGCGCCCCTGTCGGCCTTCATCGCCAGCTTCTCCAGCCCGCAGGGGCTGTTCTGGGCCAAGCTGTCGGCGGCGTCCACCATGGCCATCGCGCCGATCCTGATCCTGGGCTGGTTCAGCCAGAAGCAACTGGTCCGCGGCCTGACCTTCGGCGCCGTGAAATAAGGGGAACGACATGGGACAGATAACCCTGCAAGGCGTGGCCAAGCGCTTCGGCGAGGTCGAGGTGATCCCGCCGCTGGACCTGGCCATCGACGACGGCGAGTTCGTGGTCTTCGTCGGCCCGTCCGGCTGCGGCAAGTCCACCCTGCTGCGTCTGATCGCGGGGCTCGAGGACGTGAGCGGCGGGCGCATCCTGATCGACGGCAAGGACGCCACCGATGCCTCGCCTGCCAAGCGCGGGCTGGCGATGGTGTTCCAGTCCTATGCGCTTTACCCGCACATGTCGGTCAGGAAGAACATCGCCTTTCCGATGAAGATGGCGGGCGTGCCGCAGGACGAACAGAACCGCCGGATCGAGGCCGCGGCAAAGGCGCTGAACCTGACCGACTATCTCGACCGCCGCCCCGGCCAGTTGTCGGGCGGGCAGCGACAGCGCGTGGCCATCGGCCGCGCCATCGTGCGCGAACCGGCGGCGTTCCTGTTCGACGAACCGCTGTCGAACCTGGACGCCGCCCTGCGCGTGGGGATGCGGCTGGAAATCAGCGAGCTGCACAACCGCCTGAAGACGACCATGATCTATGTCACCCACGACCAGGTCGAGGCGATGACCATGGCCGACAAGATCGTGGTCCTGCAAGCGGGCCGGATCGAGCAGGTGGGCAGCCCGCTGGATCTGTATCACAGCCCCCGCAACGTCTTCGTGGCGGGCTTCATCGGCAGCCCGAAGATGAACCTCTTTTCCGGCGCCCCGGCGGCCGAATACGGCGCCGCGACCATCGGCGTGCGGCCCGAACACATCCGCATCTCGGCCACCGAGGGCAAGTGGAAGGGCCGCATCGGCGTCAGCGAACACCTGGGGTCCGACAGCTTCTTCTATGTCGAGGATACCGGCCTGGCGGAAACCGTCACCGTCCGGTCCACCGGAGAGGTCAACCTGCATCACGGCGATACCGTCTGGCTGACCCCGGACGAGGACAAGATCCACAAATTCGACAAGAACGGAGACCGCATCTGATGCGACGACTGGACGGCAAGCGCGCGCTGATCACCGGCGCGGCGCGCGGCATCGGGCTGGAATTCGCCCGCGCCTATCTGGCCGAAGGCGCCCGCGTGGCGATCTGCGACATCAACATCGACGCGGCGCGCCAGGCGGCGGAGGGCCTGGGCGAAGGCGCCATCGCCGTGCGGCTGGACGTGACCGACCAGTCCTCGATCGACGCCTGCGTGGCCGAGGTCGAAGGGGCCTTCGGCGGCATCGACATCCTGGTCAACAACGCCGCCCTGTTCACCGCCGCGCCCATCGTGGAAATCACCCGCGCCGATTACGACCGCATCTTCGCGGTCAACGTGTCGGGTACGCTGTTCATGATGCAGGCCGTCGCGCGCGGCATGATCCAGCGCGGGCAGGGCGGGAAGATCATCAACATGGCCTCTCAGGCCGGTCGTCGCGGCGAGGCTCTGGTGGCCGTCTATTGCGCCAGCAAGGCCGCCGTCATCAGCCTGACGCAATCGGCGGGGCTGAACCTGATCGCGCACGGCATCAACGTGAACGCCATCGCGCCCGGCGTGGTGGATGGCGAACATTGGGACGGCGTGGACGCCTTCTTCGCCAAATATGAAGGCAAGGCCCCCGGCCAGAAGAAGCGCGAGGTCGGCGAGGCCGTCCCCTTCGGCCGCATGGGCACCGCCGCCGACCTGACCGGCATGGCGATCTTCCTGGCCTCGTCCGAGGCCGAATACATCGTCGCCCAGACCTACAACGTCGACGGCGGCAACTGGATGAGCTGAGGCTTGTCCCCCAGAAGAAAGGTTCGGCCATGGCCGTCTCATTGAACGCATCCGCCTTTGCAGACCTGCCCGATACCGTGGGCCGCCCCGGATACGACCGCGCGGCGCTGCGCCCCGGAATCCTTCATGTCGGCGTCGGGAACTTTCACCGCGCGCATATGGCCTATTACCTGGACCGCCTGTTCGACATGGACGCGGGGCAGGACTGGGCGCTGATCGGCGCGGGTGTGCGGCCCGGCGATGCGGCGATGCGCGACCGGCTTGCCGCGCAGGACTGGCTGACCACGGTGGTCGAACTGGATCCGAACGGGCTGAGCGCCCGCGTGATCGGGTCGATGATCGACTTCGTGCCGGTCGATCCGCAGGCGGTCATAGCCGCCATGGCCGACCCGGCGATCCGCATCGTGTCGCTGACCATCACCGAGGGCGGGTATTACGTCGACGCCAAGACCGACGGCTTCGACGCCGCCCATCCCGATATCGCCCATGACGCGGCCAATCCCGAGGCGCCGAAGACGGTCTTCGGCATGATCCTGGCCGCGCTGCGGCGCAGGCGGGATGCCGGGATCGAGCCTTTCACGGTGATGTCCTGCGACAACCTGCCCGAAAACGGCCATGTCTGCGCGCGCACGGTGACGGAACTGGCGCAACTGTCCGACCCCGATCTGGCCGAATGGGTCCGGCGCAAGGTGGCGTTCCCCAATTCCATGGTCGACTGCATCACCCCGGCCACCTCGGACCGCGAACGCGCCCTGGTCCGCGACCGCTTCGGCATCGCCGACGCAGCCCCCGTGGTCTGCGAGCCGTTCCGCCAATGGGTGCTGGAGGATCACTTCCCCCAGGGCCGCCCGCCGTTGGAAAAGGTTGGCGCCGAATTCGTGGCCGATGTCAGCAAGCATGAACTGATGAAGCTGCGGATCCTGAACGGCGGGCACGCGGCCATCGCCTATCCCTCGGCGCTGCTGGGCCATCACTTCGTCCACGACGCCATGGCCGACCCGCAAATCGCCGCCTGGCTGCGCGCGGTCGAGGAACGAGAGATCATTCCGACCCTGCAACCGATCCCCGGCGTCAGCTATGACGATTACCTGGATCTGATCGTCAGCCGCTTCGCCAACCCCGAGGTAGGCGATACGATCCCTCGCCTGTGTCTGGACGGGTCGAACCGGCAGCCGAAATTCATCCTGCCGACGCTGGCCGACGCGCTGAAATCCGACGCGGTTATCGACGGCCTGGCGCAAGAGGTCGCCTTCTGGTGCCGCTATTGCGAGCGCACCGATGAGGCGGGAAACCCGATCGCGCCCAATGACGACAACAGCGACACGCTGCGCGACCATGCCCTCGCCGCGCGCCGCGACCCGCTGGCCTTTCTGGCGAACGAGACGGTGTTCGGCCCGCTTGCCGCCAATCCGCGCTTCCAGGAAGCCTTCGCCCGCAGGCTGAAGATCGTGCAGGATCAGGGCGTGCGCGCCGCCATCGACAGCTATCTGTCGGGCAAGTGAAAAAAAACCGGCCCGTAGGGGGCCGGTTCTTCGTCGATCACGGTCGTCGTTTCAGTTCCGCAGCGTCTGGATCGTGACATAGCCCAGGGCCGGGCCGACCCATTGGCGCGACACCGGGATCTGGCCGCCCTGCACCATATAGCTGTTCTGGAAGCTGGCGCCATGGCCTTGGCAGGATTCCACGATCACGCCGGGGCGGGGGCCTGCGCCCACGGTGCAGGCGAACTGCAAGGGCCGTTCCACCCCGTCGCCCGCGAAATAGCGCATGACGCGCGTGCCGCTGCCCGAACCGCCCGCGCGGATCAGCCCTTCGGTTCCCGGCTCGGCGACCGACAGGTCGTTGCCCAGCCCGCGTGTGCCGACCAGCATTCCGTTCCGCAGGATCACCGCTTCTTCGGACGGGGTCATGAAGGTGCGCATGGCGCCGTTCTGGCCTGTCATCGCCATGACCTGCGTGCGGCCCAGGTTCTCGAAGCCGACCTGAATCAGCGGACCGGGATTGACGCGCAGCGCCTCGGCCGCCGCTTCCTGAGGGGATTTCGCGGAGGCGGCGGGCTGGTCGGCCGCGCGGCGTTCGGCGGCGATCTGGCCCGCCGTCTGGGCCAGCGCGCCGAAGGGTCCGGCGTTTTCGCTGTCGTTGCCGCATCCCGCCAGCCCGGCCAGCAGGGATGCCGCCAGCGTGATCTTCGTGACGCCGTTCATCATCGCCAGAACCTCCCCCAGCCTTCATAGAGTTTGACGGAATGACTGTCCCGGACATGGTCGTACAGCCGGTCGCGGACGTTCAATTGCGCCCCGCCGTCGCGCGACAACGACCGCAGGTCGGCGCTGACGCGTTCGCGCGACGGCTGGCCGGTCACCCAACCCAGGGGGATCGACAGCGTGACGCCCTTGTCGAAGCTGCCCTCGCCGAATTCCTCGGCCGACAGGTCGGTCTTGGTCGCATAGGCCCCGATCCGCCAGCCGTTCGCGAATTCGCGCGTCAGCGTGACGGTCGCGCCCTTGTCGCCCGCCAGATACTTGCCGACATCAAGCTGCGCCGTGAACCCCTGGGCAAATTCGTAATAGGCCGAGACATGGCCCATCGTCACCTCATAGTCGCGGAAATCGAACAGCTGGTCGAAGTCGCGCTTCTTCACGCGGTTGATTTCCGCGCCAAGGGCAAAGGCCGAATTGGCGGGTTTCCACAGCACCTCGGTCGAGACGCCGCCATAGGCGCGTTCCAGAAGACCGGCGGTGACGCGGGTATAGACCGCGGGCGCGGGCTTGGCATACCAGCCCAGCGTCAGTTCCGGGATCACCAGGTCGTTGTTTCCGGTATACATGCGCGTGTCCGACCGCACCCGCGGCACGCCCTGGGGCGTGGTTTCCAGGGCGGGGTTAGCCTCGTATTCGCCGGGCGTGTAGTGTTCGCCCCGCCGTCCGGGAATGCCGGGGCCGCGCTGGTCGATGTTGCCGAAGGCGCGCTGGCGCAGGGCGCCGGTCAGGATCAGGCCGGGCGCGATCTCATAGCTGGCGCGCGCCTCGGCGCCGACCTCGTGGGTCACGCCGTCCTCGGCGCTGAAGATGCCCAGGTCGACATAGGGCTTGATCGACCAGCGAAAGCGCGGATAGACGCCCTCGCTGCGCACCAGCCCCGGCGCGCCTGCGGGCGCGTCCGACAGCGCGGATGCGGCGGCTATCTGCCCGGCCTCGGTGTTTTCCAGCCGCTCCACATCCGACCGGCGCACAGTGACCGAGGATGTCGGCACCCCGTCGGCGGTCGAGGTGATCACGAAGGTCTCGACCGAGGGGGGCAGGGCGCGGGTCATCAGCCGCGCGGTGCGGCCGATGGCCTCGGCCTGGCTGATGTAGCGCCCGTTGCGCAGCCGGACCTCGGCCCGGTTGGCCGTCAGCGCCATGCTTTCCAGGGTCTGGCCTTCCTTGCGCATCGCATCGCCAAGCGCGGTCTGGATCGCGGGCTGCGCGGTCGGATCCTGCGCCCAGCTGCCCGACCAGCCCTCGGGATCGGCTTGCGGCGCCGGGCGCGGGCGCACCGGGGCCGGGGCCTTTTCCAGGCCCGAGGGATAGGTCGCCTCGCGCTGGTTTAGGGCGATGGAGAACTGCGCCCCGAAGGTGTTGCCGCCGATGGTGTAAAGCCCGACCTCGTAATTGCCGCCAAAGCGGTAGAAGGCGGCAAGGTTCAGGTTGCTGTCGGGTTCCTCGCCCTGCTGGAAGACCGCGCCGTTGCTGTATTTCGCGATATAGTCGTTGTTCGAGTATTCCGCGACCAGATTCAGCCGGTCGTTGACCTGCCAGCTGACCGAGGCGAAGGGCCGGGCGCCGCCCCGGAACCACTGGTCCAGATTGGGCGTGCCGCCCTCGTCGTTGCTGTCGATGGTGCGCGGCTTGCCCGCCAGCGCGCCCCAGCCAAGGCCGGCGGACACGCGGACCGAAGGCGTCACCGTCCTGGTGGCGACGATGTATTCGCCCGAATAGACGCCGGTGCCCAGGAAGTCCTGCAAGCCCACCGCGACCGCCGGACGCCAGCCTTGTTCGTCCAGAACCTGCCAGCGCAGATCGGCCGAGCGGTCCGAGATATAGCCGTCGTTTCGGTAGTCGTTGATGCCTTCCACGCGCGAATACCGCAGGACCGCCGTCAGCTTCGGAAGCGCCTGGAACACCACGCTGCTGCGGCGGCCGTAATCCGACCAGGACACCGTCGCGCCCAGCGTGCCGTCCGGCAAGGTTTCGGCCGTCGGCGTGTCGATGCCGCCCGCCAGGCCATAGGTGGACATGTTCCGCGCATACAGCGGATCGGCCACGGCGGTGGTGCCGGCCGACCCCAGCACCAGGGCCACCGGCAGGGTTGTCGCCATCAGGCGTCGGATAAGGGGGGATCGGCGCATGGCGTGTCCTCGTTTCGGCTTTGGCCGGATCATAGACGGCAAACCGCCCCGCCGACAGCCCGCCGCGCACCAGGCTTTGCCGGGTGCGGCATGGCTGCCGCAGGGCGGCCGGGTCGTCATTCGGCGGGTTCGGGGGGCGTCGGCGTCGCTGATTCCGAGGCCGCGCCGGTCGATCCTGCGGGCGGCAGGGTGCGCAGTTCGGGGACGATCGGGGCGGATGCCCCGGTTTCCGCAGCCGGGGAGGCGGGTGCGGAGTCCGGCGTGGCTGCCGCCGCGGGCGGCGGAGGCAGGTCGCCGGTGCCCTCGGATGCCGGGGCGGGGGTCGCTGCGGGCGCCGGGG
>NZ_UZWE01000090.1 GCF_900631945.1 Paracoccus haematequi
CGGCGGGCCAGCAGGCCTTGGCCCCGCCGCAGCAACCCCGCGACCCCGCGCAGGTCGACGCCGCCCTGGCCCTGGCCCCGGCCCTGCCCGCCGACCCGCAGCGTGCCCGGCTGCGCGGCCTGCTGATCGAGGGGCATTGCGCCACGGACGCCCTGCGCCAGGTGCAGGATCCGATCAATCGCCAGACGCTTCTGGTTCTGGTCGGCCGGCTGGGGGGATGCTGACATCCATCATGGGAAGGACAAGACGATGCGACATTTCAGGCCCTTGCTGTTTCTGGCCCTTGCGGCGTGGATGAGTGTCGGACCGACGCCCTTGCAGGCCCAGGACGGGCACCTCAGCATCATGACCGGCGCATCGACCGGCACCTATATCCAGTTCGGGCGCGACCTGGACAAGCTGATGCAGGGATGTGGCCAGGGGCTCGAGGTCGTGGAATCCGCAGGTTCGCTGGAAAACTTCCTGGCCGTCCGGCAGCGCCCGAACACCCAGTTCGGCATCGTGCAAAGCGATGTGCTTGAATACATGCAGACCTTTGCAGGCGGTGATCCGGCCGTCGCCCGCGCCATCACCGGCGTCCGCATCGCCTTTCCCCTGTACGAGGAGGAGGTCCACGTCCTGGCCCGCCGCGACATCGCCGGGTTGGACGACCTGACCGGCAAGCGCGTGGCCATCGGGGTCGAGAACAGCGGCACCTTTCTGACCGCGTCGCTGATCCTGTCCCTGACCGGAACCGAGCCTGCCGAAACCCTGCTGGTGGCCCCGGCGGATGCGCTGCCGCAACTGAAGGCCGGTCAGATCGACGCCTTCTTCTATGTCGCGGGGGCGCCCGCCTCGCTTTATGCCGAAGGCGAGATCGACCCTGAACGGTTCCACCTGCTGCCGATCCAGGATCCGACGCTGCAGGCGGTCTATTCCCCTGCCACGCTGGCGGGCGGCACCTATCCGTTTCAGCCCGATCCCATCGATCTGGTTGCGGTCAAGGCGGTGCTGATGACCTATGAATACAATCCCGGGCGCAACAGCTATCACCGGGCCAGTTGCCGGGGGGTGTCGGATCTGGCTTCTCTGATCCTGACACGGATCGACACGCTGCGGGCGGAAGGCCATCCGAAATGGCAATCGGTCGACCTGACCGACATCCCCCCCGGCTGGGAGGTCAGCACCTGCGTCAATCGCGGAATCGATCCCGGCTATCAGGCCAACTGCACTGCCCCCGCTCCCGCGCAATCCGTGCCCGACAGCCAGGCGAACGAGGCCTATCGCCGCAATATCTGCGCGGTGATCGGATGCTGATCAGCGCGGGGCGGGAACCAGGCGGGACCAGGCCGAGGACGGTCCCGTGGTCCCGTCCTGCCGCAGCGCCATGACCCGCCACCGCGCGACCGGCTGCGCAATCAGCATCGCGGACAGCGCCGTGTCCCTGTAAAGGGTCCGGCCGTCGCCGCCTGCCGGGACGAATTCGACCCTGAAGCGCGGCATCGCCGTGCCGCCAGGGCCTTGCCAGTGCAATTCGGTCTGACCCGACGCGAACAACGCCTGACGGACCGGGACGGGGGGCGCCGTCAGGGGTTCTGCCGACTGCGGCAGGGACGCGCCCAGCTCCGCCAGCCGGGACGCGGCCCCACCCGTATCCCCCGCCAGTTCATACCAGGCCTGGGCACGATAGGGGTCGGGGTCCACGCCCACCCCTGTTTCGTAAAGCTGGCCCAGATAATAGGCCGCCCGGCTGCTGCCCCACAGCCCGGCGCGCGCATAAAGCGCCGCGGCGCGCGCGGGATCGACGCTGCCCAGGGTCAGGCCGCTGGCCAGCAGGCGTTCGGGAAGGGGCGGCGCTTCAACGGCCACGCGGCTGGACAGGGGCGCAGGCGGTGGGACGGCGGATGGGGGG
>NZ_UZWE01000052.1 GCF_900631945.1 Paracoccus haematequi
GGCCGGGCGGTGCTTCCTTGCCTTCCTCATAGCCCAAATGCGCGGTCAGCTCCGCGCCCAGCATCCGCTCCATGAGCCGGATCTTCAGCTCCTTCATCAGCCCGGCATCGCCGAGCAGATCCTCAGGGCCCTCAATACCCTTCAGCAGTTCATCCAGAAGTTCCTTGGAGATCGTCATGCATGCTTCCTTTCGGTGAAGCATGGACCGGATCACTCATACACAGAAGATCGGACACACTCAGAATCAATGGGTTACGAAATCTTTGCCCCGAACTGAACAAAGATACCCCCAGCCGCCAGCAACTATGCTACGAACAACACGCCTCAATGCGTCCAAGGCGCGCGCCGGTCGGTGGCGAAGTTCTCGCCATAGCCGCGCGGGCGGATATTGGCAGCGCGGCTGTGCGGGGGTTGGACGACGTAGTCGAGACCGTGTTCGCGGGCATAGTCCTCGGCCTGCTTCAGCGTATCGAAGCGCAGACGGACCTGGCTTTGCGTGTCGTCGCTGCTGATCCAGCCCATCAGCGGGTCGATGTCGCGGCCCTGCGGGGGGAATTCCATCACCCATTTCCGTGACCGCGCATTGCCGGACTGCATCGCATTGCGGGCGGGTTGATAGATGCGGACGCGCATTCGGGCTGCCTTTCGGTCGGATCTCGCGCGACTTATCGCCAATCGCGGCGCCCTGATCAAGTCCCGGAACGGCTTCCTTTCCCCCTGCGTTGACCCGCGACCGCATATCACAGGAGGATCCGATGCCGTTTCGAACCGCCGCCGCCCTGGGCCTGTTGCTGGCCCTGCCCGCCGCCGCGCAGGACGCTGCCGCCCCGGCCGAGGGCGAAGCCCCCATGATCGCCGAGATCAAGACCGCCGAAGGGGAAAGCCTGGGCACCGCGACCGCCGTCGCCACCCCGTCCGGCATGATGCTGGTCACGCTGGAACTGCAAGGCGTTCCGGCGGGCATCCATGGCGCGCATATCCATGAAGCGGGCGAATGCTCGCCCCCGGATTTCGAATCGGCGGGGGGTCATCTTGCCGGTGACAAGGACCATGGCGTGATGGCCGCCAACGGTCCCCATCCGGGCGACCTGCCGAACATCCATGTGCCCGACAGCGGCGCGCTGACCGTTGAATATTTCGTGGCAGGGTTGACGCCCGACCTGATCGCCGACGACGACGGGTCGGCCATCATCATCCACGAACACCCCGACGATTATGTCGGCCAGCCCTCGGGGCACGCGGGGGGCCGCATCGGCTGCGGCACGTTCGCGCAGGCGAACTGAGGCCACTATTGCGCAGGCGCGGCGTCCACGAAGGGCGCCGTGATCTCAGCGGTCTTGGTCTGCTTGTCGAAGATGCAGATCATCCGGTCCGCGCCGGTGTCCTGCGTCACGGTCACAAGCGCCGCGCCATAGCTTTGCGACCCGAATGGATTGACGTCGATCATCACCGTCGCGGACTCGGGCGCATCTACCAAAGCCAGGCAGGCTGTTTCGACCGAGGCGCGAAACTCCTCCCACGCATCCTCGCTGGAGGCCGACACCGTGATGGGCGCCAGGGACAGGGCAAGCACCATAAGGGGCTGTTTCATTCTTCTTCTTCTTCTCCGGGCCTGTTAGAGGACGGAACGCCTTGGCCCTGCGGGTCGTTCTGGTCAAAACACGAAGGTGATCCGAATGCCCCTGTTCCTGCGTATGATCCTGCCAGCCCTGTCCCTTGCCGCACTGTCGGCCTGCGACACCACCTATGCGCCCACGGTATCGGGCACGCGCTGCGATCCGGGACGGCATCAGGCGCTTGTCGGCAGGAATATCGGCGAAGTCATCCTGCCGCCGCAGTTGCGTTATCGGGAAATCGGTCCGGGCCAGATCGTGACGCGGGATTATCAACCCGGCCGCCTGAACATGTATCTGGACGCCAAGGGATGGATCGCCCGGATCAGTTGCGGCTGACGGCCGTTCGCGCCTTTTCCACCTGGGCGATAGCGCGGGCAATGGCCTCGGCGATGGTCAGGTGACTGGTATCCAGCAACACCGCATCCGGGGCGGGCTTCAGCGGCGCCGCCGCCCGGTCCCGGTCTCGACGGTCCCGTTCCTGCAACTGGATCAGCATCTCGTCGGCATCAGCCCCCAGTTCGGCGGCGCGACGCTGGGCGCGGACCTGATCCGAGGCGGTGACGAACAGCTTGACCGCCGCATCGGGGCAGATCACCGTGCCGATGTCACGCCCGTCCAGCACCGCGCCCGGTTCCTGCGCCGCAAAGCGGTGCTGGAAATCGACCAGGGCCGCGCGCACCTCGGGGAGGGCGGCGATGCGGCTGGCGGCTTGCCCCGCTTCGGCGCTGCGCAGGTCGGGTCTGTCCAGGTCGCCCGGCTGCAAGGATCGCGCCGCCGCGACGGGGTCGCCGCCCTTGGCGCCGATCGCGCGATACAGCAGCCCCGTATCCAGGTGATGAAAGCCGAAATGGGCAGCCAGGGCGCGGGCGATGGTGCCCTTGCCGGCTGCGGCGGGTCCGTCGATGGCGATGATGAATGGCATGGTCACGCAGGATTGGCTTCGGCCCCACCCATCGCATGACAGGGGGCCAAGGTCCACCCGACCTTATGACACACAAAACGCCGGCCCTAGGGACCGGCGTTCGGCAGTCATGAGAAGCCGGATCAGGACGAGGCGCTGCTGAGGGACTTGGCGACCTCGGCTGCGAAATCCTCTTCCTTCTTCTCGATCCCTTCGCCCACGGCGACGCGGGCAAAGCCGGTGATCTCGACCCCGGCTTCCTTGGCGGCCTGTTCGACCGTCACGTCGGGATTGATGACGAAGGGCTGGCCCAACAGGGTGTTTTCAGCCACGAACTTCTTCATCCGGCCGGGGATGATGTTGTTCTGGATCACGGCCTCGGGCTTCGGCTTGGCGGAAGAGGCGTTTTCCTCCAGGGCCTTGGCGGTCTGCACTTCCAGCTCGCGCGCCAGCAGCGCCGGATCCAGCGTGGCTTCGGACAGCGACACCGGGTTGGTGGCCGCAATGTGCATCGCGAACTGCTTGCCGATGGCCTGCGCCTTGTCGGCCGGGCCTTTCAGCGCGACCAGCACGCCGATCTTGCCCATGCCCTCGGTCGCGGCGTTGTGGACATAGGAGACCACGGTATCGCCTTCCAGGACGTGCATCCGGCGCAGCGTCAGGTTTTCGCCGATCCGGGCGATGGCGTCGGTCACGACCTCGGAGACCGGCTTGCCGTTCAGATGCGTGGCGCGCAGCACCTCGACATCATCGGCGGTGGTCAGCGCGACATTGGTGATCTCGCGGACAAGCTGCTGGAAATCGGCGTTCTTGGCGACGAAATCGGTTTCCGAGTTCAGTTCGACGGCGACACCCCGGCCATCGGTGACCTGCACGCCGACCAGGCCTTCGGCGGCAATGCGGTCGGCCTTCTTGGCAGCCTTGGCCAGACCCTTGGTGCGCAGCCAGTCGACGGCGGCTTCCATGTCGCCGTTCGTTTCGGTCAGCGCCTTCTTGGCGTCCATCATCCCTGCGCCGGTCGTTTCGCGCAGCTCTTTCACCATCGCGGCGGTGATAGCCATGATCCGTCTCCTTTGATCAACGCGTCAGGCGGGAAATATCCCCGCCTGACGACAATTCCGTAACTATCGGGGGCGCCGGTCAGGCGTCGGCGGTCGCCTGTTCCTCGGCCGCGGGTTCGTCCAGCAGTTCCTCGGGGGCATCCGACAGCGCTCCGACATCGACGCCTGCGGCGCCCATCTGGGCCGACATGCCGTCAAGCGCGGCGCGGCTGGCCAGGTCGCAATACAGCGCGATGGCACGGGCGGCGTCGTCGTTGCCGGGGATGATATAGTCCACGCCTTCGGGCGAGCAGTTGGTATCGACCACGGCCACGACCGGAATGCCCAGCTTCTTGGCTTCCAGGATCGCCAGGTCTTCCTTGTTCACGTCGATGACGAACAGCAGATCCGGCAGCCCGCCCATGTGGCGGATGCCGCCCAGCGAGGCTTGCAGCTTGGCCTGCTCGCGTTCCAGTTGCAGACGCTCTTTCTTGGTCAGGCCTTCGGCGCCGCCCGCCATCGTCTCGTCGATGGCTTTCAGGCGGTTGATCGACTGGGACACGGTCTTCCAGTTGGTCAGCGTACCACCCAGCCAGCGGTGGTTCATGTAGAACTGGGCCGAGCGTTCGGCCGCATCCGCGATGGGCTTTTGCGCCTGGCGCTTGGTGCCGACGAACAGCACCCGGCCGCCCTTGGCGACGGTGTCGCGCACGACCTGCAGCGCCGCGTCCAGCATCGGCAGGGTCTGGGTCAGATCCAGGATGTGGATGCCGTTGCGGTCGCCATAGATGTATTCCGCCATGCGCGGGTTCCAGCGCTGCGTCTGGTGGCCATAGTGGACGCCAGCTTCCAAGAGCTGACGCAGATTGAATTCGGGAAGCGCCATTCCATGTCCTTTCCGGTTTGCGCCTTGGCATGGGATTCAGGGCGGACGCCCCAACCGGTGGACCGTTCGCGGATGTCTCCCGCGAGGGCCCGCCCCTGCCTGTGAAGTGTGGGGGCAAATAGACGCTGCGCCCCCGATTTGCAAGGGCTTTCCCCAGGCCGATCACGTAAAACCTGAACAACCTGTCAATTGCCCGCCCGGCCCGAGTCGGGCAAGATGAAACCATCAGGAGGTTTGCGATGATCGATAGCCCGGTCCGCTTCGGGCGGCCCTACGATTTCCACGAGATGCTGGCCGACGGCATCGTCCACGCCGTCGGCGTCGTGCTGGCGGTGGTGGGCGTCGCCGTCCTGGTGATTCAGGCCGCGGAATCGGCCAACCGGGCCGATCTTGTGGCCGTCACGATCTATGGCGGCGGGCTGATCCTGGCCCTTGCGGTGTCGTTCCTCTATAACATGCTGCCGCATTCGACCCTGAAATGGTATCTGCGGCGGGCCGATCATTCGGCGATCTTCATCCTGATCGCCGCAACCTACACGCCGTTCCTGCACAAGGCCTCGGCCGACCCCGCGGTCTTCGCGCTGCTGGTCTGCGTCTGGACGATGGCGGCACTTGGCGTCGCGCTCAAATGCCTGCTGCCGGGGCGCTACGACCGGCTGGCGATCCTGCTGTATATCCTGATGGGGTGGAGCGGGCTTGTCGCCATCCGCCCCATCGCCGACAATCTGCCGCCCCTGTCGATGTTGCTGATCGTGATCGGGGGCATCGTCTATACGGTAGGCGTGATCTTCCACGTTTGGGAAAGGCTGCGGTTCCAGAACGCCATCTGGCACGGTTTCGTGGTGACGGCGGCGGCGCTGCATTACGTGGCGGTGCTGTCAGCGATCTAGGTTAGCGATACCAGGATTTGCCTTCCAGGGCGGCAAACCGCTTGCATCGGGGTCCGCCAGCGGGCAGTTTGCCCGCAGATCGCGGAACGGAAGGTGGCGCCATGAACCCTGAAATCCAGTCGCAAAAGACGCGCGCCCTGTGCCGCCTGGCCCCGGTCATTCCGGTGATCGTCATCAAGAATGCGGAACGTGCGGAAGGGCTGGCCCAGGCGCTTGTCTCGGGCGGCCTGCCGGTGCTGGAGATCACCTTGCGGTCGGACGCGGCGCTTGACGCGATCCGGGCAATGTCCTCGGTCTCGGGCGGCCATGTGGGCGCGGGCACGGTGCTGACGCCGGACGACGCGAAGCGGGCGAAGGATGCGGGGGCGACCTTCGCGGTGTCCCCCGGGCTGACCGACCGGCTGATCGCGGCCTGCGAGGAACTGGAACTGCCGCTTCTGCCCGGCGCCGCCACCGCATCCGAGGTGATGCGCGCGGCCGACGCGGGCTATGACATGCTGAAATTCTTCCCGGCCGAGGCGATCGGCGGCGTGCCCGCGCTGAAATCGCTGGCCGGTCCCCTGCCCCGGATCAGTTTCTGCCCGACCGGCGGCATCACCACGGCCAATGCGGGCGATTATCTGTCGCTGCCCAACGTGGTCTGCGTCGGCGGAAGCTGGATCGCCACCGACGCCGATGTCAGCGCCGAGAACTGGGGCGCGATCCAGGAACGCGCCCATGCCGCGTCCCGGCTGAGCCGGGGCTGATCTTGGTCCCCGACGACCGGCGCGCGC
Source organism: Paracoccus haematequi (assembly GCF_900631945.1). Classification (GTDB taxonomy): domain Bacteria; phylum Pseudomonadota; class Alphaproteobacteria; order Rhodobacterales; family Rhodobacteraceae; genus Paracoccus; species Paracoccus haematequi_A. Next base: position 6,107 of record NZ_UZWE01000052.1, read on the forward strand.
GCCGCAACGTGATCGTGTTGGTGGCGGCCCAGGCGATCCTGGGCGCGCAGATGTCGGTGATCTTCATCGTCGGCGGGCTGGCCGGTCAGATCCTGGCCCCCAATCCCTGCATCGCCACCCTGCCCCTGTCGATGATCGTTCTGGGATCGGCGCTGACCGCGCGGCCTCTGGCCCGCTTCATGCAGACGCGCGGCAGGCAGGCCGGTTTCCTGCTGGCGGTGCTGGCGGGCGGAGCGGGCGCGGCGCTGGCCGCCTGGGGCCTGTCCGCCGGATCCTTCTGGCTGTTCATGGCCGGGTCGCTGCTGACCGGCATCTATATGTCGGCACAGGGATTTTACCGTTTCGCCGCGACCGACCTCGCATCCGAGGACTATGCCCCCCGCGCGATCAGTTGGGTGATGGCGGGGGGGCTGGCGGCGGCGGTCATCGGCCCGGCGGTGGTGCGCGCGACCGATGGCCTGACGGCAGAGCCGTTCCTGGCCACCTATCTGGCGGTGATCGCGCTGAATGCCCTGGGACCGTTCCTGTTCGCCTTCCTGGACACGCCACGGCCCCAAGCGGCGGTCAGCCAGCAGCCGACGGGCCGCAGCGCGGGCGAATTGCTGCGCCAGCCGCAGATCGCCGTGGCGATGATTTGCGGGATGGTCGCCTATGCGCTGATGAACCTGGTGATGACCTCGACGCCGCTGGCGGTTGTCGGCTGCGGCTTCGCGCCGACCGAGGCCGCCAACATCGTCAGCGCGCATGTGCTGGCGATGTTCGCCCCCAGCTTCTTCACCGGCCACCTGATCGCCCGGTTCGGGGCCGAGCGGATCGTCGCCGTCGGCCTGTTCCTTCTGGCGCTTGCCGGGGCCGCCGCGCTGTCGGGGGTCGAGCTGTCGCATTTCTATGCCGCGCTGATCCTGCTGGGGATGGGCTGGAACTTCGGCTATATCGGCGCAACCGCCATGCTGAACCGCGCCCACACGCCCGAGGAACGGGGCCGGGTGCAGGGCCTGAACGATGCGGTGGTGTTCGGGGGTGTCTTCCTGGCCTCGCTGTCATCGGGCGGTCTGATGAATTGCAGCGGCGGATCGGTCGTGGCGGGCTGGAACGCGGTCAACCTGGCGATGCTGCCCTTCCTGGTGTTGGCCGGAGGCGCGCTGATCTGGCTGATGCTGCGCCCGAAAGAGGGTTAGCAGCAGGGGCGCTTCGCCCCGGTCGTGGGCGGGTTCCCGAACCAGCGGCGAACCAGCCGGCGATCCCCCCAGGGTATTTATACAAAGGTGAATCAGAACAGGGATTTCTGTTCGGACGGCTTGGCCTTGCGGCTGGCTTTCGGCGATGCGCCTTCGGGCCGCGCCGTGACCCGGCCATCCGCGAATTCCAGTTCGACCTGAGGAACCTGCCGCGCGCCCTGGGCCGAGGTGATCACCCCATCCGGCCCGCGCACGACGACGAAGCCGCGTTTCAGCGTCTCGGTATAGCCCAGCGACTGCCGCATCCGATCCGCCCGTTGCAGCGCCTCGCTGCGCGTGCGGATCGCCCGCTGCGCCGCCAGGCCCAACCTGCGGGACAGATCGGCCAGTTTCTGATCCTGCACCGTGATCGCCCGCCGCGTCGTGGCCACCACCCGCGCCAGCGAGGCATCCAGCCGTTCCGCCATGGCCGTCATCCGGTCGCGCCGCCGCTCCAACCGCCGGATCGCCGCGGCGTCCAGCCGATGTTCCAGCCGATGCAGCGCGTGACCCTTGCCGTCGGTGAAGCGTCGCAGCAAGGCCACTGGCATGGGCCGCACCGCAAGCTGATGCCTGCGGGCGCGGACCAGACCGTGCAGCGCCGGATCCAGCCGCCCGGCCCACAGATCCAGCCGTTGACGCGCGCCTTCGGTCAGCGCGGCAGGGCGTCCCAACGCGCGCGACAGGTCGCGCAGCCGCTGCCGGGGCCGGTCGATATGATGCTGGCTGCACCGCGTCAGCCGGGCTTGCGATTCCGCCAGCCGCGCCGCCAGTTCCGCCAGCACCGGCACCGCCATTTCGGCGGCAGCGGTCGGCGTCGGCGCCCGGCGGTCGGATGCGAAGTCGATCAGCGTCGTATCCGTTTCGTGCCCCACGGCGGAAATCAGCGGGATCCGGCTTTCGGCGGCGGCGCGGACCACCGCCTCCTCGTTGAAGCCCCACAGATCCTCCAGGCTGCCACCCCCCCGCGCCACGATCAGCAGATCCGGGCGCGGGATCGGCCCGCCCTGCGGCAGGTCGTTGAAGCCCCGGATCGCGGCGGCCACTTGCGGCGCGCACCCCTCGCCCTGGACGGCCACCGGCCAGATCAGCACACGCGTCGGAAAACGGTCGCGCAGCCGGTGCAGGATGTCGCGGATCACCGCCCCGGAAGGCGAGGTTACGACCCCGATCACGCGCGGCAGCGAGGGCAGCGGCCGCTTGCGCGCTCCGTCGAACAGCCCCTCGGCCGCAAGCGCCTGGCGGCGCTTTTCCAGCATCGCCATCAGCGCGCCAAGGCCCGCCGGTTCGATCTGGTCGACGATCAACTGGTATTTCGACTGGCCGGGAAAGGTCGTCAGGCGCCCGGTGGCGATGACCTCCATGCCCTCCTCGGGGCGCTGCGCCAGCTTGGCCGCCTGCCCCTTCCAGGTCACGGCGGCCAGAACGGATCGGTCGTCCTTGAGGTCGAAATAGACATGCCCCGAGGACGGCCGCGACACGCGCCCGATTTCTCCACGAACGCGGACGCGGCCGAACTGATCCTCCAGGCTGCGTTTCACCGCGCCCGACAGTTCCGAAACCGTGAATTCATGCGCGTTGCTGCCCGGCGCGTCTTCCAGCAAATCCATGCGTCTTGTTCCCCTTCGCGGGCCAGACTAGAACGCCGCGACCAGAAGCGAAAGGGCGGCCCATGAACATCCTGATCCTCGGCGGCGGCGGGCGCGAACATGCGCTGGCCTGGGCGATCCGGCAGAACCCGAAATGCGACCGCCTGATCGTGGCGCCGGGCAATGCGGGCATCGCCAATGTCGCCGAATGCGCCGACCTGAACATCCTGTCGCGCGCCGAGGTGCTGGAATTCGCCCAGGAAAACGCCATAGACTTCGTGGTGATCGGCCCCGAGGCACCCTTGGCCGCAGGCGTGTCCGACGCGTTGCGCGATGCCGGGTTCCTGGTCTTCGGGCCGTCCCAGGCTGCCGCCCAGCTTGAGGCGTCGAAGGCCTTCACCAAGGAAATCTGCGATGCCTGCGGGGCGCCGACCGCCGCCTGGGCGCGCTTCACCGACGCCGCAAGCGCCCGCGATTACGTCACCGCCCAGGGCGCGCCCATTGTCGTCAAGGCCGACGGCCTTGCGGCGGGCAAGGGCGTCACCGTGGCGGAAACCGTGGATCAGGCGCACCAGGCCATCGACGCCATCTTCGACGGCGAGTTCGGCGAGATGTCGGTCGTGATCGAGGAATTCATGGCGGGCGAGGAAGCCAGCTTCTTCATCCTCTGCGACGGCACCGACTGCCTGCCCATCGGCACAGCCCAGGACCACAAGCGCGTGGGCGACGGCGATACCGGCCCCAATACCGGCGGCATGGGCGCCTACAGCCCCGCCCCGATCCTGACCGAGGCCTTGCAGCAGCAGGTGATGGCGCAGATCGTGCGCCCCACCGTTGCGGAAATGGCCGCGCGCGGAATGCCGTTCCAGGGCGTGCTTTACGCCGGGCTGATGATCCGGGACGGGCGCGCGCGCCTGGTCGAATACAACGTCCGCTTCGGCGATCCGGAATGCCAGGTGCTGATGATGCGCCTTGGCGCGCAGGTGCTGGACCTTCTGCTGGCCTGCGCCGAGGGGCGGCTGGCCGAAACGGCCGTCAACTGGGCCGACGATCACGCGCTGACGGTGGTGATGGCCGCGAACGGCTATCCCGGCCAATACGAAAAAGGCTGCATCATCAAGGGGCTGGACAACCTGTGTGAAAGCAGTTTCCAGATGACCTTCCACGCGGGCACCGCCAGTCAGGACGGCGCGATCATCGCGACCGGAGGCCGCGTCCTCGCCTGCACCGGCCGCGGCGCGACCCTGGCCGAGGCGCATCAGCGCGCCTATGCCCAAGTCGACGCGATCGACTGGCCGGGCGGCTTCTGCCGCCGCGACATCGGCTGGCGCGCGCTCTAGGCCCGCGGCTCATCTGTTCTTAACAGATGCGCCGCGATGCGGGTTGGACAGAGGCGAGGAAGTTGGCATCGGGCTTTCGACGCTTGGCAAATGGCTGCGGGCCATTCCGAAATACCCGTGAAGCGGCCAGATCGAACCACCCTTCAAGAGAAATCCTTGATTCTAAAAGACTTCTTAGAATTTAAGGTTGGAGCGGGTGATGGGAATCGAACCCACGTATTCAGCTTGGAAGGCTGCTGCTCTACCATTGAGCTACACCCGCATGGGCGACGGTATAGCCACGCCGCGCGGGCGGCGCAACCGTCATCGGCGGTCCCGGAAGAATCCGACCAGCAGCGCCCTTGCCCCCTCGGCGTCGATGCCGTCATAGATCTGGGGCCGGTGATGGCATTGCGGATGATCGAAGACCCGCGCGCCATGTTCCACCCCGCCCATCCGCACGTCGCTGGCCCCGTAATACAGCCGCCCGATCCGCGCGGCCGAGATCGCCGCCGCGCACATCGGGCAAGGCTCCAGCGTCACCCACAGGTCGTGGCCCGGCAGGCGTTCGGACCCGACGATCCGGCAGGCGGCGCGGATCGCCAGGATCTCGGCATGGGCGGTCGGGTCGGACAGTTCTCGGGTCCGATTGCCTTCGGCCGCGACGACGCGCCCGGCGGGGTCCACCACCACGGCGCCCACCGGAACCTCGCCGCGCAGGGCCGCCGCCCTTGCCTGATCGAGGGCCAGGGCCATATGAGAGGTGAAGCGGGTCATGCCCGCTTGTCGCAAGGGTGCCGCCGCCGCGCAAGCCGCCCTTTCCCATCCGCGCCGCTTCCGCTAGAAGCGCCGCTTTGCCACCGCAGCGATGCGCAGGAGAAGATCGCCATGACCGACGACAGCCCCACCCCCGCCCCGAATCCCACCCCCGATCGCATCGCCAAGGTGATGGCCCGCGCAGGCGTCGCCAGCCGCCGCGACGCAGAACGGATGATCCTGGAGGGCCGGGTGACGGTGAACGGGAAAAAGATCGACAGCCCGGCGCTTGACGTGCTGCCCAGCGACCGCATCACCGTGGACGGCAAGAAACTGGACGAGCCGCAGGAAACCCGGCTGTGGCTGTATTACAAGCCGCTGGGCCTGGTGACGACCGAATCCGACGAAAAGGGCCGTCAGACGGTGTTCGACGCCCTGCCCCGCGACCTGCCGCGCGTGATGACCATCGGGCGGCTGGACCTGACATCCGAAGGGCTGCTGCTGCTGACCAATGACGGAGAGCTGAAGCGGCGGCTGGAACTGCCCTCGACCGGGTGGCTGCGGCGGTATCGGGTCCGGGTGAACGGCACGCCCAGCGACATGACCTTCGCCCCCCTGCGCCGGGGAGCCACCATCGACGGAGAGGAATTCGCCCCGATGGAAATCAAGCTGGACAGCCAGCAGGGCGCGAATGCCTGGCTGACGGTCGGCATCCGCGAGGGCAAGAACCGCGAAATCCGCCGCGCCATGGCGCATGTCGGCCTTCAGGTGAACCGGCTGATCCGCATCGGCTATGGTCCCTTCAAGCTGACCGGCATGGAAAAGAATCAGGTGGTCGAAATCAAGAAGCGCGTCCTGCGCGACCAGCTTGGCGGGCTGCTGACGGGCGAGGAGACCGCCCCCCAGGACCGCGAAATGCGCCCGCGCGGTGCCGAAGGCTCTCGCAAGCCGCGACGCGACGACGGCGAAGCCCCGCGCCGGGTTTTCCGCGCCAATGGCGACGGGGACAGCCGCTTTGCCCGCAAGCTAGCCGGACCGCGCGATGATTCGGACCGTCCGGCGCGGCCCTGGTCGGGCAAGCCCCGTCCCGGTCCCGAAGACGGCGGCGACCGGCCGGGATTCCGGGGCAAGCGTCCGCAAGAGGATGGCGAACGGCCCGCACGGACTTGGGCCGGAAAGCCGCGCGCGGATCGCGGCACGGCGGGCGACCGGCCGCGCCACGGCAAGCCTGGGGCCGGGGGCCAGGGGGGCAAGCCTGCCTTCCAGGCGCGCGGCGACCGGGCCGAGGGCGAACGCAGCTTCAAACCGCGCGGTGACCGGGCCGAGGGCGAACGCAGCTTCAAACCGCGCGGCGACCGGCCCGAAGGCGAACGCGGATTCAAGCCAAGAGGGGACGGCAAACCCGGCGAGCGGGGCTTCAAGCCGCGCGGGGACGGAAAGCCAGGGGGGGACCGGGGCTTCAAGCCTCGGGGGGATGGGCCGCGTGGCGAAGGCAAGCCGGGGGCCGAGCGCAAATCGTTCGGCAAGCCGGGCGGCGCGAAGCCGGCGCGAAGCGGTGCGGGCAGCGGTCAGGGCGCCCGGTTCACCGGCAAGCCGCAGGGGCGGCCGGACGGCAAACCGGGCGGTGGCCCCAGGAACAAGCCGCGCGGGTGATCGGCCGGCTGCCCTGGGCTGCGCGCCAAGGCTGATCCGGAAGCGAAGGAGGGATTACTTCGTCAGGATCAGCTTGCCGGCGCGCGTGATGCGCAGTTGATAGATCTGTTCGTCCAGGACGATCAGGGCCTGGTTGCCGCCCCGCGTCAGCGTAGTGGCATCATGCTGCGGGATGCGTGCCAGAACGCTGGTTGCCGGTTGCTGGAAATCTGCGGGACGCGCTGCGGTCATGATCAGCCTCTTACGGGTTAGCCTTGTGTTACAGCAAATCTGACAACTTTGATCTGGATTGTCAAAGTAAAAGAGTCGGAAATAATTTGCCCGCGCAAAAGGCGGCTATTCCCCACCCAGGCAATCAGCCAGTGCGTCCGCCAAGCCGGTCAGGACATCGCCGTAGAGGGCCGGTCCGCTGTCCAGCACCCCGCCCTCGGGCGCCAATTCGTCGCCCATGCGGACCGCGGTGCCTTCGATGACCGTCTGCACCAGCCTTGGATCGCCGCCATATTCGGGGAACGCGCAGGCTGCCTCCGTCTGGGCGATCTGGTCGCGAATCCCGCCAAGCCGGGCGGCCGAGGGCGTGCTGGCGTCGCCCAGCGACACGGCGATGGCCGGGCGCAGGCCGAAATGATCGGTGAAATAACCATAGGCGTCATGAAAGACGACGATGTTGGCCTGGCGATGGGGCGACAGTTGCGCCTGGATCCGCGCGTCCAGATCCGCGATCTGCTGCGCAGCCGTTGCGGCATTGCTGGCATACTGCGCCGCGTTGTCGGGATCGGCCTTGGCCACCATGTCCGCGATGGCCGTCAGCCACAGCTGCGCATTGGCCGGGTCCAGCCAGGCATGGGGATCGGTGCCCGCATGATCATGCGCGTGGTCATGGTCATGGCTGTGGTCGTGGCCATGGTCGTGATCGTGATCGTGATCGTGCCCGTGATCCTCGGCATAGGCGCGCAGATGGGTTCCCGGCACCTCCAGCAGGCGCAATTGCGGAATTCCCCCCGCGACCGAGGCGGCGGCACGGTCCAGCCAGGGGGTCAGTTCCGGCCCGGTCCAGACCAGCAGACCGGCATCCTGCAACCCCTGCGCGTCCGAGGGCCGCATCTGGTGGTGATGCGCATCGGCGCCCTTGGGCAGCAGAACCTGCACCTGCGCCAGATCGCCCGTCACCTGCTGGACCAACGAGGCGGTGATGGGGGTGTCGGTTACGATCCGGGGCGGCTGGGCCGCGACCGGACCGGCAGCCATCAGGGCCAGGGCTGGGATCATCATGCGCATCGTGTCACCTTTGGTTCCTTGAAAGGCTGCGCTTTCGCATGTTATATGATAACAAGTCAATCCAAACGTGATAAGATAACACATTGTCCGATCAACCAGCCTCGTCCGCCCCGGCCTTCGCGCCCCATGACCACCGCGCCTGCGAGGCGCGCGCCCTGGATCAGGCCCGCGACCGGCTTGCGGAAAACGGCGCGCGGCTGACCCCGGTGCGGCGGCGCACGCTGGAGATCCTGCTGGAATCGCATCGGGCCATGGGCGCCTACGAGGTTCTGGACCGCCTGGCCGCCGAAGGCTTCGGCCGCCAGCCGCCCGTGGCCTATCGCGCCTTGGAATTCCTGGTCGAACACGGGCTGGCCCATCGCCTGCAACGCCTGAACGCCTTTGCCGCCTGCCTGCATCCCGGCCACGACCACGCGCCCGCCTTCCTGATCTGCCGGTCCTGCGACATGCTGGCCGAACTGCCCGCCGCCCCGGTCCGCGACGCCTTGGCCGATCTGGCGGCGGAAAACGGCTTCCAGGTCGAACGCGTCACGATCGAGGCCCTGGGCCTGTGCCCCGCCTGCGCCGGAACCGCGGCATGACCGCCCTGATCCAGGCCCAGGGCCTGACAATCCAGCGTCCCGGCGGGCACGAGACGGTGCTGCACGGGGTCGATTTCCGCATCGCCTCGGGCGAGATCGTGACGGTGGTCGGCCCGAACGGGTCGGGCAAATCCTCGCTGGTGCGCGCGCTTCTGGGGCATATGCCGCTGGCGGCAGGCCGGGTCGCGCGCAAGCCGGGGCTGCGCATCGGCTATGTCCCGCAGCGGGTGCTGGTCGATACCACGATCCCGATGACCGTGCGGCGCTTCCTGTCCCTGCCCCGCCGCGTGGGCGACCGGGACGCGGCGCAAGCCCTGGCCCGCACCGGGGTCGAGGGGGTCGAGGCGCGGCAGTTGACCCAGCTGTCCGGCGGGCAGTTCCAGCGCGTCCTGCTGGCGCGCGCGCTGCTGCACGACCCAGAACTGCTGGTGCTGGACGAACCCACGCAGGGGCTGGACCAGCCCGGCATCGTCGCCTTCTACAAGCTGATCGAGGAAGTCCGCCGCCAGACCGGCGCCGCCGTGCTGATGGTCAGCCACGACCTGCTGGTGGTGATGCGCGCCTCCGACCGGGTGATCTGCCTGAACGGCCATGTCTGCTGCGAGGGCACGCCCCAGCATGTCAGCAGCGCGCCGGAATACCGCGCCCTGTTCGGCGCGGAAGCCGAAGGCACCCTGGCGCTGTATCGCCATCACCACGATCACGATCATGACCTTCACCACCACCACCACGCCGGGGCGCATTGATGCTGGACGATTTCTTCATCCGGGCGATGCTGGCGGGCCTGGGCATCGCCGCCGTCGCCGGCCCCCTGGGCAGCTTCGTGGTCTGGCGGCGGATGGCCTATTTCGGCGATGCGACGGCCCATGCGGCAATCCTCGGGGTGGCGATCAGTCTGGGCTTCCAGATCTCGATCTATGCCGGGACGCTGCTGGTGGCCCTGGCGATGGCGATGGCGATTTCCGCCCTGGTGTCGCGCGGTCAGGCGATGGACACGATGCTGGGGGTGCTGTCGCATTCCGCCCTGGCCGTGGGCCTGGTCGCGATCAGCTTTGTCCCGCAGGCCCGGTCGGATCTGTCGGCCTATCTGTTCGGCGACATCCTGGCGGTGGGCCGCGCCGACCTGGCGCTGATCTGGGCGGGCGCGGCGGGGGTGCTGGCGCTGCTGGCCTGGCGATGGCAGCGGCTGCTGACCGCATCCCTGAACGAGGAACTGGCCATGGCGGCCGGAATCGACCCCCGGACGGAACGGCTGGTGCTGTCCATTGCCCTTGCGATTGTAGTGGCGCTTTCGATTCGCGTCGTGGGATCGTTGCTGATTTCGGCGATGCTGATCGTTCCTGCGGCGACCGCCCGCGGATTGTCGCGCAGTCCCGAAAGGATGGTCGGCAATGCCATGCTGATCGCGGCGGCGGCGGTCATGGCGGGGCTGTGGGCCAGCCTGCGGCTGGACACCCCGGCAGGCCCCTCGATCGTGGCTGCGGCGGCCGGAATCTTCATGATTTCCCAGGCGTTTCGTCGCGCTTAGTGCAGGATTGCAACACCTGGGCAGGGGCGGTTTCCCCGGCGGAACCAAGGCCCGGCCTGGGTGTTGGCCAATATGCAACAGTCTGCAAAACCCAGCGACGGATTTGAACCAATGCAGCTTTCAAACGTCTGGGGATTGTGTAACTGTCGCCTCGATGTTGCCGGTGACGGCAGCTTTCAACGAAACGGAGCATGATCATGACCAAATTCGCTACCTTCGCTGCCGCTCTCGGCCTGACCGCAACTTCGGCTCTGGCCGGTGGCTATGTCGCCCCCGTCGTGGACGTCGAGCCCGTCGTCGTGGAAGAGCGTCCCGCCTCGACCAACGCTGGCCTGGTCGTCCCGGCCCTGCTGCTGCTGGGCGTCATCGCCGCCGTCGCTTCGGACGACGACGACAGCTGATTTCTGAACGGAACCCCGGTTCCGTCAGGTATGAAGGGCTGGCCTTTGGGCCAGCCCTTTTCCGTTGATGGCGACCCGTCGGGCGCGTAGCATCGGACCACGCGGCCAATGTGGGGTTCATCATGCGCCGGCTTCTGATCCTGGTCCTGCTGGCCATGCCGGGCGCGGCACCGGCCCAGACCGAAACCGAGGACGGGCTTGGCCTTGTCGAACGCGGCCTGGGCATCATCGCCGAAAACCTGTGGAGCGAACTGGGCCCCGACCTGAACCGCCTGGGACAGGACATGGGCGGCGCCCTGGCCGGCCTTCCCCCACTGCTGAAGGATCTGGCGGCGCTTGTGGACGACCTGGGCAATTACGAGCCGCCCGAGCGGCTTGAGAATGGCGACATCCTGATCCGCCGCAAGGCCGAGGCCCCGCCGCCGCCCCCGCTGGGGGAATCGCTGCGGGAGCCTGGCGATCCCGCCCTGCCCCAGGTTCCGGTCGATCCCGACCAGCCGGAAATCCCCCTGTGATGGCCCTGGACGGGGCTGCGATCCCCGGTCTAGGCTGCCGTAAAGACAAGGGAACGGGATGATGTCGGACCTGCTTGCGGCCCAGGCCACGGATGTGTTCCGCATCGGCCTGCTGATCGCCCTGATGCTGACGGCGCTGCGCAACCGGCCGGTGACGGGAATGCTGCTGCCCCTGGCGGCGGGGGCGGTCTTTGTCGCGGTCATCATCCCCCTGACCGGCGCCTCGCCCCGGCCCGAGCCGCTTGCCACGCAGGTGCTGTCAGGGCTTCTGGTGAACGCGGTCTATCTGGCCGCCGGGCTGGGCCTCTGGACGCTGTGGCAGCGGCGCGGCTGAAGATCATTCCAACAGCCGCGTCATCTCGGCGCGCAGTTCCACGATTTCGAAGGGCTTGGCGATGAAGCCGTCCGCGCCAAGCGCAAGGCCGCGGCGCCTTTCGACAACCGACCCGCGCGCGGTCATCAGCAGGATGCGGACGCCCGACAGGCCGGGATCGGCGCGCAGCAGCTGCACGATTTCGTAGCCCGACATGTCCGGCAGCATCACGTCCAGCAGCACCAGGTCGGGGCGGTCCTCGCGGATCGCCGTCAACGCGGCGGCGCCTTGGGACAGGCGGGAATGGCTGTGGCCGTCGCGGGCCAGCAGGAACTCCAGGGCCATGGCGATGTTGTCCTCGTCCTCGACAACCAGAATGCGCGCCATGGGCCGGGCCTTCCTGAACGATCAGGGGAACGGCCGGGCCGGGAAACCATCCCGGCCCGGCCAGCGGTTCAGACGCCGTCGTCGGCGAAGATGTTCTTCTTGTGGCTGTCGCCCGGCACGAACAGCGCGCCGATGATCACCGTCATCACCGCGATCACGATCGCATACCACAGCCCCGCATAGATGTTGCCGGTCTGGGCCGAGATCGCGAAGGCCGTCGCGGGCAGCAGCCCCCCGAACCAGCCGTTGCCGATGTGATAGGGCAGCGACAGGCCGGAATAGCGGATCCGGGTCGGATACAGCTCCACCAGCTGCGCCGCGATGGGGCCATAGACCATCGTCACCAGCACGATCAGATAGGTCAGGATCAGCACGATCTTGATGTTCTGGGCGTTGAAGATGTCGAAGAAATGGTCGGCCTTGGCGACGGTCGTATTGTCGGCCGCGACCAGCGGATAGCCTGCGGCGGTCAGCGCCGCGTTGATTTCCGTCGTGAAGCGGGCCTTCTCGGCCGCCAGCGCCTCGCCCGTCAGGGCATTGGCGTCATAGGACTGCACCACCGTCTCGCCCACCCGGACCGAGGCCACGGTGCCTGCCGGGGCATCCACGGTGTCCGAATTGACCGAGGATTTCGACAGTGTCGCCTTGACGATGTCGCAGCTGTTGTTGAACTGCGCCGTGCCCACCGGGTTGAACTGGAAGGAACAATCCTCGGGCGCCGCCGTCACCGTCACGGGAATCTGCTGGGCCGCGTGCAGCGCCGGGTTGGCGACGCTGGTCAGCAGCGGGAACACCCACATATAGGTGATCGCGGCCAGGGCGCAGCCGCCCAGGATGATCGGCTTGCGGCCGATGCGGTCCGACAGCGACCCGAAGAAGATGAACCCGGCGGTGCCCAGGATCAGCGACCAGGCGACGAAGACGTTGGCGCTGAACTGATCGACCTTGATCACGTTCTGAATGAAGAACAGCGCATAGAACTGGCCCGAATACCAGACCACGGCCTGTCCGGCGGTCAGGCCGAACAGCGCGATCAGGGCGATCTTGCCGTTCTTCCAGTTGCCGAATGCCTCCTTCAGCGGCGCCTTGGACTGCGCGCCCTCTTCCTTCATCTTCTTGAAGGCGGGGGATTCGTTCATCTGCAAGCGGATATACAGCGAGATCAACAGCAGGAAGACCGACCCCAGAAACGGAATCCGCCAGCCCCAGGCCTTGAACGGGTCCAGCATGACCTGGGCGCCGGTCGGATCCAGCAGCGGCTGGCCGTCAAGCCCAAGCTGCGGAACCGCCGGATAGTTCGCGTTCACATAGGACGTGACCAGCAGGATCACCACCAGCGACAGCAGCAGCCCCAGCGTGGCCGTGGTCTGGATGAACGAGGTGAAATAGCCCCGTTGCCCCTGCGGCGCGTGTTCGGCGACATAGACCGCCGCGCCCCCGTATTCCCCGCCAAGCGCCAGGCCCTGCAGCATCCGCAGCACGATCAGGATGATCGGCGCGGCGATGCCCCAGGACGCATAGCCCGGCAGCAATCCGACCAGAAAGGTCGAAAGACCCATGATCAGGATCGTCGCCAGGAAGGTGTATTTCCGCCCGATCAGGTCGCCCAGGGCGCCGAAGACAAGCGCGCCGAAGGGCCGCACCAGGAAGCCCGCCGCGAAGGCCAGCAGCGCAAAGACGTTCCGCGTCGATTCCGGGAAGGCCGTGAAGAACTGCGCGCCGATGATCGCGGCCAGCGAGCCATAAAGATAGAAATCGTACCATTCGAAGATCGTGCCCGCAGACGAGGCCAGAATGACCTTCTTTTCTTCGGACGTCATGGGACGCGAACGGGTCGTCGCGTCGGGCGATGCATAAGCCATCAATCCTCCTCCTGTTGAGCCGGTGCCGCGCCGGCTTTCGATTTGACGGACAATCCTTCTTCGGTCGCGTCCCTGGCAGGGCCAGGGCGCGTGTCTGGGATCGCTCGTCCGGCAGGTCTGGCGGCACCCGGTCCTCCCCCCGGAGGCCGCCTTTTCATTTTTTCCGGGGAAGCCTTCTCCGCGGCGTCACCCTTTGTTCATTCTGTTTTTGATGAGGTCGTCGACGACCTCTGGTTCGGCGAGGGTGGAGATGTCGCCGAGGGTGGCGTAGTCGTTTTCGGCGATCT
>NZ_UZWE01000074.1 GCF_900631945.1 Paracoccus haematequi
GCATCCGGCCGGAAGTCTCGCAAGAAGGCGGTGAAATACGACAAGAGGCGCTACAAACGGCGCAACCGCATCAAGATCATATTCGGCCGCCTGAAGGATTGGCCAATCGTCGGGAAAACAGTCCACCGGACTGTTTTCCGATCTTCCTCATACGTCGCGACCCGATACGACCGGTGCCAGGAAACCTTCTTCTCTGCGATCATGCTAGCCGCAACCCTCTTGTTCTGGCCGTGAAACTCAATGAGTCTGGAGCCTAAACAGTTCACGATACCTTCCTTGGTGACAGCATCTTGCGGCTTAGGTCGTGGGACGGCATCAACAACAGCTCGCCGGTTGCTGCGCAGACGAAGACCGACTCGCGCTAGGCCGCTCTCCGCCGAGACTGTGTAAAAACTTCCTTCGGTCGCAGTGACTTATGAGCTCCTTGTCTGAGATCAGGAATTTTTCGTTATGGCTTCCGGAACTCACCATGCCTGGCGGCTCAGCCTGGGATTGCCGCCATTAGGTCCCGGATGCCGATCAGAAAGACCATGCGCTTGATATTGTAGGCAAGGACATTCAGCGCCATTTCCGTTCGGACGTTCACGAACCCTCGTGTCAGGAAGTGGGTGTGCCCCATCCAGGCCTTGATCGTGCCGAACGGGTGCTCAACCGTAAAGCGCCGGATCCTCATCGGGGCCGAGGCGTTCCGTCGGCGGGCGTCAGCCGCCTCCACAAATGCTCATGTTCCCAGCGACCGATCCGGCGCAGAGTGTTCGTCGTGCAGCGGTTGCGCAACGGACAGTCGGGGCAAGCCGTGCTCCAGTAGTGGCGCATCTGCAGGCCCTGCTGCTCGAGCGTGGATCGATAACTCAACACCTCGCCGGCCGGGCAGCGATAGATATCCTTGTCGGGATCATAGGCGAAGTCCGCCTTCACATAGCGCCCATGCACCCGGCTCCCGGACGTGTCCGGCCGCGGGACAGTCGCCGTGATGCCCTGCTCGTGGCAGGCGAGTATCTCGCCGCCGCTAAAATAGCCTTTGTCGGCCAAGATATGCAGGTCGTCGCGCCGGAGGGCAGCCTTCGCGGCGCCCGCCATCGGGGTGAGCTGGTCTCGATCATGGCCCACATGCCCGCTATGCTGCGCCCGCGTGGCCATGGCGCGGGCGTCCGGGTCGGTCAGCGATATCTGTTCGTCCGGCGCCGTTTCCAGTTCCCGGCGCAACCTCACCATACGATCCATCTCCAGCCGGGCGCGGTGATAACGGCTGGTCAGATGGGCTATCTTTTCGGCGCGTGCCTCGCCGGTTTCCTGCCGATCCGCCCGCTCGGCCTCCTCGATATAGCGGCCGACCTCCTTCTCCAAGTGCGCCAGGCGACTGGCGATCTTCGCCTTGGTGAAGTTCCGGTCGCGATTGTTGACGGCCTTGAACTTGCTGCCGTCGACAGCAACACAGTCGCCCCTCAGCACGCCGATCCGGCGGCACAGTTCCACGAACTCGGCACAGGTACGGCGAATGGCCGGGCCGTTCTCGCGCCGGAAATCGGCGATGGTCTTGTGGTCGGGCACCAGCCGCCCGGTCAGCCACATCGCCTCGACATTGCGCCCTGCCTCACGCTCGAGGCGCCGACTGGACGGGATGCGGTTCAGATAGCCGTAGATGAACAGTTTCAGAAGCACCGCCGGATGATAACCCGGCCGTCCCGTCCGTGCGGCCGCATGGCGATGAAAGCCAAGAGCGCCAAGGTCGAGTTCATCGACGACACGGACAAGGTTATCTTCGCTGACCCAGTCCTCCAGACGCTCCGGGAAAAGCGTCGTCTGATCCCGGTTCATGCCCTCGATGAAACCTGACATGCCAAGCCTCCCAACCATGTAAAAGTGCAGCATAAACAGGAGTTTTTACACAGCTTCCGCCCTTTTGGTTACTGACGAGACGCTGCCACCTGGGACAAGTGTAGGCTTCAAGCTGTTCCTCGCAGTGCCTCCGCATGTTGAACTGCCAGAGTGGCAAGCTGCCGAGCAGCCTCACGATCTGCGGCCACAGCAATGAAGCGGGCGTTGTGGCAGAAGCGTGAGCCAGGCATACCCAGATGCAGATTCGAAGGCCGTGTCCGTCAGCTCCGCCCAAGCCACGGGAAGATCGGCCCGAAGGGCAAAACCCTCAGCTTCGCGGCGGATGCCGGTCAGGGTCCAGTCTGTTTATCGGGGGTGAACCACGAACAGCAGGTGATCGGCGCCCGCCTTCTCGATGGCAGAGCGGAAGGGCATGCTCATCGGGAGTTCGAGGATCTGGCTTTCTCCGACGGAGGCGATGGCCTCCATGACGACAGCCTCGGCCCGCAGCTTGGCGGCCATCGTACAACCGCCGCCTCGATGAAGGCACGAGCGATGGTCAACGCGTGGTCGAAGGCCCGATCATCGGCACCCGGGCTGCGATCGTGGAAGACGGGTTCGAGACTTTCCAGCAGGAGCGGCAGGGACAGGTCCGCGAGTAGCCCGCTTGGCGACAGGGCACCATTGTCTACCAAGTCGATGGGCAGGACGAAATCGGCTTCGAACGCGGCATGGATCATGTCCAGATTCCGATCATGAGCACCGAAGGCCCGCAGATAGTCCCTGCCGAAGTGCCGCCAGACTAGGCCGAACGAGCTGTAGGGCTGGCCGTCGCCGCGCAGGGGTGGGCTTTTCTGGTGGTGATCGAAGATCAGCCGCTCTGGATCGTGATCGCGGCCGACGTCATAGATCACCCGGTCCGGCGCCGGTGTGGTCCAAGCCGCATCACGGGTTCGCGTGATCCGCGCCTTCGGGAAAAGCCGCGTCAGATAACTGAGGAGAGAAGTTGGTCGGCGTGAGAGCCACCGGAATGAGTGACGAGATGCGCAACAGTCAGGGCCTGAAAAAGAGATGACCGCCCGGAGGCGGTCAGCGAAGAATCAA
>NZ_UZWE01000054.1 GCF_900631945.1 Paracoccus haematequi
GCTCAATCTTCGCCCATTGGGCATCCGTCAGAACATTGCGATCCATCCTGACTATGAATCACATCAGCCTCCGAGTGTGAATCCCCACAGACCCTAGAAGTCCGTAAGACTCGTAATCCTGCCGGAGCATCCTCAAGGGTCACAGGAGACGGTCCAGTTGGAAGGGCACTCCCTCCGCCACTTGCCCCTGCGAAAGCGTTCTCCCGATCCGGCTACGGCCGGATTTTCTCGTTGTTTTCGAGGGTTATGCGCAGTTGGCTTTGCACCCGCGTCCTCTCCAAAGCGGCCAGACACGTTCTCTGCAGCGAGATATTCTCCGGACCTCTCGACTGCGCGCATTCGGTGTAGAGCCCGTAACCAGTTGAAAATATAGGGACAGTTCCTCTCGCCACCTGAACACTTCGATGCCAGTGGCGTTTGTGGAAAGGACCAGAAATCTAACCCGTTCCTTCCCCCTCCAGCCGCGCAAATCCATACCGCCATTGAGAATTTTCGGGAACGACGGCATCCTTTCGGTGAAGGAGGGAATAAATGGCGAAACCGGAACTCGACACCGACAAGCTCGACGACGCGGCGCTGGCGATCCTCAGCCTGACGCTGCATGACGGCAATCGCGTCTGGAAAGGGATCGACTGGTCGATCACCGACCGGCTACACGCCAAGGGGCTGATCCACGATCCCATCGGCAAGGCGAAATCGCTCGCCCTGACAGAAGATGGACTGGCGCGAGCCGAAGCGGCTCTCGTCGAGTTGTTCGTGAAGCCTCGGTCGAACGATCTTAAGAGGTCCGAACCATGAAGCCGGCTGACGAGGAGCGCATCGCTGCCCGGCTGGCGAAACTGATGGCGATGATCTGTGTGCGCAACACGGGGATCGAGGAATTGCACGCGGGGACTGTCCCGGTCACACACACTGGAGACTATTCGGACGTGTTCATCACCGATGCCGACGGCCGCAAGTTTCCATGGTCTGACGCGTCACATCTCGACGACGACCAGATGCGAAGCCTGATGCGACAGATCGTCGACCGGCTCTACACCTTTTACCTCAAGGCTGACGATCCGGGGTTCCGCGACCACCTCGACCGCTGGCTGACCCTCGCCGAACGATGGGACGAGCCGCAGGTGGATGATGCCTTCCTTGCGACCATCACCGGCGGGGAAGCCAAGCTGCCGAGATAGCCATTCGCGGTCAGGTCAGGCTTCGACGGATGGTCGCCGGATCCCATTATGCAACGGGTTCCGCAACGGCTGAGTGCTTCGTGACAATGTCCTGAATTTCCGCGGGCTTGAACGCGACATCCCATGCCCAGTGGCCGAAGCCGCCCGCCGCGTTAACGGCTTTCACCCACTCGTTCAACGCGTCCCGCTTGGCCTTGTTCTGGGGGCTGTCGGTGCCCTTGATCTCAAGCGCCAGAATGGTGCCGCTGGCAAGGCGCACGAGGAAATCCGGAACATATCGGCGTCGTGAACCGGCCCACATGTAGTAGATCTGGAACCCGAGGTGATCGTTCTTGGCATAGGCGATGACGTCGTCGCGCTTCTCGAAGATGTTCGCGGCATGTCCCTCCCAGGACGAATCGCCGACCAGGTGGCTGATGTGCGACTTGGTGGTCGGAAAGCACGGCTTGGTGGTGTACCAGGTCCGCATCTGGCCGGTGGCGCCGATGGGATTTTCCTCGTCGAAGACCGGCGTCAGGCGTTCCGTGTTCTGCTCGGTGACGTTGCTCAACACATGCTGAACGACAAGGTCGATGTTGAGCGCGATCAGAATCCGCCGCCGAAGCGGGTCGGAGTGGAACAGCGACGGGATGTCGAGGCGGTCGGAGTTGAGGAACGTCTCGACGATCCTGACCAGCTGCGCCGCGAGATACTCGTGGCTACCCGAGAAACCGTGGCTGAGTTCGGCGAAGGCCTTTCGTGCTGCCTGAAAGACAAGACGTTGCAGACGGAAGCCGTCTGGCAGCTTCTCGAGGTCGATGGCTGTCACCTTGCCCATATCGGTCGCGCCGCCGAGCGCAGGAGCCATTTCCGCGCTGATTGGCGTGCTGGCAGGGTCGAGCACGAGCGGCGCAACCTTGCCCCAGTCCATGGTCAGCTGCGGTCTCACGACCGTTTCAACCCGCAGCACGTTCGGCCAGCGAAGTTCCAGATGAGCCCGCTCGGGCAGGACTTCAATCTGGGTGGTCGGCTTCGGAGGCGGCGGCGCTTCCCCGCCTTCGCCTGTTTCCGAAATGGAAAGCGGCACACCGAAAACGTTGACGTATTCGGGCAGGAACAGACCATTCTCGTCCGTGTCATAGGACACCCGACGCAATCCGCGCCCGACGACCTGTTCACAGAGCAGCTGGGAGGTGAACGCCCGGAGGCCCATGATGTGCGTGACGTTCTTGGCGTCCCACCCCTCCGACAGCATCGCAACCGATATGACGTTCTGCAGATCCTGTCCGGCCGCTCCTCGCTTCCCGACGTTGTCCACGATCTCACGCAGCAGTTCTTCCTTCTTCAGGCCGCGGAACTGCTGGCGGCGGGTCTCGGGGATGGTTGCAGCGTCGATGATTGCCTTCAGCCGCGCCTCGTAATCCTTGTCGGAGGTCGCGGTCTCGCCGATCTCGGCCTTCTCCAGCACCTTGGAATCGACCCGGAGCGTTCGGGTCGGTGCGTGCAATTCGGGCCAGTGCGCATCGCCCTTGTTGAAATAGGTCTCTATGCGGGCTGCGGTTTCGGTGCGGTTGCAGACCGTCAGCATGACCGGCGGGGAATGATGCCCGGCCTCCTGCCATTGCGCCCGGGTTTCCCGCCAGTCGGCGCCGAGCAGCGTATAGGCGTCCTGGACCAGTTTTGGCAGCGCCTCATACGCTTCGGCCTTGCGGTTCAGGTCTTCGGAAACGGTCGGGTCGCGGTAGATGTGGTAGAGTTTCGAGCGCAATGTCTTGGCGTCCGGGACAGCATCGTCGCGGACCACGACGCGCGGCGTCTTGACCAGCCCGGCCTCGATCGCGTCGTTCAAGCCGAAATCCGAGATGATCCAGTCGAACAGCGCGGTATCGGTGCTCTTCTTGCCGGTCGGCGCGAAAGGCGTGGCCGAGAGGTCGAAGCAGCGCTGGATGCGCCGGGTCTTGTGGATGCGGTCCAGACCCTCGATCCAGCGCGTCGCTTCATCCAAGTCGATGCCATGCTCTTCGGCATGCTTCTTGCTGATCTTCACCTCGGGCGGCTTGCGGTAGGCGTGGTGCGCCTCGTCGTTGATGACGATGATGTCCTTGCCGCCCGACACCGAGGCCGTCGCAACCCGTGCCCGCGAGGCCGAACGCGACCGCGTCTCCACCATTTACGATCTGACCGGTCGCCTGAACCTCGAGCGCAGCTTCGCCGAGGATCTGGTCAAGCGCGGCGTCAGCGTCGACGAGTCCCGCCGCCTGATCCTCGACCAGGTCGCAGCGAAATCCGACGAGACCCGGACATTCCCGCATGTCTCGGTCCCCCTCGGCGGCCGGGACGAGCGGATCACCCGCCGCGACGCCGTGGCAAACGCGCTCTTGCACCGCTACAGCCCGACGCTGTTTCCGCTGGAGGATGCCGCTCGCCAGTACCGCGGCATGACGCTCTTGGAACTGGCCCGCGAAAGCCTCGGCAATGCCGGGGTCAACACGCGCGGCCTGTCGCGCGACGAGGTGGCGACGCGGGCGCTGCACTCGACCTCGGACTTTCCCGAGATCCTGTCGGCCGTGACCAACAAGACCCTGCGGCAGGCCTATGACGCCTATCCCCGCACTTTCGCGCTCTTCTGCCGCCAGGTGCTGGCGACCGACTTCAAGTCCATGCACCGGGTCCAGCTCGGCGAGGCGCCGCAGCTTCTGGAAGTGGGCGAGAGCGGCGAGTTCAAGCGCGGCACGCTTGGGGAGTCGAAGGAGAGCTACAAGGTCAAGACCTACGGCCGGGTGGTCGCGATCACCCGCCAGACGCTGATCAACGACGATCTCGACGCCTTCACCCGCATCCCGGCGATGTACGGCAACTCCATCGCCCAGCTGGAGTCGGACGTGGTCTGGGGCATCATCACCGCCAACCCGGCGATGGCCGACGGCAACGCGCTGTTCCACACCACGCACAAGAACCTCGCGGGCACCGGCGCGGCGCTCGATGTAGGCAGCGTCGGTGCGGCGCGGGCGGCGATGGCCAAGCAGACCGGCCTCGACAAGAAGACGGTGCTGAACGTCCGCCCTGCTTTCCTGATCGTGCCGGCCTCGCTGGAGCTGAAGGCCGAGCAGCTGGTCGCCCAGAACCTGGTGCCCGCCGCGACCTCCAGCGTGGTGCCGCAGTCGATCCGCACCCTCGCGCCGATCAGCGAGCCCCGTCTCGACGCCGCCAGCGAGACCGCCTGGTATCTGGCGGCCAGCCCGAACCAGATCGACACCATCGAGTACGCCTATCTCGAGGGGCAGCAGGGCGCCTACATCGAGACCCGCAACGGCTTCGACGTCGACGGCGTCGAGATCAAGTGCCGCCTCGACTTCGGCGCCAAGGCCATCGACTGGCGGGGTCTCTACAAGAACCCGGGCGCGTAACCTGCGCCCCAACATGCTGAACCCTGACACGCGGGCGGTCCAATCGGGCCGCCCTTCGTCTTTCCACGAGGATCATCCCCATGAAAAACTACGTCCAGCCCGGCAACACCATCACCCTGACCGCGCCCTATGCCGTCGCCTCGGGCGATGGCCTGCTCGTCGGCTCCATCTTCGGCATTGCCGCCGGGGACGCCGCCATCGCCGAACCCGTCGAGACCGCGCTCGTCGGCGTCTTCGACATCACCAAGGTCGGCTCCCAGGCCTGGACCGTCGGCGCGGAGGTCTATTGGGACGACACGAACAAGCGCTGCACGACCGTCGCGACCGACAACACTCTTGTCGGCGTGGCCGTCGAGGCGGTGGCGAGCGGCGCGGGCGACACCATCGGCCGGGTGCGCCTGAACGCGGCGTTCTGATGAGCGCCTTCGCCGCCGCCGTCGGCGCGCTCTTCGCCGATCCGAACATCGGCCGGGATGCGATCTACATCGCCGACGGCGGCGCGCCCGTCCTGGTGCGCCTCGTCGACCGGCGTGCCGATGCGATCAGCGATTTCGGCGACGCGCGGCTCTGGTCCGAGACCACCCGCATTGACCTGCGCGTGGCTGAGGTGCCGACACCGCGTCCCGGCGACAGGATCGAGATCGACGGGGACGCCTTCCTCATCCAGGGAGAGCCGGTTCGCGACCGCGAGCGGCTCGTCTGGACCATCGACCTGCGCCCGGCGTGACCCCGATGAAACTGAAGCTCGACATCGATCCCGACATCGTCGCGATGATGGCGGCGGAGGTCGCGGCGGGCGAACGCGCGGTGACGGCCGCCATGCGCGAGGCCGGGATCGGGTTGAAGTCAGCGTGGCGGCTGCAGATCACCGGCGCGGGGCTCGGGCCCCGGCTCGCCAACTCGATCCGGAGCCAGAACTTCCCGAAGTCAGGCGAGAGCCTGGACGCGGCAGCACTGGTCTGGTCGAAGGCCCCGGTCATCGTCGGCGCCCATGACACTGGGCCGCTGATCCGCTCGAAGAACGGGTTCTGGCTGGCGATCCCGCTGCCTGCGGCGGGCAAGTCCCTGCGCGGCGGCCGGATCACGCCCGGCGAGTGGGAACGGCGACGCGGGTTGCGCCTGCGCTTCGTCTATCGCCGCACCGGCCCGAGCCTGCTGGTGGCGGAGGGGCGGCTGAACACGAAGGGCCAGGCGGTGGTGTCGCGCTCGAAGACCGGGCGCGGCAAGGTCACCGCGCCGATCTTCCTGCTCGTGCCGCAGGTCAAGCTGCCGAAGCGTCTGGACCTGGCACGGGATGCAGACCGGGCATTGGACAGCGTGCCGGGGCTGATCGTGGCGAATTGGGTGGAGGCGAAGCTATGATCAGCGCTTGAACAAGAGCAGCCTCAGGTCAGGCCCACAAACGCCAGCGCGACACCGGCAAGCGCACAGCCCGCAAGGACCGTCACGGCGCCCAGCCGGAAGCGGAAGACAGCCACGAGCGCGGCAAGCACCAGCGCCGCAGCCGCCAGGTTCACCGTGGACCAGACGGGCACATCGAGATCGAGGCCGTATGCTGTAAGCGTCCGCACCTCGTCGAAGACGACGTGCAGACCGAACCAGACGGCGAGGTTCAGGATGACGCCCACCACGGCCGCGGTGATGGCGGTCAGGGCGGCGGTCAGCACCGCGTTGTCGCGCAGACGCTCGATGAAGGGCGCGCCGAGGAAGATCCACAGGAAGCAGGGAACGAAGGTCACCCACGTCGTCAGCAGCCCGCCGAGCGTTGCCGCCATCAGGGGCGACAGGCCGCTCGCCTCGCGGAAGGCACCCATGAAGCCCACGAATTGCGTCACCATGATCAGCGGGCCGGGCGTGGTCTCCGCCATCCCGAGCCCGTCCAGCATCTCACCGGGAGCAAGCCAGCCGTAGTTCTGCACCGCCTCCTGTGCGACATAGGCCAGCACCGCATACGCGCCGCCGAAGGTCACCACGGCCATGACGCTGAAGAAGCCCGCGATCTGCGAAAACACGTTCTCTGGCCCAAGTACCGCGAACAACAGTCCAACCGGCGCCAGCCAGAGCGCGAGGAACACCCCAGAGATGCGAAACGCCCAACCCCGGTTGACCTGCGTGTGATCAGGCGATTCCTCGCCCAGCAGCGTATCGGCGTCGTCGACCTGGACCTTGCCGACCTTGCCGTGTCCGCCGCCGCCATGGAATGCTGGCAAGCCCGCCCGCGCGCCGAAGAACCCGATCAGGCCAGCCACGAGGATGATGAGCGGGAACGGAATGGCAAAGCCGAAGATCGCCACGAACGAGGCCGCGGCGATGGCGACCATCGCACCGTTCTTCAGCGCGCGCGATCCGATGCGGATGACCGCCTGCACCACGATGGCCAGCACCGCGGCTTTGAGCCCGAAGAAAAGCGCCTCGACCGGTCCGACATTGCCGTAGAGCGCGTAGATCCAGCTGAGTGCCATGATCGCCACGACGCCGGGCAGCACGAACAGGACGCCCGCGATGATGCCGCCGAGCGTGCGATGCATCAGCCAACCGATGTACACGGCGAGCTGCATCGCTTCCGGACCCGGCAACAGCATGCAGTAGTTGAGCGCGTGCAGGAACCGCTTCTCGCCGAGCCAGCGCTGCTCCTCGACGAGGATACGGTGCATGAGCGCGATCTGCCCGGCCGGACCGCCGAAGCTCAACAGGCCGATGCGGGCCCAGATGCGGGTGGCCGCAGCCAGCGTGGGGTACGCGCGGTCCTGCATCAGTCTGCCTTCGGCTTGTTGGTGGGCCAGTTGTGGGTCTCGTCGGTGGCGTCCCGCGCCCAGCGGAAGAAGGCGTCGTAGAGCAGCATCCCGGCCTCCAGCTGCTCCAGATCGTCGGAATACATCCGCGACAGGCCGAGCGACGCGGCAAGCAGCCCAGCGGCCTCGGGCGCAAGGTCGAGCCGGGCGGTATCGGCGCCGCGCACGATTGTCGCGAGCCGGTCGAGCGCGGGAATGCTCAGGCCGAACTCGGCCAGCATCACGTCGAAGGTGCAAAGGTCGCCCCTGTGGCTCCAAAACACGCCTTCGATGTCGAAGGGCGACGCGTTGTAACGTTCTGCCACGCCCACCACCTCGGCGGGCGCCACGAACAGGATGATCGCGCGGGGATCGAGAAAGCGCCGGATCAGCCAGGGACACGCGATGCGGTCGATCTTGGGGCGCGCGCGCGTGACCCAGATGGTGCGCCCCTGCGCGTCGCGCGCGGGCAACTTCGCGGGATCGATCAGCGGCAGTCCGGCGGAGCGCCAGGCCTCGAACCCACCCTCGAGATACTCCGAGGCGCAGCCCTCGGCGCGAAGCCAGGCGGCGGTGCCCTGACTGCGCCGGTGACCGGCCTGACAGACGGCGATCGACGGCTGGCCGCCGAGCTGAGGCGCGAGGGCGGCGAGCGCCTGGTCGTCGATCCGGACAGAACCTGGGAGCAATCGTGGATCGGCGGCGAAATCTTCCTCGGACCGCACGTCGAGCAAAAGCGGTGCGCGGGGGGTTCCGATGATGCGGGTGAGCTTGTCGAACGAAATGGCATTGGGCGCAGGCATGTGCGTTCCTCCGTCGCCGGGGTTGAACAGGAACGCGATCTTCAGCTGGCGCCTCGTGGGGAGCTCGCAATCCCCATGGGTCCAGTTACCGGAAGTGCTCTGAAACTGTCAAGAATTGCAAAGGTCAAGCTGCCCATGTTCGGGCGCTTCGGACATCGAAGAGACCCTCCATGCCCACCCCACGCGAAACCATCCTCGCCGCACTGCACGCGCGGCTTTCGGCGCTGCCCTCGACCGCCCTGCGCGGTGACGTCCTGCCCGAGCGTGTGCCGGCCGAGGGCCTGCTGATCCTGCGCGACGGCGAACCGGGCGAGCCCGAGGTGACGCTGTCGCCGCTCGCCTACCACTACCAGCACCGGGTCGATATCGAGGCGGTCGTGCAGGGCGCAGCCCGTGACGCCGCCTTCGACACGTTGACCGCCAGCATCGGCGCGGCGCTCGCCGCCGACCGCACGCTCGGCGGGCTCTGCGACTGGGTCGAGGCGGAAGCCCCGCGCCCGGTCGATCTGCCAGTCGAGGGCGCGGCCAGCCTGAAGGCCGCCGTGATCCCGGTGATCCTGCACTATTCCACGGCCGATCCGCTCGGCTGATCCCGACAACCCGAGGAGAACACCATGGCACGAGCCCAGGGGGCGCGGGCGCTGATGGCGCTTGCGTTCGAGACGACCTATGGAACGCCGCCCGCCAGCGGCTTCACCCGCATGCCCTTCGCCAGCACGTCGCTCGGCGCCGAGCAGCCGCTGCTGAACTCGGAGCTGCTCGGCTACGGCCGCGATCCGCTGGCGCCGATCAAGGACGCGGTCACGGCGGACGGCGATGTCGTCGTGCCGCTCGACGCCGAGGCCTTCGGGTTCTGGCTGAAGGCGGCGTTCGGTGCGCCGACGACCACGGGCGTGGAAGCGCCATACAGCCACGAGTTCCAGTCGGGGTCCTGGACGCTGCCCAGCATGTCTATCGAGACCGGCATGCCCGAGGTGCCGCGCTACGCCATGTATTCCGGCTGCGTGCTCGACCAGATCAGCTGGCAGATGCAGCGCTCGGGCTTGCTGACCGCAACGGCACGGCTGGTCGCGCAGGGCGAGACGGTCGGGACCACGACGAGCGCGGGAACACCGGCCGCGCTGGAGCTGAAGCGCTTCGGCCATTTCAACGGGGCGATCACCCGCAATGGCACCGCACTCGGCAACGTGGTCTCGGCTGAAATCACCTATGCCAACAATCTCGACCGGATCGAGACGATCCGCTCGGACGGGCGCATCGACGGAGCGGACCCGTCCATCGCCGCGCTGACCGGCCGGATCGAGGTGCGCTTCGCCGACCAGACGCTGGTGACGCAGGCCATCAACGGCGAGGCCTGCGAGATGGAATTCGCCTACGTCCTGCCCTCGGGCGAAAGCTTCACCTTCACCGTGCACGCCGTCTACCTGCCGCGCCCGCGCATCGAGATCTCCGGACCGCAGGGCGTTCAGGCGACCTTCGACTGGCAGGCGGCGCGCGACAGCGTCGTCGGCCGGATGTGCACCGCCACCCTCGTGAACGATGTGGAGACGTATTGATGCTGACTCTCGACCTGACCAAGTCCCCGCGCTGGCATGACCTCGCCCCCGGCGTTCGGGTGCAGTTGCGCCCGCTGACCACCGCTCTGATGGTGGCGACCCGCAGCGACCCCGTAGTGGAGGCGGTGCCCGAGGACGCCTCCGACGAAGAGCGCGCTGTCGCCTTCGCCAAGGCGCTGGCGCGGCGGGCGGTGCTCGCCTGGGAGGGCATCGGCGATGCAGACGGCAAGCCCATCGACCCGAGCCCCGAGGCCGTCGACGCGCTGCTCGATGTCTGGCCGATCTTCGAGGCTTTCCAGCTGACCTACGTCTCCAAGGGCCTGCTGCTGGAGCAGGAAAAAAACGGCTCCGCGCTCTCGCCGAATGGTACTTCGGCGGGGGCGAGCGCTACTGCCAAGCCTGCACGCAAGCCTGCCCGGACTGCCCGGCGCGGCTGAACCGTCCGGAAACGCCGGAGGGCTGGCAGGTTTGGGACCTGGTCGGTCGTCTCGGCGGCCAGCTGCGTGTCCTGCCCGGCATAGTGATCGGCTGGGACATGTCCGCCGCGCTGGCGCTCGGTGACGCCCTCGGCGTGCCGCCGATCGCCATGGCCGAACTATTGCCCGTCATCGAAGCGGTGATGGTCGCCAAACTCAACGAACAGATGGATCACTCCCATGGCGGAAAAACGAGTTAGCGTCCGCCTCGCCGCCGTGGGCGGACGGCAGGTGCGCGCCGAACTGGAAGGCGTGGGCGAGGCTGGCGCGCGCGGCTTCGGACGGCTCAGCCGGGAGATGGAAGCGGCCAACGCCCGGCTCGCAGCCTTCTCGCGACGGGTGCGCGTGGCCGCCGCAGCGGCGGTTGCCGCCGCCGCCGCCGCTGGTGTGGCCATGGTGCGCTCCGGCCTGCAGACGGTGGATGCGCAGGCGAAACTGGCGCAGTCGCTCGGCACCACCGTCGCCTCGATCCAGACGCTGGAGCGCGCGGGCGAGCTGGCGGGCGTCTCCATGTCCGGCATCGAACAGGCCACCAAGGATCTGACGCGCCGTCTCAGTCAGGCGGCCGCCGGGACCGGCCCCGCTGCCGACGCGCTCGACCGGCTGGGGCTTTCCGCCAACGACCTGATCGCTCTGCCGCTGGACCAGCGCGTCGGCGCCATCAACGCGGCGATCGAGAGCTTCGTGCCTGCCGCCGAGCGCGCGGCGGTCGCGGGCCAGCTCTTCGGCGAGGAAGGCTCCATCGCCATGTCGCGGATCGACACCGCGACGCTGCGCCAGGCGACGGAGGACGTGCTCGCTTTCGGGGTGGTTGTCTCAGAGCAGGACGCCGACCAGATCGAGCGCACGAACGATGCGATCTCTCAGCTCGGGCTGATCTGGCGCGGGCTGTCGAACCAGCTCGCGGTCGCCGCGGCCCCCGCGCTGGAAGCCGTCGCCAACGCCATGGCTGCGGTCGCCAGCCGCACCGGGCCGCTCGGCATCGCGATCCGCGGGCTTTTCGACAACATCGGTCGCCTGACCACCTATGCCGCCACCTTCGCGGCCTTCCTCGCGGGCCGATGGGTGGCTGGCATGGCCGCTGCGGCGCTCTCCGTGCGCGGCCTCGCCACGGCGCTCGTCGTGCTGCGCGGCGCGCTGATCCGCACCGGCATCGGGGCGCTGATCGTCGGCGCGGGCGAGCTCGTCTACCAGTTCACACGCCTCGT
Organism: Paracoccus haematequi; assembly: GCF_900631945.1. Taxonomy (GTDB): domain Bacteria; phylum Pseudomonadota; class Alphaproteobacteria; order Rhodobacterales; family Rhodobacteraceae; genus Paracoccus; species Paracoccus haematequi_A. The sequence continues at coordinate 11,382 of NZ_UZWE01000054.1, forward strand.
CTCCGGTGCGGGCGGGTTTGGCGAAGCGATGTCGCTCCTGAAGGACCTTGCCGTCGAGGTCTGGGAGCGGATCAGGATGGGCGCGGCTGCGGCGGGCGCTGCGGCCACGGCGATGTTCTTCGACCTGAAGGCCGACGCCGCTTCGGGCATGCAGAGCGCCATCGAGAGCGTCGTCGGTTTCGGCAACACCGCCGTGAACACGTTCGAGGGGGCCTACGAGGCGATCAAGGCGATCTGGGGTCTGCTGCCCGCCGCCATCGGCGATCTGGCGTTCCAGGCGGCCAACAGCCTCGTCGACGGCGTCGAGGCGATGCTGAACGGTGTGGTCTCGCGCATCAACGGCTTCATCGGCGGCATCAATCAGGGGCTCGAAGCCCTCGGGTCGGAGCGCCGCATCTCGCTGGTGCCCGACCTCGACCTCGGCGAGATCGAGAACCGCTTCGAGGGCGCGGCCAGTGCTGCCACGACAGCGGCACAGGCGGCCTTCGACCGGGCCTTCGAGGACAATCCGCTGACCGCGCCCGATCTCGGCCTGACCGAGGCGGCAACCCGCGCGCTCGAGTCCGCGAACCTCTATCGTGGTGCGGCGCGCGATCTTGCCGAAGGGGCCCGCGCCCAGCTCGAAAGCTGGCAGGCGCTGCGCAATGCGGTGCGCGGCACCGATGAGGATGGAGCCGATGCGCTGACCGAGGCCACCGGCGCGGCCGAGCGGCTCGAGACGGCGCTCGGCGATGCCGGGCGCGCCGCGACGGATGCAGGTGCGGCGGCCGGAGCTGCCGCTGCGGCAGCGGAGCCCGCGACTGAGGCTGCCGTCACCGGCTGGCAGGCGGTCACGGCGGCGCTGTCGGACTACGCCAGCAAGGCGCGCGAGATCGGCGGCGACATCGGCCAGAGCCTCGTCGGCGCCTTCCAGTCGGCCGAGAACGCGGTGGGCCAGTTCGTGAAGACCGGCAAGCTGAACTTCCGCGACCTCGTCACTTCGCTGCTGGCCGATCTCGCCCAGCTCGCCGCCCGACGCTTCATCCTCGGGCCGATCGCAAACGCGCTCTCCGGCGTGTTCTCAGGGGCGGGCGGCATCTTCGCCAACGTCCTGCATGCGGGCGGCATGGTCGGCTCGGCTGGGCCGTCCCGTATGGTCCCGGCCATGGCCTTCGCCGCCGCGCCGCGCATGCATGGCGGCGGCATGGCCGGACTTCGCCACGACGAGGTGCCCGCAATCCTGCAGCGCGGCGAGCGCGTGCTGTCGCGCCGCGAGGCGCAGAGCTACGGCGCAGGCGCCGGGGTCAACGTCACCATCATGGCCCGCGACGCCGAAAGCTTCCGGCAGTCGCGCACGCAGGTCGCGGCCGACATCGCCCGCGCGGTGTCGCTCGGGCGGAGGGGCATGTGATGGCGTTTCACGAGGTCCGCTTTCCCGACAACATCAGCCGGGGCGCGCGGGGCGGGCCCCAAAGGCGCACGCAGATCGTCGAGCTTGCCTCGGGTGACGAGGAACGCAACGCCAGCTGGGCGAACAGCCGCCGCCGCTACGATGTCGCCTACGGCATCCGCCGCGCTGACGATCTGGCGGCGGTGGTTGCCTTCTTCGAGGCGCGCAATGGCCGCCTGCATGGTTTCCGCTTCAAGGATTGGGGCGACCACAAGTCCTGCCTGCCATCAGGCACACCGTCGCCCACCGATCAGGCGATCGGCACCGGCGACGGCGCGGCGACCGCCTTCCAGTTGGTGAAGCGTTACGCCTCGGGGGCGCAGTCCTGGTCGCGCGCCATCGCCAAGCCGGCCGCCGGGACCGTGCGCATCGCGCTGGCGGGCGTCGAGCAGCTCTCCGGCTGGTCGGTCGACACCACGACCGGCGTGGTCACCTTCAGCACCGCGCCGGGATCGGGCGGCGCCATCACCGCGGGGTTCGAGTTCGACGTGCCCGTCCGCTTCGACACCGACGTGCTCGACGTGACGCTCGACCTCGAGAGGCTCGGCTCGATCACCTCCATTCCGCTTCTGGAACTGCGCCGATGAAGACCTTCTCGCCCGCCCTGCAGGCCCATCTCGAAGATGGCACGACGACGCTCGCCTGGTGCTGGCGGATCGCGCGCGCCGATGGCTCGAGTTTCGGCTTCACCGACCACGACCGGACGCTCAGCTTCGACGGCACCGACTTCGAGCCAGAGAGCGGGCTCACGGCGTCCGAGGTGCGCTCGGGGTCAGACCTGTCGGTCGATGCACAGGATGCCGAGGGCGTGCTGACCTCCGACCGGATCACCGAGACCGACATCCTCGACGGCCGCTGGGACAACGCGGCGGTCGAGGTCTGGCGGGTGAATTGGGCCGACACCGGCCAGCGCGTGCTGATGAGGCGCGGGGCCATCGGCCAGATCCGGCGCGGGCGGCTGGCCTTCGTCGCCGAGGTGCGATCGCTCGCGCATGTATTGGGCCAGACGGTCGGGCGGACGTTCCAGGCGACCTGCGACGCCGTGCTCGGCGATGCGCGCTGTGAGGTCGATCTGGAGGATCCAACCTACAAGGGCACCGGTGCGGTGATCGACCTTCTGCGCGACCGCGCCTTCACCGCATCGGGGCTCGGCGGGTTCGTGGTCGGCTGGTTCACCTTCGGGATAATCGAATGGACCAGCGGCACGAATGCGGGGCGTCGCGCGGAAGTGCTGGGCCATGACGTGACGGACGGCATCGCTGTTCTGACCCTGCTCGAAGCGCCAGTGCGCGCGATCGCCGAGGGCGACGCCTTCACCATCCGCGCGGGCTGCGACAAGCGCATGGAGACCTGCGGGGCGAAGTTCGCCAACACCGCCAACTTCCGCGGCTTCCCGCACATCCCCGGTCAGGACGCCGTGCTGCGCTATGCCACCAAGGACGGCGGGCATGGGGGTTCGGTGTTGTGATCTCCGCTGACCCCGCACGCGTCATCGCCGTCGCACGCTCCTGGCTCGGCACGCCTTATCACGACCAGGCGAGCCTGCGCGGCGTCGGCTGCGACTGCCTCGGCCTGGCCCGGGGCGTCTGGCGCGAGGCCGTCGACCCCGAGCCGTTCCCGATCCCGCCCTACAGCCGCGACTGGGGCGAGACCGGTCCGCGCGAAGTTCTGGCCGAGGGCGCGCGGCGCATGATGATCGAGGTGTCGCCCGCCGAGGTCGGTCCCGGCGCGCTGGTCCTCTTCCGCATGAAGCCCCGCGCCATCGCAAAGCATGTCGGGATCCTGACCGGGCCCGACAGCTTCCTCCACGCCTATGAGCGGTTGGGCGTGATCGAGGAGCCGCTCACTCCATCCTGGCGGCGGCGCATTGCCTTCGCCTTCCTGTTCCCGCAACGCTGAGACCCCGACATGGCCACGCTTGTCCTCGGCGCAGCCGGCGCCGCCATTGGCGGCAGCATCGGCGGCGCGATCCTCGGCGTCAGCGCCGCCACCATCGGCGGCTTCATCGGCTCGAGCATCGGCTCGGTGGTCGACAGCTGGATCATCTCGTCGCTGGCGCCGACGCAACGCATCGAGGGTGCGCGGCTCGACACGCTGCGCATTACCTCGGCCACCGAGGGCGCGGTGATTCCGCGGCTCTATGGCCGGATGCGCATGGGCGGCAACATCATCTGGGCGACCGATTTCCGCGAGGAGACGAAGACCACAACGCAGGGCGGCGGCAAGGGTGGCGGGGGCGGCAAGGTCAAGACGACCGAGTATCTGTACTACGCCTCCTTCGCCGTGGCGCTTTGCGAGGGCCCGATCATCGGCATCGGCCGCATCTGGGCCGACGGCAAGCCGATGGACCTCTCCGGCGTCACCTGGCGCTGGTATCCCGGCGACGAGACGCAGACTGCGGACCCGTTCATCGCGGCGAAGATGGGCGCGGCCAGCACGCCGGCCTATCGCGGCACGGCCTATGTGGTCTTCGAGGAACTAGCGCTCTCGACCTATGGCAACCGGCTGCCGCAGCTGTCCTTCGAGGTCTTCCGCCCGCTCGCCGATCCCGACACCGCCGAGGGGCTGACCCGCGCCGTCACCATGATCCCGGCCTCGGGCGAGTTCACCTACGCGACACAGGCGATCCGCAAGACCGACGGCGGCGCGACGGTGCCCGAGAACCTGAACGCGCTGGCCGACTCCACCGACATGGTGGAGGCACTCGACCGGCTGCAGGCGATGGCCCCTGCGGTCGAGAGCGTCAGCCTCGTGGTGGCGTGGTTCGGCGACGATTTGCGCGCGGGCTCCTGCAAGGTGCGCCCGGGCGTCGAGGTGTCGGCCAAATCCACCACGCCCGCCAGCTGGTCGGTGAACGGCGTCAGCCGGGCCAGCGCCTTTCTGGTCAGCCGCGACGATCAGGACCGCCCAGTCTATGGCGGAACGCCGTCCGACTTCGCCGTGGTGCAGGCGATCCAGGAGATGAGGGCACGCGGGCTGCGCGTCACCTTCTACCCATTCATGCTGATGGACGTGCCGCCCGGCAACAGCCTGCCGAACCCGTATTCCGACAATGCCGCCGAGGTGGGCCAGCCTGCGTTCCCCTGGCGCGGCCGGATCACCTGTTCGCCTGCAGCGGGGTTCGCCGGGACGGTGGACAAGACCGCTGCGGCCGCAAGCCAGGTCGCGGCGCTGTTCGGAGCGGCCACACCCGGCAGCTTCAGCGTCTCGGGCGAGAGCGTCAGCTGGATCGGGCCATCGGGCGACTGGGGTCTTCGGCGCATGGTGCTGCACTACGCCCATCTCTGCGCGGCGGTGGGCGGGGTTGACGCCTTCCTGATCGGCACCGAGATGCCGGGGCTGACCACGATCCGTTCGGGCGCGGCCACCTATCCGGCCGTGCAGGCCTATCGGGACCTCCTTGCGGATGTGCGCTCGATCCTCGGGTCCGGCACCAGGATCGGCTATGCGGCCGACTGGTCGGAGTATTTCGGGCACCAGCCGGGCGACGGAAGCGGCGATGTCTTCTTCCACCTCGATCCGCTCTGGGCCGATCCGGAGATCAATTTCGTCGGGATCGACAACTACATGCCGCTGTCGGACTGGCGGGACGGGTTCGAGCATGCGGACGCGGCCGAGGGCTGGCCCGCGATCTACGACCGGGCCTACCTGCAGGGGAACATCGCGGGCGGAGAAGGCTTCGACTGGTTCTACGCCAGCGCCGCCGACCGAACTGCGCAGGTGCGGACGCCGATCACGGATGGCGCGGCGGCCAAGCCGTGGGTGTTCCGCTACAAGGATCTGCGCGCCTGGTGGTCGAACGCCCACTACGACCGCCTGGGCGGGGTGGAGAGCGGAACGCCGACGGCGTGGGCGCCGCAGTCGAAGCCGATCTGGTTCACCGAGCTGGGCTGCCCGGCCATCGACCGCGGCACGAACCAGCCGAACGTCTTCTTCGACCCGAAATCCTCGGAGAGTTTCACGCCGCATTTCTCGCGGGGATGGCGCGACGACGCCATCCAGCGCGCTTACCTTGAGGCAACGTATCTCTGGTGGGGCGCCCCGGCGAACAACCCGGTGTCCTCGGTCTACGGCGGCCGGATGGTGCATGTCCCCGAATGTGCCGCCTGGACCTGGGACGCACGGCCCTATCCGTTCTTCCCGGCGCTGACCGACGTCTGGACGGACGGGGCGAACTGGCGGCTCGGCCACTGGCTGACCGGACGACTCGGGGCGGTGTCGCTCGCTGCGCTGGTCCGCCATCTTTGCAAACGGGCGGGGCTGCCCGAGGACCGCATCGACGTCTCGGGCCTCTGGGGCGCAGTCGAGGGCTACGCCATCACGGCGCTGGAAAGCCCGCGCGCCTCGATCACCACGCTGTCGCGCCACTTCGGCTTCGACGCGGTCGAGACCGAGGGCGTGATCCGCTTCATCATGCGCGGGCGGGCCTCCGTCGCCACCCTTGCGCCCGACGATCTTGTGGCCGGCCGCGAGGGCGATGTGCTGGAGCTGACACGCGGCCAGGAGACGGAACTGCCGCAGGCGCTGAAATGGCAGGTCGCGCGCGCCGACGAGGATTACGACGCGGCCCTCGTCGAGGCGCGGCGCATCACCGTGGACACGACGCGGATCGCTTCGGAGTCCTTCCCGATGGCGGTGCCGCCCGAGGAGGCCGAACGCCGCTGCCGTCGCGCGCTGATGGAGGCGTGGGTGGGGCGCGAGACGGCAGCGTTCCGTCTGCCGCCGTCGCGGCTCGCTCTGGATCCGGCCGACGCGATCCGGCTGGAGCATGACGGGCGGCTGGTCGATCTGCGGCTCATCTCCATTGCCGACGCCGAGGCGCGGGGCATCGAGGCGGTGCGCCAGGACCGGGCGACCTACGACATGCCGCCCGGCGATCCCCGCGCGGCGTCGCTGACGCGCGCCGTGGTGTTCGGCGCACCGGATGCGGTGCTGATGGATCTGCCGCAGCTGACCGAGGACCAGCCCGCGCATCGGCCGTTTGTCGTGGCGAATGCCGTACCCTGGCCCGGCGAGATGGCGGTGTTCCGCAGCCCCTCGACCGATGGCTTCGAGCTGCTGACCACGTTCGGCAGTCGCGCCCGGATCGGGGTGCTGGTCTCCGACCTCTATCCGGGCCCCACCTCGCGCTTCGATCTCGGCAATGCTCTGGTGGTCGATCTGCTGACCGGCACGCTGGAAAGCGTCACGGACCTGACCTTGTTCGGCCGGGCGAACGCGCTGGCCATCGAGAGCGCGCCCGGCGTCTGGGAGATCGTCCAGGCGGGCGCGGCCGAGCTTCTGGCGCCGGGCCGGTATCGTCTGACCCGGCTCCTGCGGGGCCAGCGCGGCACCGAGGGTGCCATGGGCAACCCGGCGCCTGCTGGCGCGCGTGTCGTCGTGCTGGACACCGCGCTCGCATCGCTGCCGATCGCCGAGGCCGATCACGGCATCCCGTGGAACTGGCGCATCGGCCCGGCCAGCCGCCCGGTCAGCGACGAGACCTATGTCGCGCAAGCCTTCACGCCGGTGGGCATCGGGCTGCGGCCGTTCTCCGTCGCTCATGTCGAGCAGCCGTGGCGTACGCCGCGCACGCCCGGCGATCTCACGATCCGCTGGATACGCCGGTCCCGAGCTCTCGCGGCCGACAGCTGGGGCGGGCTCGAGGTGCCGTTGGCCGAGGAGCTGGAAGCCTACGAAGTCGAGATCCTAGACGGCGCCACCGTGAAGCGGGTGCTGAGCACCGCCACCACCAGCGCGGTCTACACCGCCGCAGACCAGACCGCCGATTGGGGCGCGCCGCTCGGCCCCGGCGACACGCTCGACGTCCGCATCTACCAGCTCTCCGCCCTTGTCGGGCGGGGAGCGCCCAAGGCTGTCACGCTGAGCTTCTGAGGTAGCGCAATGAGTTCTGGCACGGCGCGCGATCTACGTCGTAGGCTTGGGACATGCGCCCCGAGGACGAAGACAGGATTGCAGCCCATCTTGCCAGAGTGATGGCCGTGGCCTGCGTGCGCAACACGCAGCTTGAGACACTCCCCGCGGGTCAGGTGCCTGCCTCGCGCACAGGCGACGGCAGCGACGTCATCGTCGTGGACGCGGACGGCAACCGCATTCCGTGGTCCGAGGTCTCGCGGATCGACGACGACGAGATGCGCGCGCTGATGCGCGAGATCGTGGATCGGCTCTACACCTTCCATCTGAGGATCGACGACCCGGCCTTCCGGGCCGAGATTGATCGCTGGGCCGCAATGACCGCAACGTGGGACGCGCCGAAGCCCGACCCGGTTCTGTCGGCCATTCCGGGGAAGACGCCCGAGCGCGGGTAGCTCGTCAGTACCACCGCTGCGCCACTGTTCGCCGCCTGCCATGCAGGCGGCGTTCTTCGTTCTGGAGACCGCCCATGTCCGACGCCACGACCCATCTCCTGCTGCCCTACATCCTCGCAGCGCAGGCCCAGAAGCACGTCACCCACAACGAGGCGCTGCGGATCCTCGACGGGCTCGTCCAGCTCTCGGTCCTCGACCGAAACCTGACCGCGCCGCCCGGAAGCCCCGCAGACGGCGACCGTTACATCGTCGGCTCGGGCGCGACGGGAGACTGGGCGGGCTGGGATCTGAACGTGGCGATCTGGACGGACGGCGCGTGGCTGCGCCTTACACCGCGCACCGGCTGGCGGGCGTGGGTCGAGGACGAGGGCCTTCTGCTGGTCTACGACGGCGTGGGCTGGGTCGGGACGACACCGGCCGCGTTGCAGAACCTCGCGCTCCTGGGGCTGGGCACGACAGCAGATGCGTCGAACCCGTTCTCGGCCAAGCTGAACGCCGCGCTCTGGACCGCCAAGACCGTGGTCGAGGGCGGCACCGGCGATCTGTTCTACACCATGAACAAGGAGGCTGCGGGCGACGATCTCGGGCTGACGCTGCAGACCGGCTTCGTGACCAAGGCGCTGGTTGGCCTGTTCGGCTCGGACAGGTTCCGGCTGGCGGTTTCGGCCGACGGCAGCACCTTCGTCGACGGGCTCAGCGTCGACAACGCCACCGGCATCGTCGACCAGCCCCTACTGCCGCGGTTCAAGGCGTACACCAATTACGACAACTATGTCGGCCTCGGGGCCTGGACGAAGATCGCCCTCAACAACACCGACTACAACGATCAGGGCGCGTTCGACGCCGCGAACAACCACTTCGTGGCGCCCGTGGACGGGACCTACCTCTTCGGCGCGACGCTGCTCTACAAGATCAACGCCAGCGCCACGGCCCGCATGCGCGGGCGGCTCGTGCTGAACGGCACCACCGAAATCCGCGGCTCCCTCGGCGAAATCTCCGCCACCCATGTCTCGCTCGCCACCGCCATCTGGCTTCAGACAATGGTGCCGCTGACGGCAGGCGATACCGTCGAACTGCAGGGGTATTTCCGGGTCGCAGACGGCTACTTCGCCGCCGATCACACGTCCTTCTGGGGCTGCAAGGTCGGCTGAGCGGCGGAAGGAGGATCCGATGAACCCACCCCGATCCGAGGGCTTCGTGCGCATGCCCGATGCCGAGTTCGAGGCGATCCTGACGCGGGCCGCCGAGGAAGGCGCCAAGCGCGCGCTCGCCGATGTCGGTCTCGACGGCGACGAGGCCGCGCTTGACATCCGCGATCTGCGCTCCCTGGTGGACTGCATCCGGCTGGTACGCCGC
>NZ_UZWE01000107.1 GCF_900631945.1 Paracoccus haematequi
AAGGTGCTGAAGGGCCAGGACGGCGAACTGCCGGTGGCTGTGCCCCGTGACCGCGACAGCAGCTTCGAGCCGGAGCTGGTGAAGAAGGGCCAGACCCGCATTGACGGCATGGATGACAGGATCATCGGGCTCTATGCCGCCGGGCTGACGGTGCGCGACATCCAGGCGCATCTGCTCGATCTCTACGGCCTGAAGGTCTCCCCCGACCTGATCAGCCGCGTCACTGACGCGGTTCCGGACGAGGTTCGGGAATGGCAAGGCCGGGCACTGGACCGGATGTAT
>NZ_UZWE01000056.1 GCF_900631945.1 Paracoccus haematequi
GTCGGTCAACGTCGTGCGGATCAAGGTTGCCTCCCATTTGGCAGCCTTGAATCAGCCAGCGATCAGTTTGGAAATCCTCAAACGTCAACACGCCCTAGTTGCCCAAGAAAATCATAAGCTTGGCAGATTAGCGATTCGCAAACTTGTCACCCAACAGGAGAGAGCAATGGAACCTCTAATTTCACAAGTGGTTTGGTCGCGTCGGATAGACTGGAAGGAATGTGTCAATGTCTTCGGACGAGACTACTGCATAGAGATTCGAGGGGAAGTTCGGATTGTACACGATTCGGGTTCCTATTACTTAGAAATTGATGCGTTCGGGCAGAGATTTAGGTTTAATTTGACTCAAGGCTGTTTTCCGTTATACGAAGTTGGCATTGCAAGATTTAAGGTTTGCATGCAACCACTAGCAAGCGGCGTTCGAGTGGTTATACAAGGCTGTATTGGAGTAGCTGGAATCGAGAAATGTTGGGACATCATTGGCGAGGACATCACTTGGTTCAGCGTCAAAGATCTATCAGACGATGAAGTATTATCGCTAGGAATACCGAAGCACGAAATAACTCGAGCGAAAGAGCAAAAAGGCTTTGGAAGCGTCTCCAGTTCTCTCTCTTCCCAAGAAATCCAAGAGATCTTGGGCAGCTAAGAAGCTACCCCACTTTATTTAACTGGCTATTATTTCCTGAAGTTAATCAGCTTTGGGAAATATTCCTATCTCATCCCCGGCCGAAACGCCTTCACCTTCCCCCCATCCGTCTCGATCCTCGCCGCCCCGATCAGGTCCAAGCAATAGGGCACCGCCGCGAACACCGCGTTCAGGCACGTCGCAATCGCCGCAGGCTTCCCCGGCAAGGTAATGATCAGCGTCGCATCCCTTATCACCGCCGTTTGCCGCGACAGGATCGCGGTCGGCACCTCGGCCAGCGAGGCGCGGCGCATTTCCTCGCCGAAGCCGGGCAACTCTTTTTCTGCGACATCGAAAACGGCTTCGGGCGTCTGGTCGCGCGGCGCGGGGCCGGTGCCGCCGGTCACCAGGATCAGGTCCGCCCCGCCCTCGACCAGTTCGCGCAGGGTCGCGGCCACGCCTTCGCGGCCGTCGGGGATGATCACACGGGTGATCTCCATCGGCGAGGTCACCACGTCGCGCAGCCAGGCCTCGGCGCCGGGGCCGCCCTTGTCCTCGTATTCGCCGCGCGCGGCGCGGTCCGAAACGGTGACGATGGCGATGCGGGCGGGTCGGTCTGTCATGGCGCGGGCCTTTCGATGGTCGCCGCCACTGTGGGACAGGTCCGGGCAAAAGAAAAGGCCGCGGGGATGCCGCGGCCTTCGGTCCAGACAGGGGCGGTTACTTCGCCCGCGCGTTCCGGTTCGCGACCAGCTTCAGCCGCAGCGCGTTCAGCTTGATGAAGCCCGCCGCGTCCTTCTGGTCATAGGCGCCGGCGTCGTCCTCGAACGTCACATGCGCTTCGGAATAGAGCGACTGGTCCGACCAGCGGCCGACACAGGTCGCAAGACCCTTGTAGAGCTTCAGCCGCACCGTGCCCGACACATGTTCCTGCGACTTGTCGATCAGGGCTTGCAGCATCTCGCGTTCCGGGCTGAACCAGAAGCCGTTGTAGATCAGTTCGGCATAGCGCGGCATCAGGCTGTCCTTGAGGTGCCCGGACCCGCTGTCCAGCGTGATCTGTTCGATCCCGCGATGGGCTTCCAGCAGGATCGTCCCGCCCGGCGTTTCATAGATGCCGCGCGACTTCATGCCGACGAAGCGGTTCTCCACGAAGTCCAGCCGCCCGATGCCGTGCTTGCCGCCAAGCTCGTTCAGGCGGGTCAGGATCGTGGCGGGCGACAGCGCCTGGCCGTCGATCGCCACCGCATCGCCACGCTCGAAGGTGATTTCCACGAATTCCGGCGCGTCGGGCGCGTCCTCGGGGTTCACGGTGCGCTGATACACGTAATCCGGCGCGGCCTCGGCAGGGTTTTCAAGCGCCTTCCCCTCGCTTGAGGTGTGCAGCAGGTTCGCGTCCACGCTGAAGGGCGCCTCGCCGCGCTTGTCCTTGGCGATGGGGATCTGGTTCTGTTCGGCGAATTCGATCAGCCTGGTGCGGCTGGTCAGATTCCACAGCCGCCAGGGCGCGATCACCTTGATCGAGGGATCCAGCGCATAGGCCGACAGCTCGAACCGCACCTGGTCGTTGCCCTTGCCGGTCGCGCCATGGGCCACGGCGTCGGCGCCGTGCCGGTGCGCCAGTTCCACCAGCCGCTTGGAGATCAGCGGACGGGCGATGGACGTGCCCAGCAGATACAGCCCCTCGTAGACCGCGTTGGCGCGGAACATCGGGAACACGAAGTCGCGCACGAATTCCTCGCGCAGGTCTTCGATGTGGATGTTTTCCGGGGCGATGCCCAGCAGTTCGGCCTTCTGGCGCGCCGGTTCCAGTTCCTCGCCCTGGCCCAGGTCGGCGGTGAAGGTGATCACCTCGCAGCCGTATTCGGTCTGCAGCCACTTGAGGATGATCGAGGTGTCCAGCCCGCCCGAATAGGCAAGGACGACTTTTTTCGGCGCGTCAGACATGCGGTTAACCCTTTGGCGAAGTTTTCGGGGGAATAGGCCCAATCGTCACGGCGGACAAGACTGCGGAAGGCCGCTGTGGCAAGGGATTCGCCATTTGGCCGTTGAGAGCACCAATCGAGACAGGTGCAGCAATCTTTGCTAGGATGGCGCCGGGCGGGTCGGGGATGGGCATGGCACAGGTAAACTGCGACTATTGCGGGGGCTATGGGCAATTGCCGGGAAAATCCTTGGCCGATGGCGCCGTTTGCCCCAAGTGCCATGGTACTGGAAAGATGCGTGTTGCGGACAAAGCGGCCCCACCAACGGGCCGGCCGGTCCCCAAGGCCAAGAAGAAAGGTCCGCCGATCTGGCTTCTGGCGATCGGGGCAATCGTCATCATGGTGCTGCTGGGCGACTGAGCAATCGCTTAACAACCCCTTGCAAACCCCGTATTTTCACGTCATGCGCAGGCGCATGGAAAACGCCGCCCCCTCTTTCGCCGATCTGGTCCGCAACGCCGAAACCGCCATCCGCGACCTGTTCGAACCGACGCCCTTGCAGCGCAACGACCACCTGTCGGCCCGATACGGCGCGGACATCTGGCTCAAGCGCGAGGATCTGACCCCGGTCCGCAGCTACAAGCTGCGCGGCGCGTTCAACGCCATGCGCAAGCGGGTGACGGCGGGGGCCGCGGGGAACGCGCATTTCGTCTGCGCCAGCGCGGGCAACCATGCGCAGGGCGTGGCCTATGCCTGCCGCCATTTCGGGGCCAGGGGCACGATCTTCATGCCGGTGACGACCCCCCGCCAGAAGATCGACAAGACCAAGGTCTTCGGCGGCGACGCGGTCGAGATCGTGCTGACCGGCGACTATTTCGACCAGACGCTGGCCGCGTCCCAGGCCTTTGCCGCCGAACAGGACGCGCAATTCCTGGCGCCCTTCGATTCGGCCGATGTGATCGAGGGCCAGGCGACCGTCGGCCTGGAAATCCTGGAGCAGTTGGGCGGCGCGCCCGATCTGGTGGTGCTGCCGGTGGGCGGCGGCGGGCTGTCGGCCGGGGTGACGCGCTATTTCGCCGAGAGGGCGCCCGACACGCGTTTCGCCTTTGCCGAACCCCTGGGCGGGGCGAGCCTCCAGGCCGCGTTGCAGCAGGGCGCGCCGGTCGCGCTGCCCGCCGTGGACAATTTCGTCGATGGCGCGGCCGTGGCCCGCATCGGCGCCCTGCCATTCGAGGCGCTGCGCCGGTTCAGCCCCCAGGACGTGCATCTGGCGCCCGAGGACCGGATCTGCATCACCATGCTGGAGATGCTGAACACCGAAGGCGTGGTGCTGGAACCTGCGGGCGCGCTGGCCATCGACGTGCTGGGCGATCTGGGCAACCTGGCGGGCAAGCGGGTGGTCTGCGTCTGTTCGGGCGGCAATTTCGATTTCGAACGCCTGCCCGAGGTCAAGGAACGCGCGCAACGCTTTGCGGGCGTGAAGAAATATTTCGTTCTGCGGCTGCCGCAGCGGCCCGGCGCCTTGCGCGATTTCCTGGAACTGCTTGGCCCCGAAGACGACGTGGCGCGGTTCGAATATCTCAAGAAATCGGCGCGCAACTTCGGATCGATCCTGATCGGCATCGAGACCTCGGCGCCGCAGAACCTGACCACGCTCAAGGCGCGGCTGGATCATGCGGGCTTCGTCTATCGCGACATCACCAACGACGAGATCCTGGCCGAACTGCTGGTCTGACCCGCCCGAGACGATCCGCGCTTAACGGGGCCTTTACCACCAAGGGGTTATCACCTTGGTCATGAAACGCCCGAATCACCAGATCCCGTCCGCTGCCCCACCCTCGGGCGCCCGGTTGATGCGGCGGGTGCTGATCGTCAGCGCCAGCTCCGCGCAGCGGCGCATCTTCGCGATCCAGCTTCGCCGCGCCCGTTACGAGGTGATGGAGGCCGCCTCGGTCGCCGATGCGCTGCGCCTGTGCCAGCGCAGCGAACCCGACATGATCCTGTCCGACTGGTCGTTTCCGGGGCAGGACGGGCTGGAATCGGGACTGGATCTGTGCCGGGCCTTCCGCGCCGGGGAACGGCGCAACTATGGCTATTTCGTGCTGCTCACCTCGGCCCAGGATCACCAGGACATCGCCCGCGGGCTCGAGGCGGGGGCCGACGATTTCCTGGCCAAGCCGGTCGCGCAACAGGAACTGCTGGCCCGCCTGGCCGCCGGAGAACGCATCCTGCGGGTCGAGGAGGATCTGCGCGCCAGCAATGCCCAGCTTCGTTCGGCGCTGGACAAGCTGCGCGACACCCAGGCCGCCATCGACCGCGACCTGACCGAGGCGCGCAAGCTGCAACAGGGCTTGGTCAAGCAGCGGTCGGGGCGCTTCGGGCAGATCCAGCTGTCGCTGCTGCTGCGCCCGGCGGGCCATATCGGCGGGGATCTGGTGGGGTTCTTTCCGATCGGCCCGGAACGGGTGGGGATCTATGCGCTGGACGTGTCGGGCCACGGGGTGACTGCGGCGCTGCTGACCGCGCAACTGTCGGTGCATCTGTCGGGATCGGCCGATCAGAACGTGGCGCTGCGCGCGGCCCAGACCGGGACCGACGCCGTCAGCCCGGCGGCGCTCGCGCATTTTTTCAACAACATGATGCTGGAGGAGATGGCGACCGATACCTATTACACGATGATCTATGCCGATCTCGATCACACGACGGGCAGGCTGCGCATGGTCCAGGCGGGCCATCCCCACCCGGTGCTGCAACGCGCCGACGGCACCGTCCTGCCGCTGGGCAATGGCGGGATGCCCATCGGCGTCTTCGAAAACCCGATCTTCGACGAGATCGACGTGATTATGAAGCCCGGCGACCGGCTGCTGATCTGTTCGGACGGCATCACCGAGGCGACGAACCCCGCGGGCCGCCTGCTGGGCGACGACGGGGTCGAGGCGATCCTGCGCACCAACGCCTTCCTGGGGGGCCATGTGTTCCTGGAATCCATGGCCTGGTCGGTGTCGGAATATTGCCGGGGCGAACGCCAGGACGACATGTCGGCGGTGCTGATCGAATATCTCGCCCCGGCCGAGACGGTGCCGATGCCCCTGCGCTAGGCGGCGTCTTCATTTAAGCGACCCAAGCCATAGCGCAGGCGAGATCGACGAAGGCTTTGAAGGACGAGACGGTCTTCTCGCAGCGGAGCGCGATG
>NZ_UZWE01000096.1 GCF_900631945.1 Paracoccus haematequi
CCACCATCACGCTGGCATGATCTGATCGATGCCTTTCATGCTCTCATGTTGATTTGTGTGACCCGCGCCGGAACTGCTCCTGCCGGAGCAGGGTGATAGCGTGCCAGGATGCTATTACCCTAGGTTGCTATTGTAATAGCTTCGGGCGTGTTCTCCGGCGGAATGATAGCATAATATTACACTATTACACTATTACGCTATGCAACGGTTGCCGCATGCCGTCGTCCTCGATCTCCGCTCACCGTGCGCTTCCGCAGCGGTAGAAGTCCTCGTAGGTGTCCTGGCGGCTGTTGTCGTAGTCGATGCAGAGGCCGGCCTCGTCGATCCGGGCCTTGAGGATCTCGGCTTCGTTGCAGTCGCCCAGGCTGATGCCGTTGGCATCGCCGGCAGAGTCCATGCAGGCGGTATAGGCCGCGGCGAAGCCGTCCACCAGGCGCATTTCCTTGCGGCTGAGCGGGCCGCCGGGAAACAGGGCGGTGGCGGCGACGAGGGCGATGATCAGGAGAAGAGCGGCGCCGGCGGCGACCAGGATGCGGGTGTGGGTCATGTCCGTGTCCTTTCCGAAGGGAGGGGGCGGCGGTGCGCCGCCCCGATGGGGTTGTCGCGCGGGCGCTCAGCGGCGGATCAGCGCGGCGAAGTCCGGGTAGCTGCCGGTCCCGGTGGCCCAGTAGCCGAGATCGCTGGCGGCCGCGAAGGGATCGTCAAA
>NZ_UZWE01000058.1 GCF_900631945.1 Paracoccus haematequi
GTCGGTCAACGTCGTGCGGATCAAGGTTGCCTCCCATTTGGCAGCCTTGAATCAGCCAGCGATCAGTTTGGAAATCCTCAAACGTCAACACGCCCTAGGCACGCCAATCCGTGAACATATCGTCACGAGTACGAACGCGGCGCAAACCAACAAGGCCGCACTTTCGGCAAATCCAGTCACGCCATGCATGTTCTTCTCCTGATATCATGTCGCAGGAAAGGCCAATACCTGTATTCTCTAAACGTGCGACCGCGCCCACTGCGCTATCTGCGCGGCAGGCATTACACCGCTCGTCCTCGCGATTTCCTTGCCGCCTCTGAAAAGGATCATGGTCGGAATGCCGCGGATGCCGTAGCGCCCCGCGATCTGCTGTTCGGCTTCGGTATCGAGCTTGCCGAGGCGGACATGGGGCTCGAGCGAACGCGCCGCCGCCTCGAACTGCGGTGCCATGACCTTGCATGGTCCGCACCATTCCGCCCAGAAATCGACGAGCAGCGGCAGTTCGGCATTGGCGTGCCGGTCGAAATTGGCCTCGGTGAGCACGACCGGCCGGCCCTCGAACAGGGCGGCGCCGCAGCGGCCGCAGTTGGGGGTGTCCGTCAGGCGCTCCTGCGGGACGCGGTTCACTGAACTGCATTTCGGGCAAGCAACGGTGGGCATTCTGTTCTTCCTTCGTGTTTCGTTTCGGAGAGGGCCGCAGACCGGCGCCGTTCAGCGCGAGGCCGAGGCCCCGCGGGCTTCCCGGTGGCGCGGTCCGGGCAGGTATTCGACACCGCCGCCCTGGCGGCGCACGGGCTGCGGGTAGAGGGTCATCAGCTCGAAGATTTCCTGGGGCATGTCGGTTCTTACCGGCAGTCCCATCTCGCGCGCCTCGTCGGCGGAGATCGGATAGTCATGGGTCCAGGTGCCGGTGGCCAGCTGCGCCGCCACGGCCGCCGCCCTTTCCGCGTCCATCTTGTCGGACAAGAGCCGCCGCACAGCCGCCTCGACCTGGGCGATCGCCTTGCGCCCGACATCGGCCATCACCAAGGTCTGGTCGTCGACCTCGGCAATCGGCTTCTGTTCCACGACCCGGATGAGCGAAGCGGCCGGCATCTGGCCGAGTTGCGGATCGACCGGACCCAGCACGGTGTGGTCGCACATCACGATCTCGTCCGCTGCCAGGGCGATCAGGGTTCCCCCCGACATGGCATAGTGCGGCACGAAAACCGTGACCTTGCCCTTGTGTCCCTGGATGGCGCGGGCGATCTGCGTGGCGGCCAAGACCAGCCCTCCGGGCGTGTGCAGCACGATGTCGAGCGGCATCTCGGCATCCGTCATCTGGATGGCGCGCAGAACCTCCTCGGAATCGTTCACATCGATGTAGCGCACCAGGGGAAATCCCAGGAGGTTCATCGTCTCCTGCCGGTGGATCATCAGGATCACCCGACTTGCTCGCGTCTTCTCGATCTGGGCGATCTTCCGCGCGCGCATCGCCTCGAGATACTTCCTCTGCAGGGCCGGCTGCAGCGCCGAGGCGATGAAGAACAGCCATAGCAATTGCATCAGATCCATGGACTTCCTCCTCCCTGTCTTCGGCCATCCGGCAGGAAGCCGTAGATCCCTTCGTCGCGATAGTATCGGCGATGGGCGCCGGCGGGCCTGCGCAGAAGCGGTGTGGCGAGCCATCCTGCGACGAAGCCGCCGATATGCGCCCACCAGGCGATCCCGCCGCTTGCCGTGTCGCCGAGCGAGATCAGGCCGGGGATGACCTGCATGGCGAACCAGATCATCGCAAAGGCCAGCGCGCTGACCTCGAAGAACAGCGGGATGATCAGGATCGACACGATCACGACGATCCGGGCCGCCGGGAACATCCGGGCATAGCACCCGATCACCCCCGCGATGGCACCGGACGCGCCGAGGGCGGGCACGGCCGAGTCGGGGTAGGCAAGGGCATGGGCCAGCCCCGCGGCCACACCGCAGAAGAGATAGAACAGCGCGAACCGCACCGGCCCGAGCCGGTCCTCCACAGCCGGGCCGAAGATCCACAGCGTCCACCTGTTGAGGATGAGGTGAAGCCAGCCCGCATGAAGGAAGATGTCGGTCAGGAATGGCGTCCAGTCGGAAGGGGCGACGAGGCTCAGTTGCCCGAAGAAGCGCGAGGGAACCAGCGCAAAGTCGAACAGGAACCGGTCGAGCACGCGCGGCGGCAGCCCGACCTGATAGAGGAGCGCAAGGGCGCTGATACCAATGACCGACCAGACGACGATCGGCGGGTATCGGCGTGCGACGGTGTCAGCCCACGGGAACATGCGACGCCTCCTCGCGCCTGTGGCCGGCCGTCGTCACGGTTTCTTCCCTACGACTGTCACACCCGTCCAGGCCGGGGGATCGGAGGCGGGAAAGGATTCGAGCGAGGCTTCGAGGACCGGGTCGAAACTCTCCCTGTCGCTGGTAGACGGGTCGGCCGTGCTCTCATGCTGGACGCCTCTTGAGAGGCGGCGATCGGGGCGGAACGGGACCCGGAAGGCTCCCGGGGCATCGACGCCCCTGTGCAGCCGGTGGCGCGTCTCCCCCGCCCACGGGTTCGCCGCACGGGCCTTTCCGACGTCCTCGCGCACGACATATCGCCAGTCCTGCCGCTCGGCGAAGTCCACGGCGCTGTCGCGATCCGGAAACTTCAGCCGAATCGGACGATAGGGATCGCCGCTTGCCGTCCATCCCATCAGCGGCTCGATCTGCGGCGGCCGGGACGGCTCGAACTCGAGGACCCAGTAGCTGGGCCGAGGCGCCGATGTCATCGCGGAACGGGCAGGACGGTAGATGATTGCCGTCGGCACGTCCCAGGATGGCAGATCGGTTCCGGGAATTTTCGGCGGGAATGGTGGACGATTATGGCCGCGCATATCAGTTCTCCCGGGTGTCGGTGGATACGAGAAGGTGACGTCCGAGATCGTCGAGTTTTTCCATTCGCCTCGAATTCAGGCGAACGGCGCGTTCGGTGTTCTGCGAAGGAAAGGCAGCAGCGTGCAGGACGTCCGACCGCATCGCTATCGTGAGATCGGCGACGGCATTCATCACGCGCTCTCCGTCCCCGTCCGAGAGCGTGCCGTCAGCAAAACCGGACTGCAAGCTCTCCAGTACCTGCTCGAAGCTGGACACGACCCCTGCACTCGCGACCACAGCCAGCTTGTGGCTGAGAACACGCAGTTCATCGATCAGCTTCGCATCGTGCCTTGCGGTTTCCACGATCTCTGCGACCTTCTCGATGCAGGCCATGTAAATGTCGCATTGCTGCTGGAGGATGATGACCCTTCCTTCCTTGCGAAGCTCGAGATCGGTCTGGCGATTGAGAAGCGCCGCGGTCAGAATGATCGTCACGACAGCGCCGAGGAAGATGAGCGTCATCTCCTGCGCGAAAGGCAGTATGTCTTCGGCAAGATACATCGAACGAAAAAAGAAAACGATGCCGATGCCCAAGGCAGCGGCCGCAGCAGCAAATGCCAAGTCAGGCAGGCGGTTCGACATCAGCACCTCGCATTTTCGGTGTCAGGTGGCATGCACGGCCTTGCATCGGCGTCCGGCGCCTCTGCGTCCGGGTGCCGCAGGAAGATTGGCGTCGGACCACTGCCGAACGGATTGAAGCCGGTGCTCAGGCAACGGTCGAAGATCGTTTCGTCCCATCGGGTGAAATCGTGCTCCTCGCCGGCAAGTCGCCCGTCATCCACCACAGGGCACCTCACGCCTATGCCGATGGGGGAGCGTCATCGAAGGCCGCACCGTCCGAACGATCCGCCTTGCGAAGCCGCAGCCCGAGGAGGATCATCATCACCCCGAAGATCGCGGCGTAGAAGCCGATCAGCCAGCCGAGCGCGAGGAAGCTTTCGACCGGGCGCGTCAGCAGCATCCAGGTCACGACGACACCGAGAACGACCGAGACGAGGCCGCTCAGGATCAGCCAGATCTCGCCCTCGATTTCCTTGCGCAGGCGGATTGCTGCCGCGATCTCGAGGGCACCCGAGAACACGGACCAGAATGCGATGCTGGCCCAGAGGAATGTCGCAAGCACAAGCGTCGCCACGAACGGCGAGAAGACCACGACAACCCCCGTGGCGATCCCCAGAATGCCGCTGAACATCAGCCAGCCCCAGCGATCGCCCCCGCGGATGTTGCGGACGGCGGCGACGAGGCCGAACACGCCATCGGCGAAGGCGAAAGCGCCGAAGACCAGCGTCAGAGCAAGCAGCGACTCCGCAGGCATGAGGAAGGCGAGAACCGCGATCACCAGCGCCAGGACACCGCGCAGCACGAACAGCCACCAGTTCCCGGACAGGCTGCACAGCATGTCCTGCATCGTGTCGGATTGGTTTGCAGAGGTTGTCGTCATTGGTCCATCTCCTGTTCAGGTTTCAACTCAGTAGTACCGATTGTCTCCGCGCCGGCCAGGGCGGCCGCCACGCGGCGGCGGTCCTCGACCGGCTGAGGCAGACACTGCGTCCGGGCAATTTCCCTTTCCACGGGCGCGCGCCCCGATGCCTCGCCGATCAACCCGGCTTCGACCAGCGTGCCGCGCAGTGTCTCCGCCGCGTTCTCTGCAATCTTCAACACTTCCGCCTCAGTGAGACCCAGGAGGTGCGCCGTCTCCGCGATCGTGGCGTCTTCCAGGTACATCCGATACAGGACGCGGCGCTCGACCGGAGCAAGATCTGCGATAGCCCGGTGCAGTGCCATGGCGATATCATGACGATCCACTTCGGTCTCGGGGTCTGTGCCGCCGTCGTCGGCGATGAGGTCCTCCAGCATCAGCACTTCGTCGGGCTGGTAGAACTCGAACATCGCCTGATCCGCCTCGGTCGGATCCTCCGCCGGGGCCTCGGGTTCCGCCTCGATCGAGGCGGCATCCTCGGGCACCGCGCGGCGCGCAGCCTGCGCCTCCGCCTCGACGGTCTCGAAGGCCAGCTGCGTCAGCCAGTCCCGGACGGAGAATTCGGTCGGCCGCCGCTCGAAGCGGTTGAGCCCGTTGAGGATCGTCGCATCGACGATATCGCCAACGCTCAGGTAGCCAGCCGGCACGGACCCGCTACACTCGAGATAGGTCAACTCGCGCCTGACGGTGTCATAGATCGTATCGAGATGATCCTCGATCAGGTCGAAGAAGAGTTGGCGCCGGTCCGCTTCCGCCGCATCCCACGCGGGCGGCAGCGGGGCGCCGATCCGGCGCCGGCGGGCGGGACGTTTGTATTCAGACTCGTGCTTGAGGCGCGCCACATGCCGGTCAACCCGCTGGCGCAGGTCGGCAAAGGCCTTGCGCAGGACAGGCTCGATCACGAACCCCTCTTCCTGTGCCGCGATCACGCCCGAGGGCAGTTGCAGGCGCAGGCTGACCTGGATGCGCGTCTTGCCCCTCGTCTGGGAGGCGACGACTTCGAGCCGGACGAGATCCTCGCGGAAGCGTACAAGATGCGGTTCAAGTTGCCGCACCTCTTCCTCGATGACCTCAGGCGCGCGCTGTTGGCCGTGCCGGTCGAGATTGCGAAATGCTCTGATGACTTCCATGCCGTATGACCTTGCTTGTCGCTTTTTGACGAAATGAGCCGGCGCGACCGTCATCGCGCCGGCCAGTCCTTCACGACGTCATCCGGTAGACTTATCGCCCTTGGACTGCTCCTTATCCTTAGCGTCGACCGGGACATCGGGCGTCGGAGCGTCCGCCTTGTTTTCGGCAACTTCGCTGGGCTCCTCGATCCCGGCCTTGGCCTGATCGTCCGGGCTGTCGTCACCGGTGTCCTTTACGATCTTTTCGAACACGACCTTCTGTTCGTCCGCTGACCAGGCGACGCGGACCTTGTCGCCATCCTCGGTCCGCCCCGAGAGCAGTTCGCGAGCCAACTCGGTCTCCAGCTCCGACCGGATCAGCCGGCGCAGCTCGCGGGCACCGAATTCGGGACGGAAGCCGACCGCGCCGAAGTGATCCACGACGCTCACGTCGAATTCGAGTTCGATGCCCTGGGTAAGGGCGGTCCGCTTCACCCGGTTGAGCTGCAACTCGACGATCTGGCGGATCTCCGACTGATTCAGCGAATGAAAGACGATGATCTCGTCGATCCGGTTGATGAACTCTGGCCGGAAATGACCGCGCAACACCTCCATCAGTTCGGATTTCTGCTTGGCCTCGTCGAACTCACTGCTGCCGCGTTTCGTGAGGTTGCGCTGGATGATGTCCGAACCGAGGTTCGAGGTGGCGATGATGATGGTGTTGGTGAAGTCCACCACGCGGCCCTTGCCGTCGGTCAGCCGACCGTCGTCGAACACCTGCAACAGAATGTTGTAGACATCCGGGTGCGCCTTCTCGATCTCGTCGAGGAGCACGACCGAGTAGGGCCGACGGCGCACCTTCTCGGTCAGTTGCCCGCCTTCGTCGTATCCGACGTAGCCGGGAGGCGCGCCCACCAGCCGGGCGACCGAGTGGCGCTCGCCATACTCGGACATGTCGATGCGGATGATTGCGTCCTGATCGCCAAAGATTACTTCGGCGAGCGTCTTGGCCAGTTCCGTCTTGCCAACCCCGGTCGGCCCGAGGAAGAGGAATGTCGCGGTCGGGCCGCGTCCCTCGCGCAGTCCTGCGCGCGCCAGGCGCACCGCATCCGCCACGGCGCGGATGGCCTCTTCCTGGCCGATGACGCGCTCGTGCAGCTTCTCCTCGAGCTTGAGGAGCTTGTCTTTCTCCTCGGTGGTCAGCTCCGTGACCGGAACGCCGGTGATCTTGGAGACGATCTGCGCGACGTGATCGGCGCGCACCTCGGCGGTCGCCGAAGCCTGGTCGCGCTTCCAGATTTCCAGAAGCTCGTCCAGCTCCTTCTGCTTCTGCTCCAGCTCCTTCTTCAGTTCCGCTGCCCGGTCGAATTGCTTGCGGGCTGCGGCATAGTCCTGTTCGCGCTTGATCTGCGCGACCTCGGCTTCCAGCTCCTGGACTTCCACGGGGCGCGCCGTGGCGCTGATCTTCACCCGCGCGGCTGCCTGATCGATCAGGTCGATCGCCTTGTCGGGCATGAAGCGACCGGTGATATAGCGATCCGAAAGCTCCGCGGCGGCGATGATGGCCTCGTCGGTGATCGTCACCTTGTGGTGCGCCTCCAGCGTGTCGCGCAGGCCGCGCAGGATCATGATGACCTGAGCTATCGTGGGTTCCTCGACATAAACCGGCTGGAACCGTCGCTCGAGCGCCGCGTCCTTCTCGATGTATTTCTGGTACTCGTTGAGCGTCGTCGCGCCGATCAGGTTCAGCTCGCCCCGCGCCAGCGCCGGCTTGAAGGTGTTGGCGATGTCGAGACCGCCTTCGCCACCGCCCTGGCCGGCGCCGACGATGGTGTGGATCTCGTCGATGAACAGGATCAGGCTGTCCTTCTCCTCGGTGATCTCCTTGAGGATCTTCTGGACTCGCTCCTCGAACTCGCCGCGATACTTCGACCCGGCCACCATCGAGTTGATGTTGAGCTCGACCAGCCGCTTGTCGCGCAGCGCCTCGGGCACTTCGCCCGCGACGATCCGTTGTGCAAGTCCCTCGACGATGGCGGTCTTGCCCACGCCGGGCTCGCCGATCAGCACCGGGTTGTTCTTTTTCCGGCGGGCCAGCACTTCGATCGTCGTCTCGATCTCGCGGGCGCGGCCGATGACGGGATCAAGCTTGCCCTCGCGGGCGAGCTTCGTCAGGTCACGGCTGAACTGGTCGAGATCGGGTGTGCTGGAAGGCGCCTCCACGCGGCCTTCCTCGGCTCCCTTGCCCACGACCTTGGTCACCTGCTGACGCAGCGCCTGCGGCGTCAACCCCAGCTTGCGCAGCATCGCGGCCGCGAGGCCTTCGCCCTCTTCGGCGAGCCCGATCAGCAGATGTTCCGGCCCGACATAGGAATGGCCAAGCTCGTTCGAGGCGATGAAGGCCCGGTTCAGCGCGTCCTTGAGACGCGGGCTGACACCGATTTCGCCTTCCGTCCTGGCCTCTCCACGCTTCGCTTCCTTCTCGATCTGGCGCCGCAGATCGTCCACATCGACCTTGAACTGTTCCAGGATCGTCTTGACGACGTCAGACGAGGTCAGTGCCAGAAGCAGATGTTCGGTATCGACCTCGCTGCGCCCGAATTCCACGGCCTTCTGTGCGGCATCCTGCAGCAGCTTGTTGCCCTGTTCGCTCAGCCGGTCGGCGATGGTGCGTCCGCCGCCGCGCCGCGATCCACGCCGCGGCGCGCCCTCGCCGAAAGTGGCGTCGACGACAGCGTCATCGCCATCACCCATGGAGCCGAGCGTGCCGCCTCGCAGCGGACTGTCACCAAAGAGGCTGCCGAAACCGCTCTCGCCGAAGAATTCGTCAAGAAGGGAACGCCGTCCGAACAGGGACTCCAGCGGCGAGGCGCTGCGCCCCGACCGGCGCGCCATTTCGCTGTAATGCTGATCGCACAGCTCCATGTTCTGAACTTTGCCGTTCACCGAGGCGCGCACGCGCGCCGTCGCCGGGCGACCGCAAATATCGCAAGCTCCGTTTGCCATTCGTCTTCTCCGTTTTCATTGTCCAGTCAGGGTTGGTCGCCGATCATCTGCGCCAGTGACAGTGTCACGCAGCGACCGCCTCCGTTCTTTTCACCTTGGACCCAATTGCCACAAGATCGGGCTCGTCCAGTGTCTCTCGTTGCAGGAGATCCTGCGCCGATTGCTCGAGAAGATCCAGATTGGATTCAAGAAGGGTGAGGGTGCGCTTGAACACGCCATCCACGATGTCGCGCACCTTCGCGTCCATTCGCTCGGCCGTGGCCTCGCTGTAGCGGCGGTTGAGCCAGGACGCCTGATCGCCGGTGCCGAGAAAGCCGGGCCGATCGGTGTCGTAGCTGACATGCCCGAGGTCTTCGTCCATCCCGTACCGCGCGACCATGGCGCGGGCGATGTCGGTCGCCTTGACCAGATCGTCCGCCGCCCCGGTCGAGACATGATCGTAGATGATCTTCTCGGCCGCGCGCCCGCCAAGCAGGACTGCGATCTTGTTTTCGAGTTCCTCCCGCGTCATCAGGAAGCGGTCCTCGGTCGGGCGCTGGATGGTGTAGCCGAGCGCGCCAATCCCGCGCGGTATGATCGAGACCTTGTGCACCGGGTCCACCCCCGGCAGAGCCATCGCCACCAGCGCGTGCCCCATCTCGTGGTGCGCCACGATCTCGCGTTCGCGCGGATTGAGCACGCGGTTCTTCTTTTCCAACCCGGCGATGATGCGTTCCACCGCATTGTTGAAGTCGTCCATCGTCACCGCATCAGCCTTCCGCCGCGTGGCGAGCAATGCTGCCTCGTTGACGAGATTGGCAAGGTCCGCCCCGGAAAAGCCGGGAGTAAGCGCTGCGACCTTCTCGGCATCGACGTCTGGGGCGAGCTTCACCTTTTTCATGTGAACGCCGAGGATCTGCACACGTCCCTTCTTATCCGGCCGATCCACCAGCACCTGCCGGTCGAAGCGGCCCGCGCGGAGAAGCGCGGGGTCGAGGATCTCGGGTCGGTTGGTGGCGGCCAGGAGCACGATGCCCACCGAAGGGTCGAAGCCGTCGAGCTCGGTCAGAAGCTGGTTCAGCGTCTGCTCACGCTCATCATGGCCACCGGCGATCTGGCCGGAAGAGCGCGCCCTCCCAAGAGCGTCGAGTTCGTCGATGAAGATGATTGCCGGGGCCGATTTCCGGGCCTGCTCGAAGAGGTCGCGCACCCGTGCGGCACCGACGCCCACGAACATCTCGACGAACTCGGAGCCCGAGATTGAAAAGAAGGTCACGCCCGCCTCGCCTGCCACCGCGCGCGCCAGAAGCGTCTTGCCGGTGCCCGGCGGCCCGACGAGCAATATGCCTTTGGGGATATGTGCGCCCAGCTTTCCGTATTCGGCGGGGTTCCTGAGGAACTCCACGACCTCCTCGAGCTCGGCCTTGGCCTCGTCCACACCGGCCACGTCGGCGAAGCTGACGCCGGTTTCTTTTTCCATGTAAACTTTGGCCTTGCTGCGGCCGACCTGCATGAAGCCGCCAAAACCCTGCTTGTCGGCGAACTTGCGGAACAGCAGCATCCAGATTCCGAAGAAGACAAGCGCTGGCGCCACCCAGGAAATCAGTGTGCCGAAAAAAGTATTCTGAGGAACGCCCGTGATCTCGACGCCGGAGCGGTCGATCCGCTGCAGGATCGCGGGATCCACGACCGTCGTCACGAACTGGCTCTTGCCGTCGACGGGTTCGGTGAAGGTGCCGGTGATGGTGTCTGACCCGACCGCGACCGACCCGACCCTGCCGTCCTCGAGATAGGTTTCGAATTGGCTGTAGCTGATGGGAGCCACGGATTGCCAGCCGGCGATCAGATCCTGGATGAAGATCACGGCTATGAAAGCCAACACCCAGTACCAGATGTTGTATTCGGTCTTCTTTTCCATACGGCTTTTCCTTTTCCCTAGCGCCCGAGCCGCGCCCTGATCCGCTCGAGCAGCGCCAGCAGAATGCGCCTCTCGTCCGCCGACAGATCCTGCAGGATCTCATCTTCGAGCGCCGATTGCCGCGGCGCGAGCTCCTCCAGCATCGCCCTGGCCTTTGGCGTTGCCGTGACGATCTGCGCCCGTCGGTCGTCGGGTGACGCCCACCGCTCTACCCAACCGCCCCGGACCATGCGATCGACGAGCTGGCCCGCAGTGGCCGGGCCGACCTCAAGTCGGTCGGCCAGATCGCCGATGGTCAGCCCGGGCGCATCTTCGACATGCGCCGCCGCCATCCAGGACAGGCGGGTCAGGCCGCTGTCGCCAATCTCGTTGTCGATCCGCTGCTGGATGAGCTGCGCGACCCGGTGGATCGTCGTCCCGATCAGGGCAAGATCAGAAGAGATCATAGGTATCCTTCCTCCGGTTGCATGAGACACAGGATAGACCGCACTCCATCCAAAGTGCAATGCACGCATCATATATGCTTGCATAATAAATGGAACCGCCTATCTTGATGGGCGGTCTCCGAACCCACATCCGGCCGGCACCGTTGCCCGGTCCCTCCATGCCGACGGTTCGGGGGCATCGATCAGCAACAGGAGGCCAGCAATGCTCTATCCGACATATCTGCGCCGCAGCGATCCCTTCGCGCTGATGCGCTCCATGATGCGCGATCTCGACCGCGGTTTCTGGCCGCCGGCCCGCGCGGCGTTCCCGGCGGTGAATGTCTGGCAAGGCCCTGAGGCCGTTGCCATCGCCGCTGAACTTCCCGGCATCGAACCGGGCGACATTGAAATTTCGGTCAAGGACAACGTCCTGACGCTGTCGGGCGAACGCAAGGCGCCCGAGGTTCCCGAAGGTGCGCGCTGGCACCGCAACGAACGCGGTTATGGCAAGTTTTCCCGCGCTATCCGCCTGCCATTCGCGGCCTCGGATGACAAGGTCGAGGCGAGGATGACGAACGGCGTATTGCGGATCGTCATCTCCCGGCCCGAGGCAGAAAAGCCAAGGAAAATCGAGATCAAGGCAGCCTGAGAGGAGCTGGAACGATGAGCACCGACATCACGCAAGCCACCGAAAAGACGCCGACCGACGCGCCCGAGACCGCCGGCGGCGGCCGCATCTACCGCCCGCTGACCGATATCGTCGAGACCGATCAGGGTGTCTCCATGATGCTCGAAATGCCTGGGGTCGCCGCCGATGCGGTCGAGATCACACTCGAAAACCGCGTGCTGACGATCCGCGGCAAGGTTGACCCGGTGCGGCCGGAAAACCTCGAACTTGCCTATGCCGAATATGGCGAGGGTGATTTCGAGAGGGCCTTCACGCTTTCCGAGGATTTCGACCCCGACAGGATCGAGGCCGAGATGCGCGGAGGCGTCCTCACCCTGACGCTCCCCCGAGCCCCTGAAGCGCAGCCGAAAAAGATCGCCGTCAAGGGTGCCTGAAAACCGAAGGAGACACCATCATGCAGATCAAGGACCTGATCCCCTGGGCGCGCAAGGACGGCGCGCCAGACGCCAAGAGCAGCGAAGACAACCCGATGGCGACGCTCCAGCGCGAAATGAACCATGTGTTCGAGAACTTCTGGAACCGTGTCGGTCATTTCGAATGGCCCTTTGGCAGCGGCGAGGCGAAATCCGACGTGGTCGAGACCGACAACGCGATCGAAGTGTCGATCGAGCTGCCGGGCATGGAGATGAAGGACATCGAGGTGACGGTCAACGATGACATGTTGACTGTGAAGGGGGAGAAGAAGATCGAGCGCCAGGAGGAGAAGAAGGGATACTACCTCTCCGAGCGCAGCTACGGCGCGATCTACCGGACAATTCCGCTCCCCCCCGGTGTGGATGGCGAAAAGGCGCAAGCCTCCTTCAAGAACGGGGTTCTGACGATCAAGCTGCCCCAGACTCCCGAGGCGCAGGCCAAGGTCAGGAAAATCGCGGTCAAGGAGGCCTGAGCCGGGCATTGATCGTGCCAACTCTGCGGCGAAACCGCCGTAGAACCAATCACAGCCGAAAGGAACAGACTGATGAAACTCAGGAATCTTTACGCGGGAACAGCTTTGGCCCTGCTGATTGTCAGCGCCGGCCCTTCCTGGTCTCAGGATACGGCTCAGGCGGAAGCTGAAGCGCAGGCGGTCACCCGGGAGCAGGTCGAAGAGAGCGTGACCGCCGAAACCGATTCACAGCTCGCCGATAAACGCACCGCCGTGATCCAGGAGGCGGTCGACGCGCTCCATGAAACGAACGCTGCGATCGCCGCGATCGAGAAGGGCGATATAGATGCGGCGATTGCTGCGCTCGCGTTGGCCACGGGGAAGCTCGAGACCGTCGTCGCGCGTGAACCGGATCTCGCTTTGGCGCCCGTACGGATCGATCATATCACCTATGACGTTCTGGGCAGCGTCGAAGCCGTCCGAGAACTCGGCAAACAGATCGAGGACTTGGTCGACGATGGGAAGTTCCAGGAAGCGAGACCGCTGCTGAGCGGGTTCGCGTCCGAGGTTGTCATCCGGACAACCAGCCTTCCGCTTGCGACCTATCCCGACGCGATCCTTGCAGCGACGGCACTGCTTGATGACGGAAAGACCGACGAAGCGATGACGGTACTCAACGCCGCACTGAGCACCCAGGTGGTGACCGACACAGTGGTCGCCCTGCCTCCGCTCAGAGCCGTAGCGATGATCGAGAAGGCCAAAGCTCTGCTCAATGACGACGGTGAGGCGGCAAACGACAAGGCCGCTACTGAAGATAAAGCCGCTACTGAAGATAAAGCCGCTACTGAAGATAAAGCCGCTACTGAAGATGCCGATCTGACGGCCGCCGACTATGTTGAGGCGGCACGCCAGGAACTCAAAATCGCCGAAGCGCTCGGCTACGGCCGCGAAAGCGATTTCGAGGATCTGCATGAGGCGCTGGATGAGTTGGACCGTCAGATTGAGGCGCAGGAGGATACCGGAGGGATCTTCGAAACGATTGCGACCCGGTTCGAGGAACTTCGAACGCGCATCTTCAACTAAAAGAGAACCTCTAATGGAGCCCCGCCGCAAACGAGACCAGCGGCGGGGCTCTTTCGCAGGAAGACTGAGGAGCGATCGATAGTCTGGGCCCGGAGTCCCGGTTCTCGAAACATAACAATTGGTTCCTGGCTCCATCGCAGGTAAAGAATTTCCGAATGATCCCGGTCTGCGGCGAAGCCAGGGAGAGCTTGTCTATTCGGGGGGAACTTCGAGGGGTACTGATGAAAGACCTGAAACCATCAGGGCTAACCCGTGAACAATGGTCGGCGATGACGCTCTACGAGAAGTTCGAGCAAGTTGTCATCTTCGTCCTCAGCGTCATCATTGCGGCGATCGTCGTGGCGTCGGTCTGGGCGCTGATGCGCGAAGTCGTGAACCGCTTGCTTCTGGGGGCATTCGACACGCTCGACTACGCCACTTTCCAGGTGGTGTTCGGCATGATCTTCACTGTGGTGATCGCGCTCGAGTTCAAGCGCTCCCTTCTTGTTGCGACCGAACGCAGCTTCGGGATCCTCCAGGTCCGCACGATCGTGCTGATCGCGCTCCTCGCCATCGCGCGCAAATTCATCATCCTGGACCTCGGCGAGACGGAATCATCCAAGATTGCCGCACTCGCGGGCGCGGCGCTTGCGCTCGGCGCTGTCCACTGGCTGGTGCGCGATCAGGACCGGCGCGAACTCGGAGGCCACGAGACGCGATGACCGCGGCCTCCGCCAGCCACCGCCTGCTCAATTTCGTGCAATCGGCGCTGCTGCTCGGGCTCATGGCCGCGATCGCCTGGATCGCGGTGACAGCGATCGTCGGACCCGAGACCGGTCTCCTCATGGCGCTCGCGATGGTCGGGGGTCTCCTGTTTGCGCCCGCGCTGCCACGCCGGCTGCTCCTCTCGGCCTATCAGGCGCAGCGGCTCACCGGTCGTGATGCCCCCGGTCTCGTCGCGGCCCTGGCCGAACTCGCCCGCAGGGCCGGGCTGCAGCGCGCGCCGGCGCTTTATCGCGTGCCGAGCCGGCTGCCGAACGCCTTCGCCCTGGGCAGCCCCCAAGACAGCGCCATCTGCGTCACCGACGGTCTGCTCGACCTGCTCGACGGCCGAGAACTCGCCGCGGTTCTGGCGCATGAGATCGGGCATATCGCCAACCGCGACCTGTGGATCATGAGCCTCGCAGACATGATGTC
Source organism: Paracoccus haematequi (assembly GCF_900631945.1). Taxonomy (GTDB): domain Bacteria; phylum Pseudomonadota; class Alphaproteobacteria; order Rhodobacterales; family Rhodobacteraceae; genus Paracoccus; species Paracoccus haematequi_A. Next base: position 14,658 of record NZ_UZWE01000058.1, read on the forward strand.
GCGCCTCGTCTCGCTGGCAAGCTGGCTCGGACAGTTGCTTCTACTCCTCAACCTGCCTCTGGTCCTGGCAGGCATGGTCCATGTGCCTTGGCATGTCGTGATTCTCCTTGTCTTCGCGCCCACCCTCATGGCGCTGGTCCAACTCGGCCTTTCGCGGACGCGCGAGTACGACGCCGACCGCGCCGCCGCAGAGCTGACCGGCGATCCGGAGGGGCTCGTGCGCGCGCTCGTCAAGCTCGAACGCCGGGTCGGTCGGTTCTGGGAGGAGATCCTTCTGCCCGGCCGCCGCATTCCGGAGCCCTCGTTGCTCAGGACGCATCCCCCGACCGAAAGCCGAATCCGCCGCCTCCGGGACTTGGTCATGGGGCGCACGAGCCCGATCCCCGCCCTTGTCGGCTACCCGACCACAAGGATACCGCTGGGAGGGAGACCGCCTCGGTTCCATCGCCTTGGGCTCTACTGGTAGGCCTGCAGGGAAGCTGGATCGCCCTGGAGAACGGCGACCTGTCAGAAGGCAGGTCTTCCAGAGAAGGTTGGATATCAGGCCCATTCCCTCCGCCACTTGCCCCTGCGAAAGCGTTCTCCCGATCGTAACCGGCCGATTGTTACCGCGGCGGTTGAGCCTTGAAGCGTTGCGCGAGTTCAGGATCGCTAACGAAGTCGTCGAGGAACTGGTGCCAGGTTTCT
>NZ_UZWE01000059.1 GCF_900631945.1 Paracoccus haematequi
GGTGCCGCTGTTCCGGGCGGGCTGGGTCCGCGCCGCGACCGCGTTCTGGAACCGCGCCCCGTGCCCCGCCGCCAGTTCCGCCGCCTCGTCCGAGACGCCGCGCAGCAGGTCGTCCAGCCAGTCCGCATCGGCCTTGGCAAAGTCCGACAGCACATAGGGCGCAACCCGGTCCTTGTGGCCGGGATGGCCGATGCCCAGCCGCACCCGGCCGTAATCGGCGCCGATATGCTGGTGGATCGACCGCAGCCCGTTATGCCCCGCATGGCCGCCGCCCTGCTTCACCCGGCATTTGCCCGGCGCCAGGTCCAGTTCGTCATGCAGCACGATCACCTCGGCCGGGGACAGCCTCAGGTATCGCATCGCCTCGCCCACCGATTGCCCCGACAGGTTCATGAAGGTCTGCGGCTTGAGCAGGACGACCCGCGCGTTTCCCAGCCGACCTTCCGAGACCAGCCCCTGAAACCGCGCCTTCCAGGGCGAAAAGCCGTGATCGGCGGCGATCCGGTCCACGGCCATGAAGCCGATATTGTGCCGGTTCGCCGCATATTTCGCGCCGGGATTGCCCAGCCCCACGATCAGCTTCACGCCATCCTCCTGCCGCCCGGCCGGGCGAAGTTCGTTCCATGCCTTGCGGCGGACCTTGCCCGTTACTAAGACTCTGTCAACCTTTCGCGGCTAACAGATGGGATCAGCGCCCTGACGAATCGCGCAGGCAGGGACACCAGGCAAGGACAGACGATGACCGATCCGGCAGAATTCTACATGAACACGCTTGTGCCCATGGTGGTCGAACAGACCTCTCGGGGGGAACGGGCCTACGACATCTTCTCGCGCCTGCTCAAGGAACGGATCATCTTCGTGTCGGGTCCGGTCCATGACGGCATGTCCACGCTGATCTGCGCGCAGCTGCTGTTTCTGGAGGCTGAAAATCCGAACAAGGATATCAGCATGTATATCAACAGCCCCGGCGGCGTCGTGACCTCGGGACTGTCGATCTATGATACGATGCAGTATATCCGCCCGCGCGTGTCCACGCTGGTCGTGGGCCAGGCCGCCTCGATGGGGTCGCTGCTGCTGGCGGCGGGGGAAAAGGGGCTGCGCTATTCGCTGCCCAACAGCCGGGTGATGGTCCACCAGCCCTCGGGCGGCTTCCAGGGCCAGGCCACCGACATCCTGATCCATGCCCGAGAGACCGAGAAGCTGAAGCGTCGCCTGAACGAGATCTATGTCCAGCATACCGGCCGCAGCCTGGCCGAGGTCGAGGAGGCGCTGGAACGCGACCGCTTCATGTCCCCCGAAGAGGCGAAGGACTGGGGCCTGATCGACGAGGTCGTCGCCCCGCGCGGCAAGGCGGAACCCGAGAAGAAATAGGGCCGTTGGGGATTGTGACGGGCGCGCGTCAACCCTAACATAAAGGACAGACACCGTGGCGGCCTGTTCGCCGCGGAAAAATTCAGATGCGGCACAGGGCGACCGGCGCCGCCTGCGGGTTGGCAGACCTGCGGCAATCAAGGAACGTGGACGATGGCGAACCAGTCCGGCAGTGACAGCAAGAACACGCTCTATTGCAGCTTTTGCGGCAAGAGCCAGCACGAGGTTCGCAAGCTGATTGCGGGACCGACCGTCTTCATCTGCGACGAATGCGTCGAACTGTGCATGGATATCATCCGCGAGGAAACGAAATCCTCGGGGCTGAAATCCGGCGACGGGGTGCCGACCCCCAAGGAAATCTGCGCGGTCCTGGACGATTACGTGATCGGCCAGGAACATGCCAAGCGGGTGCTGTCGGTGGCCGTCCACAACCACTACAAGCGGCTGAACCACGGCGCCAAGGGCGATATCGAGCTGGCCAAGTCGAACATCCTGCTGATCGGCCCGACCGGCTGCGGCAAGACGCTGCTGGCCCAGACCCTGGCGCGGATCCTGGACGTGCCCTTCACCATGGCCGATGCGACCACCCTGACCGAAGCCGGTTACGTGGGTGAGGATGTCGAGAACATCATCCTCAAGCTGCTGCAAGCGTCGGAATACAACGTGGAACGGGCGCAGCGCGGCATCGTCTATATCGACGAGGTCGACAAGATTACCCGCAAGTCCGACAACCCCTCGATCACCCGCGATGTGTCGGGCGAGGGGGTGCAGCAGGCGCTGCTGAAGATCATGGAGGGCACCGTCGCCAGCGTCCCGCCCCAGGGCGGGCGCAAGCATCCGCAGCAGGAATTCCTGCAAGTGGATACGACCAACATCCTGTTCATCTGCGGCGGCGCCTTCGCGGGCCTGGATCGGATCATCGCGCAACGCAACAAGGGCACGGCAATGGGCTTCGGCGCCTCGGTCAAGGAGAACGACGACCGCGGCGTGGGCGAGCTGTTCAAGGAACTGGAACCCGAGGATCTGCTGAAATTCGGCCTGATTCCAGAATTCGTCGGCCGTCTGCCGGTGATCGCGACTCTGACCGACCTGGACGAGGAAGCGCTGATCATCATTCTGACCAAGCCAAAGAACGCGCTTGTGAAGCAGTATCAGCGCCTGTTCGACCTGGAAGGCGTGCAGTTGACCTTCACCGACGACGCGCTGCAAGCCATCGCCAAACGCGCCATCAAGCGCAAGACCGGCGCGCGCGGCCTGCGCTCGATCATGGAGGACATTCTGCTGGACACCATGTTCGAACTGCCGGGCATGGACAGCGTCGAGGAGGTCGTGGTCAACGAGGAAGCCGTGGACAACGCCGCCACGAAGCCGCTGCTGATCCATTCCGATCCGAAAAAGGAAACCGCCTCGGCTGGCTGAGCAGTGGCGGGCTGAGCATCGGGGGCCGCAAGGCCCCCCGTGTCGTTCGTGCAGGCTGGATCTTCGCCGCGCTTTGCGCCATATCGGTGCCAGCCAAAGACCAAGAGGTTTCCGCCCATGTCCTTCCTGCTTCGCGCCTTGACCTGGTGGAACAGCCAGACCATCAACACCCAGTTCTGGACTTGGCGGAACGGCATCAAGGTGGGCGAGGATGCCGAGGGCAACGTATTCTACCAGAACAAGGACGGATCGCGCCGCTGGGTGATCTATAGCGGCGAATCGCAGGCCAGCAGGGTCAGCCCCGAATGGCACGGCTGGCTGCACCACACCTGGAGCGAGCCGCCGACCAAGGCGCCGCTGCCCCACAAGCCCTGGGAAAAGCCGCATCAGGAAAACCGGACAGGGACGCCCGGCGCCTATTATCCCGAAGGATCGTTGTACCGGGCGGAACAGCCGAAGCGGCGTGACTATGACGCCTGGCAGCCGGAATAGATGACCTCCGGGGCCGATCATCGAGCGGAACTGCTGGCGGGCGCCGTCGTGCTGGCCGTCGCGGCGGGGTTCCTGGGCTGGGGTTTCGGCAAGGGGTTCGCGCGCGAGACGGGGTATGAGGTCAGGGCCTCGTTTCCCGATGTGGACGGAGTTGCCGTGGGGACCGAGGTTCGGCTGGCGGGCGTTCCCGTGGGCCGCGTGACCGGCGTGACGCTGAACCCCGACACCTACATGGCCGATGCCCGCCTGAGCCTTCCCGCCGGTATCGTCCTGCCCAGCGACAGCGCCGCGCTCATCCAGTCCGACGGGCTGCTAGGCGGGGCCTATATCCAGATCCAGCCGGGCGGCAGCCCCGACAACCTGGCGCCGGGCGACGAGATCGAGGACGTTCAGGGCGCCGTCAGCCTGTTGCAGTTGATGATGAAGTTCGTGGACAGCCAGGCCCAGGCCGAGGATAATTCGTGATCCGCGCCCTTACCCTGGTCGCGGCCATGGCGGCCCCGGCCGCCGCGCAAGAGGTTGCCCGCGCGGAGGGCGCCTTGCTGCGCGGATTGGACAAGATCTCGGGCCGGACCACCGACCTGCCGGTCCATGTCGGAGAGGCCGTGCGGTATGGCCGCCTGCAGGTCCGGTTGGGCGAGTGCCGCTATCCGGCGGGCGATCCCAGTTCCGACGCCTATGCGCAGATGACGATCACCGACATGTCGGAAAACGTCACGCTGTTCAGCGGCTGGATGATCGCGTCGTCGCCCGCGCTGTCGGCGCTTGACGATACGCGCTATGATGTCTGGGTGATTTCCTGCCAAAGCTGATCCGCGGTCGGCAGCGGATGCGAATGCAGGTCGGCGCGCCGTGACAGGGCATCCGCCAGCATCAGGCGATAGGCGTCTCGGGGGATTTCCCGGCCGCCCATGCGTTCAAGATGCGGCGTCAGGAACTGCGTGTCGAACAGCGAGAAGCGGCAGCGGGCCAGATGGCTGGACATCCACAGTAGCGCCATTCTGGATCCGTTGGTCCGCGCCGACACCATCGATTCCCCGAAAAAGGCCGCCCCCAGCGTGACTCCGAAAAGGCCCCCGGCGAAGGCGCCGTCATGACGCACCTCAAACGCATGGGCATGTCCCGCCTGATGAAGCTGACGGTACAGCCGGGCCAGCGGCGCGTTGATCCAGGTCGTTTCCCGGTTCGCGCAAGCCGCCACCATCGCGTCGAAATCGCCGTCCAGATGCGCCGACCAGCCGCCCCGGCGCAGGTCGCGCAGCAGGGACCGTGCGGCATGGACGCCGCCCACCGGCAGAATTCCCCGCAGGGGTGGATCGAACCAGTAAAGGCGCGGGTCGGCCGCGCTTTCCGCCATGGGAAAGACGCCGCGCGCATAGCCTTGCAGCAGTTGCGCGGCGGTCAGCATCGGCGCGGTCAGCCGAACTTCTGTTCCAGCCAGCGTTCCAGCCAGTGGATCGAATAGTTGCCCGCCAGAATGTCGGGTTCCTGCAACAGCGCCGTGAACAAAGGCACGGTCGTGTCGATGCCGTCCACGATCAGCTCGCCTAGGGCGCGGTCCAGCCGGGCCAAGGCCTCGGGCCGGTCGCGGCCATGGACGATCAGCTTGCCGATCAAGCTGTCGTAATAGGGCGGGATCGAATAGCCGTCGTAAAGCGCCGAATCGATGCGCACGCCCAAGCCGCCCGGCGCGTGATACTGGGTGATCCGGCCGGGGCAGGGCGAAAATCCCGGCACCTTCTCGGCATTGATCCGCACCTCGATGGAATGGCCGCGAATCGACAGGTCTTCCTGGCGGAACTCCATCTCGGCGCCGGATGCCACCAGGATCTGCTGGCGGACCAGATCGACGCCGAAGATCGCCTCGGTCACGGGATGTTCGACCTGAAGGCGGGTGTTCATCTCGATGAAGTAGAACTCGCCATCCTCGTACAGGAATTCGATAGTGCCCGCCCCGGCATAGCCGATCCGGGCCACCGCGTCGGCGCAGATCTTGCCGATCCGGGCGCGCTCCTCGGGCGTGATGGTCGGGCCGGGCGCTTCCTCCAGCACCTTCTGGTGGCGGCGTTGCAGCGAACAGTCGCGTTCGCCCAGATGGACAGCGCGGCCCTTGCCGTCTCCGAACACCTGGATCTCGATATGGCGCGGCTTTTGCAGATATTTTTCGATATAGACATCGGGATTGCCGAAGGCGGCCTTGGCCTCGGCCCGTGCGGTGCGGAAGGCGACTTCAAGACCCTTGTCGTCATGGGCGACCTTCATGCCGCGCCCGCCGCCGCCCGCCGTGGCCTTGATGATGACCGGATAGCCGATGGCGGCCGCGACCTTGCGCGCGTCCTCGACATCGTCGACGCCGCCTTCGCTGCCGGGCACGCAGGGCACGCCCAGGTTCTTCATCGTGTCCTTGGCGGTGATCTTGTCGCCCATGATGCGGATATGTTCCGCGCGCGGGCCGATGAAGGTGATGCCGTGGTCTTCCACCATCTGCACGAAGGCGGCGTTTTCGGACAGGAAGCCATAGCCGGGATGGATCGCCTGCGCGCCGGTGATCTCGCAGGCCGAGATGATCGCGGGCATCGACAGATAGCTGGCCGACGAGGGCGCCGGGCCGATGCAGACCGATTCGTCGGCCATGCGGACATGCATCGCATCGGCATCGGCGGTGGAATGGACGGCGACCGAGGCGATGCCCATCTCGCGGCAGGCGCGGATCACGCGCAGGGCGATCTCGCCCCGGTTGGCGATCAGGATCTTGTCGAACATGCCGTCCCTCACTCGACGACCATCAGCGGGGCGCCGAATTCGACCGGGGTGCCGTCGTCGATCAGGATGCGCTTGACCGTGCCGGCGCGGGGCGACGGGATGTGGTTCATGGTCTTCATCGCCTCGACGATCAGCAGCGTGTCGCCTTCGGCCACCGCCTGTCCGATCTGGACGAAGGGCGCGGCGCCCGGTTCGGCGGACAGATAGGCGGTGCCGACCATCGGCGATGTCACGGCGCCGGGCAGGCTGGCCGGATCCTCGCTGATCGCGGGCAATTGCGCGGCGGCGGCAGGGGCCGAAGCAGGCGCGGGCGCCGGAGCGGCGGCAGGGGCGGGCGCAGCATAGGTGACCTGCTTGCCCTGCTTGGACAGGCTGACCGTCAGGCGGTCATGTTCGCCGTATTCCCGTTTCACCGACAGTTCGGACAGGTCGCTGGCATTCAGCAGTTCGGCAAGCGACTGGATGAAAGCCACGTCGCCTTCGTGATGCTTGCCGTTTTGGGAATCGTTGCTCATGCGGTCCTCTGCCAATGTCCTATGGTGCCGCGACCTTGCCCGGCCGCGACGATTTTTCAGCCTTATAGCCTTGGAACCGCGTCAAGGGGAAGGGTTTCTCAACCCAAGGTGGGCCGCGACGCCTTTTCGGCCAGGCCCGAGGTTCCCGCCCGGCGGTCCAGTTCCGCTTCGACCTGGGCCAGCGTCACATCGCGCGCGGCCAGCATCACCAGCAGGTGGAAGATCACGTCGGCGGCCTCGGCGGTCAGGCGGTCGCGGTCGCCCTTGACGGCCTCGATGATCGCCTCGACGGCCTCCTCGCCGAACTTCTCGGCGCATTTCTCGGGGCCTTTCGCCAGCAGCTTCGCGGTCCAGCTGTCGTCCGGGTCGGCGGACTTGCGGGCGGCGACGGTGGCGGCAAGGTCGTGGATCGCGCTCATGTCAGCCTCATCGGGATGCCTGCGGCGGCCATGTGGGCCTTGGCCTCGGCGATGGTGAAGGTGCCGAAATGGAAGATGGATGCAGCCAGGACCGCGCTGGCATGGCCTTGGGTCACGCCCTCGACCAGATGGTCCAGCGTGCCGACCCCGCCCGAGGCGATCACGGGGATGTTCACCGCATCCGCGATGGCGCGGGTCAGGGGAATGTTGAAGCCCGCCCGCGTGCCGTCGCGATCCATGCTGGTCAGCAGGATCTCTCCGGCGCCCTTCGCCTCGACGGTGCGGGCGAAGTCCACGGCGTCGATGCCGGTGGGCTTGCGGCCGCCATGGGTGAAGATCTCCCATCGGCCATCCGCGACGGTCTTGGCGTCGATGGCCACGACGATGCACTGGCTGCCGAAGCGGTCGGCGGCCTGGGCCACCACGTCAGGGTCGGCCACGGCGGCCGAGTTGAAGCTGACCTTGTCGGCCCCGGCCAGCAGCAGGGCGCGCACATCGTCATGGGTGCGCACGCCGCCGCCCACGGTCAGCGGCACGAAGCACTGTTCGGCGGTGCGCGTCACCAGGTCGAACATGGTGCCGCGATTTTCATGCGTGGCGTGGATGTCGAGGAAACAGATCTCGTCCGCCCCCGCCGCGTCATAGGCTTTGGCCGCCTGCACGGGATCGCCCGCGTCGATCAGGTCCACGAAGTTGACGCCCTTGACGACGCGGCCGTCGGCCACGTCCAGGCAGGGGATGATGCGGGTCTTGAGCATGGGCTTCTCCTTGCGGGACCGTCCTAAGCGCAAACGGGGCTTCGTTGAAGATGCGATTTGCAGGTGATAGCGTGGCGCCAACGATACGGAGGCGCCGATGGACGACCAGTTGAAGACCGAACCCCGCCTGACATCCCTGTCCCATGGCGGCGGCTGCGGTTGCAAGATCGCGCCGGGCGTGCTGACCGGCCTGCTGCGCGGCACGGCGATGTTGCCGGTGCCCGAGGCGCTGCTGGTCGGGATCGAGACATCCGACGATGCCGCGGTCTACAGACTGAACGACCGGCAGGCCTTGGTGGCGACGACGGATTTCTTCATGCCGATCGTCGACGATCCGCTGGATTTCGGCCGCATCGCCGCGACCAATGCGATCAGCGATGTCTACGCGATGGGCGGCACGCCGATCATGGCCCTGTCGCTGGTCGGGATGCCGATCAACACGCTGTCGGGCGAGACCATCGCCCGGATCCTGGAAGGTGGCGCGATGGCCTGCCGCGAGGCCGGGATCCCCATCGGCGGCGGCCATACCATCGATTCGGTCGAGGCGATCTATGGCCTTGTCGCTTTGGGACTGGTCGACCCGGCGCATGTGAAGCGCAATTCCGGCGCGCAGCCGGGCGATGTGCTGATCCTGGGCAAGCCTCTGGGTGTCGGGGTCATGTCGGCGGCGCTGAAAAAGGGCGCGCTGCCCGATGACGGCTATCGCGCGATGATCGCTGCCACGACCCGGCTGAACACCCCCGGCCCGGATCTGGCGCGGCTGCCGGGGGTTCATGCGATGACCGATGTGACGGGCTTCGGCCTGGCGGGCCATGCGTTGGAGATGGCGCGGGGGTCGGGCTGCGAGTTGCGGCTGGACTGGTCCGCCGTGCCGCTGCTGGCCGGGGTGCGCGACCTGGCGTCGGGCGGCCATGTGACGGGTGCGTCGGGCCGAAACTGGGCCAGCTATGGGGCCGAGGTCGCGTTGCCCGAGGGCTTCGCCGACACGGATCGCGCGCTGCTGAGCGATCCACAGACCAGCGGCGGGCTGTTGGTGGCCTGCGCCGAGGATCAGGCGGATGCGGCCCTGGCGATCTTTGCCGAACACGGCTTTGCCGAGGCGGCCGTGATCGGGCGGGCGGTTGAAGGCCCCGGGCGGATCGTGGTCGGCTGAGGGCGTCCGCCTCCGGCGGGGGTATTTGGACAAAGAAGAAGCGGCGGTGTCAGGCCGCTTCGACCGTGCGGGCGCGGGCGATTTCCTGGGCCGTGAGGGGGCCAGGGAAATGGCAGGCGGTCTGGTGGTCGCTGCCCGCCAGAACTGGCACCTCGGCCGCGCAGCGGGCGGCCGCGCGGGGGCAGCGGGTGCGGAACACGCAGCCAGAGGGCGGGTCCGTGGGCGAGGGCAGTTCGCCCCGCAGCGGCACGATCCGCGCCGCCGGATCCTGGGACGGATCGGGGACCGGCACCGCCGACAGCAGCGCCTGGGTATAGGGATGCTGCGGGTTCGAATAAAGGTCGTCCGAGGACGCAATCTCCATCACCTTGCCCAGATACAGGACCATCACCCGGTCGCTGATATGGCGCACCACTGACAGGTCATGGGCAATAAAGATCAGCGACAGACCCAAGTCCGCCTGCAAGCGCATCAGCAGGTTGATGACCTGCGCCTGAATCGACACGTCCAGCGCGCTGACGGGTTCGTCGCAGATGATCAGCCGGGGTTCCACGATCAGCGCGCGGGCGATGCCGATCCGCTGGCACTGGCCGCCGCTGAACTCGTGCGGATAGCGGTTGATCTGGCTGGGCAGCAGACCGACGCGGTCCATCATCGCCTTGACCCGGTCCCGGATCTGCGCCCTGGGCAGGTCCGGGCGGTGGGTGGCCAGCGGTTCGGCGATGATCTGGCCCACGGTCATGCGCGGGTTCAGACTGGCCAGCGGATCCTGGAAGATCATCTGGATCTGGCTGCGATAGGCCATCATCCGGCGGGGTGACAGGCCGATCAGATCGGCGCCGTCGATCCACTCCGCGCGGCCCTTGGCCGGGACCAGCCCGATCAGGGCGCGGGCCAGGGTAGATTTCCCGCAACCGGATTCGCCCACGACGCCAAGCGTCTGGCCTGCCGGCAGGGTGAAATCCACGCCGTCGACGGCACGCAGCAGGCGGGACCGGGTCCAGGGCATCGCGCCGGAAGGGCGAATGGGAAAGCTGACGCGCAGGTCGCGGACGGTCAGAAGTGGTCGGGTCATGGGAATGCCTTCGTTCCCGCCCGCAGCTCGTCCAGCGGCGCGAAGCAGGCGCGCCAGCGGTCCGGGGCGAAGGGTGCCAGCGGCGGGCGGTCGTCGCAGGCGTCGCGGCGATAGGCGCAGCGCGGCTGGAAGGCGCAGCCGGGGGGCGGGCGGCTCATGTCCGGGGGCTGGCCGGGGATGACGGCCAGTTCGTCGTCCCTTGCGTCGATGCGCGGGATCGCCGACAAAAGGCCCTGGGTATAGGGATGGGCCGGATCGGCAAAGACCGGCCCGACCGGCCCCAGTTCTCGGATCCGGCCCCCATACATCACCGCGACCCGTTCGCAGGCCCCCGCCACCACGCCGAGATCATGGGTGATCAGGATCATCGCCATGCCGAAATCGCGTTGCAGGTCGGCCAGCAGCGTCATGATCTGCGCCTGAACCGTCACGTCCAGCGCGGTCGTCGGCTCGTCCGCGATCAGCAGTTTCGGGCGGCACAGCAGGGCCATGGCGATCATCACCCGCTGGCGCATCCCGCCGCTGAATTCGTGCGGGTAAAGCCGCACCCGGCCGCGCGCGTCGGGGATCCGCACGGCGTCCAGCATCCGCACGGATTCGGCCACCGCGTCGCGTTTCGACAGGCCCTTGTGCAGGACCAGCACCTCGGCCATCTGGTCCGAGACGCGCATATAGGGGTTCAGCGAGGTCATCGGATCCTGGAAGATCATCGCGACCTTTTCGGCGCGAACCCGGTTGATGACCTTGGGCGGGGCGTTCAGGATGTCCTGCCCGTCAAGCCGGACCCGGCCCGAAGCCTCGCCATTGCGCGCCAGCAGGCCCATCACCGCGAAGGCGAGTTGCGATTTGCCGGACCCGGATTCGCCGACGATGCCCAGCGTCTCTCCCGGATCGACGGACAGGGTGACATTGTTCACGGCCTGCACCGCGCCGTCATGGGTGCGGAAGCGGACGGACAGATCCTCGATCCGAAGCAGCGGCATCGTCAGCGATCCTTGGGATCCAGGGCGTCGCGCAAGCCGTCGCCCACGAAGAAGAAGCCGAACAGCGTGATCACGAAGAAGAACAGCGGGAAGGCAAGCTGCCACAGGGTGCCATAGTTCATCGTTCCCGCGCCCTCGGAAATCAGCGCGCCCCAGGATGTCAGCGGCTCCTGCACGCCCAGGCCCAGGAAGCTGATGAAGCTTTCGGTCAGGATCATCAGCGGCACCAGCAGCGTGGCATAGACCGCGACCACGCCCAGCAGGTTCGGCACGACATGGCGGGTGATGATGCGCCATGTGGGGACGCCTGTGGCGCGCGCGGCCTCGATGAATTCGCGGTTCTTCAGCGACAGGGTCTGTCCGCGCACGATGCGGGCCATGTCCAGCCAGGAAATCAGGCCGATGCCCAGGAACAGCATCGACATGGACCGACCGAACATCACCAGAAGCAGGATCAGCACGAACATGTAGGGGATCGACATCAGGATATCGACCAGCCGCATCATCGCCTGGTCGGTGCGCCCGCCGACATAGCCGGCGACCGCGCCGTAAAGCGTGCCCACGATCACCGCGATGCCCGCGCCGACGATCCCCACCAGCAGGCTGATCTGCGTGCCCTGGACGGTGCGGGCGAACAGATCGCGGCCCAGGTCGTCGGTGCCGAAGTAATGGCCGTTGGACCAGGAAGGTGCGCCCATGGTGGCGACCTGGCCCATGACGCTGAAATCCAGCTCCTCGTTCGACCACACGGCGGCCTGGCCGCCGAAGATGGCGAACAGCGCCACCAGGACCAGGATCATCAGGCCCGCCATGGCGGCCTTGTTGCGGAAGAACCGCCTGCGGGCATCGGCCCAGGGCGACCGGCCCCTGACCTCGGCCTGGGCCATCCGGGCGGCCAGCGAGCGCATCTTCCGTTCGTCGATCACCATGGCCTAGTACCGGATTTTCGGGTCGATCCAGGCATAGAGGATGTCCACGACCAGATTGAACAGGATGGTCAGCGCGCCGACCAGGATGGTGACGCCCATCATCACCGCATAGTCGCGGTTCAGCGCCGAATCGACGAAGGCCTTGCCGATCCCGCCGGTCGAAAAGTAGATGTCGATCACCACCGATCCGGTGATCATCGACACGAAGACCGGCCCCAGATAGCTGACGACCGGCAGCATCGCGGGGCGCAACGCGTGGCGCAGGATGACGCGGTGTTCCGGCATCCCCTTGGCCCGGGCGGTGCGGATGTGGTTGCTGCCCAGCACCTCCAGCATGGACGACCGGGTGATCCGGGCGATGGATGCCATATAGCTGGTGGACAGCGCGATCACCGGCATGATCCAGAACGAGGGGTCGGAAAAGCTCCACCCGCCGCCGGGCAGCCAGCCCAGCCACAGCGTCAGGACCAGCACCAGCAGCGGCGCCATCACGAAATTCGGCAGCACCTGCGCGCCGATGGAGATGCCGACCGCCAGGTAATCCAGCCATGTGTTCTGCCGGATCGCGGCCAGCGTGCCCAGGGTGATGCCGACGGCCACGGCGGCCAGAAAGGCCAGCGACCCATAGGTCAGCGTCACCGGGAAACCGTCGGCGATCAGCTGGTTCACCGTGCGGTCGGGATAGACGAAGCTGGGGCCAAAGTCGAAATGCACGACGATGCCCCAGACATAGTTCCAGATCTGGCGCCACAGCGGGTCGTCCAGGCCGTATTTGGCATTCAGGTTCGCCAGGACTTGCGGCGGCAGGGCGCGTTCCTGGGTGAACGGCCCGCCCGGCGCCAGGTGCATCAGCAGGAAGGACAGCACGATCAGCAACAGCAGCGTGGGAACCGCGATGGCCAGCCGCCGCAGGATATAGGCGAACATCGGCGGGCCTTAGTCGGCGACCCGGTAGAAGTCCTTGGCATACCAGGCATTCGTGACGTTTTCCGTGGGAACGCCCTTCACGGCCGGGTTCAGCATGTCGACCTTGGCATAGTGATAGACGAAGACCGCCGGAACCTCTTGTGCCAGGATTTCCTCGGCCCGTTTATACAGGGGGGCGGTGTCCGCGGCGGTTTTGGACTCGGCCATCAGCTTGTCGTATTCCGCATTCGACCATTTGCCCGAATTATAGCCTTCGGTGCGGAACCAGTCCAGGAAGGTCGAAGCCTCGTTATAGTCGGCGCACCAGGCATAGCGGGCCATGTCGAAATCCTGGTTCTGCATACGGTCGGTATGCACCTTCCATTCGACATTGTTCAGCGTGATGTTCACGCCCAACGGCTTCCAGAACTGCTGGGCGGCGATCGCCAGCTTCTTGTGGTTCTCGTCCGTGTTGTATTGCAGGGTCAGGGCCAACGGCTTGTCGGGACCGTAACCCGCCTCGGTCAGCAGGGCGCGGGCCTTTTCGGTCCGCTGTTCCTGCGTCATGGCGGCGATTTCCGTGTCGGGGGCCTGGAAGCCCTCGATCGCCCAATGGGTCCAGCTATAGGCGGGCTTTTGGCCGCCTTGCAGCACCTGGTCCACGATGATGTCGCGGTTCAGGCCCAGGGACAGCGCCTGGCGGACGCGCACGTCCTTCAGCGCCTCGGGGCCCTTGTCCGAAACGTTGAAGACATAGGCATAGGAACAGGCATAGGGGATCGACACAGCCTGGTCGGGATAGTCCCCAGACAGGCGCGGATACTGGCCCGCCGGGATCTGCACGCGGTCCAGTTCGCCCGCCAGATACCGCGTCAATGCGATGTTGTTGTCGTTCACGGTCACGCCGCGCACGGTCTGCATCACGACATTGGCGGCGTCCCAGTATTCCGGGTTCTTCACTACGGTGATGTCCACGCCCAGGTTGTGGCTTTGCAGCGTGAAGGCGCCGTTGCCGACCAGATTGCCGGGCTGGGTCCAGGCGTCGCTGTGCTGTTCCACGACCTTTTGCGGCACCGGGAAGGTGGTCGCGTGAGACAGCGTTTTCAGGAAATAGGGGGTGCGCGCGGTCAGCCTGACCTCCAGCGTCCTGTCGTCCACGGCGCGCACGCCCAACTGGTCGGGCGGCAGGTCGCCCGCGATGATCTGCGTGGCGTTCTGCACGTTCATCAGTTCCAGGAACCACGCATATTCCGAGGCGGTTTCCGGGTTCACCACCCGCTGCCAGGCATAGACGAAATCCTGCGCCGTCACCGGATCGCCGTTCGACCATCGGGCGTCGCGCAGGGTGAAGGTATAGGTCAGCCCGTCGTCGCTTTCGGTATGGCTTTCGGCCACTCCGGGGACCATCGCGCCGGTCGGACCTTCGTTCATCAGCCCTTCGAACACCTGGCGCAGGACATCGGAACCCTCGACATCGGTGTTCTTGGCCGGGTCCAGTGTCTTGATCGCGTCCAGCAGCCAATAGGTATAGGTCTGGCTGTCGGCCAAGGTCTCGCCCGCCGCCGGCTGGACGGCCTGGGCCGGAAGGGTCAGGGCGGCAAGAAGGGCGGTGGTCGTGAACAGCTTGGACATCGGCGGCTCCCCTTGGTGTTGTTTCTGCACGCGCGGCGCTCAACTTACCGCAGAAGCGCGGCAGGTAAAGCCGCATGGCTGTCGCAGGGCGCGGCGTTCCGTGACAGAGCGGCCTGCGGAAGCGGCGTTTTCTGACCGGAAAACGCTTGGTCAGCCTGACCTGACCGGGATCGCCCCAGCCGCCGCGACGTTGCGTCGGATCGTCGCCTGAACCGGCCAGGGGGGGCGCCTTGACGCGCCAGTCACCGAACTTCTTGACCGATTTTGCCACTTCGATCATACCGCGACAGGATGAACAGTCGGCCGGACGGCGCACAAGGCTGATTTCCATGGGGGAGGAATTTCGATGAACGGCCTTTTGGCCCTGTCGCGCGGCATCGACCGCGTCAACACCGTGATCGGACGCAGCGCGGCCTGGCTGATCCTGCTGGCGATCTTCGTCAGCGCGATCAACGCCGTGGTCCGCAAGGTATTCAGCGTGTCGTCGAACGCCTATCTGGAACTGCAATGGTACCTGTATGGCGGCGCGTTCCTGCTGGCGGCCGCCTATACGCTGCTGGAAAACGAACATATCCGCATCGACATCGTCTATGGGGCCTTCTCGCGCCGGGTCCAGCACTGGATCGACCTGCTGGGAACGATCTTCTTCCTGATGCCGGTCGTGCTGCTGACGCTGTATTACGTCTGGCCCTGGCTGATGCGCAGCTATCGCGGCGGCGAGATGTCGATGAACGCGGGCGGGCTGATCCTGTGGCCCGCCAAGGCGCTGCTGTTCGCGGGCTTCGCGCTGCTGTTCTTCCAGGGCATTTCGGAAATCATCAAAAAGATCGCCGTGATGCGCGGCCTGATCCCCGATCCCTTCCCGGCCACCGCCCATCACGCGCCGCTGGAGATCGATCCCGAACTGGCCGCCCAGGCGGGCTTTGCCGATCCCGACCATCCGCTGACCGATCTGGCCGACGACGCGCGCAAGGAACCCCGCAAATGATGGAGCTTATTGCGCAGAACATGGCGCCGATCATGTTCGTCTCGCTGATCATCTTCCTGCTGATCGGCTATCCCGTGGCCTTCGCGCTTGGCGCCAACGGGCTGCTGTTCTTCATCATCGGGGTGGAACTGGCGCCGCTGTCGGGCGGGTCGATCAACCTCAGCTGGCCGTTGCTGGGCGCTATTCCCGACCGCTTCTTCGGCGGCGTTGTCGCGAACGAGACATTGCTGGCGGTGCCATTCTTCACCTTCATGGGCATCGTGCTGGAGAAATCCGGCATGGCCGAGGATCTGCTGGACACGATCGGCCAGTTGTTCGGCCCGATCCGGGGCGGTCTGGCCTATGCGGTGATCATCGTCGGCGCGCTGCTGGCCGCCACGACCGGCGTCGTCGCCGCCTCGGTGATCGCCATGGGGCTGATCTCTCTGCCGATCATGCTGCGCTATGGCTATGACCGGCGGATCGCGTCGGGCACCATCGCGGCGTCGGGGACATTGGCGCAGATCATCCCGCCGTCGCTGGTGCTGATCGTTCTGGCCGACCAGCTGGGCCGGTCGGTGGGCGACATGTACAAGGGCGCGATGATCCCCGGCCTGGTGCTGACCGGGCTGTACATGGCCTATATCTTCGTGATGTCGATCCTGCGCCCGCATTACCTGCCCGCCCTTCCGAAAGAGGCGCGGACCCTGGGTTCCGGCGTCACCTCGCTGATCGTGGCCTTGGCCGTCGCTGCGGGGATCTTCTGGGCTACGACCCGCTGGCTCGGCCCCGCGCATGCGTCCGACGCGCCGATCTGGGGCATGGTGATCGCGGTCACGGTGATCTATGTCGTCGCGCTGATCGACAAGACCTTCGGGATCAACATGATGTCGCGGCTTGCCCAGCAGGTCATCATCGTCCTGATCCCGCCGCTGGCGCTGATCTTCCTGGTGCTGGGCACGATCTTCTTGGGAATCGCCACTCCCACCGAGGGCGGCGCCATGGGGGCCGTCGGCGCCCTGTTCATGGCAGGCATTAAGCGCCGCCTGTCGATAGACGTGATCCGGCAGGCGCTGTATGCGACCACGCGGCTGTCGGCCTTCGTGATGTTCATCCTGATCGGGGCGCGAGTATTCTCGTTGACCTTCTATGGCGTGAACGGGCACCTGTGGGTCGAACATCTGCTGACCTCGTTGCCGGGGGGCGAATACGGCTTCCTGATCGTCGTGTCGATCCTGGTGTTCCTGCTGGCCTTCTTCCTGGATTTCTTCGAACTGGCCTTCATCATCGTGCCCCTGCTGGCCCCTGCCGCCGAAAGCCTGGGCATCGACCTGATCTGGTTCGGCGTGATCCTGGGCGTGAACATGCAAACCGCCTTCATGCACCCACCCTTCGGCTTCGCGCTGTTCTATCTGCGTTCGGTCGCGCCGAAGCTTCCCTACAAGGACCGCCTGACCGGCAAGATGATGGAGCCGGTGCGCACCAGCCATATCTACTGGGGTGCGGTGCCCTTCGTCTGCATCCAGATCGTGATGATCGGCGTGGTGATCGCCTTCCCGCAGCTTGTCATGCACTACAAGGGCGCACCCATCGACACATCGGGCGTGCGTCTGGAGATACCGGCGGGCAATTCGGGCGGCTTCGGCAGCCTGGGCGGCGGCTTGGGATCGCCCTTCGGCCAGGGCGCCGCGCCGGGAGGAGCGCCCGCTGCTCCGGGCGGGCTGGGCGGTGGGCTGGGCGGCGCGCCGAATTTCGGCGCCCCGGCAGCACCTGCAACCCCGGAAGCCCCGGCGCCCGCCGCACCGCAGCCGGACCAGACGCAAGGCAGCGGCGGCCTGGGCCTGGGCGGCCCGCCGCCGGGCCTGGGCGGAAACTGACAGGACCGCGAAAGGGCCGGGAAACCGGCCCTTTTTGTTGATCCACGCCATGAAAAAACCGCCGCAGAACCCTGCGGCGGTTTTCGGTTCAACAGGCGGGATCAGCCCTGGGTGGGGGCCAGCTTGCCGTTGCGCTGCTGGATCATCATGAAGGTGTCGAAGGTATATTCCGCCGTCTGGTTGTACAGGTACCAGTCGTCGCGGAATTGCAGCTGCGCCTCGTACTGCCGCTTGAAATGTTCGTTTTCAGCGGACAGTTCGGCATAGACCTCGTTCGCGGCGGCGAAGGCGGCGTTCATGATTTCCTCGCTGAACGACCGCAGCTGCGCGCCCGACGCGGCCAGTTCCTTCAAGGCCGTGGGGTTCTTGAAGTCGTATTTCGCCAGCATGTTCTGGTCGGTCGCCTGGCAGCATGTCCGCAGCAGCGATTTGTAGTGCTCGGGCAGTTCGTCATACTTGGCCTTGTTGACAAAGAAGCTGACCGTCGGCCCGCCTTCCCAGAAGCCGGGGTAATAGTAATAGGGCGCGACCTTCTGGAAGCCCAGCTTGTTGTCGTCATAGGGGCCGACCCATTCGGCGGCGTCGATGGTGCCCTTTTCCAGCGACGGATAGATGTCGCCGCCCGCGATCTGCTGCGGCACCACGCCCAGCTTTTCGACGACGCGCCCGGCCAGGCCGGAAATCCGCATCTTCAGGCCCTGCATGTCGGCGACGGTGTTCACTTCCTTGCGGTACCAGCCGCCCATCTGCACGCCGGTGTTCCCGGCCGGGAACGCCACCAGGTTCACCGTTTCCAGGAACTGGTTGTACTGGTCGATCCCGCCGCCGTGATAGTTATAGGCGGCCTTGGCGCGCGCGCTGAAGGTGAAGGGCAGGTCGGCGCCGCAGGCGAAGGCCGGGTTCTTGCCCCAGTTGTAGTAACCCACCGAATGCGCGGTTTCGACGGTGCCGTCCGTCGCCGCGTTGATGGCGTCCAGGCCCGGCACGATCTCGCCGGCGGCGAAGACCTGGATGTTGAACTTGCCGTCCGAGGCTTCCTTCAGGCGGGTCGCGATCTCCTCGCCGCCGCCATAGATCGTGTCCAGCGACTTGGGAAAGGACGATGCCAGCCGCCAGTTGATCGTGGGCGATTCCTGCGCGATGGCAGGGGCGGCAAGCGTCGCGCCGGCTGCCGCCGCAACGCCGCCGACCGATGCCGTGGTCAGGAACGACCTGCGGTGCAGGGTCTTGGAATCTTTCATGAACTCTCCTCCGATGTTGGCAAGCGGGATCGTTGCCCAATGGGGTCGCGCCCCAAGCGAGGTCCAGTTTAGCCAGCGATTTCGGCCTGTCGAGGGGACTGCGTATCTCGGGCGGAAAAAACGAAACCGCCCCCGGCGGATGCACGGGGGCGGGGGACGCCGGGGCTTGGCCGTGGTTCAGCGCAGGATGCTGCGGCCGGCATATTCGGCGGTTGCGCCCAGCATCTCCTCGATGCGGATCAACTGGTTGTATTTCGCCAGCCGGTCGGACCGCGCGAGGCTTCCGGTCTTGATCTGGCCGCAGTTGGTGGCGACCGCGAGGTCGGCGATGGTGGCGTCCTCGGTCTCGCCCGAGCGGTGGGACATGACGCTGGTATAGCCGTTGCGGTCGGCCAGGCGCACCGCGTCCAGCGTTTCCGACAGGGTGCCGATCTGGTTGACCTTGACCAGCAGCGAGTTGCCGCAGCCCTTGGCGATGCCCTCGGCCAGGCGCGCGGGGTTGGTCACGAACAGGTCGTCGCCCACAAGCTGCACCGATTTGCCCAGGCGGTCGGTCAGAAGCTTCCAGCCGTCCCAGTCATCCTCGGCGCAGCCGTCCTCGATCGACAGGATCGGATAGTCGGCGCACAGCGCGGCCAGATAGTCCACGTTCTCGGCCGAGGTCAGGGACTTGCCCTCGCCCTTCATCTCATACTTGCCGTTCTTGAAATATTCGGTCGACGCGCAATCCAACGCCAGCATGATGTCGTCGCCGGGCTTGTAGCCCGCCTTCTCGACCGCCTTCAGAATGAAATCCAGCGCGTCGCGGGTCGAGGACAGGTTCGGCGCGAAGCCGCCCTCGTCGCCGACGCCGGTCGCCAGGCCCGCCGCCGACAGTTCCTTCTTCAGCGTGTGGAACACCTCGGACCCCATGCGCACGGCGTCGCGGATGTTCTCCGCAGAAACCGGCATGATCATGAATTCCTGGATGTCGATGGGGTTGTCGGCATGTTCGCCGCCATTGATGATGTTCATCATCGGCACCGGCAGGATGCGCGCCGCCGTCCCGCCCACGTAACGATACAGCGGCTGCTGGCAGGCATCCGCCGCCGCCTTGGCCACGGCCAGCGACACGCCCAGGATCGCGTTGGCGCCCAGCCGGCCCTTGTTCGGGGTGCCGTCCAACTCGATCATCATCGCGTCGATGGCGCGCTGTTCGGTCGCATCCTCGCCGATCAGGTTCTCGGCGATCTCGCCGTTCACGGCGGCCACGGCTTCCAGAACGCCCTTGCCCAGATAGCGGGCCTTGTCGCCGTCGCGCTTTTCGACCGCCTCATGCGCGCCGGTGGACGCGCCCGAGGGCACCGCCGCCCGGCCCATCGTGCCGTCTTCCAGCGTCACATCGACCTCGACGGTCGGATTGCCGCGGCTGTCCAGGATTTCACGCGCATAGATGTCGATGATGGCGGTCATGATTGTCCCTCGGGGTGTTTGGTGTCGGCGCCTTCATAGCTGCCGCAGGGGCAGGCCGAAAGCCGCAAATTCACGGCTGCTCGATCTCGGCCCAGATCGGCAGATGGTCCGAGGCGTCGCGCGCCTGCGCCCCGGTGAAGACCCCCTGATCCAGCAGGGTCAGGTGATGCGACATGGCGATCCGGTCGAAGCGGAACCGGGGCAGGGGCGCGGGATAGGACGGGCCGGGGGCGATGACGCGGAACCCCGCCAGGGATTCCAGCCCCCGGCTGTCGTGCCATTCGTTGAAATCGCCCATCAGCACGATATTGTCGTCGGCGATCCGCGCCGCCTGCGCGGTGATCCGCGCCAGTTGCGCCCGGCGGGACGACCGCGCGAGGCCCAGGTGGACGCCGATCACCGTCAGTTTCGGCAGGCGCAGCACGACCGCGCCGCGCGGCTCCAGCCCCGGCAGGGGCAGGCGGCGCAGGATGGCCTGTTCGGCCAGATCCGGGCGCATCAGGATCGTCTGGCCGTGCCATCCCAACGAGTTTTCGCCGGTCGTCGTCATATTGGCCGGAACCAGTCCGGTGGTTTTCTGGATCAGGCGGCGCGGCAGCGCCTCGGGTCGCGCGCCCAGGCGGAAATCGACCTCTTGCAACGCGATGATGTCAGGTTGCAGGGCCGAGATGACGGCAAGGTTGCGTTCCGGCGCATGCGGGCCGGTCAGGCCACGGCATTTGTGCAGGTTGTAACTTGCCAATCTCAACAAGGACATGCCGCCTTTCGTGCTGGCCGCAGGATAGTCACGGTCCGGGTCGTTGCAAGGGGCAGGTCAGGTGCCGCAGAAGGTCTGATGCACGATCTGTTCGCTGCGGGGCGCCGCCGCCAGGTCTTCCCAGCCGGGCCGCCCCTCGCGCGGATGCGTCGCCGCGTCGAACAGCCGCCGGAACGGATCCAGATTGCCCGCCACGGCGGCGGCGATGGCCTCCTCGATCCGGTGGTTGCGCGGAATGCGCAGGGGGTTCGCATGGCGCATCAGGGCGGGATCGGGGTTCCGGGCCTGCCAGTCGGCGGCCCAGGCATCGAAGGGGGCGCGGTCGGTGAATTCGTCCCGCGCCGCGCCGTCCGCCAGGCCCGCGAACACACGGGTGAAATCGGCGCGCTGCTGCGCCATCAGGGTCAGCAGGCGTTCGGCCAGGGGCTGCGCATCGGCGGCCTCGGTCAGGCCCAGCTTCTCGCCGAAGCGGCGGCGCCATGCGGCCTGATAAAGCGGTGCGAAACTGTGGACGGATTTCGTCGCGGCGTCGATGGCGGCGTCGCGTTCGCCCATCAGCGGGATCAGGCAGGTGGCAAGCTGCGCCAGGTTCCAGACCGCGATCTGCGGCTGCTGCGCCCAGGCATAGCGGCCCGCCCGGTCGATCGAAGAAAACACCGTGTCGGGATGATAGGCATCCATGAAGGCGCAGGGGCCATAATCGATGGTCTCGCCCGAGATGGCCATGTTGTCTGTGTTCATCACGCCATGGATGAAGCCCAGGGCCATCCAATGCGCGATGGTTTCCGCCTGCCGGGCCACGACATGATCCAGCAGCGACAGCGGGCCGTTGGCGGTGGGGTAATGACGGGCGATGACGTGATCTGTCAGGGCGGCAAGCGCGTCGGTCTTGTCGCGGACGGCGAAGAACTGGAAGGTGCCGACACGGATATGGCTTGCTGCCACGCGGGTCAGCACGGCGCCGGGCAGGGCGCTTTCGCGCCAGACCGTTTCGCCGGTCGCGACGGCGGCCAGGGCGCGGGTGGTGGGCACGCCCATCGCGTGCATGAATTCGCTGACGATGTATTCGCGCAGCACCGGCCCCATCCAAGCCCGCCCGTCGCCGCGCCGGGAAAAGGGCGTCGGCCCGCTGCCCTTCAACTGGATGTCGAAGCGCGCGCCGTCCGGGGCCACCACCTCGCCCAGCAGGACGGCGCGGCCGTCGCCAAGCTGCGGCACGAAGCCGCCGAACTGGTGGCCTGCATAGGCCTGGGCGATCGGTTCCGCACCGTCGGGAACCGCGTTGCCGGCCAGCATCGCCAGCCCCTCGGGTCCGGCCAGCCAGTTGCTGTCCAAGCCCAGTCGATCAGCCAGGGGTTCGTTCAGCGCCAGCAGCCGGGGGGCGGCCACGGGTGTCGGCGCCACGCGGGCAAAGAAGCCCTGCGGCAGTCGGGCATAGCTGTTGTCGAAAGGGATCATCCGGGCCTCCTGTCCCTCTTCATCTAGGGGCAGGAGGGGTTTGGAAAAAGGGCTGCGCGTCAGCCGCGCGGCTTGACGTGCGGCGACCGGGTGATGCCCGCCCCGTGCAGCGCGCCCGCCACCGCGCCTCCGGCCAGCGGCGCCAGGATGAACAACCACAGCTGCGACAGCGCCTGCCCGCCCACGAAGACCGCAGGCCCGATGGACCGCGCCGGGTTGACCGAGGTGCCGGTCACGTCGATGCCGACCAGATGGATGCCCGTCAGCGTCAGGCCGATGGCCAGCCCCGCGAAACCGGCGGGCGCGTCGGTCTGGGTCGCGCCCAGGATCACCGTCACGAACAGGAAGGTCGCCACGAATTCGAACACCAGCGCGGCGGTCAGGCTGTAGCCGCCGTTATAGCCCGCGCCCCAGCCGTTCTGGCCCAGCCCGTTCTGGGCGATGGCATAATCCGCCTTGCCCGAGGCGATGACATAGATCACCGCAGCCGCCGCGACCGCGCCCAGAACCTGCGCGATGCAATAGGCGATGAAATCCCCCATTCCCATCCGCCCCGAGGTCAGGAAGCCCAGCGACACCGCCGGGTTCAGCTGCGCGCCCGAGATCGCGCCCAGACCATATGCGGCGGCGACGATGGACAGGCCGAAGGCCATGGCGATGCCGTGAAAGCCGATATGCGCGCCCATCAACACCGCCGAGCCGACGCCGAAGAAAACCAGGATGAATGTACCGATGAATTCGGCCAGGGCCTTGCTGGACATCATGCACTCCTTAAAAAGATTCGGGTCACATTCCCGTGTGCGCGAGTGTGTGGATTGCGATAGGTTAATCAAGCGAAATCCCGGCAACCGCCGGAACACTTGCACGGCGGCGGCCACGCGCGTATCGCATGACCGCAAAGGAGCCTGCGCCATGAAATTTCTCGACCTCGCCAAAGTCTATATCCGCTCGGGCGGGGGCGGCGCGGGCTGCGTGTCCTTCCGGCGCGAGAAGTTCATCGAATACGGCGGCCCCGACGGCGGCGACGGCGGCAATGGCGGCGATGTCTGGGCCGAGGCGGTCGAGGGGCTGAACACGCTGATCGACTTCCGCTATCAGCAGCATTTCTTCGCCAAGTCCGGCCAGCATGGCATGGGCAGCCAGATGACCGGCAAGTCGGGCGAGGACATCACGCTGAAAGTGCCCGTGGGCACCGAGATCCTGGACGAGGACGAAGAGACCGTCATCGCCGACCTGACCGAACCCGGCCAGCGGGTGCTGCTGGCCAGGGGCGGCAACGGCGGCTGGGGGAACCTGCATTTCAAGACCTCGACCAACCGCAGCCCGCGCAACGCCAATCCGGGCCAGCCGGGGGTGGAGCGCACGATCTGGCTGCGGCTGAAGCTGATCGCGGATGCCGGGCTGGTGGGTTTGCCGAACGCAGGCAAGTCCACCTTCCTGGCGGCGGTGTCGAACGCCCGGCCCAAGATCGCGGATTATCCCTTCACCACGCTGCACCCGAACCTGGGCGTGGTCGGCATCGACGGCCATGAATTCGTGATGGCCGATATTCCCGGCCTGATCGAGGGCGCCAGCGAGGGCAGGGGACTGGGCGACCAGTTCCTGGGCCATGTCGAACGCTCGCGCGTGCTGCTGCATCTGGTCGACGGCACGTCCGAGGACGTAGCGGTCGACGCCCGCACCATCCTGACCGAGCTTGAGGCCTATTCGCCGATCCTGATGGACAAACCGCGCGTGACCGCCCTGAACAAGATCGACGCGCTGGATGACGAGACCATCGCCGAACGCAAGGCCGCCTTGGAAGCCGAGATCGGCGGGCCGGTGTTCCTGATGTCCGGCGTCGCCAAGCTGGGCGTGACCGAGGTGCTGCGTGCCCTGTGGACGCAGATCGAGCCGTCCCGGCGCGCCACCAAGGACGAGCCCGAGGCGCCATGGCAGCCTTAAGCCCGGCCCTGACCGCCGCGCGCCGCCTTGTCATCAAGATCGGCTCAGCGTTGCTGGTGGACGACCAGGGGCTGCGCGGCGACTGGCTGCGGGCCTTGTGCGACGACGTGGCCGACTGGCGGCGGCGCGGCTGCGACGTGGTGCTGGTTTCCTCTGGCTCCATCGCGCTTGGCCGCCGCGTCCTGGGCCTGCCGCTGGGCGCGCTGCCGCTGGAACAGGCGCAGGCCGCCGCCGCCGTGGGCCAGATCCGGCTGGCGCGCGCCTATGAGGAAGCCTTGGCCCCGCATGGCGTGACCACCGCCCAGGTGCTGCTGACGCTTGAGGACAGCGCCGACCGCCGCCGTTATCTCAACAGCCGGGCGACCATGCAGACGCTGCTGTCGCTGGGCGTGGTGCCCATCGTCAACGAAAACGACACCATCGCCACGGACGAGATCCGCTA
Source organism: Paracoccus haematequi (assembly GCF_900631945.1). Classification (GTDB taxonomy): domain Bacteria; phylum Pseudomonadota; class Alphaproteobacteria; order Rhodobacterales; family Rhodobacteraceae; genus Paracoccus; species Paracoccus haematequi_A. The sequence continues at coordinate 24,554 of NZ_UZWE01000059.1, forward strand.
TGGCGACAACGACCGGCTGGCCGCGCAGATCGCCGTGACCTGCGGGGCCGACCAGTTGCTGCTGCTGTCGGACGTGGACGGGCTTTACACCGCGAATCCCAAGACCGACCCGACCGCCCTGCACCTGCCGGTGATCGAACACCTGACGCCCGAGATCGAGGCGATGGGCGGCGATCCTGTTTCGGGCCTGTCCAAGGGGGGCATGAAGACCAAGCTGATGGCCGCGCGCACCGCGATCGCCGGGGGCTGCGCCATGGCGATCGCCGAGGGGTCGGTGATGCGCCCCCTGTCGGCGGTGGCGCATGGCGCGCGGTGCAGCTGGTTCCTGCCGGAAAGCGATCCGCAGCTTGCCCGCAAACGCTGGATCGCGGCGATGAAGCCCAAGGGGGCGCTTGTCGTGGACCAGGGCGCCGCCCTTGCGTTGGGGCAGGGCAAGTCTCTGCTGCCTGCCGGGGTCCGCACGGTGGTGGGCGAATTCGGGCGCGGCGATCCGGTGGCGATTACCGGCCCCTCGGGCGAGACGCTGGCGACCGGGCTGGTCCGCTATACCGCCGACGAGGCGCGGCGCATCGCGGGCCACCGTTCCGACCGGATCGAGGCGATCCTGGGCTATACCGGCCGCGCCGCCCTGGTCCATCGCGACGACATGGCGCTGTAGGCGCAGCGGATTTTTTGGCCGCGCGGGAATAAACCCGTGGCTGGTCCGTCATCATCCCGCAGGCAGGACGGCCTGCGCCGGATGAAAGGACCGCAGCCATGACACGACACCGCTTTCTGATCGCCCTTGCGACAGCCGCCAGCCTTGTGATGCCGGGCATCGCCCTTGCCGATGACGATGACGATTTCCGCCGCCCGCTGCGGGGCTTCGCCACCCCGCAGCTTCAGTGGTCGATCTGGGGCTGGGACGACGGCCGCCGCTGGTTCTACGGCCTGCCGGAGGGTCACGGCCACCATTATCATGACCATCACGACGACGATGATGATGATGATGATGATGATGATGACGACCGCCGCGGCCGGTGGCGCGATGATGACGACGACGACTGAACAAAAAACATGGGGCAGGATCAGGCGCGCCCGGCTGACCGGCCGGGGCGCCTTCCCTATTCGATGGGCCCTCGCCCCAACAGCCGCAGCAGCAGGCCGCGCCCGGCCCGCAACAGCGGATAGACCGCCGCCGCCCGCCGCCGGTCGCGCAGCAGCCAGGCCATTGGTCCGCGTCCCGCCAGCCGCGACAGCATCCACACCGCCTCACCGCCATGCCAGATCCGGCCCTCGCGCCGGACCACCATCCCGGTGTTCAGGTCGCAGCCCGCCCGGCGCAGGTCCGCCAGGCGGGGATCGTCGCCGCGCGCGTCGATCAGGTCCACCGGACCGACGGCGTCGCGCAGCCGCAGCATCTGCGCATAGTTCCGGCACAGCGGGCAGTCGCCGTCATAAAAGACCTCCAGCCCGCCATGCGCCATTCAGGCGGCCTTCGCGCCACTGCCATAGCGGTCATAGAAGCCCTGGCCGCTGTCGGCCATGTCGCGCAGCAGCCTGGGCGCCGCGAAGCGGTCGCCGTGGTCCGCCGCCAGCCGGTCGCAAATCTGCACCGCGCGGGCCGAGCCCAACATGTCCAGCCAGCTGAACGGGCCACCCGACCAAGGCGCGAAGCCCCAGCCCAGGATCGCACCCACATCGCCCTCGCGAATGTCCTCCAGCACGCCGTCCTCGAAGGCGCGCACGGCCTCCAGAGCCTGCACCAACATCAGGCGGTGCTGGACATCGTGCAGATCCGGTTGATCGTCCGACTGCGGATAGCGTGCCGCCAGGCCGTCCCACAAGCCCTGCCGCTTGCCCGCATCGTCATAGGCATAGAAGCCCGCCTTGGCCTTGCGGCCCAGACGACCCTGGTCGGCCATCCAGAACAACACCTCGTCCACGGCGCCGTCGGGATAGGCGTCGCCCATCGCGGCGCGGGTGGCCTTGGCGATCTTCACGCCCAGGTCGATGCTGGTCTCGTCGACCAGTTGCAGCGGACCCAGCGGCATCCCCATCAGCTTGGCGGCGTTTTCGACCAGCACGGGGTTGACCCCTTCGGCCACCATGCGAATCCCCTCGTTGATATAGGGGATGATGCAGCGGTTGGCATAGAAGAAGCGCGCATCGTTGACGACGATGGGCGTCTTGCGGATCTGGCGCACGAAATCCAGCGCCTTGGCGACGGCGCGCGGGCCGGTCTGGCGGCCCTTGATGATCTCGACCAGGGCCATCTTGTCCACCGGGCTGAAGAAATGGATGCCGATGAACTGATCGGGCCGCCCGCTGGCTTTCGCCAGATCGCTGATCGGCAGGGTCGAGGTGTTGGTGGCGAAGATCGCGTCCGGGGGGATCACGGCCTCGGCGCGTTTCGTCACATCGGCCTTGATGGCGGGATCTTCGAAGACGGCTTCCACGATCAGGTCGCAGCCCTCAAGCGCGGCGTAGTCGGTGGTGGCGGTGATGCGGGCCAGCACCTCGGCCTTCTTGTCCTCGGTCGCCTTCCGGCGGCTGATGGCCTTGTCCAGCAGGTCGGCGGAATGCGCCTTGCCACGGTCGGCGCTGTCCTGTTTCGCGTCGATCAGCACCACCTCAATCCCCGCCATCGCGCTGACATAGGCGATGCCCGCGCCCATCATGCCCGCGCCCAGGATGCCGACCTTCCTGACCGACTGGTCCGGCGCCTCGGGGCGGTTGGCGCCTTTTTCCAGCGCCTCCTTGTTGATGAACAGGCTGCGGATCATCGCGGTCGAGGACGGGTTCATCAGCACATTCGTGAACCACCGCGCCTCGATTTTCAGCGCCGTGTCGAAGGGAACCTGCGCGCCTTCATAGACGGCGGACAGCAGCGCCCTGGCGGCGGGATAGACGCCCATCGTCTTGCCGTTCACCATGGCGGATGCGCCCACGAAGGTCATGAACCCCGCCGGATGGTAAGGCTCTCCGCCCGGCATCTTGTAGCCCTTCTGATCCCAGGGCTTGACCAGATCGGCGTCCTTGGCGTTCAGCACCCAGTCGCGGGCAGCCGCGACGGGATCCTCGACCACGTCATCGATCAGGCCAGCGGCCTTGGCCTTCTTCGGATCGGACAGCTTGCCTTCCAGCAGGAACGGCGCCGCCGCCATTGCGCCCAGTTTGCGGGTCAGGCGGATCGTGCCGCCGCCGCCGGGGAAGATGCCGACCATGATTTCCGGCAGGCCGATCTTGGCCTTGGGATTGTCGGCGGCAAAGATGCGATGGGTGGCCAGCGGCAGTTCCAGCCCGATGCCAAGCGCGGTGCCGGGCAGGGCGGTGGCGATGGGCTTGCCGCCCTTCAGGGTCTTGGGGTCCATGCCCGCGCGCTCGATCTTGCGCAAGACGTGGTGCAGCGACATGATCCCGTCAAAGACCTTCTGCGCGCCACCCTGCTTCATCCCCGCGATGACGTTCAGGTCCATTCCGGCGGCGAAGTCCTTCTTGCCGCTGGTGATGACGATGCCCTTCACCGCATCATCTGCCAGGGCGTCGTCGATCAGCGCGTTCAGTTCGGCGGCGCCGTCCAGAGAAAGCACGTTCATCGACTTGCCGGGCACGTCCCAGGTGATGACGGCCACGCCGTCGGCGTCCTTCTGCATGGTGAAATCGGTCATTCGTTCTCTCCCTCGGGGGCATAGGGCCGCCCGTCCTTGTGGGTATAGGTCGCAACCCCGTCCTTCAGGGTCAGCACCAGATCGACATCGGAATAGGTCGCCACTTCCTCGGCCGCCTTGCTGCCGATCACCAGAAAGCGGGCCGGGGCGGTGCTGCGGTTGACGAAGTGATGCCCGTCAGGGGTGTTGGCGGGAAATCCCACGCAGTCGCCGGGACGCATGATCTCCTCGCCGTCTTCGGTGATCATGACGCATTCGCCCTCGGTCACCATGACGAACTCGTCCTCGGCCCGGTGCCAGTGGCGCAGCGAGGACAGGGCGCCGGGTTCCAGCGTCACCAGGTTCACGCCGAACTGAGTCAGCCCCGCCGCCTGGCCCAGGCGCAGGCTGGACCGCCCCGCCATCATCGCCGCGTAGGGCGCGGGATAGATCGAGCCGGTCTTGACCGGCACCGCGGTTAGATCAAGCTTTCGCATCACACCCGCTCGATGATGGTGGCGGCGCCCATGCCGGATGCGATGCACAGCGTGGCAAGGCCGATTTCCTTGTCCTGGCGCTCCAACTCGTCCAGCAGCGTGCCGATGATGATCGCGCCGGTTGCGCCCAACGGATGGCCAAGCGCCATTGCGCCGCCGTTGACGTTCACGTTGCCGGGATCGACCTGGAAGGCCTGCATGAAGCGCAGGACCACGGCGGCAAAGGCCTCGTTCACTTCGAACAGGTCGATGTCGCTGATGGACATGCCGCTGTCGGCCAGGATTTTCTCGGTTACGGGAACCGGGCCGGTCAGCATGATGGTCGGATCGGTGCCGATCTTCGCCGTGGCGCGGATCCGGGCGCGGGGCTTCAGGCCATGGGCCTTGCCGAACTCTGCGTTTCCGATCAGCACGGCCGCCGCGCCATCCACGATGCCCGAACTGTTCCCGGCGTGGTGGATGTGGTCGATCCGGTCCAGATGCGGGTATTTCAGCATCGCCACCTTGTCGAATCCGGGCATCGTCTCGCCCATGTCCTTGAAGGCGGGCTTCAGCTTGGCCAGATCCTCCATGGTCGTGCCGGGGCGCATGTATTCGTCCCGGTCCAGGATGGTCAGCCCGTTCTGGTCCTTGACCGGCACGATGGATTTGGCGAAGCGCCCTTCGTCCCAGGCCATGGCGGCGCGGCGCTGGCTTTCGACGGCCAGCTTATCGGCCTCCTCGCGCGAGAAGCCGTATTCGGTGGCGATGATGTCGGCGCTGATCCCCTGCGGCACGAAATAGGTTTTCATCGCCAGGCTGGGATCGACCGCGATGGCGGCCCCGTCGCTGCCCATCGCGACGCGGCCCATCATCTCGACCCCGCCGGCGATATAGGCGCTGCCCGCGCCGCCCCTGATCTGGTTGGCGGCCAGGTTCACGGCCTCCATGCCGCTGGCGCAGAAGCGGTTGATCGACAGGCCGGGAATGCGTTCGTCCAGATCCGAGGCCAGCACGGCGCTGCGCGCCAGGCAACCGCCCTGTTCCTTGACCTGGGTGACATTGCCCCAGATCACGTCCTCGACCGCATGGCCTTCCAGGTTGTTGCGTTCCTTGACGGCGTTCAGCAGACGGGCGGACAGCGCCAGAGACGTGACTTCGTGCAGGCTGCCATCGGGGCGGCCTTTGCCGCGCGGGGTACGGGCGGCGTCATAGATATAGGCGTCGGTCATGTGTCCTCCTTCGGCGCCCGGTCGGCAGGATTGCCGGGCATCAGGTCATAGGGGTGTTTCCAGCCGGGCAGGGCGCTGATCGCGTTCAGCCAGCGGTCGATATGGGGCCAGTCCCGACGGTCGAAGCCGAAGGGCTCGGGATAGAACAGGTACCCGCAGCAGGCGAAATCGGCGATCGTGGGGGCGGTATCGGCAATCCAGTTCCGCGAGGCGAGGTGGTCGTCCAGCACCTTGTAGGAGGCCTTCAGCCGCCCTTGCAGATATTCCGCCGCGCCTGCCGGGCGCTTCGCCTGGGGCACGAAGTTCAGCAGGAACCGCGCCGGGCCCGCCTGACCCGACAGCCTGTGATTGTCGAACATCAGCCAGCGGAGCGTTTCATTGCGGTCGGCGCCCAGGAATTTTCCGGTCCGTTCGGCGATATGCATCTGGATCACCGCCGATTGCGTCAGGGTCAGGTCGCCTTCGCGGAAGACCGGCACCTCGCCCATGGCGTTTATTGCGCGAAAGGCGGGGCTGCGGGCCTCTCCGTTGAAGAAATCGACAAAGACCGGCGACCAGTCGTAACCGGCCAGTTCCATGGTCAGCGCCGGCTTGTAAGCATTGCCCGATTCGCCAAAGCACCAGAGTTGCGCGGTCATCCTGTTCCTTTCACCGCCGGGGGCTTCGCGCCCCCGGACCCCCGCGGGGTATTTCCTGCAAAGAAGAAGAGCCGTTAAGTCTTCCTCAAGCTTTTCATCCTATCCCGGTCGGCGCGGTACAGGCTGGGGAGCCGATGACCGCCAAAGGAGAAGCCGTCCCGGTTCCTGGCTGAGACATGCCATACCTGTCGGAAGGCAGGAGGGGCCGGGACGCACCTGCTTGTGCTTCTTCTTTGCACAAATACCCATACCGACCCCGCCACACGCGAACCCGTCAGAACGCCTCTGCCTCAAGCTCCATCACCGGCGCGGCCCCGGACTGGATGCGCGCCAGATGCGTCGCGGTCATCGGCAACTGCCGTTTCATATAATAGACCCCGGTGGCCAGCTTGGTCTTCAGGAACGCCGCGTCACCCGTCCCCGCGTCCAGCGCCGCCTGCGCGGCGGCCGCCATTTGCGCCCACATGAAGCCCAGCGCGACATGGCCGAAAAGGTGCATGAAGTCATAGCTGCCCGACAGCGCGTCGTTGGGGTTCTTCATGCCGCGTTCCATGAAGAACATCGCGGCGGTCTGCAGATCCTTGGACGCGGCTTTCAGGGGGGCGACGAAGTCGGCGGCGATGGCGCTTTCGGCATTGTCCTTGCAGAAGCCCTTGACCAGTTCGAAGAAGGCCATGACATGCTTGCCGCCGTCCTGGGCCAGCTTGCGGCCCACCAGGTCCAGCGCCTGCACGCCGTTCGCGCCTTCATAGATCATCGTGATCCGGGCGTCGCGAACGAACTGGGACATGCCCTGTTCCTCGATATAGCCGTGGCCGCCATAGACCTGCTGCGCCAGCACCGCGGTTTCGAACCCCTTGTCGGTCAGGAAGCCCTTGATGACGGGCGTCAGCAGCGACACCAGCCCCTCGGCATCCGCGTCGCCACTGTGGCCCTTGTCGATCAGGTGCGCGCCCCACAGCGCCAGCATCCGCGCGCCTTCCAGGAACGACTTCTGATCCATCAGGCTGCGGCGGATGTCAGGGTGGACGATCAGCGGATCGGCGGGGCCCGAGGGGTTCGCGGCCCCCGTTACGGCGCGGCCCTGCAAGCGGTCCTTCGCATAGGCCACCGCGTTCTGATAGGCGGGCACCGCGCAGGCATAGCCTTGCAGGCCGACACCCACGCGCGCCTCGTTCATCATCGTGAACATGGCCCGCATTCCCTTGTGCAGGTCGCCCAGCAACCAGCCCTTCGCGCCGTCATAGTTCATCACGCAGGTGGCGTTGCCGTGGATGCCCATCTTTTCTTCCAGCGCGCCGACCGTTACGCCGTTGCGTTCGCCAAGGCTGCCGTCCGCGTTCACCAGGAATTTCGGCACGATGAACAGGCTGATGCCCCTGGTGCCCTCGCCGCCGCCGGGGGCCTTGGCCAGGACCAGGTGGATGACGTTTTCAGCCAGGTCGTGATCGCCGGCCGAGATGAAGATCTTGGTCCCGGTGATCAGATAGCTGCCGTCTTCCTGCGGTTCGGCCCTGGTGCGCAGCATCCCCAGATCGGTGCCGCAATGCGGTTCGGTCAGGTTCATGGTGCCGGTCCAGTCGCAGCTGACCATCTTCGGCAGATACATCGCCTTCTGTTCGTTCGTGCCGTGGGCATGGATAGCCGAATAGGCGCCGTGGGTCAGGCCCTGATACATGTTGAAGGCCATGTTCGCCGACACGAACATCTCGCCCGTGGCCACGCCCAGCACATAGGGCATTCCCTGCCCGCCATAGTCCGGGTCGCAGTCGAGCGCGGTCCAGCCGCCCTCTTTCATCGCCTGGAAGGCCTGGTCGAATCCGTCGGGCGTGCGCACCACGCCGTTTTCCAGCCGGCATCCCTGCCGGTCGCCCACCGCGTTCAGCGGCGCCAGAACCTCGGCCGCCAGCTTGCCCGCCGCGTCCAGCACGGCTTCGGTGAAGTCGCGGTCCAGGTCATCGTGCCCCGGCAGGCCGGATTGCGACAGCTTCAGCACGTCATGCAGCGCGAACTGCATGTCGCGGACAGGCGGGATATAGATCGTCATGGCATTACCCTGTGGTCGTGTCGTTGGACGCGGCGGCAAGTCGGGTTTCTGCGTCGGAAAGCTGGGACTTGAGATCGACAATCGCCTCGCTCAGTTCAGCATATTGGCGTTCCATGTCGGCAAGGCGTTGGCGCCCGACCGTGATGGTCGCGGCGATCTGCGCCTTGTTCGTCCCGCCCGGCTCGTACAGTTCAAGCAACTGGCGGATTTCCTCGAGGCTGAAGCCGAACCGCTTGCCGCGCAGGATCAATGTCAGCCGCGCCCGGTCCCGGCGGTCGTACAGGCGATGCTGCCCGCGACGTTCGGGAAAGATCAGCTCGCGCGCCTCATAGAAACGCAGCGTGCGGGGGGTGACATCGAACGCATCGCACATCTGGCGAATCGTCATCAGCTCGTCGGACATGGATCGCGGTTCCTCCTCGTTCACCGTCTGCCGTCCTTGACCACAGATATAGGGGCAAGTTGACGCGAACGTAAGCGAGACGCCGCGTCACAGGCGAAGTCAAGGCGATACCTGACGTATGGTCAAGCCATATCGGACAATTCCCGCGCCGCGGTTTCGCGCAGGGCCTTCAGATCGGCGCGCGCGGCCGTCAGGTCGGCGATCTGTTCATCCAAGACCGTAAGCTGCCGGTCCGCCAGATCCAGCCAGACCTGATACTGTTCGCGCGATCCCTTTTGTTCATAGATCAGCAGCCATTGCCGGATATCCTCCAGCGAGAATCCGAACCGCCTTCCCCGCAGGATCAGGGTCATGCGGGCGATCTCTCGCGGTCCGTAGAAACGCGACCGGCCTTCCTTCCGGGGGTTCAGCAGTTCGATATATTCGTAATAGCGCAGCGTCCGGGGCGTCACGTCGAAGCGCGTGCACATCTCCTTGAAGCTGACTGTCTGCTCGCCCGGCATCGGCCCCTCCCGTCATCGTCAGGCCGAAGGCTATCCGGTTGGCGCGCCTGTGCGCAAGGGACGGGGGTTGAGTGCGCGCCCCTGTCGCGGATAGCGTGGAGGCGGCAAGCGGGGGAAAACGCGATGGACAGGGATGCAGGCATGTCGGATTCGGACCAGACGCGGATCGCCCAGCAATTCATCGAGGCGATTCCCCATGCCCGCGCCCTGGGAATGCGGGTCGATGCGCTTGGCGCGGGGATGGCGACCATCAGCATGCCCTGGGCGGAACATCTGGTCGGCGATCCGCGCAGCGGGGTCGTGCATGGCGGGGTGGTGTCGGCGCTGATGGACACCTGCTGCGGGGCGGCCGTGATGGCCCATCCCGAAGGGCCGGCGTCGACCGCGACCATCGACCTGCGCATCGATTATATGCGGTCCGCCACGAAGGGGCAGCGGATCACGGCGCGGGCCGAATGCTATCACATCACCCGCACCGTGGCCTTCGTTCGCGCCGTGGCCTTGGACCAGGACGAGGATAGGCCCGTCGCCGCCGCCACCGGCGCCTTCACGGTGGAACGGTGATGGCCATGGACCGCCGCGAACCGCTGGACCAGATCAAGTCGCGCCGCGATTCGGCGCTGTCGGCGCTTGTGTCGGGGGTGCCCTACCTCGCCTGGCTGGGCATCCGCTTCGACCGGCGCGGGGACGAATTGACCGCGATCCTGCCCTATGACGAAAAGCTGATCGGCAACCCGCTGCTGCCCGCGCTTCATGGCGGCGTGACGGCGGCGTTCCTGGAGACGACCGCGATCATCGAACTGGCCTGGACCGCCATGTGGGAAGATATGGAATCGGGCCGTGCCGTTCCCGATGCGGCGGTCGCCATCGCCCCGCCGCGCCTGCCCAAGACCATCGACTTCACCGTGGACTACCTGCGCAGCGGCCTGCCGCGCGACGCCTATGCGCGCGCGCGGGTGGTCCGGTCCGGGCGGCGCTATGCGTCCGTGCAGGTCGAGGCCTGGCAGGACAACCGCTCGCGGCTTCTGGCGCAGGCGACCGGGCATTTCCTGATGCCGCAGGGCTGAGCCGGGCGGGATGGACCGGCTGACCAACCGGCGGGTGCTGTCGATCGCGCTGCCGATCGTCCTGTCGAACGTCACCGTGCCGCTGCTGGGGCTGGTCGATACCGGCGTGATCGGCCAGCTTGGCCGGCCCGAGGCGATCGGCGGGGTGGCCATCGGCGCCGTGATCCTGACCAGTATCTACTGGATCTTCGGGTTCCTGCGCATGGGCACCTCGGGCCTGGTGGCGCAAAGCCACGGCGCGGGCCAGGGGGCGGAAAGCGGCGCGCATCTGCTGCGGGCGCTTGCCATCGCGGCGGCGGCGGGGCTGGGCTTCATCCTCCTGCAAGGCGCGGTCTTTGGCGCGGCCTTTCGGATCGCCCCCACATCCGTCGCGGTCAAGGCGTTGGCGCGCGATTATCTGGCGATCCGCATCTGGGGGGCGCCCGCGACCATCGGCCTTTACGCCGTCACCGGCTGGCTGATCGCGGTCGAGCGCGCCCGGTCGGTTCTGGTGCTGAACCTGATCCAGAACGGGCTGAACGTGGCCCTGTCGATCTGGTTCGTGCTGGGCCTGCATTGGGGCGTACAGGGGGTCGCGGCGGCGACGCTGCTGTCTGAATGGTGCGGGCTGATGCTGGGGCTGTGGATGACGCGCAAGGCCGTCGCACAGGGCCTGACCGCGGCCGGACTGTTCGCGCGGGACAAGCTGACGCGGCTGGCGCGGGTGAACAGTGACATCATGATCCGGTCGGTGCTGCTGCAAGCCAGCTTTACCAGCTTCGTGTTCCTGGGCGCGGGGCAGGGGGACGTAACGCTGGCCGCCAATCAGGTGCTGCTGCAATTCCTGTCGATCACCGCCTATGCCCTGGACGGCTTCGCCTTCGCGGCCGAAAGCCTGGTCGGGCAGGCGGTGGGCGCGCGCAGGCCCGACCGGGTGCGGCGGGCGTCCGTGCTGACATCAGCCTGGGGAATCGGCGGCGCCTTCGCCCTGGCCCTGGCCTTCTGGTTCGGCGGCGGCGCGATCATCGACCTGCTTACCACCTCGCCCGAGGTCCGGGCCGAGGCGCGGGTCTATCTGCCCTGGCTGGGCGCGGCGCCGCTGATCGGGGTGGGCGCCTGGATGCTGGACGGCATCTTCATCGGCGCCACGCTGACCCGCGACATGCGCATGGCGATGATCTGGTCGGCCCTGGTGTTCCTGGCGGCCGTCCTGCTGCTGCCGCCGGTCTGGGGAAACCATGGGCTGTGGGCAGCCCTGACCGCCCTGAACCTGTCACGCGGCGTCGCCATGGCCCTGCGCTATCCACGGGCCGAGGCTGCGGCGGCATGAAAAAGGGGCCGCAAGGCCCCCGATCCAGCGCCGCCGAAAGGCCGTTACTGGGTCTCGTCCAGAATCTGACGGCGAGCGACCTCCATCAGTTCGGCCATCTTGGTGCGGATTTCCGATTCGCCCGCCTTGCCTTCCAGATCCGCCGCCAGCTTGCGGAAGACATCCTCGTATCCCGGTTCCTCGAAATCCGAGGTGACGATGGTCAGCGCATAGGCGCGGGCATCGTCGCCCTCCTTGCCCAGAAGGCCCGCCGCCCATTCGCCCAGCAGGCGGTTGCGGCGCGCGTCCGCCTTGAAGCGCAGGTTGGCGTCGTGGGCGAACTTGGATTCGTAACCGCGCTCGCGGTCGTCGAAGGTGGTCATCGTGGCCTCCTGGTTGTCTTGGTCGGGATCTTAGCCCGCCTGCCGCCGGGCGCAAGCCTCTCGTATTGCCCCCAGGGCCGCTTGTAAGGTAAGGCCCGTGGGACAAGGACATGCGAAAGGACGCCCGCCATGGCACCGCGCCGGAAGAAAGTTTACGAAGGCAAGGCGAAGATCCTGTACGAAGGCACCGAACCCGGCACCCTGGTCCAGTATTTCAAGGACGATGCCACCGCCTTCAACGCGCAGAAGAAGGCCGTGATCGAAGGCAAGGGCGTCCTGAACAACCGCCTGTCCGAATTCTTCATGAACGGGCTGACGAATATCGGCGTCCCGAACCACTTCATCCGCCGCATCAACATGCGCGAGCAACTGATCCGCCAGGTGGAAATCGTGCCTCTGGAAGTGATCGTGCGCAACTTCGCCGCCGGGTCCATTTCCAAGCGCCTGGGGCTTGAGGAAGGCACGCTGCTGCCCCGTCCCATCGTCGAATACAGCTTCAAGAACGACGAACTGGGCGACCCGATGGTGTCCGAGGAATACATCATCGCCTTCGGCTGGGCGACCCAGCAGGATCTGGACGACATCGTGTCGCTGGCCCTGCGCGTCAACGACTTCCTGTCGGGCGTGTTCTACGGCGTCGGCATCAAGCTGATCGACTTCAAGATCGAGATCGGCCGGGTCTGGGACAACGACTTCATGCGCCTGATCGTCGCCGACGAGATCAGCCCCGACAGCTGCCGGTTGTGGGACATGAAGACCGGGCAGAAGCTGGACAAGGACGTGTTCCGCCGCGACCTGGGCAACCTGACCGACGCCTATACCGAGGTCGCACGCCGTCTGGGCCTGATGCCCGCCAACACCACCAGCCTGAAACCGACTGCGATCAATTGAAGGAAGACGCCATGAAAGCCCGTGTCACGATCATGCTGAAGGATGGCGTCCTTGACCCGCAGGGCGAGGCGATCCGCCACGCGCTTGGTGGCCTTGGCCATCGGGGCGTCTCGGGCGTGCGCCAGGGCAAGCTGATCGAACTGGACCTGGACGCGACCGACGCCGCCGCCGCCAAAGCCGAGGTCGAGCGGATGTGCGAGGGCCTGCTGGCCAATACCGTGATCGAGAAATACGCGGTCGAGATCGTCTGACGCTGCGGCAACCTGCGCTTATCGGCAGGTTGCCTTGCAGACCCCGTTGCAAAAGCGCGGGGATTATCGCCCAATGCGCCGATGATGAACGACAATACCGCCCTGAACGATGCCGCGCCCGTGATCCGGATCCAGGGGCTGCACAAGGCCTATGGCCAGATCGAGGTGCTGAAGGGCGTATCCCTGACCGCGCCGCGCGGCCATGTCGTCAGCCTGATCGGATCGTCGGGTTCCGGCAAGTCCACGCTGCTGCGCTGCTGCAACCTGCTGGAAAACAGCCAGGCCGGTGAGATCAGCTTCGAGGGCGAGGCGGTGCGGTGGAAGGGGCAGGGTATGGCCCGCGTGCCCGCCGACCGCGCACAGGTGATGCGGTTCCGCACCAACCTGTCGATGGTGTTCCAGCAGTTCAACCTGTGGTCCCACATGACGATCCTGCAAAACGTCATGGAGGCCCCGGTGACGGTTCTGGGACAGGACCGCGCCCAGGTCGAGGCCCGCGCCCGCGCCCTGCTGGACAAGGTGGGCATCGGCGACAAGGCGGGCGCCTGGCCCGCGCAGCTTTCCGGCGGCCAGCAACAGCGCGCGGCCATCGCTCGCGCCTTGTGCATGAACCCCAAGGCGCTGCTGTTCGACGAACCGACAAGCGCGCTTGATCCCGAATTGCAGCAAGAGGTCGTGCGCGTCATCAAGGATCTGGCGGGCGAGCACCGCACCATGATCATCGTGACCCACGACATGCGCCTGGCCGCCGATGTCAGCGACCATGTTGTGTTCCTGCACCAGGGCCTGATCGCCGAGGAAGGCCCGCCCGATCAGCTTTTCGGCGCGCCCCGGACCGACCGGCTGCGCCAGTTCCTCAGCGCCTCGACGCACTGACAAAACGACCAACAGGAGAGACGACCAATGAAGAAACTGCTGCTTGCCGCGACTGCCCTGGCCCTGACCGCAGGCATGGGCCTGGCCCAGACGACCGTCCGCATGGGAACCGAGGGCGCCTATCCTCCGTACAACTTCATCAACGAGGCGGGCGAGGTCGCCGGGTTCGAGCGCGAGCTGGGCGACGAGCTGTGCAAGCGCGCCGAACTGTCCTGCACCTGGGTCAAGAACGACTGGGATTCGATCATCCCCAACCTCGTGTCGTCGAACTATGACACGATCATGGCGGCGATGAGCATCAACGAGGAACGCAAGGCCGTGATCGCCTTCACCCAGGATTACCTGCCGCCCGCGCCCTCCTCCTATGTCGCGTTGCAGGAGGGGGTCGACCTGGAGGGCGGGGTGATCGCCGTGCAGACCGGCACCGTGCAGGCGTCCCATATCGCCGAGACGGGCGCGACGATGCTGGAATTCCCGAACATCGACCAGGTTCTGGCCGCCATCCGCAACGGCGAGGCCGATGCGGGCTTCGGCGACCACGAGGTCATGCGCCCCTTTGTCGAGGACAGCAACGATCTGGTCTTCGTGGGCGAGCAGGTCAAGCTGGACGAAGGCATCGGCGTGGGCCTGCGCCAGTCCGACACCGAACTGCGCGAGAAGCTGGACGCGGCCATCACCGCGATGAAGGAAGACGGCAGCCTCAACACGTTGATCAAGAAGCATTTCGGCGACGACGCGCAGACCTATGAATGATGCCTCGGGCTGCGGGGCGACCCGCGGCCCCGATCGGGACGGATGATGTTTTCCTATTGCAGCGATCCTTCGGTGCTGGACGGGTTTGCGTGGTTGTCGTGCTATCTGACGACCGGCACGCATATGCTGTTCTATGCCAGCTTCGGGGTGGTCCTGCTGCTGCTGGCGATCACCGCGCCCATCGCGCTGCTGTTCGGTTACGGCGGTGCGATGGCGTCGCGGTCGCGCATCGCGCCGATCCGCTGGTTCGGGCGGATCTATACCGCGATGGTGCGCGGCGTGCCCGACATCATCTTCTTCCTGTTCGTGCCCATCGCCCTGGATCAGGGCCTGGAATGGCTGCGTCACAAGGCGCTGTGCGACAGCGATGCGCCGGTGCGGCAGGGCAATGATTTCGTCGTCTGCGCGGCGGCCAAGCTGCCCCTGTCCACCAGCCCGGAATGGGTCCATGACATCTATGCAATGACGCTGGCCGTGATCGCCTTCTCGGTCGTCTTCGGCGCCTTCGCGGCCAATGTGCTGTATGGCGCCATGCAGGCCGTGCCGCGCGCGCAACTGGAAACGGCCGAGGCTTACGGCATGACGCCCCGCCAGGTCACGCGGCGGATCCTGGTCCCGCAGATGTGGACCTATGCGCTGCCTGGCCTGTCGAACCTGTGGATGATCCTCATCAAGGCCACGCCCCTGCTGTTCCTGCTGGGGATCGAGGATATCGTCTATTGGGCGCGGGAACTGGGCGGTGCCAAGACCAGCTCGTTTGCTTATCCGCATCCCGACTGGCGGCTTTACTATTTCCTGGTCGTGCTGGTCTTTTACCTGCTGATGACCTGGGTATCGGAACGGGTGCTGGGCCGGGTGACGGCGCGGCTGACCCAAGGCCAGGCCACCCTGGCGGGCGAGGCGCAGCGCAAGGCGGTCGCCCCATGAGCTGCGCGCAGACCATTCTGGATTACGGGTTGCGGTCGCTGGGCATCGGCGAACGGCTGCTGCCGCGCAGCGATTTCACGCTGTGCCAGCAGGTCACGCTGATCGGGTCGGGGCTGATCTGGAACCTGTATTTCGCCTTCTTCGCGCTGCTGTTCGGCTTCTTCCTGGCGACCGGGCTGGCGCTTGCCAAGACCAGCACGAATCCCTGGCTGCGCAAGCCGGCCGACGGCTTCATCTTCCTGTTCCGGGGCAGTCCCCTGTTCATCCAGTTCTTCCTGGCCTACGAGGCCCTGGTCCTGCTGCCCCGCGCGGGGGTCGAGATCTTCGGCCTGACCGTCGCGACAAGCTGGCTGGCCAAGGCCTGGGCAGGGGCGCTGATCGTGCTGACGCTGAACACGGCCGCTTATTCCGCGCAAAACTTCCACGGCGCGCTGATGTCGGTGCCCAAGGGCGATATCGAGGCGGCCGAGGCTTACGGCATGACCGGCTGGACCAAGTTCCGCCGCGTGCTGTGGCCCACCATGCTGCGGCTGGCCTGGCCGTCCTATACCAACGAGGCGATCTTCCTGTTCCACGCCACGACGCTGGTGTTCTTTTCGGGCTTCCCGGCGTTCCAGCAGCGCGGCGACAGCCTGTATTACGCCAGCTATTTCGCGGGCCAGACCTTCAACCCCTTCGTCGCCTATCCCATCGTGGCGGGATATTTCATCCTGTGCACGCTGGCGCTGATCGGGCTGTTCGGTATCGTGAACCGGCGCCTGAACCGCCATCTTCCGGGTGCCGCCCGGCGCATCCGCTATCGTCCGCAAGTGATCCGGTAAAGTTATGGACTGGCTGAAAGAACATCCCGAGGTCAAGACCATCCGCGTCGCCGCAGCCGACCTGAACGGCGTCGCGCGCGGCAAGCGCATCCCCGCCCGCTATGCCGGCAAGCTGCTGGAAGAAGGCACCAAGTTTCCCTATTCCGTGCTGAACCTGGACATCTGGGGCGAGGATGTCGAGGACAGCCCCTTGGTATTCGAGATCGGCGACCCGGACGGGCTGCTGCTGCCGACGGAACGGGGCTTTCTGCCGATGCCCTGGCTGGACGCGCCGACCGCGCTGCTGCCGCTGTGGATGTTCCACCCCGATGGCCGCCCCTATGAGGGCGATCCCCGGCAGGCGCTGGCCCGCGTGGTCGAACGCTATCACGACGCGGGGCTGACTCCGGTCGTGGCGACGGAACTGGAGTTCTTCCTGATCGACGATTCGGGCCGTCACCTGCGCGTGCCGCCCAGTCCCCGATCCGGCAAGCGCCGTACCGGCGGCGAGGTTCTCAGCCTGCGGGCGCTCGACGCCTTCGACCAGTTCTTCACCACGCTGTATGACGCCTGCGAAAGCATGGACATTCCCGCCGACACCGCGATTTCGGAAGCAGGGCCGGGCCAGTTCGAAATCAACCTGATGCACCAGCCGGACCCGCTGAAGGCTGCGGACGACAGCTGGCTGTTCAAGATGCTGGTCAAGGGCATCGCGCGCCAATACGGCTTCGCGGGCAGCTTCATGGCCAAGCCTTACGAGGCGTTTTCGGGGAACGGGATGCACATGCATTTCTCGATCTTGGACCGGAGCGGACGCAACATCTTCGACAATGGCGGCGACGAGGGCACGGCGGAACTTCGCCACGCGGTCGCCGGATGCCTGCGCGCCATGCCAGGTTCCACGCTGCTGTTCGCCCCGCACGAGAACAGCTATGATCGGCTGGTGCCGAACGCCCATGCGCCGACCGGGATCGGCTGGGCCTATGAAAACCGCACGGCGGCGATCCGAATCCCGTCATCGGGGCCGAAGGCGCGGCGGATCGAACATCGCGTGGCGGGCGGCGATGTGAATCCCTATCTGACGGTGGCGGCGATCCTGGGCGCAGCGCTGAACGGCATCCAGGAAAAGCTGGAGGCGCCAGAACCGTTCCGGGGCAACGCCTATGATCAGAACCTTGCGCAACTGCCCGCCAGCTGGGGCGAGGCGATCGACGCCTTCCATGCGTGCCCGGAAATGCGGCGCATCTTTCCGGCCCATCTGATCGAGAATTTCGTCATGACAAAGCGGCAGGAGTTGCACTACATGGCCGAATTGTCCGACGAGGAGACGGTCGAACTGTATCTGGACACCGTCTGAAAAGGCGGCGGAAAAACCGCCGCCCTTTGCGTCAATCCCGGTGTTCGGGCAGGGCCTTCAGGTGTTCCTTGTCCCACCGCGAGACGGCGTGGACCACCCCGTCGCCGTCCCGCATCACGTCCAGATCGGACACGGGAACCAGCACCGGCTTCGATCCGATCCCTAGGAACCCGCCCACGTCGATCACCACCTGCGCGCTGCTGCCCGATCCATGCACATGGGACACGGTGCCCACCGTCTCGTCTCCGGGACCATAGACGGTGGCGCCGGTCAGAACCGCGTCGGTCATTTCATCCGGCAACAGCCGGGGATGTTGGGAATGATCCATGTCCTATCCTCCGTTGGACTGCGTGTGGCAGGCAAACGTCCGGGACTGGGGGGCGTTCCATCCGGTCAGTTCAGGTATTTTTCCGGGTCCACGCTGTCAAAGCCCTGGCGGACCTCGAAATGGACGAAACCGCCGCGACCGGCCTTGCCGATGGACTGGCCTGCCGAGACGCTGTCGCCCTTGGCCACGTCCAATCCGTCCAGCCCCGTATAGACCGTCATGAGGTTCCCATCGTGCCGCACCACCACGATGGGCGCGCCCGAGGTGTCCTTCGTAACCGCCGCGACCGTGCCACGGCCCGCAGCCTTGACCGCAATCCCGGCAGTAGCGGAAATGTCGATGCCGTCGTTCCGGCCCTTTTCATAGACCCGGATGATCGACCCCGACACCGGCATCTGGAACCGTCCGCTGGCGGATGCGGCAGTCCGAGTGGCCCCCAGGTCGGTCACGGGCGCCTTGGGTCCGGGGGCGGCGGCGGGTGCCGTTGTTTCCGACGGCAGCGGTTCGGCGGCCGAGGGCGGGCGCGGGGTCGGGCTGCCGGTGCCGGGCGCGGTGGTGACGGCCGCCGGATCGGGGGCCTTTTGCCCGGCCACCGGCACGATCAGCCGCTGACCCACCCGCAGCGACATGGACGACGGCAGCCCGTTCCAGGCTGCCAGATCCTGCACGCTGACATCGTATTTGCGGGCGATGGACCAGGCCGTCTCGCCCGAGGCGACGACATGCTGCGCCGGATTGGCCGGGCTGGACGCCGGTTTCGCGGCGGCGGCGGGCGTCGTCCCGGATCGCGCGGCCTGTCCTGCGAAGGGATCGGTGACGATGCCGCCGCGCCCCGCCGCCGCTCCGCCTGCGGCCACGCGCTGCGACAGGACCAGGGTCTGCCCGGCGCCCAGCGGGGCGTTGGCGGGCAGGGCGTTGTGCTGGGCCAGCCGCGCGGCATCGACGCCCAGCCGCGCCGCGACGCTGCCCACGGTATCGCCGCTGCGCGCGACGACGACCTGATAGGTGGGGAAGGTGATCACGCCACGGTCGTCGGGCTGCGGGCGCGGGGCGGCGCGGGCGGCGGCATCGGCCGTGTTCAGCGCCCCCGGCATCCAGCCGCGCAGATCCGGGTCAAATCCCGTCGCCCCGCAGGAAGCCAAAAGAAAGGCCGCGGCCCCGATGCTGGCGGCCTGTCTGAAACTGCTGCTCATGTCCGTCGTCCTTAACCTGCCATGCCGCAGATCCGGGTCATGTCGGTCCCAACCCTTCGACCAGCGGCACAAATCGCACCTGACGCAATTCGTCATAGTCATAGCCGGTTTCCGTCCGCGTCACGCGGATCAGCGTCTGGACCGCGTCGGACTGGCCCACCGGCACGACCATGATACCGCCGATCTTCAACTGTGCCAACAGCGGCCCCGGAGGATCCTCGGCGGCGGCGGTGACAAGGATGCGATCAAAGGGGGCCTGGTCCGGCAAGCCGCGCGACCCGTCGGCCACCTGCGCGGTGATGTTGTGCAGGCCCAACTGGCGGAAGATCGCCTCGGCCTCGGTCACAAGGCGTCGGTGGCGGTCCACGGTATAGACGCGGCGGCACAGCCCCGACAGGATGGCCGCCTGATAGCCCGATCCCGTCCCGATCTCCAGCACGGTGTCGCGCGGGCCGGGTTGCAGCGATTGCGTCATCAGACCCACGACCGAGGGCTGGCTGATCGTCTGGCCGCAGGGAATGGGCAGGGGCGTGTCCTCGTACGCGCGGTCGGCGAACTGGCCGCGCACGAACAGGCCCCGGTCGATCTTTTCCATCGACGCCAGCACGCGCGGATCGGTCACCCCGCGAGAGCGCAGCTGGAACAGGAACCGCATCTTGCGTTCGGCGGGATCGTCATGGCCTTCGGTCATGGGGCGCCCGCCCCGATGGGGACGTCATCGAACAGATTGGTCATTTCCAGCAGCGAGGCGTGGCAGGTCAGATCCGCCCGCATCGGCGTGACCGAGATGAAGCCGTCCATGTTCACCGCCACGTCGGTCTCGGGCGCGGCCGGGGCATCCTGCGCGCCGCCTGCCGCCCACATGAAGCGCCGGCCGTTCGGCGCGGTATAGGGCACGACGCCGAAATTCGTCCCCCGCCTGCGCCCCTGCCGCACGACGCGGGCGCCGCGCACCGCCGCCGCCGGGACAGGCGGGAAGTTGATGTTGTAGAACAGCCGGAAATCCGCGTCCGAGGTCCAGTCGCCGTAATCAAGAAGGCGCCGGATCACCGCCGCGCCATGCCGGCGGGCGCTTTCGAACGGGTCGGCCAGGCTGGCCGTCTGCGGACCCAGGTACTGTGACAGGGCGATGGCGGGCAGGCCCTGCAACGCGGCCTCCATCGCGCCGCCGATGGTGCCGGAATACATCGCGTTTTCGCCCGAGTTGTTGCCCCGGTTCACGCCCGACAGCACCAGGTCGGGGGGGCCGTCCGCCATGATGTCGCACAAAGCGGCCAGCACGCAGTCCGCCGGGCTTCCCTCGGTCGCATAGCGGCGTTCGTCCAGGCGCGCGACCATGGTCGGGTGGGCATAGCTGATGCAATGGGCGACGCCCGACTGTTCGAAGGCGGGGGCCACCGTCCAGACCTGCCCCGAGGGACCGGCCAGGGTCGCGGCGATCTCCTCCAGCACCGCCAGGCCCGGTGCGTTGATGCCGTCGTCATTGGTGATCAAGATGCGCATCGTCCGTCCGCACGGTCCTGCGGCGCCGCGACAGCGCCCGTTCACATTGTCGTTCCTGCTTAGCCGGGCGACCCGCCCGCTTCAAGCGCTCAAGGACAGGCAAGGCCCGAAAGCGGTTTGACGGGACTGCCGGGGCGTTGCATCCTTTCCGCCGACGCAAACGGCGCGGGTCATGCAGATTTATCTTCCCATCGCAGAGGTATCGGTCAACGCCTTCACGCTGATCGGGCTGGGCGGTCTCGTCGGATTGATGAGCGGCCTGTTCGGCGTGGGCGGAGGTTTCCTGATCACGCCCCTGCTGTTCTTCATCGGCATCCCGCCCGCCATCGCCGTGGCGACCGGCGCGAACCAGGTGGTCGCGTCGTCGGTATCGGGCGTGCTGGCCCATGTGAAACGCAAGAGCGTCGATTTCAGGATGGGCGGGGTGCTGCTGGCCGGGGGCCTGGTCGGTTCCTGGCTGGGGGTCTGGGTCTTTACCCTGCTGCAACGGGTGGGCCAGGTCGATCTGGTCGTCCAGCTTTGCTATGTCGTCTTTCTGGGCCTGATCGGTGCGATGATGTTGCAGGAAAGCATTCGCGCCCTTCGGCGGTCGAACGCGCCCGGCTATCGCAGGCGGCTGCACCAGCACAATTGGGTCCACCGCTGGCCGCTGAAGATCAAGTTCCGCGCCTCGGGCCTGTATATCAGCGCCTTTCCCCCGCTGCTGGTGGGGGTGGCCGTGGGGGTGCTGGCCGCCATCATGGGGGTGGGCGGCGGCTTCATCATGGTGCCTGCCATGATCTATCTGCTGGGGATGCCGACCAAGGTCGTCGTCGGCACCTCGCTGTTCCAGATCACCTTCGTCACGGCCTTCACCACCCTGATGCACGCGGTCAGCTATAACACCGTGGACATCATGCTGGCGGTGCTGCTGATCGTCGGCGGCGTCGTCGGCGCGCAGTTCGGCACCACGCTGGGCGCAAAGCTGCGGGCCGAGCAACTGCGGATCCTGCTGGCGCTGCTGGTGCTGGCGGTCTGCGGCAAGCTGGCGCTTGACCTGTTCCTGACACCGGACGATTTTTACGTCATCCAGCCGGGGATCGGCTGATGCGGGGCCGGATCGCCGGGCTGTTGCTGCTGGTCCTGGCCTGCACCGCAAGCGCGCAATCCCCCGTGCCGCCGATCGAGGCCACGCCCACCGCCGATCCGCCCCCGGCCGAGACGGTGGTCGCGGGCCTGTCCAGCGACAGCGTGGCGATCACCGCCAGCTTCGATGGATCCGACATCCTGATCTATGGCGCGATCAAGCGCGAAACCCCTATCCCCCCCGGCCCGCCCTTGCAGGTGATCGTCACCGTCGAGGCCCCGTCCCGAGGCGTCACGGTCTGGCGCAAGGAACGCAAGGCGGGGATCTGGGTCAACGCCGAATCCGTGCGGATCGGGGCGGCGCCGGGCTTCTATGCCGTCGCCACATCCGCCGCCCTGGACGACATCCTGCTGCCCGAATGGGACAGCCGGTACCGGATTTCGCTGTCGCACGCGATGCGCGCCTTCGCGGGCCAGATCGCGGTGGAAAGCGCGGTGCCATTCACCGAGGCCCTGATCCGCATCCGCGAGGACCAGGGCCTGTACCGCCTGGACGAGGGCAGCGTGTCGCTGATCGACCAGACGCTGTTTCGGGCCGATGTCAATTTGCCCGCCAACCTGGTCGAGGGCGCCTACAAGACCCGCATCTTCCTGCTGCGCGACGGGCAGGTGATCGACGTGTTCGTGGCGCCGATCAACGTGCGCAAGGTGGGGCTGGAACGCTGGCTGTACCGTCTGGCCTTCGACCAGCCGTTCCTTTACGGGTTGATGTCGCTGGCGGTCGCGGTGTTCGCCGGATGGGGCGCGTCGGCGGCATTCATGAAGCTGCGGCGACCGTAAGGAATTCAGCGCAACGTGTTCACGAAAAGGGCTTTTCCCTATTGGTGCGTGGCCGCTGTGATTGCCGCGGCGGCGCTGATCTTGCTGGCGGCGGGCCGGGCGCCGATCTGCGACTGCGGCCATGTGAAGCTGTGGCACGGCCAGACGGTCAGTTCCGAAAACTCGCAACATCTGAGCGACTGGTACACGCCCTCGCATCTGCTGCACGGGATCATCTTCTATGCGGCGCTGTGGCTGGTGGCGCGGCGGCTGCGCTTTGGCTGGCGGCTGCTGATCGCCACGGTCATCGAGGCCGCCTGGGAGATCGTCGAGAATTCGGATGCGGTGATCGAACGCTATCGCAGCGTCACGATCTCGCTGGATTATTACGGCGACAGCGTGATCAATTCGGTCGCCGACATCCTGGCGATGGTCGCGGGCTTCTATCTGGCCCGCTGGCTGCCGGTCTGGCTGTCCGCCGCCATCGTCATCGGGTTCGAGATCCTGACGATCTGGCTGATCCGCGACGGGCTGGCGCTGAACGTGCTGATGCTGCTGTGGCCCATGGATGCGGTGAAGGCGTGGCAGGCGGGGGCGTGACGCCCCCGCAGGACGCGTTTATCCCGCGATCAGTTCCGCTTGGCGCACGATCACCTCGGCCTGCTTGATCGAGGCGATGTCGACCAGGCGGCCCTTGTAGACCGTCGCCCCCGCGCCTTCGGCCTTGGCCTTTTCCATCGCGGCCAGGATCTCTCGCGCCTCGGTCACGGCGGATTCGCTGGGGGAAAACACCTCGTTCGCCAGCGCCACCTGGCTGGGATGGATCGCCCATTTGCCGACCATGCCCAAGGTGGCCGAACGCCGCGCCTGGGCCACGAAGCCGTCGGAATCGCTGAAATCGCCGAAGGGGCCGTCGACCGGCAGAAGCCCATGCGTGCGGCAGGCGGCGACGATGGCGGTCTGCGCCCAGTGCCAGGGATCGGGCCAGTATTTCTGCCCCTCGCGGATCATATAATAGTTTTCCTGCGTCCCGCCGATGCCTGTGGTCGCCATCCCCATCGAGGCCGCGAAATCGGCGGCACCCAGGCTGATCGCCTGCATCCGGGGCGAGGACGCCGCGATCTCCTCGACATGGCAGATGCCCGCCGCGCTTTCGATGATGACCTCGAAATTGATCGGCTTGGTCCGGCCCTTGGCGCGTTCCACCGCCGTCGCAAGCGCGTCCACGGCATAGATGTCGCCGGCATTCCCGGCCTTGGGGATCATGATCTGGTCCAGCCGCTCGCCCGCCTGTTCCAGAAGGTCCACCACGTCGCGATACCAGAAGGGCGTGTCCAGCCCGTTGATGCGCACCGACAGCGTCTTGTCGCCCCAGTCGATGTCGCCGATGGCCTGGATGACGTTCGCCCGCGCGCGGTCCTTGTCGTCGGGGGCGACTGAATCCTCCAGATCCAGGTTGATCACGTCTGCGGCGGATTTCGCCATCTTCTCGAAAAGGCTTTCCCGCGAACCGGGGCCGAACAACTGGCAGCGGTTCAGGCGGGCGGGGGGCAGGGGTTGGGTGCGAAAGCTCATGGGATCCGTTCCGAAAAGATTTGCGTCCTGTCCAGCAATAATATTTCGCAGCCGCAGCATCAAGGGCTGCGTTGCAGCATCTTGGCCGACTTGACGCGGCCTAGCTTTGGGCGCAGGACCGCAGCGACGAAAAAGCGACGCTGGGGGCATCATGACGCGCACGGTCTATGTGAATGGCGACTATCTTCCCGAGGATCAGGCCACGGTTTCGGTGTTCGACCGGGGCTTCCTGATGGCCGATGGCGTCTACGAGGTCGTCAGCGTCCTGGACGGCAAGCTGCTGGATTTCGACGGCCACCTGGTCCGGCTGAAGCGGTCCCTGGACGAACTGTCGATGGATAACCCCTTGTCCGACGACGACTATCTGGCGGCGTTCCGCGCCTTGGTCGAAAGGAACGGGATCACCGACGGGATGATCTATCTGCAAGTCACGCGCGGCAATCCGGGCGACCGCGATTTCGCCTATCCGCCCGCGGGCACCCGCCCGACCGTGGTGATGTTCACCCAGTCCAAACCCGGCCTGGCCGATGCCCCCGCCGCGAAAACCGGCTGGAAGATCATCAGCATTCCCGATCAGCGTTGGGCGCGCCGCGACATCAAGACGGTGCAGCTTCTGTATCCCTCGATGGCCAAGATGGAGGCCAAGGCGCGCGGCGTGGACGATGCCTGGCTGGTCGAGGACGGGCTGGTCACGGAAGGCACCAGCAACAACACCTATATCGTGAAGAACGGCACCATCGTGACCCGCGCGTTGTCGAACGACATCCTGCACGGCATCACCCGCGCCGCCGTGCTGCGCTTCGCCGCCGAGGCGCAGATGCAGGTCGAGGAACGCAGCTTCACGATCGCCGAAGCGCAGGCGGCGGACGAGGCGTTCATCACCTCGGCCTCGGCCTTCGTGATGCCGGTGGTGGAAATCGACGGCGCTGCGGTCGGCACGGGGCAGGTGGGTCCGGTCGCCACCCGGCTGCGCGAGATTTATCTGGAGGAAAGCCGCAAGGCGGCGATCTGAGCAGCCAGGCGAAGGCCGGGGGCTGACTGCCCCCGGACCCCCGTGGATATTTCCGCACAAAAGATAAGGCGGGTCGCGGGCCGGATGTTCAGGCCAGGCCCTTGGTACCGCGCACCAGCCGGGCCTTGCCGCGATCCTGCATCAGGCGCGCGGCGTCCGGGCCGGGCGCGGGCAGGGCCAGCACCCGGTCGCGCAGGACGGTGATCGCGTCCTCTCCCTTGGGCAGGGTGGCGGGGTCGATGGGCGCGCCGATGGCGATGCGATAGGGCTGGCGGCGCTTGTTCAGCACCTCGTTGAACAGCGTCACGTCGCGCAGCGTCGGATGGATCGCGTCCAGCAGATAGAACAGCGCCGAATTTCGGGCGCGGATGTTCATCGGAATGACCGGCACGCCGAACTTGCGGGCGATCATCGCCGCGCTTGCCATCCAGGGCCGTTCATGCAGCGTCATCCCGTGCCGCTTGGCCAGCCGCCCGGATGGAAAGATCAGCCCGATCCGCCCCGCCGCAAGCGCCTCTCGGGTATAGTCCATCGTCGCCTTGGTCTTGGCATGGCTGCGCTTTTCCAAGCGCCATTCGACCCCGGCGATCAGGTCGGCGGTCTGCGGCAGCACCCGGATCATGTCGTGGTTGGCATAGATGAACAGGTCGTCGCGCAGATGCGACATCAACGCATGGACGACGATCCCGTCGGCGATCCCGGTCGGATGATTCGCGACGATCAACGCGGGGCCGCTGGCGGGGATGTGCTCCATCCCTTCGACCCGCACGTCGCGGACGATCAAATCCGACATGCGGCGCATGATCTCGGCCGTGGGAAGGTCGCGGAACTCGGCGCCTAGGCGCAACGTCGTGGGATAGCGCAGCAGGCCCATCATCGCCCATTTCGCCAGCCGGTGATGCGGCTTGCCGGAATAAAGCCAAGGCGCCCGCTCGGCGATCAGCGGGTCCAGACGGGCCTGCATCTCGGCCTTGGCATCGGCGTGGCGGTCAGTCATTCCGGCCTTTCTGCCCCGGCGCGGGGCCTGCCGCAAGACGCATCATGCGCCCGCCGCGATCATCCGCGACACCATCTCGCGGGTGTTCCTGCTCAAACCCTTGGTCGAGGCGATTCGTTCCAATGCGGCCAGGGCCTTGGCGCGCCGCCCGGCGTCGTAGCGGGTCCAGGTTTCAAAGGCGGTGGACATGCGGGCGGCGATCTGGGGGTTGACCGGATCCATCCGCAGCAACCAGTCGGCGGTGAAGTCATAGCCCGACCCGTCCGCCGCGTGGAAACCGGCGTGATTGGCCGACAGGCCGCCCAGCAGCGCGCGGAAGCGATTGGGGTTCTTCCAGTCGAAGTCCCGCCGCGTGGCCAGGTCGCGGGCGATCTGCGCCGCCTGGGCGGGCGGGGCGGCCATCGGCTGCACCGCGAACCATTTGTCCATGACCAGCCGGTTGTCGGCGAACTGGTCATGCAACGCCGCCAGTTCCGCTTGCCCGCGCCCGCGCCGCAGCAGGGCGGTCAGGGCGGCCATCCGTTCGGTCATGTTCCCCGCGACGCCGAACAGCACCTCGGCCCGTTCGCCGCCGTCGATGCGGGTCAGCAGCGCCAGCACCGCATTGCGCAGGGACCGGCGGGCGGTATCGGCGGCATCGGGGCGATAGGGCCCGGCAACCGTCATGTCCTGATAGATGCGCGCCAGCAGGTCCAGGTGGGTTTCTGCGATCTGCCGGGCGAGGCTTTCCCGCGCGGCGTGGATCGCATCCGGGTCCGGCGTGATTCCGCCGGTGGACAGGCGGGTCGCGATCTCCTCCTCTCCGGGCAGGTTCAGGCACAGGGCGCGGAAGGCGGGATCGGCCGCATCGTCGGCGATCAGGCGGCCGATGGCCTGGACGTAATTGCCGCCGGTGGCCTGTCCCTGCGCGGCGGCGGTCAGCGCCGACAGCGCCAGGTCGCGCCCGGACTCCCAGCGGGCAAAGGGGTCGGTGTCATGGGCCAATAGGAAGGCGCGGGTGGCGTCGTCCAGGTCGCGCGACAGCATCACCGGGGCGGAAAAGCCGCGCAGGGCCGATACGACCGGCCGCGCGCCCAGTCCTTCAAAGGCAAAAGTCTGGCTGGCTTCGGTCAGTTCCAGCACCTGGGTCGGAGTCACCTCGTCGCCATTGGGTCCGATCAGGCCAACGGCGACCGGAACCACGCGCGACGGTTTTTCCGGCTGTCCGGGCGTTGGCGGCGTCTGCTGGCTGAAGGTCAGCGTCAGCGTGCCGCCCGCCTCGCCGGGCCGCCAATCCTCGGTCATGGTCAGGCGCGGGGTGCCGGCATCGGTATACCACCGCTTGAACTGCGCCAGGTCGCGGCCAGTCGCGTCCTCGAACACCTTCAGCCAGTCCTCGATGGTGGCGGCGTCACCGTCGTGGCGGTCGAAATACAGATCCAGCGCCCGGCGGTAACCGTCGTCGCCAACAAGGCGTTTCAGCATCCCGATCACCTCGGCGCCTTTTTCATAGACGGTCGCGGTGTAGAAGTTATTGATCTCCTCATAGCGGTCCGGGCGTGGGGGATGGGCCAGCGGGCCTTGATCCTCGCGGAATTGGCGGGCGCGCAGGGCCTGGACATCCTCGATCCGCTTGACGGCGGCAGAGCGCATGTCGCTGGTGAACTGCTGGTCGCGGAAGACCGTCAGCCCTTCCTTGAGGCAGAGCTGGAACCAGTCGCGGCAGGTGATCCGGTTGCCGGTCCAGTTGTGGAAATATTCATGCGCGATCACGGCCTCGATCCGCTCGTAGTCGCCATCGGTCGCGGTTTCCGGGCTGGCCAGAACCAGTTTCGAGTTGAAGATGTTCAACCCCTTGTTTTCCATGGCCCCCATGTTGAAGTCATCGACGGCGACGATGTTGAAGACATCCAGGTCGTATTCGCGGCCATAGACATCCTCGTCCCATTTCATCGACTTGATCAGCGATTCCATCGCAAATCCCGCGCGGTCCTGGTCGCCCGGACGGACCCAGACGTTCAGCGCGACCTGGCGCCCCGACCGGGTGGCGAAGCTGTCGCTGACCGCCACCAGATCGCCCGCGACAAGCGCGAACAGATAACTGGGCTTGGGCCAGGGGTCGTGCCATTCCGCCCGGCCCTGCGACTGGCCGACCGGATTGCCGTTCGACAACAGCACCGGCAGGTCGCTGTCGATGGTGACGTGGAACGTCGCCATCACGTCCGGGCGGTCGGGATAGAAGGTGATGTGGCGGAACCCCTCGGCCTCGCACTGGGTGCAGAACATCCCGTTCGAGATATACAGCCCCTCGAAGGCGGTATTGGCCGAGGGGTCGATGCCGACCTCGGTTTCCAGCAGGAAAGGATGGCGGGGCAGGGCGGCTGCGGCGACAGTCAGGGTTTCGCCGTCGCGGGTCACATGGGCGGGATCGGGGGCCTCGCCGTCGATGGTCAGGGACAGCAGGCGGACCGCCTTGCCGCCGTCCAGCACCAGATCCTCGGACCATTCGGGGTCGCGGGGTGCCAGCGACAGTTCGGTGCGCACCCGCGTGTCGGTCGCGGCCAGGGCGAACCGCATCCGGGTTGCCGACAAAACAAAGGGATAAGGCCGGTAATCGGCAAGATATTGCACATTTTTCCCTGGGTTGGTGGTCATCGCATCCTCGGCATGAAGAAAGCTGCTCCGGCTGGCGGAACCGTATCAGGACCAAGGTGTTAGTCGCATGAAGGCCGGGTCGCAAGTCGGCTGGCTTCGCTTACCGCCCGACAGGTCGAATTGACAGCGGACGGCAGGCAGGACAGACCGGAGGCGGCACTGAAACCGGTGTCTCAACACAGAAATTTGGAGGCCAGCAATGACCCATGATCCAAACGACCCGAACCGCACCCGGCCCGCCGATCCCGCTCGTCCCGCCGATCCGCTGGTCCGCAACGAGACCTATGTGGAACCGGTCGAACGTCGCTCTTCGCCTCTGCCGCTGATCATCGGCGTCCTGCTGGCGCTGGCCCTGGCGTATTTCGTGCTGCAACGCTTTACCGGCGATGACACCGTGGCCGTCGATGGCGACACCACCACCGTGACCACGACCGACGCGCCCGCCGCCCCCGGCGCTGCCAGCGACGCTGCGGCCGATGCCGAGGCTGCCGCGGCCGATGCGGAAGCCGCCGCCGACAGTGCCGCCACCGCGACGGAAAATGCCGTCGACAATGCGACCGCCGCGACCGAGGAAGCGGCCGAAGACGCTGCCGCCGCTGCCGAGAGCGCGGCCGACAGCGCCGCATCGGCTGCCGATAATGCGGTCGATGCTGCCGGTACCGCCGCGCAGGACGCGGCCGCTGCCGCCAGCGATGCGGCCGACAGCGCGGCCGATGCCGCTGCCCAGTCGGCTAACGACGCCGCTGAAGCCGTGGACGACGCCATCTCGGTCGAGGAAGCGCCCGCTACCGCCCCGACGACCACCACCCCCGCC
>NZ_UZWE01000060.1 GCF_900631945.1 Paracoccus haematequi
CGGCTCAATCTTCGCCCATTGGGCATCCGTCAGAACATTGCGATCCATCCTGACTATGAATCACATCAGCCTCCGAGTGTGAATCCCCACAGACCCTAGCCCAGGTGGCGCGACAGATTCCGTCGACCTGCCTGGCCGCCGCGACACCATGCGTCGCGCGGGCCGTCATGTTCGCTACAAAAATCCGGCCCCGCTGGATTAGAACCGATGCCACAGGAAACAGGAGAAGCGGCATGGCACGGACTGCGGATTTCATCGTCATCGGCGGCGGGATCGCCGGGATCTCGGTAGCTTACGAACTGCTGCCCCATGGCAGCGTCGCGGTGCTGGAACAGGAAAGTGCGACCGGCTATCACTCGACCGGGCGGTCGGCCGCCGTGATGTCCGAGAACTACGGCCCCCGGCTTTGGAGCCGCCTTGTCACCGCCACGCGCGGCTTTCTGGAAAACCCGCCGGAAGGCTTTACCGATCTGCCGCTGGTCACCGACCGGGGCGCGCTGTTCCTGGCCCAGGCGCACGAGACCGGACAGCTTCAGGCGCAGTATGACGACCTGATCGCACGCGGCGCCAGGGTCGAACTCATGCCCGCCGCCGATGCGCTGCGCTATTGCGAGGTGCTGCGGGCCGACAAATACGCCACCGCCATGTATGAGCCCGACTGCAAGGACGTGGACACGAACGAACTGATGATGGGTTATCAGCGCCGCATCCGCGCGGCGGGCGGCGCGGTGGTGACGGACGCGCGCGTGACGGCGATCCACCGCGACGCGAACGGCTGGCGGGTCGACACCACGGCGGGCGAATTCCACGGCGGCACCCTTGTCAACGCCGCCGGTGGATGGGTGCAGCAGGTGGCCGAGATGGCGGGCCTGGGCTATCGCAACGTGGTGCCCTTCCGCCGCACCGCCGTCACCTTCGACGCGCCCTCGGGCAGCAACCTGCATCACTGGCCGATGACCTTCGACGTGGCCGAGACCTTCTATTTCAAGCCCGAGGCGGGCAAGGTCATGGTCTCGCCCGTGGACATGGCGGCCTCGGCCCCCTGCGACGCCCAGGCCGACGAGATGGAGGTCGCCCTCGCCATCGACCGGATCGAGACCTTCACCACGATGAAGGTGGCGCGGCTGTCCCACAGATGGGGCGGCTTGCGGACCTTCGCGCCCGACCACGAGCCGGTGATCGGCGCCGACCCGCCGGACGCGGGCTTCATCTGGCTGGCCGGCCAGGGCGGCAACGGCGTGATGGCCAGCGCGGCCTCGGCCCGGCTGGCGGCTTCGCTGGCGGTGGGCCGGGGAATTCCCGCCGACATCGCCGCGCTTGGCATCACCGAGGACGCGATCTCTCCGGGCCGCAGTTGCGTGCTGGCCAACGAAGATGTGCAGGTCGGGTCGGCCGAAGCGATCTATGGGGCCGACTAAGGCCCCTGCCCGCCGCGCCGCCGGGCCAGGAAGAACCGCAGCATCCCTCGCGAGGCGTCGGGACCGGCGGGGTCGGTATGCGATCCCGCCGCCGGCCGCCCGACCAGCCATGGCCGCTGCCGTGCACGGTCCAGTTCTCAAGCAGCGTCCGGCCTAGGCGGTTCTGATAACTCCGCTGCGTGAACTCCCTGCCCCGTTCCGTCCGGCCCGAGGCGATGCGGCAGGTCAGCGGACCGGGGCGCGACCGTTCCAGATTGGCAAGAAAGCCTCCGGCATTGCTGGGATGCCGTTCTGGCGCATCAGACGGCCTACCCGGCGCTTTCCGACCCGCAGGGCCGGCTCGTTCAGTTCCTCGGTCATCCGCGGCCTGCCGTAGCTGCCCAGGCTCAGCCGATGCTGTTCGCGGAACCGAGCCTTCATTCTATGATCCTTTCATGGCTCAACCCATTGTTGGGTACAGAAAGTCGTATTTCAGGATAGCGCGTCCCGCTAATCGTTCTCCACTAAAGCTGGGCAAGTCCAGCATGTTGGTATCGGCTCGGCCGGTCCATTGAGGCATTTGAGGCGGAGTTGGCAGAGAGCCTGAATGGGAGGAGGTCCGCTGTCGACGCCATCCGGTTCACTCTTCCCGGATTCACGAACGCGGACGACCCCGCACTTCTGGCGCATCTGCTTGCCACCTATATCACGCGGGTGCACGAGGTCGACGCGACCGGGCCGCCTCTGGACCGGGAGGCCTGACATGCATTGGTTCACGGCCGATCCGCGCCGATGACCGTGTTGCTTTCCAGGTAGTCTCTCCCTCATTCCCTAGGCCCGGCGCCAGCCAGACTGGTGCAACCCGCGGACAGAGAATGCCCCAGGGGAGAGGCCGCCGACCCAGTCAGATCACCATGCGATCATCCGGGCTAATCCCATTGCGATTGACGGTCCTTCGCCAGGTTGCCGAAGCGGGTGAACTGGCCCTCGAAGGACAGCTCGACCGTGCCGATGGGGCCGTGCCGCTGCTTGCCCAGGATCACCTCGGCCTTGCCGTGGCATTGCTCCATCACCTGCTGCCACTTGGCCATCGCGTCCAGGTCGCTGTCCGAGGGCTTTTCGCGTTCCTTGTAATATTCTTCGCGGAACACGAACATCACGATGTCGGCGTCCTGTTCGATCGAGCCGGATTCGCGCAGATCCGACAGTTGCGGGCGCTTGTCTTCGCGGTTTTCCACCTGCCGCGACAACTGCGACAGAGCGATGACCGGGATGTTCAGTTCCTTGGCGACAGCCTTCAGGCCTTGGGTGATCTCGGACACTTCGTTCACGCGGCTGTCCTTGGCGGACGCGGCCTTCAGAAGCTGAAGATAGTCGACCATCAGCACGTCCAGGCCATGGGTCCGCTTCAGCTTGCGGGCGCGCGCGGCAAGCTGGTTGATCGGCAAAGCCGGGGTGTCGTCGATGTAAAGCGGGCAGTTCTGCAAGGCATGGGCGGCCTCGACGAAGCGGCGGAACTCGGCCTCGTCCATGTTGCCGCTGCGGATGCGTTCGCTGGGAACCTCGGCCGCTTCGGACAGGATCCGGGCGGCAAGCTGTTCGGCCGACATTTCCAGGCTGAAAAAGCCGACCACGCCGCCCTCGATGGTGCCGATGGTGCCGTCCGGGCGTTCCCCGGTCTTGTGGGCTTTGGCGATGTTGAAGGCGATGTTGGTCGCCAGCGAGGTTTTCCCCATCGATGGACGTCCGGCCAGGATGATCAGGTCCGAGTTGTTCAGCCCCCCCATCTTGCCGTCAAGGTCGACCAGCCCGGTCGAGATTCCCGACAGCTTGCCGTCGCGCTGATAGGCGGCATTGGCGGCCTGGACCGCGCCGGTCACGGCCTTGAGGAAGGACTGGAAGCCGCGTTCGGCCGTCCCGGCCTCGCCCAGCTTGTACAGCGTCTGTTCGGCGGCCTTGATCTGTTCCTCGGCCTCGTCGCCGACCTCGACGGTCGCGGCGCGGGCGGCGATGTCCTGGCCCAGTTGGATCAATTCGCGGCGCAGCGCGAATTCGCGAATCATCTGAGCATAATCGCGCGCGGCATAGGCGCTGATCGCGGCCCCGGCCATGCGCGCCAGATAGGGCGCCCCCCCCAGTTCCTTCAGCCCCTCGTCATGCTCCAGAAAGGCCTTGATGGTGACGGGGCTGGCAAGGGCGTTCTTGCGGATGCGTTCGGAGCAGATCTCGAAGATGCGGGCATGGACCGGGTGATAGAAATGGTCAGGCTTGATGATCTGGCTGACCCGGTCGAACACGTCGTTGTTGGTCAGCAGCGCGCCCAGGAGCTGTTGTTCGGCCTCCAGCGAAAAGGGGATCGAGGGGGTGTCCTCGGCGCCGACGGGTTGGCCTGGGATGATTGCGCGCAGGTTGGTCATGGGCTGCCCCTTTCTTCTTATCCCCCTGTTCTACACCCGATGCGCCGCGCGGGGAACGCCGCGCGGCGGGATTTTCGGGGGCCGATCTGTGGATGGCCTGTGGATAAGTCAGGCGTTCGCGGCCTGCCAGGCGCGCGGGTCGGTCAGGAAGGTCTCGACCTCGGCCAGGGTGGCGCTGTCGAAGGCGGCCTGCGCCTTGGCCTCGGCCAGAACGTCCCACCAGGTGCAGAGGTGGTGCAGCGTGACGCCGTGATCGGCCAGCCGCTGCGTCGTTTCCGGGAAGATGCCGTAATAGAAGATCACCGCCGTATGCGCGCAGGTCGCGCCGGTGTCGCGAATCGCATCGACGAAGGACAGCTTGCTGCCGCCGTCGGTGGTCAGATCCTCGACCAGCAGGACGCGCTGGCCCTCGGTCATGACGCCTTCGATCCGGGCGTTGCGGCCGTAACCTTTCGGCTTCTTGCGCACATAGGTCATCGGCAGCCCCAGCCGTTCGGCGACCATGGCGCCGAAGGGGATGCCCGCCGTTTCGCCGCCCGCCACGTTGTCGAAGGCCTCGAACCCGGCATCGCGCAGAACGGTCGCGGCCATGAAATCCATCAGCGTGGCGCGGACGCGCGGAAAGCTGATGATCCGGCGGCAGTCCACATAGGTCGGCCCCTTCAGGCCCGAGGCATAGGTGAAGGGCTGAGCCGCATTGAAATCGACGGCCTTGATTTCCAGCAGCATCCGGGCGGACAGGCGGGCGATTTCCTCGCGCGTGGGAAAGGTCAGGCTCATCAATCCTCCAGATGCCAGAAAAGCGGGAAGCCGGGGTCGAAGACGGTCACGGTTTCCTCGCCAGCCTCGATCTGTGCAGGGTAGGCCGCGGGCGTGTCGCGCCTGACCAGCGTGATCCGGTCGTCGTTCGGCGGCAGGCGATAGAAGGCCGCGCCGTTCAGGCTGGCAAAGGCTTCCAGCCTGTCCAGGGCGCCGTCCTCCTCGAACACATGGGCCAGGATCGACATGGTGTTCGGCGCCGTGAAGCAGCCCGCGCAGCCGCAGGGTTGCAGCTTGGCGCTGTCGGGATGCGGCGCGCTGTCGGTGCCCAGGAAGAACCGCGCCTCGCCGCCGGTCGCCGCCTTGCGCAGCGCCAGGCGGTGCGATTCGCGCTTGGCGACAGGCAGGCAGTAGTAATGCGGGCGGATGCCGCCGGCCAGGATGGCGTTGCGGTTGATGACCAGGTGATGCGTGGTGATCGAGGCCGCCAGATCGTCGCCACCCGCGCGCGCATAGTCCACGCCGTCGCTGGTGGTGATATGCTCCATCGCCACGCGCAGGCCGGGGGTGCGGCGGCGCAGCGGGTCCAGGACGCGGTCGATGAACACGGCCTCGCGGTCGAAGATATCCACCGCCGGGTCGGTCACCTCGCCATGGACGCACAGCGTCACGCCCGCCTCGGCCATCGCCTCCAGCACAGGCTGGACGCGGTCGAAATCGGTGACGCCGCTGGCGGAATTCGTGGTCGCGCCCGCAGGATACAGCTTGACCGCGCGGATGATGCCGTCGCGAAAGGCAGAGACCACATCGGCGGGGTCGGTCGCGTCCGTCAGATACAGCGTCATCTGCGGCTGCAACGCGGCGCCTTTGGGCAGCGCGGCCAGGATCCGGTCGCGATAGGCGGCGGCCTGGGTGCCCGTCACCACGGGCGGCACCAGGTTCGGCATGATGATGGCGCGGCCGAAGCCCGCCGAATGGGGCGCGACCGCCGCCAGCATCGCGCCGTCGCGCAGGTGCAGGTGCCAGTCGTCGGGGCGGCGAAGGGTGATGCTGTCGGTCATGGCCTGCCTCTATACATGGCATGGCAGGGTTGCCAAGCGGCCATGCGTAAAATGCAGTCCACATTGTCGCAAAGTCGGGCTTGCGCCGATCCCGGCGGGCCATCAGATTGACTGGATGATCCAAAGGATGACCCCATGTTTGCGATGATGCCCAAGAATCCCGTCCGACTGTGGGCGCAATTCGTCCGAATGGCCATCGAGGCGCAGATGGTGATCGGCCTGCGCACGGCGGGCATGATGGGGATCATGACCCAGGCGCCGGGGGAACCTTTTCGCATGGTCGCCGAAAAACAGGCCGCAGCGACGGAGTCGTTGTTCGCGATGGCCCAGGCCGCAGGCCGGGGTGCAAGCGCCGAGCGCGTGATGTCCGCCGCGCTTCGCCCCTATGGCAAGCGGACGCGCGCCAATTCGCGCCGCCTGACCAGGGTCCGCTGAGGGAACGATCCCCGAATGCCGCCGTTTCCCATGCTTACAGCGGGGAACGACATGAAGACGGCACTCATCACCGGCGGCGCGCAGGGCATCGGCAGAGGCATCGTTGAACGGTTAACAGCGGACGGCTGGCGCGTCGCGCTGTTCGACCTGGACGATGAGGCGGTGGCCGAAATGCAGGCGCGCGACTCCAGCCTGCTGGCCCTGACGGTCGATGTCGCGGACGAGGCTGGAGTGCAGGAAGGTTTTGCCCGGATCCGGGACTGGCTGGACGGCGCCGGGCTGGATCTGCTGGTGTCGAATGCCGGCATCGCCGATCCCCAGAACGGCCCGATCGAGGAACTGTCGTTGGGCGATTGGCAGCGGATGCTGGACAGCCACGTCACGGGCGCGTTCCTGACGGTGCGCGCCGCCGTGCCGCTGTTGCGGGCGGCGCGCGGCTCGATCATCCTGATGTCATCGACGCGCGCCTTGCAGTCGGAAGCGGGTACCGAAAGCTATGCGGCCTCGAAAGGGGCGTTGCTGGCCCTGTCTCATGCGCTTGCGGTCAGTCTGGGGCCCAAGGTGCGGGTGAACAGCATCCTGCCGGGCTGGATCGAGACGGCGGCCTATCAGAAGCGGGCGAATCGCATCGAACCGCATCATTCGAAGGCGGAAAAGGCGCAGCATCCGGTTGGCCGGGTGGGCGATCCGCAGGATATTGCAGGACTGGTCGCCTATCTTGCGTCGGATCGGGCCGGCTTCATCACCGGCCAACGGTTCGTCGTCGATGGCGGAATATCGGCACGGATGATCTATCCGGCCTGATGGGGCGGCGGGACGATCCCGCCGCCGCAAGGCTCAGATCAGCTTGCCCATTGCAACCGCCGTGTCGGACATGCGGTTCGAGAAGCCCCATTCGTTGTCGTACCAGGTCAGGATGCGGCACAGGCGGCCTTCCATCACCTTGGTCTGGTCCATGTGGAAGACCGACGAATGCGGGTCGTGGTTGAAGTCCGAGGATACCAGCTTTTCCTCGGTGTAGCCCAGGATGCCCTTCATCGGCCCGTCCGCCGCCGCCTTGATCGCGGCGTTGATTTCCTCGACCGAGGTGTCGCGCGCGGCCTCGAACACCAGGTCCACGACCGAGACGTTGGGGGTGGGGACGCGGATCGCCACGCCGTCCAGCTTGCCCTTCAGTTCCGGCAGCACCAGGCCCACGGCCTTGGCGGCGCCGGTCGAGGTCGGGATCATCGACAGGGCGGCGGCGCGGGCGCGGTACAGATCCTTGTGCATCGTGTCCAGCGTCGGCTGGTCGCCGGTATAGCTGTGGATCGTGGTCATGAAGCCCTTGGCGATGCCGATGCTGTCGTTCAGCACCTTGGCCACGGGCGACAGGCAGTTGGTGGTGCAGCTTGCGTTGGACACCACCAGGTCGTCGGCGGTCAGCGTGTCGTCGTTCACGCCGAAGACGATGGTCTTGTCGGCATTGTCGCCGGGGGCCGAGATCAGCACGCGCTTGGCGCCGGTCGACAGATGCGGCTGGACCTTGTCCTTGGACGTGAAGATGCCTGTGCATTCCATGATCACGTCGATGTCGCCCCAGGGCAGGTCGGCGGGGTTGCGGATCGCCGTCACCTTGATCGGGCCGCGTCCCACGTCGATGGAATCGCCGCTGACGGTGACCTGGGCCGGGAACCGGCCATGCACGCTGTCATAGCGCAGCAGATGCGCGTTGGTTTCGACGGGGCCAAGATCGTTGATCGCGACGACCTCGATATCGGTGCGCCCCGATTCGATGATGGCGCGCAGCACATTGCGCCCGATGCGCCCGAAACCGTTGATCGCAACTTTGACAGCCATGGTTCTCTCTCCCGACCAAGTGACGTTGCGCCCCTCGTATCGTGCTGTCCCGGCTGATGCAAATGCCCTGTGGAACCTGTCTGACCTGGGTATGGTCCCGCCTGCGATGTTAGCGCCAGAAGCTGAGATGTTCGATCAGATCGGCCATCGACCGCGCCGCCAGCAGCGGCAGATCCCGGTGCAGCCACAGGTGGTCCGCGACGAACAGGCCCAGCACCAGCAACTGTGTCTACGGGCAGGCCCGGTGCTGCCAAGCCGTGCCGCTTTTCAGGACGGCGTTTGCGATGGTGACGAGCCGTCTGGCGATCGCGATGATGACCAGCTTGTGCGGCTTGCCCTTTTCCTTGAGGCGCCTGGCAATCGGCCTCAAGGCCGGGTTGTGACATGCGGCGGCGAGTGCGGCTTGGAAGAGGACATGTCGCAGCGCCCGTCGCCCTCC
This sequence comes from Paracoccus haematequi, assembly GCF_900631945.1. GTDB lineage: Bacteria > Pseudomonadota > Alphaproteobacteria > Rhodobacterales > Rhodobacteraceae > Paracoccus > Paracoccus haematequi_A. The sequence continues at coordinate 8,348 of NZ_UZWE01000060.1, forward strand.
CGCGATCATGCGGCGGCCGCGCATCGCGCCGCTGTCACGGGACACGGGCGCAAGGCCGGTCATCGAGGCTGCCTCACCTTCTGTCATATGGCCGAGTTCCGGCATCTCGGCCTGGACCTGTCCCGGTTTCGTTCCGGTCTTCTGAGAGAGATGCTTTCTTCAAGGAGACAGGATATGGCAGCGATACACAGCGACGAATTCAAGCGGGATGCGGTTCGCATCGCGCTCACCAGCGGCCTGACACGGCCTGCCGTAGCTGCCCAGGCTCAGCCGATGCTGTTCGCGGATATGGGCCAGGATCACCATATCGGGCCGCTGACGGATGGACGGGGGCCTGCGCAGCCACGCGCGCAACCCGCGATCCGTCACGCCCGTCATGCGGCAGAGATGGCTGCGCGAAAGGCTGCCCTGATAGCCGGCGATGAACTGAAACTTCACAGCTTTTGAGCCGCGAAGAACTGAGCCGCCTTTTTTAATACTTCCCTTTCTTCGCGCAGTATGCGGTTCTCTTTCCGCAGCCGTTCGTTCTCACGAAGAAGATCGGTATCCTGTTCCGGCATCTTCGCCTCAGCGGAAATCGCCCGGCTCCACTTGCCGAGCGTCGAAAGGCCGACGCCAAGATCAGACGCAACCTGACGCCGCGTATGACCGAGGAGTTGAACGAATTGGGCCCGCGGGTCGGACAGCGCCGGGTAGGCCGTCTGATGCGCCAGAACGGCATCCGCATCATCCGCAGCCGGAAGTTCAAGCGCACCGCCGACAGCAGTCACGCCTTCAACATCGCGCCGAACCTCTGCAACAGGACTTTTCGGCGAGTGCCCCGAAGGGGGCGGGCGACATCACCTACATCTGGACGCGTGAGGGCTGGGTTTATCTGGCCGTCATCATCGACCCGTTCTCGAGGCGCGTGATTGGCTGGGCCATCAGCAACCGGATGAAGCAGGATCTGGCGATCAGGGCGCTGAACATGGCCGTTGCCCTGCGCCGCCCACCACCCGGCTGTATTCACCACACGGATCGCGGCGCGCAATACTGCGCCCATGACTACCAGAAGCTTCTGCGCAAAAACGGGTTCAAGGTATCAATGAGCGGCAAGGGCAACTGCTATGATAACTCGGCCGTCGAGCGTCGCGTGTTCTCTCGGACCGATGGCGTTCACACGCTCCGTCTTAAAGTCCCTGAAGGCCGAACTGGTTTGGAGACGCGAATGGCGCGCCCGGCGCGATATCGAGATCGCCCTCTTCGAATACATCAATGGCTTCTACAATCCGCGCCGCAAGCACTCAGCCCTCGGCTGGAAATCACCCGTGGCCTTCGAGCAGAGGGCCGCTTAACATGAGCACCTGACCGGAACAGAAGCGATGCAGGTCCATATCGCCCCAGGGGCCCCTTGGCAAAACCGCCGCCGCGCCCCGCCCGCCGCCAGCTTTTCCACCAGCTGGCGGATGTGATCGGGCCGGTTCGGCACGGAGCCCCGGTGCCGAAACGCACCGCCTCACCCGCCACGCGCAACGGCAACAGAGATCGACGCCTTATGGACGTCCAGCCCGATGAACGTGTTGCTCTTCCGGTGGTCTCTCCCCCATTCCCGAGGCCCGGTGCCAGCCAGTCTGGTGCAACCCGCGGACAGAGAATGCCCCGAGGGAGAGTCCGCCGACCCAGTCAGATCACCATGCGATCATCGGGGCTGGAAGGCGAAAACGGACGACTCGCCCTCCAGAATGACCAATTTATGGGTTGCGTGACCGTAGCGTCGCCGGGGACTGGTGTCAGCTACACCCGCTGGTCCCTCCGCAGGTATTGCACTTCATGCACGTCCCGTTCCGCACCAGCGTATAGTTCCCGCACTCGCCGCAGGGATCGCCCTCGTATCCCTGCATCCGGGCCTTGGCGCGCAGGTCCATTGCTGCCGGTTCCGCCGACAGGATCGCCGTTGTCGAGACTCCGGCCTGCAAGACCATCAGATCCTGGGGCAGGCGCTTGCGCAGATAGCCCGCGCTGCTGATCTGCTTCAGCATGGTCAGCGACTTCAACTCGGCCTGTTCGCTGACGGGGGCGACGTTCTGGCCCTCGCGTTCGCCGCCGCCCATGTCGTCGAAACGCGCGCCTTCGGGCTTCACATGCGCCAGGTCGGTGCGGTCCAGATAGCTGACGGCCAGTTCGCGGAAGACGTAGTCCAGGATCGAGGTCGCGTTCTTGATGCTGTCGTTGCCCTGGACCATGCCCGCAGGCTCGAACCGGGTGAAGGTGAAGGCGTCGACGAATTCCTCCAGCGGAACGCCGTATTGCAGGCCCACGGACACGGCGATGGCGAAATTGTTCATCATCGCCCGGAAGCCCGCGCCTTCCTTGTGCATGTCGATGAAGATCTCGCCCAGCTTGCCGTCGTCGTATTCGCCGGTGCGCAGATAGACCTTATGCCCGCCCACGACCGCCTTCTGGGTATAGCCCTTGCGGCGCTGCGGCAGCTTTTCGCGGTGGCTGCGGACGGCCTCCTTGACGATGATCCGCTCGACGATCTTCTCGGCGATGACGGCGGCCTTTTCCTGCGCGCTGCCAGAGGCCAGGATTTCCTCGGCCTCCTCGTCATCCTCGACCAGGGCGGATGCCAGCGGCTGCGACAGCTTCGATCCGTCGCGATACAGCGCGTTGGCCTTGATGCCCAGCGACCACGACAGCTCGTAGGCCGCAAGCGCGTCGGCGATGGTCGCGCTGTTGGGCATGTTGATGGTCTTGGAAATGGCGCCCGAGATGAAGCTCTGCGCCGCCGCCATCATGCGGATATGGCTGTCCACCGACAGATAGCGGGTGCCGGTCTTGCCGCAGGCATTGGCGCAATCGAAGACCGGCAGATGTTCGGCCCGCAGATGCGGCGCGCCCTCCAGGGTCATGGTGCCGCAGACATGGTCGTTGGCGGCATCGATCTGGGCCTTGGTAAAGCCCAGATGGCGCAGCAGGTCGAAGGTCGGGTCGGCCAGCTTCTGGGCGGGAATGCCCAGCGTGCCCTTGCAGAAATCCTCGCCCAGGGTCCACTGGTTGAAGACAAAGCGGATGTCGAAGGCCGTGGCAAGCGCGGCTTCGATCTTGTCGATCTCGGCCCGGCCGAAGCCGTGGCCCGCAAGCGCGGTGTGATTGATGCCGGGGCAGTTGCCCAGGCTGGCGTGGCCCACGGCGTAGGCCACGATCTCCTCGATCTGCGCGGGGGAATATCCCAGCGTGGTCAGCGCGGCCGGGACCGACTGATTGATGATCTTGAAGTAGCCGCCCCCTGCCAGCTTCTTGAACTTGACCAGGGCGAAATCCGGCTCGATCCCGGTGGTGTCGCAGTCCATGACCAGGCCGATGGTGCCGGTCGGCGCGATCACCGTGACCTGGGCGTTGCGGAAGCCGTGATCCTCGCCCCCGGTCAGGGCTTCGTCCCAGGCCTGCCGCGCGATGGCGACAAGGCGGGCGTCGGGGCAGTTCTCGGCGTCCAGCTCCACGGGCAGGACGTTGATACCCTGATAGGCGCCGGTGCCGTGCGCCGCCGCGCGGTGGTTGCGGATCACCCGCAACATGTGGTCGGCGTTGCGCGCGTAGCCGGGGAAGGCCCCCAGTTCGGCCGCCATCTGCGCGCTTGTCGCATAGGCGACGCCGGTCATGACCGCGGTCAGCGCGCCGCACAGCGCCCGGCCCTGATCGCTGTCATAGCCCAGGCCCATGTTCATCAGCAGGCCGCCGATATTGGCATAGCCCAGCCCCAGAGTGCGGAAGTCATAGCTGCGCTGCGCGATTTCCTTGCTGGGGAACTGCGCCATCAGCACGCTGATTTCCAGCGTCACCGTCCACAGCCGCGTGGCATGGACATAGGCGTCTGCATCGAAGCGGCCATCCGCGAAGAAGGTCAGCAGGTTCATCGAGGCAAGGTTGCAGGCCGTGTCGTCCAGGAACATGTATTCGCTGCACGGGTTGGACCCGCGGATCGGCCCGTCCTCGGGGCAGGTGTGCCAGGCGTTCACCGTGTCGTGGAACTGGATACCCGGATCGGCGCAAGCCCAGGCGGCATGGCCGACCTGTTCCCACAGCTCGCGAGCCGAGACGGTCTTGGCGACCTTGCCGTCGGTGCGGCGCAGCAGTTCCCACGGCGCATCGTCGCGCACCGCTTGCAGGAAGGCATCCGTCACCCGGACCGAGTTGTTCGAGTTCTGGCCCGAGACGCTGACATAAGCCTCGGAGTCCCAGTCCGTGTCATAGGTCGGAAATTCGATGCTGTCGAAGCCCTGGCGCGCGTATTGCAGCACGCGGTTGACATAGGTTTCCGGGATCATCGCGCGCTTGGCGGCGCGGATCGCGGCTTTCAGGGCGTCGTTCTTCGCGGGATCCGTTTCACCGTCGCCCGCGCGGATCGCGGCGAAGATGTCGTTCAGCCGTGCCTCATGCGCCTTGGACCCGGCGACCAGGGACGCGACCTTCTGTTCCTCGATAACCTTCCAGTTGATGAAGGCCTCGATATCGGGGTGATCCATGTCGCAGATCACCATCTTGGCCGCGCGGCGCGTGGTGCCGCCCGACTTGATCGCGCCCGCCGCCCGGTCGCCGATCTTCAGGAACCCCATCAACCCGCTGGACTTGCCGCCGCCCGACAGTTTTTCCCCTTCGCCGCGCAGCGACGAGAAGTTGGTGCCGGTGCCCGATCCGTATTTGAACAGCCGCGCCTCGCGGACCCACAGGTCCATGATGCCGCCTTCGTTCACGAGGTCGTCGCTGACCGACTGGATGAAGCAGGCGTGCGGCTGGGGATGTTCATAGGCACTGTCGGACTTGACCAGCGTGCCGGTCTTGTAATCGACATAGAAATGCCCCTGCGACGGGCCGTCGATTCCATAGGCCCAGTGCAGGCCGGTGTTGAACCATTGCGGGCTGTTCGGCGCGGCCATCTGCCGGGCCAGCATGAACCGCATTTCGTCGTGATAGGCACGGGCGTCTTCTTCTTTGGAAAAATACCCGCCTTTCCAACCCCAGTATGCCCAGGCTCCGGCCAGCCGGTCAAAGACCTGCCGTGCGCTCGTCTCTCCGACATAGCGCCGGTCCTCGGGCAGGGCGGCCAAGGCTTCGTCGTCGGCCACGCTGCGCCACAGGAATTCGGGCACGCCCTTTTCCTTGACGCGCTTGAGCGCCGCCGGAACGCCCGCCTTGCGGAAATACTTCTGGGCGATCACGTCGCTGGCGACCTGGCTCCAGCCCTGGGGGACTTCCACCTGGTCGTTGCGAAAGACGATCGTGCCATCGGGATTGCGGATCTCGCTGGTGGTCGTGGCGAAGGCGATATCGCCGTATGCGCCCCCGGCAAGGGTGGTAAAACGCCGTTCGATCTTCATGCCCGTAGCCCTTTCATGTCGTCGTCCCTGACCCGCGACCTGCGCCAAGCGGCACGGGGCCGCCCCGTTGCCGCAGCAACGGGCACGGACAGCCGAAGCGCCCGATCGGTCGAAAATCGCGAAGCGACGGGCCTTGGTGGTTATCGCCCACCTGCCACCACATCTGGTATGGCCAACGCCGCAGACCACAAAATTGATCCCATTCGGCGGCGGATGCAACGGTTTTTATCTGTGGATAACCGTAGAGGCGCAGTTGACTCGGGCTGCGTGCCGCAAGGCGCAGATTCGCTCACAGCTCATGGCGGGCAACCATCGTCAACACGGCCAGATCGGGACTATTTCTTTTCAGCACAGAGGCTTGTCGGCGCCCCTCCCCGGCTTATCCACAGGGTTGTCCCGAAGCCGCCCCCCGGTTATGCACAGCTGATGCAAAACTGCCACGAAAGTCCGTGATCAGCGCAGCGGCTGGATGATGCGCCGATCCGTGACGATCAGATCCAGCGGCTGGTCGAACGGCTCGGCCGGGATGTCCGGCAGCTCCTGGACGGCGAAGGCCAGGCCGATGGCGGTGGCGCGGCCGAATTCTCGCAGTAATTGCAAGGTGCGGTCGTAATACCCGCCGCCATAGCCGATGCGATTCCCCCCCAGGTCGAAGCCCGCCAGCGGCACGATCAGCACATCCGGCCGCAGGACCGGCTGCGAATCAGCAGGATGCGCGGTGCCGAAGGGACCGTCCACCAGCGGCCCGCCGTCCCACTGCCGGAAGATCAGCGGCATGGCGCGGCCGGGCACCACCGGCAGGCAGACCGGCCCGTCATGCGCGGCCATCGCGGGCCGGGGATCGGCTTCGCCCCGCATCGGCCAATAGCCCGACAGGACCGCGCCCCGATGCGGCGCCAGCGCGGCGGTCAGATGGCGGGTCAGCGCGTCCTGGTCGCCTCCGGCCGCGCGGGCGGCCAGGGCACGGGCGCGCAGGGCGGATTTGTCGGCGGGGGTCACAGCAGCATGATCGTGGCAAGTCCCAGGAAGGCGAAGAAGCCCATCACGTCGGTCATCGTGGTGACAAAGGTGCCCGAGGCCAGGGCAGGATCCAACCCCAGCTTGTTCAGCGTCAGCGGCACCAGCACCCCGCCCAGGGCCGCGACGATCTGGTTGACGATCATCGCCGCCGCCAGGACCATGCCCAGCCGGATGTCGCCAAAGATCAGCGTTTCCGCGATCCCCAGGATCAGGGCCAGCCCGACCCCGTTCAGCAGCCCCGCCAGCAGTTCGCGCATCACCACGCGGCGCGCATTGGAACGGTTCAGATCGCGCGTGGCCAGGCCCCGCACGGCGACGGCCAGCGACTGCGTGCCCGCGATCCCGCCGGTCGAGGCGACGATGGGCATCAGCGCGGCAAGCGCCACAAGGCTGGCGATGGTGTTTTCGAACATCGAGATGACCACCGCCGACAGCGACGCCGTGAACAGGTTGACGACCAGCCAGGGCAGGCGCTGCCGCGCGGTTGCCAGCGGTCCGTCGGTGACGTGGCTTTCATCGCCCACGCCCGCCAGGCGCAGGATGTCTTCCTCGTGCTCCTCGTCCAGGACGGCCATCGCGTCGTCGATGGTGATGATGCCGACCAGCCGGTCGTCGCGGTCCACCACCGGGGCCGAGATCAGGTGATACTGGTTGAAGACATAGGCTACGTCCGCTTCCTCGGCGAAGGCGCTGATGGTGCGGAAGCTGTCCTCGGTGATGTCGCGCAACGGCGTGGCGTGGCTGGAGGCCAGCAGGCGGCCCAGTGTGACATAGCCCAGCGGATGGAAGCGCGGATCGACCAGGACGATGTGATAGAACTGTTCGGGCAGCCATTCCTCGGATTGCAGGAAGGCCACGGCCTCGCCCACGGTCCAGTGCTCGGGCGCGGTCACCACCTCGGACTGCATCAGGCGGCCCGCCGAATATTCGGGGTAGGCCAGCGACTGCTGGACGGCGGCACGGTCGGTCGCATCCAGCGCAGCCAGGATTTCCTGCCGCTCGGGCTCGTCCATGTCCTCGACCAGGTCGACCACGTCGTCGCTGTCCATCTCGCGGACGGCTTCGGCCACGACCTCGCGGGGAAGCTGGTCGATCACCTCCTCGCGGATCGCCTCATCGATTTCGGACAGGATCTCGCCGTCGATCTCGCCGCTGTAGAGCGCCAGGAAGGCGCGGCGCTTGGCCGGGTCCAGCCGTTCGATGAGGTCGGCGATGTCGGCGCCGTGCATCGGCTCCAGCAGGGTGTTGAGCGTCGCCGCGTCGCCCGCCTCGATGGCGGCGTCGATCTGGTCCAGAAGCGCGCGCCGGGGCAGGTATTCGTCCTCGGCCGAGCGGTCTTCGGGCGGGGTGGCCTGGTCGGTCATGCCGCGCCCCCTGCGTTCAGCAGCGCAAGCGCCGCGCGGTGCAGCTCGGCCGAGGCGGCGGCGATCACCTGCCCGCCGTGATGGGCGGGACCGCCCTGCCAGTCGGTGACGATGCCCCCGGCGGCCCGGACCACCGCCAGCGGCCCGGCGATGTCATAGGATTGCAGCCCGGCCTCGATCACCAGATCCACCTGGCCCAGGGCCAGCAGCCCATAAGCATAGCAGTCAAGCCCATAGCGGGTCAGCCGCACCTGGCCGGCCACGCGGCGGAAGGCGGCGGCTTCGTCGGCCGTCCCGACCTCGGGATAGGTTGTCAGAAGCGTCGCCTGGGACAGATCGACGCGCCGCGCCGCCAGCGGGCGTTGACCCGCATCGGACAGAAAGCGCGCCTGACCCAGCCCGCCCTCGAACCGCTCGCGCGTATAGGGCTGGTCTATCAGGCCATAGATAATGTCCTGCCCGTCGGACAGGCCGATCAGAACACCCCAACTGGCCGCGCCGCACAGGAAGGCGCGGGTGCCGTCGATGGGATCCAGGATCCAGGTCAGGCCGCTGGTGCCCTGGGTCGCGCCGTATTCCTCGCCCAGGATGGAATCGGCGGGGCGGCGGCTGGCCAGAACCTCGCGCATGGCGCGTTCGCCGGCGCGGTCGGCCTCGGTCACGGGGTCGAAGCCGGTCTGCCATTTGTTGTCGGCCACCAGCTGGGTGCGGAAAAAGGGCAGGATCGCGGCACGGGCGGCATCCGCCATCCGGTGCGCCGTGTCGATGATGTCTTGCGCGTCCTGCATGGCTGCCCCCTGGTCCGGTTCACCGGCAGGACTAACCCGAAGGCGTCGCCCTGCCAATGGCGGCAAGCGGATTTGGCAGCCGGAACCGTGTCAGGCGCGTGACAGCGACACACCCGCGCCGGGACGGGATCAGGCGGCGTCGGACAGCACCCGCGCCAGTTCGAAGATCTGGCGGCGCTGCGCGACCGGCATCGTGTAATAGGCGCGCACCAGTTGCAGCGCTTCCTTGTCGGCCAGGATGTCGCCCGCGACGCCGTCGGGAATGTCGCCTTCCTGCAATCCTTCGAAGAAGAAGCTGACCGGCACGTCCACCGCCCGCGCGATGTCCCACAGCCGGGACGCCGACACCCGGTTCATGCCGGTTTCGTATTTCTGGATCTGCTGGAACTTGATACCGACCTTGTCGGCCAGTTGTTGTTGCGTCATCCCGATCATCCAGCGACGATGGCGAATGCGCTTGCCTACATGAACGTCAACACCGTGTTTCATCGTTACCACCTCATGCAATCTAAGGAAGCACTATCTTAACCTTCCTCAATTTTCGAGTGTTAACCTGGTTAACGGCCTCGTTCCTGACCAAAAAGACAGGTCCGGTGCGACTGGCGGCGGCCTTCTGATAAGGGAATGACAGACTTGGCGAAAACTTCCGTGTCCGAGGGTTCGGGGATGATCCGAATCGCCCTGGTTGAACAACTGGGAGGAGAGCCGGTGATCCGGCTGCGTCCCGCCCCCCAGCCTGGGCCAGAGCAGGTTCTGGTGCGGATGCGCGCGGCGGCGCTGAACTTCGCCGACCTGCTGAAGGCGAAGGGCGAATACCAGGAACGCCAGGATCCGCCCTTCGCCCCCGGCCTGGAAGGCGCGGGCGAGGTGATATGGGCGCCCGAAGACAGCGGCTTGCGCCCCGGCGACCGCGTGGCCGTGCTGGCGCCGGGGACGCTGGCGGAACAGGTCGCGGCGCCCCCCGGCGCCTGCACGCCGATCCCCGACCCGATGGATTTCGAACAGGCGGCGGGCTTCCAGATCGCCTATGGCACCAGCCACCTGGCGCTTTCGGCCCGCGCCGCCCTGCAACCGCAAGAGGTTCTGGCGGTCCTGGGTGCCGCGGGCGGCGTCGGCCTGACCGCGGTCGAGATCGGGCGCGCCATGGGCGCCCGCGTGATCGGCGTGGCGCGCGGGCGCGACCGGCTGGACGTGGTGCGCAAGGCCGGGGCCGACCATGTCATCGACAGCGCCGACTGCCCGGATCTGAGGGCCGCTTTGCGCGATCTGGGCGGCGTCGACGTGATCTATGACGCCGTGGGCGACAGCGCCGGAGAGGCGGCGTTCCGCGCCCTGAACCCCGGCGGCCGCTTCCTGGCGATCGGCTTCGCGGGCGGCAGGCCGCCGCTGCTGCCGCTGAACCACGCCCTGGTCAAGAATATCGCCATCCACGGCTTTTACTGGGGCGGTTACGCCAGGCTGGATCCCGCGGCCGTGTCGGACAGCATGAAGAATCTGTTCCGCATGTTCCAGGACGGCCAGCTTGCCCCGGTGCTGGGCCAGGTGATGCCGCTGGAGCGCGCCGCCGAGGCCTTCGATCTGCTGCGCAGCCGCAAATCGGTCGGCAAGATCGTCGTGACGCTGTAACAACTGCGTAAAACTGTGCCGATCCGGCGGCTTGGCGCATTGAAACGCGGCGATATCATGCCAATATGGTGGCCAGAAACCGGCGAATGCCGGCATGTCCTCGTAGGGAGAGATTGATGGCAGATTACAACACTTACCGCACCACGCAGAGCGTCGGCACCCGCCAGGCGGTCGTCGACGAAGGGCTGCGGGCCTACATGAACAAGGTTTATGGGCTGATGGCAGTCGGCATGGGTGTAACCGCCGTCGCGGCCTATGGCATCAGCACGCTTGCGATCAATAATCCCGCCGTGGCGCAGGCGCTTTATGCCTCGCCGCTGAAATGGGTGATCATGTTCGCGCCGCTGCTGGTGGTCTTTGCCTTCGGCGCCGCCCTGAACCGCCTGTCGGTCTCGGCCGCGACGCTGCTGTTCTATGGCTTCGCCGCGCTGATGGGCCTGTCGATCAGCTCGATCTTCCTGGTGTTCACCGGCACCTCGATCGTGCAGACCTTCCTGGTGACGGCCATCGCCTTCGCGGGCCTGTCGCTGTGGGGCTATACCACCAAGAAGGACATCTCGGGCTGGGGCAGCTTCCTGATCATGGGCGTGATCGGCCTGATCGTGGCGTCCATCGTGAACATCTTCCTGCAATCGTCGGGGATGCAGTTCGCGATCTCGATCCTGGGCGTGCTGATCTTCGCGGGCCTGACCGCCTATGACACGCAGAACATCAAGAACACCTATCTGCAACTGGCTGGCTCGAACCGGGATTTCCTGGGCAAATCGGCCATCATGGGCGCCTTGCAGCTGTACCTGGACTTCCTGAACCTGTTCATGTTCCTGCTGCAATTCATGGGTAACCGCGAGTGATCTTCGCCACAGCCTGACGACCTTGGCCCCCGCCCCGACCGGCGGGGGTCTTTCATTCCGCGAACCCCCATTTTCCGTCGCCCATTGCGGGGGCGGGTCGGTTTGTTTGCAGGGCGCTGCGTCCGAAGCGGATGGGGGTTCGCAGGCCGGGGATGCCTTCGGGGGCGATGCGCAGGCCGCGCGCGGCGATCTGCGGCTCTGCCAGGGCCTCGGCCACGTCGTTGACGGGACCGGCGGGGACGCCCGCGGCCTCCATCGCGGCGATCAGGTCGGCGCGGGTGCGGCGCGCGGTGGCGGCGGCCAGCACCGGCACCAGCCGGTCGCGATGGGCCACGCGGGCCGGGTTGGTGGCGAAGTCGGGGTCGCCGGGCAGGCCGGGCAGGTCCAGCACCCGGCACAGCGCGGCGAATTGCCGGTCGTTGCCGCAGGCGACGATCAGGTGGCCGTCGCAGGCCGGAAACAGCTGATAGGGCACGATGTTCGGATGCGCATTGCCCAGGCGATGCGGCACCGTCCCGCCCAGCAGAAAGTTCGTGGCCTGGTTCGCCAGAACCGCCACCCCGCAATCCAAGAGCGACAGGTCCAGATGCTGGCCCCGCCCGGACCGCGCCCGTTCGGCCAGCGCCGCCTGCACGGCGATCACCCCGTAAAGCCCGGTGAAGATGTCGATCCAGGCCACGCCGACCTTCTGCGGCTCTCCGTCCGGGTCGCCGGTCAGGTCCATGATCCCCGACATGCCCTGGATCAGGAAATCGTATCCGGGCTGGCCGGCGCGCGGCCCGTCCTGTCCGAAGCCGGTGATCGAGGCATAGACCAGCCCCGGATTGCCGGCCGCCAGCGTCGGATAATCCAGCCCGAACCGCGCCAGCGCCCCGACCTTGAAGTTCTCGACCACCACATCGGCCTGCTGGATCAGCCCGCGCAGCCGCGCCAGGTCGGCCGGGTCGTTGAAGTCGCAGGTGACCGAGGTCTTGCCCCGGTTCGCCGCGTGGAAATAGGCCGCGACCCGTTCGGTGGTGCCGTCGGCGCGGGGGCGGTCGATGAAAGGCGGGCCCCAGCGGCGGGTGTCGTCGCCCTCGGGCGATTCGACCTTGATCACCTCGGCCCCCAGGTCGCCCAGGGTCTGGCCGATCCAGGGCCCGGCCAGGATGCGGGCCAGCTCGACCACGCGCAGGCCCTTCAGCGGCGGCTCAGCCAAAGGCCTGGTGCCCGGTCTGCGCGCGGCCCAGGATCAGGGCGTGCACGTCATGGGTGCCCTCATAGGTGTTCACCGTCTCCAGGTTCTGGGCATGGCGCATGACGTGGTATTCGCTGGAAATCCCGTTGCCGCCATGCATGTCGCGGGCCATCCGCGCGATCTCCAGCGCCTTGCCGCAGTTGTTGCGCTTGACGATGGAAATCATCTCGGGCGCGAAGCGGCCTTCGTCGAACAGCCGCCCGACGCGCAGGGACGCCTGCAACCCCAGCGAGATCTCGGTCTGCATGTCGGCCAGCTTCTTCTGGAACAGTTGCGTCGCGGCCAGGGGGCGGCCGAACTGGTGGCGGTCCAGCCCGTATTGGCGGGCGCGGAACCAGCAATCCTCTGCCGCCCCCATCGCGCCCCAACTGATCCCATAGCGCGCCCGGTTGAGGCAGCCGAACGGCCCGCCCATCCCCTCGACCCCCGGCAGCAGGGCGTCCTCGCCGACCTCCACATCCTCCATCACGATCTCTCCGGTGATCGAGGCGCGCAGCGACAGCTTGCCTTTGATCTTCGGCGCGGACAGGCCCTTGATGCCCTTCTCCAGCACGAAGCCGCGCACCTTGCCGCCATGGGCGTCGGATTTCGCCCAGACCACGAAGACATCGGCGATGGGGCTGTTGGAAATCCACATCTTCGCGCCGTTCAGCACATAGCCGCCGTCCACCTTGCGCGCGCGGGTCTTCATGCCCGCCGGGTCGGAACCCGCATCCGGCTCGGTCAGGCCGAAGCAGCCGATGTATTCGCCCGTGGCCAGCTTCGGCAGATAGCGCCGCTTCTGCGCCTCGCTGCCGTAAGCCTCGATCGGGAACATCACCAGCGAGGACTGCACCGAGGCCATCGACCGATAGCCGGAATCAACCCGCTCGATCTCGCGCGCGACCAGGCCGTAGGCGACATAGGAGGCGCCGACCCCGCCATAGGCGTCGTCCACCGTGACGCCCAACAGGCCCGCCGCCCCCATCTCGCGGAAGATCTCGGGGTCGGTCGTCTCGGTCAGATAGGCGTCGGTGACACGCGGCGCCAGCCGCTCGGCCGCAAACGCCGACGCGCTGTCGCGGATCATCCGCTCCTCCTCGCTCAACTGGTCGTTCAGCAGAAAAGGATCCGCCCAGTCGAAGGCGGCACCCTTGGGGGTAGTAGGGGACATCTGCTTCTCCGTCAGGTCGAGGTGAGACTAGGTGTTCAGTCCCGGCCTCTGGTGGATCTGGTTCAGGATGAATCGATCCGGCTCTGAAGTCCAGATTTGGCAGACGTATTCGTAGGGCGTAAGACCCCCGAGGGTCTTGAGCCGACGCGCGAAGTTGTCGGCTGCCATGAAGTCGGCAAGATGCGCCCGCCGTTGCTCGTGGCTGTCATGGTGGAAGCGCCTGACGTTCGGTGGGAAACCCTCTCCCAGAGGGTTTCCTGGCCCGCCTCACCCTGCGTGATCGTGCGGTTCATCCGCTCGACCTGACCATTGGTCCACGGGTGGTTGGGCTTTGTCAGACGGTGCTCGATGCCATTGGCCTCGCAGATCATGTCGAACGCATCGGCCTGGAATAGACGGTGTTTCGGGGGAGTGTCCTGAACTTTGTGTATCTGACCGGCTCCATGCGGTTTCAGATACTCAAGCGTCGAAGCGCTCGCCGAACATTATGGCGAACTGGTTGCGG
>NZ_UZWE01000063.1 GCF_900631945.1 Paracoccus haematequi
GCTTCACCGCGCTCGGCACACCCATCACGGAAGTCGCAGGATAGGTCTGTCCGGGGATAGGGGAACTCTGACAGTCAGGCCATTTGTGCAACAGAGCCCCGTGGTAGGTAAACGAAAGTAGTTCCAGACCTCCGCCACACCTGGCCTGGCGATGCGACTGGTCACATTGACCCTCCGTCGTCGGGCTCTCCTCCTTCGAGGACGGCCTGCTTCCCGGTGAATTTCTGCCAGCGCTGGACGGCCACATCGACATAGGCCGGGTTCAGCTCGATGCCGAGGCAGACGCGGCCCGTGGTCTCTGCCGCGATCAGCGTGGTGCCCGATCCCATGAAGGGCTCGTAGATCGCCTGACCCGGGCTCGAGTTGTTGAGGATCGGCCGACGCATGCATTCCACAGGCTTCTGGGTGCCGTGGACGGTCTTTTCGTCCTGGTCCTTGCCCGAGATGTGCCAGAGCGTCGTCTGCTTGCGGTCGCCCGCCCAATGGCCCTTGCCGGATTTGCGCACGGCGTACCAGGCGGGCTCGTGCTGCCAGTGATAATCACCCCGGCTCAGAACCAGCCGCTCCTTGGCCCAGATGATCTGGGACCGGATCGTGAAGCCCGCGACCTCGAGGCTTTCCGCCACGGTCGCCGCGTGCAGCGCGCCGTGCCAGACATAGGCGACATCGCCGGGGAACAGCGCCCAGGCCTCGCGCCAGTCGGCGCGATCATCGTTCAGCACCTTGCCGGTGCGCTTGGTCTTGGCCGCCCCCGCCTGGTTGCGCCAGCCCGGGTCGTATTCCACACCGTAGGGCGGATCGGTGACCATCAGCAGCGGCTTCACCGGGCCGAGCAGCCGCTCGACATCGGTGGCGACCGTACTGTCGCCGCAGAGAAGCCGGTGGTGCCCGAGCAGCCAGAGATCGCCGGGTCGGCTGATCGGCTCCTCCGGGGTTTCCGGGATCTCGTCTTCGCCTTCCTGCGGACCGGTGCCTGAATCGAGGCTCGACATCAGTGCGTTCACCTCGTCCTCGGTGAAGCCGGTCAGGCCGAGGTCGAAATCCGCCTCCAGCAGGTCCGCCAGTTCGAGGTTCAAGAGGTCCTTGTCCCATTCGGCATTCTCGCCCGAGCGGTTGTCCATGATCCGGAAAGCGCGGGCCTGCGACGCGGTCAGCCCCTTGGCGACATGCACCGGCGCGGTCTTGAAGCCGAGCTTGCGCGCCGCCTCCAGCCGGGTGTGCCCGGCCAGCACGACCATCGCCTCGTCCACGACGATGGGCTGACGCCAGCCGAACTCCTGGATCGAGGCCGCGACCGTGGCGATGGCCTGCTCGTTGCGCCTGGGATTGCGCGCATAGGGAATGATCTGCTCGAGCGGCAGGTCGACGACGTCCATGGGAATGTCCTTGGGATGCCGGGCGGCGAAATGGGGGCCGGAACCGAAATGACCCCGCGGGGCCGCTTCGGTTCAGGCATGGGGTGTCGGGCCGTCAGGCCCTTCGCGTGTTGCCGCGTGGGCCTAAGCGAAACGAAACGGCTATTTTCAGGGGCGTCACTGGGAAACCCTCGCGCTTCGCCCGCCCGCATAGGATGGACGCCGGGAAGGACCCGCCGATTTCAGGGAAATGGGCGTCAACGCGGCCCTGCTGTCGCGGGTCCGCGCGAACGGAAACGGGGAGAGCCGTCTTCCGACGCACTCTCCCCATCATATCCTTCAGATAGCACGGATATGTTGCAGCTGTCGAAGACCAAAGTGTTGCAACACTTCATGCTCGCGCAGCATTCAGACGCGCGGCGATCTTGGTGAGCGCGAGCTTGTGCTGGCGCCATGCGGTGCTGCGGTCGACGCCCAACTCATGGGTGATCTGCTTCCACGGCCGCCGGGCAGCGCGCCACCAGATCAGGCGGCGCTCGCTCTCGCCGAGCCAGAGCACCCAGTCGAAGGTCTGCTCGAGCCGCGAGATCGCGGCGGCCGAGGGCCAGACCCGCATCGGTTCGGGCTCCATGGCGAGGATCTCGCGCTCGGTGCGGATGACCTGCGGCCAGGCGTTGAAATAGCCCTGCACCTTCACGGGGGGCAGCTTGCGCAGGGTGCGGAACGCCTCCTCGAAGTGATCGGCGACGTCCTCGGCGGTCCAGATGTGCTCAGCCATGGCGCAGATCCTCGGTTGGGCGCGGGCCATAGAGACGCGTGCCCAGCTGCTCGACGAGTTCACGCTCGGGCCAGCTCAGGCGCTGGTCATCCACGCTGACGGCCAGCAGGCCCTGTTCGCGCCAGCCATCGCGCTTCACCTCATCAGGCGACCGGCGCTGGCCGCCATAACCCTTGGGATGGAACCTCATGCCGCACCTCCCCGGGCGTCGAGGGCCCAGAGCAGGATGGCGATGGCATCGGCCTCGTTGTCGTCTTCGGGGCTGAAGCCCTTCGCGCGGGCCGCATCGATCATGGCCTGCTTCGGGGCGTTGCCCTTGCCGGTGGCGTGGCGCTTGATCGTGCCCACCGGCACGCCCTCGTAGGGAATGCCCCGCAACTCGCCCCAGCTGGTGAGAGAGGCCATCAGCCCGCCATAGACATGGGCCGCGTCGGTTCCTACGTGGCGGCGGACCTCCTCGAACCAGATAGCCGCGATGGGCCCAGACAGCCGGTCCAGTTCGGTAAGCCAATTGGTGAAGCGCAGATAGCGCATGCCACCGCCGTCATAGCGCCCGGGCCGGAAACTGGCGGTGCCGCTGGTGATGAGCCCCTCGTGGCTGCGCAGCGCCCAGCCGGTGGTGGTGCCGAGATCGAGCGCGAGGGTGGCGCAGAACCGTGGCCCCTGTGGGGCCGCGTAAGTCTGCGTCACGCGCGGGTGTTCGTTGGATTGGGTCATGAGAGACCTCCTCTTCGCGTTTGCGAGCGAGGCGAGCGGGCTGGCCGGTGAAGGCTGCGGTCTCGCCAGGCCCCGAAGGGTGGTCTGGTCAGTTCATGGGCTGGGCGGCTCGGCCGCCCGGCAAATCCTTCAGAACCTTCAGAGGGGCGTCTTGAAAGATCTCCGCCCCTAAGTGGTTGTCCTGTATGTGTAATATATAATCTTTCAATTATTCAATATTTCAATAGGTACCTGTCTCTCTCTATTAGAACGCGCGTGCACGCGTACAGGGGAAAGGGGGCGTCTTGAAAGATTGAAGGATTTGAAGGATTCGGTTTTTCCCTTTCGTTTCTGCTGCTTGTCGGCATTTCGGCTTCAAGGGCCGTTTCAGGCGGATTGAAGGATCTCCGGTTACCCGCCCCACCGCGCCATCCGGTAGACCATGGCCTGCTTGGTCGAGGAGCCGCGCATGCCCGTCGTGATGTCGCCGCTCTCGATCAGCGTCAGCAGGATTTCGTCGCGGTCGCGCGATTTCAGCCATTGGGAGGCGCGGGTGATCTCCGATTTGGTGATCCCCTTGGGCCCGGCGGCACGGACGATTTCCTTCAGACGCTTCAGATGCGCCTCGGTTTCGGTATCCGCCACATGGCGCTCGACCGCTTCCATGGTGCGCCGCGCGTAATGGCGCACGAAACCGATGGCCCAATCCGCAGCGGTAATGTCGATCTCAGGGCGCACAGGATCGCGCCCGACAGCGACGATCAGCGCCAGCTTCAGCGCGTTCTCTCCGATGCGGGCGAGAATGGCAGTGAAGGCAGTGCCGGCCGCAGCCCGCAGCTCCTCGGTCAGGACGTCGCTGAGACCGACAAACCGGACGCGTGCCGCATCCGACATCGGCACGGTCATCGGATTCACGGCGGTGTTCTGATCGGCGGTCTTGCCGCTCAGGTTGCCCTTCACGGCCCCGCCGCCTTTGGCGACCAGCTGGAGCGCCTGGATCAGCGCGGACGGGGGTTGCCGGATGCCGACGGAGAGGTTCTCGTCGGGATAGTCCTCATCGCTCGGCAGGATCAAAAAACGCGCAAGCGAGCCGTCGATCACATTCGCGCCCTGCAACGCCCCCCAGAAATGCAGCGGCGTCGTGGTGCCATAGACGCAAAGGCAGGGCTGGTTGATGTCGCGCCGCTCATTGGTGCCGTCGCGGTTCGCATATTCCGCCCCGAGGAAGATCCCGCCCGCGGCCGTGAAGAGTTCGGTCATGTTGTCGAGAATCTCGGTGATGTGGCGCGGGCTGCGCTTGCGGTCGGCGGCGGCCGACAGGAACATCCCGAATTCGTCGATCTGAAACAGGATCGCCGGTTGGCGGTGGAGCGCAGTCAAGAGCCCGGCGCCGGAGGCGATCTTGTTGCCGCCAAGATGGTGGGCGAGCCCCGCCTCGAAGAAGACCTCGTTGATGATCTCGCGGGCGTGGTTCTTGCCCGAGCCGCTGTCCGCGATCCCTACGACATAGAGGTTCGAGCGCAGGTTGCTGGTCGTGCGATACCGCCGCCCCATCAGCGCGCCGATGGCGCAGAGGCTGGCCCCGAGAGACAGAAGCGGTTGAGGGCGGCGCGCGGTGGCCAGCATGTAGCCGGTCAGCTCGCCGACAAGACCGTCGGGGATCGTCAGGCTGAAGGTCGGCTTTCTCAGGTCGGCCGCGGTCGGCGCGCTCCCCTCTAGACGGGCCAACAGATCGGCGGCCGGATGCGGGCCGTCCGCATCCAGGCTGCCATCGAGGCGCAAGGTGGCGTCGGGCTGCCAGCCGCGTTCCATGGCGAGGTGATAGATCGTGCCTGCGCCGATCCTGTCGGGCTTGAAGCTCGCCCAGGCGCGGGCCGTAGTCGCGGGCACATTCTTTGCCGCATGAGCCGACCAGGTGGCAAAGACCTCGCCGCCCTCATCACCAAGCGCGCCTTTCAGCGCCATGCCGATGCGCATCCAGCTGTCGTAATCGAGCTCGTCATTCGGCAGCCAGTCGAGCGCCGACCGGATGGCGGGCAAGGTGCCGATCTGCCCGTGGTTGCGCAGCAGGGTGGCCGGTGCTGCCGAGCGCAGCCCGCGCTGACGCAGGGCCTCGGGCAGGATCGCATAGGCTTCCTCCAGAAAGGCCGCCGCCGCTTCCGCCGTGATTTCCGGAAGGTCGCTGATGTCGAGATCGGCCAGCCCCTCGTCGGGCCAGACATAGGGCGCGCCGGTGTCGGGGTGATCGGCGTAGGCCAGAAACTGCTGCCCGAGGCAGAGCACCTCGAGCGGATGGCGCTTGATGCCCCGAAACGGTGCGGCCGTGCGATAGACCAGCATACGCTTCGGGGCGCGGCCGATGCGTAGCGCGGGCGTGTCGCCGAGGCGCGCCCGGGCCAATGCCTCGATCTGCAGCGCCAGTTCGGCGTCCGCCGCGATGTCGATATCGACCGCCGCCACCGCACCGCCGACGATGCCGATGCCGCAATCGGGCCAGGCGGCCCAGGTCGCGACCTCGACCTCCGTGGTCGGGCGTTCGGCATGGCGGTTCCATTCCGGGTAATCGGCCCAGCCGCCGCGCTGGAACCGGCCGGGCTTCTTGGTGCCCGGGCCGATCGGCAGGATGGCATAGCCATTGGTGACGAGCCGCGCGCCGAAGCGCGCCATCCAGGACGTGTCGGCCATCAGAGCGGCACCTCCGGCGCCATCGCGTCGAGTCGATTGCGATCCTTCGCCGCCAGCGCGCGCAGATGGTCGCAATATCCGGTGACGACGGCATCGAGAAACCGGGCCCATTCCTCCTCGGACAGGGTCGCGAGGTCGGACTTGCCGATGCTCTCAAGATATTCGCCGCCCATCTGGCCGCCAAAGGCCATGGCATCGGTCTCATTCGGGTTCGGATCGATCATGCCCTTCCTCCCATGGCAGAGGTCTTGGCAGGCGCGGCTGCAGAGCCGCTTGCGGCTGGCGTCACGCCGCGGGTCGGTGCGGCGATACCCCGGCTCGAACCAGCCAAAGCCGCGAGGTTCCCGGTGGCAGACGGCACAGAGGCCGGGGTCGGATGGGCGCATGGGGCGAACCTGTAACCGGAGATTTCAAGATAGCGGCCCGGGCGGCGGACCGAGATGTCGCTGGGGTGCGCAAGGCGGCTCGTCTGCGCGAGGGCCTCGGCCACGCTCAGCGGCACCGGGCAGCCGGGCGCGCGCTTGCGCCACCACTCGGCCGCCTTCTGGCGGGCGTAGCCCTGATGCTCGAGGCAGACCCATTCGCTGTAGGTGGCAAGGCCGCTGCTATAGGTCACCTTGAGCGACGGACGGCCGCCAGCCTTGTCGTGGCGGCTGTAGGAAACGCCGGTGACCGGAAGCCATTGCTGCTTCGGCGAAAGCACCGGCAGCGTGGCGGCCGTCGGGGCGATCTTCACCTCGCGCGCCGGGAAGACATAGCCGCAATCCGGGCATTCCGTCGCCGATAGCGCGATGATGCTGTCACAGTCCGGGCAGACCTTGGTCGGCGCCTCACCCCCGCCGCCATCACTGGGGCGCTTGGGCCGCACCAGATCGATCGGCCCGTGGCGGCGGACATTGCCGGCGAAGTCCAGCACCAGGCAATTCTCCTTGCCCGGCGCGAGGCGAGTGCCGCGCCCGACCATCTGCACATAGAGCCCGGCCGATTGCGTCGGACGCAGGAGCGCGATCAGGTCAACCCCCGGCGCGTTGAAGCCAGTGGTCAGCACGCCCATCGAGGCCAGCGCCCGAATTTCGCCGCGCTTGAAGGCGGCAAGGATCGCATCGCGCTCGTCCTTCGGCGTGTCGCCAAAGATCGTGCGGCAGCTGATGCCCTGGCGGCCGAATTCCTCCGCCACATGACGCGCATGCTCGACGCCCGAGCAGAAGGCCAGCCAGGACTTCCGGTCACGGCCATGCGCGATGATCTCGGTGACGGCCGCGCGGGTGATGGCGTCCTGGTCGACCGCCGCCGCCAGATCACGCGCAATGAAATCGCCCGCGCGGGTGCCCACCTTCGAGACGTCGAGCCGGGTTGCGGGCTGCTTCGAGACCAGAGGGCTCAGATACCCCGCGTCGATCAGCGCGCGGACCGGGGCCTCATAGGCGATGTCGGTGAAGAGCGCATTCTGCCCCTCGTGCAGCATCCCACAATCGAGCCGGAACGGCGTGGCGGTCAGCCCGATCACCTTGAGCGCCGGGTTGATCGCCTTCAGCGCGTCGAGGAAGCGCCGATACATCGTGCTCGACTTGCCGGGGATCAGATGCGCCTCGTCGATCAGCACCAGATCGGTGTGGCCGATCTCGGCCGCGCGGCGATGGATAGACTGGATGCCGGCGAAAAGGATCCGCGCCTGCGCCTCCCGCTTGCCGAGGCCCGCCGAATAGATGCCCGAGGGCGCGTCCGGCCAGAGGCCGATCATCTCGGCATGGTTCTGCGCGATCAGCTCGCGGACATGGGTCACGATCAGGATGCGCTGATCGGGCCAGGCCCTCAGCACCCCTTCGATGAAGGACGCCATGACCAGCGACTTGCCGCCCGCGGTCGGAATGACCGCCAGCGGATTGCCGGTGTGGGTCTGGAAATAGCCGTAGATCGCGGTGATCGCGGCCTGTTGATAGGGGCGCAGGGTCAGCATGGCGCGGCCTCCGGGGAACGGGCGTCATTGGTCCAGGTCGAGCCATCGGCCATGCGGTAGGTGACGAGATCGTCGCCCGCATCGATGACCTCGCCCGGGATGAGACCGGGGATGAAGAGATGGCGGCCACAGGCGGCGCGCTGCTCGGAAGGCGCCAGCATCCGGTCGTGGCGGGCGCAGTGCCAACCACCCTCGACCGGCGTCGCATGCAGGCAGGACCGGCAGGTCACCGCGGCCCCACCGCCTTCATGGCAGGTCGCATGGTGATCGCAGAACCGGCATTCGAACCAGGCCGGATCCTCGCTGATCCGCGGGGGCGGATGCTGGGCGAAGATGATGCGCCCGGCCTTTTCCAAGAGGCGCTCGGCCATGGCGCGGTCCGCCTCGATGCGCTCGACATGCAGCGCGTCGGTGTCCTTGCAGACCGCGACGTAGAGGGCGCGCGTGATGCCCGTCAGGTGCATGTAGATCTGCATCTGCGCGGCATGCTGAGGCTTGGCCAGAACGACGCCTTTGGCGGTCAACTCGTTGAAGCTCTTGACCGAGTGGGTCTTGAACTCCAGCACATGCCAGGCCTTCGGCGCCTCCAGGAGCCCAAGGGCCACGCCGTCGAGCGAGCCGCCGAAATGCCCGCCATGGGCCTCGACCCGGAACTGGCGGCCGGTTTCGGGGTCGACCTCGAGCACGGTTGCTCCGGTGGCACGCAGGTTGCGCACGAGCCGGTCCTCCTCCAACTGACCCGTCTCGAAGAGGCGCAGCAGGCGGCCGGAATGGCGCGCGGGCGTGATCCAGCGGAAATCGTACCAGAGCGCCCGGGCGCAGGATTTTCCGATGATCGACGCCCCAAGGTGGTCGCGGAAACCATCGCCCTGGCGGGCCTCATAATCGGCATAGATCGCCTTCAGCGTCGGCGTGGGGGCTTCGGGAAGCTCTGCCATCACAGGCCCTCCCGTTCGCTACGGGCCTGGGCCTCGGCCAGAATGCCTTGCCAGATCTCGGGGTCATGGCGTTCGCGCAGGATGCCGATCAGGGCGTCCTTGAGCTTTTCGCGGCGACGGCGGCCGGTGCCTTGGGCGAGCAGTTCCGCGCGCTCGCGGCAGAGGTGGCGCAGGGCCGTGCGGGCCCGGTGGAACCAGTCCGGATCGATGGGCTTCTGGCCGCGCTGGCGGGCCAGATCGGCCGTCGCGATCTGCGTGCGGATCTTGGCGATGGCATCGTCGAGTTCGATCAGCCGCCGCTGGTCTTCAGGCAAGCCAGGGCTGGTCGCGGCCACAGGGGCCGCGTTGGTCATGTCAGTCATGGGAATTTCCTCAGATGGGGTTGCGCGCTGCCCCGTCAGTCAGGGCACAGGGCAGCGCGAAGGCTCAGCCCTTCTTGTTCCAGGGCGCGGAGGCCATTTTCGGCGGCACGGAAGTGCCGGCCGGATCGGGTGCAGGCTTTGCCGGGCGGGCGGCCGGGGCCGAACCCCGCTCGGGCGGCAGATAGGCAATCGCGTTGCTCTCGCCGTAGCCGTTCTTCGGCGGGCGGATCTTCACCTGGATCGTCATCGGGATCAGGTGCAGCTCCTCGCTGTCGCTGACATGCATCCGGCCGGTGGCGTGGCAGATTGCCGAGAGCGTGCGCTGCGCGATTTCCACCGTGGTCGGGTTCGGGTTCACCAGGTTCAGCTGGTCGAAGATCTTCCGGCCTTTGTGTTCGCCCTCGAGGATGTCGAGCATCAACCAGAGGAACTGGCCCATGCCGTTCTTCGTGACGCGCATCTCGCTCTCGACGATCTGGGCGCGGTACTTGCCTGCGGGCAGCAGCTCGTAGGCGGTGGTGGGCTCGACGCTGGTGGCGTCGAAGGACGTGTCGAAACGTGCCATGGTCTTGTCCTTGTTCAGTTCATTGGGATTGGGGCATGGCCGCGAGGAACTCCGACCACATCAGCGGCAGGGTGTCCGGCAGGCCGTAACGGTTCTTGGCGAGAAAGGCGGGGCGCTCTTCGGTGTGCATGACGCGCGCACCGGACCCGAGCGCCCGGGTCACCTTCTTGTTGAAGCCGACATCGGATTTCGCGACCGAGATCTGATAGTTGGCGAAGAGCACCACGTCCGAATGCTCCTGCAGCAGCGCCGAGGCGCGGGTCTGCAGCTTGATCACATAGCGGTCGTAGGGCTCGTGCTCGGGGCTATCGAAGCGCTTGATGTCGGTATGGGCGATCTGGATGACTACCATGCCTTTGCGGTCGCGAAGCGCGTTGAGCCGGTCGAGATATTCACGCCAGATGGTCAGCGCCTCGGCATAGCCCTTGCCGAACCCCGGGGCCTCGATCGAGGCCCAGCCGTTGCGCTTGCAGGCCTCGGTCCAGATCAGCGGCTCCAGCCAGTCGACGCTGTCGACGACGACCGTACCGAAATCGTGGTCCTCGTTAAGAAGCGCGTCGAGCGCCTCGGCCACCTCCGCATAGCTGGTGGCGAGCGGGAAATGCGGGACCTGCAGCTTGCCCAGGCCATCCTCGGTCATGAGGAAGACGGGCCGGTCGGCATCAGCCGCGAAGGTGGATTTGCCCACCCCGGCCACGCCGTGGATCAGGATGCGCGGCGGAGTCAGCACCGAGGTCGTGCGCAGGGACGCGAGCGAAATGGCCATCAGCGCACCTCCTCGTTCAGCACGAGGCGGAACTTGGGCTTGCCGGTGCGGACCGTGCGCGCGGGCTCGAAGCCCTTACGCCAGCTTTCCGGCAAAGCGCCGTATTTGCGCTCGGAGATCGAGAGCTTGGTCTCGATGAATTCCGCCGGGTCCTCGCCCGCCGAGGCGATGTTTTCGGCGATCTGCGCCAGCAACGCCTGATCCCAGTCGATGCGCTTGGGCAGTTCGGCGATCACGGTGACGCCGTCATCCTCGAACCGGATCGTGCCGGTGTCCTTGCCCGCCTCCTGGCGGGCGTCTTGGGCGCGGTCGGCGTATTTGAGCGAGATGGCGCCGTCGAGCCAGTCCGCGACCGACTTCGCCTGCGTCAGCTGCTCATCCGCCGCGCCTTTCAGCAGCGTAAGCTGATCGGCGGGCAGCGCCGCGATCTGGCCCACCGGCATGCGGTGGATATCGGCCAGGGTGATGTGGTTGGAGATCGTCATGTTCCGCCCCCTCACACCGACATCGGACGATGGGGTTCGTGATCCACGCCGCGGATCTGTTCGGCCTCGAAGGCCTCGACATCCTCGAGCCGGTAGATCACCCGGCCGCCGAGCTTAATGAATTTCGGGCCTTCGCCCGTCCACCGCCAGCGCTCCAGCGTGCGGTGCGAGATGTTCCAGCGAGCCGCCAGCTCGATCTGGGAAAGGTGCCTGGTCGCCATGTGAACCTCCTTGGGACTTCTGCGAACACTTGCGGGTTCAACATGGCGGAGGGGGTGGTAGGGCTGAGGGAGGGCACTGGTAGGGAAGCCGGTAGGAGAGGCACAAAAGCAAAAGGCCGCCCTGATGGACGGCCTTCCAAATGGCGATGGCTGATCGGATCAAGGTTCGATCCAGCAGTTTCCATCGGCGTATTTGATGAACGAGCGCCAGTCGTCGCGACCGCTGAACACCTTGGAGAATGAATTCGTGCCGTCCTTGTAGCCCGCTTCATACAACACGGCTTCCGTCAGGCATGTTGCAGAACCTGTTTCGTATGCATCGAACAACACGTTCAACAAGCGACGCTGCTTGGGGCTCTTGAAGGTGAGGGCTTCGCCTCGCAGCCAGACGATGCCGTAGTCGTCGGAATGATCGATCGGGAAACGACGCTGCACTTGTCCGGGGAATACCCGAGCCCCGAGGACCTGTGGCGAGATCGCGAGCTTCGCCGGATCACCCGCAACATCCGCCACGTTGATGATGTGGTTGCGTTTCTGGGCGGTCGCCGGGATGCGCTCGCCGAGTGTGGAGGTCAGGACGATGCGGATTTCCTGCGGCGGCTTGCGCCCGATCAGCGCCTCGAGCTGCGCCCAGACCCCCGGATCGCCAAGCCGCCGGGCAAACCAGACGGGCACCGGGGCCTTCGCTCCGGCGAGCTTGATGGTTCCCACCTCCCAGATCAGATCCGTGACCAAGGACGTCGGGCGTGAAGGCCCGGCGCGCTCGAACGCCACCAGCATCTTGGCAAGGGCCAGACCGTAGTCGACCTTGCATACCGCGATGTCCTGATTGGCGACCTTGACCCAGCGGCCGGCGCTGTCGTGATAGCCGAATGATTTCAGCTCGGCCGACCAGGTGGCCTCGAGCGGTTCGTCCTCATAGTCGTCCATCCCTACGACGACAGGGACATGCCCGCTCGGCATGAGCAGCTTGGCCGCGATCAAAGCGTCGGTCGCGCTGCGGGAAACCTGGTGCAACGTCGATGTCTGGAGCGACATGCTGCGGGCTTCCATGGCCCGCAGCAGAAGGTTGATCGCACGCTTACTCAAGGACGTCGCCTTCGTCGTTGTCGTCTTTCAGGATGCCCCAGAGCCGCAGATACTTTTCGCCGATCAGGCGCTCCTGCGGGGTCATGTCCTTCAGGTTGCAGCCATGCGGCATGGTCACGGTCAGCGACAGCGACTTACCCCGCCCGCCATCGGGGCCCGGGTGGAACTTGATGGTCAAGCGCGCACGGGTGACCACCCATTCCGCCACGTCGCCGATGCCACCCAAGACACGCGCGCCGCCACCGATGTCGAGGCCGATCCGGTGTTCCGCCATCTGCCAGATCGTCCGGTCGGCACCCGACATGGATTCGAGCGTGATGCGCTCCTTCGCATCGCCCAGATCCATCAGGCGCAGTTCCTTGACGGTAACGCCGGCAATGCCGTCGGCAGGGTCGGTCGGGAAGTCGAACGGCCGCAGCAGCATGCCGAGATCGTATTCGCGCAGCGGCAGCGACTGCTCTTCATCGAGGGTGATCCCCAGCAGGTCGCGCGCCATGTACCGGGTCAGATCGATCCGGTCCTCGCGCGTCTTGGCCACGACCTCGATCACGCCGGTCGCGGCCTCGTAGGTCAGCGCCGCCTCGAAGACCGGCTTCACGATCCGACGCGACAGGTGCTGTTGGCGTCGAATCCCAGCGTGTCCTCGGGACGCCCCTCCCGGTAGACCGCGACCTGGACGAGTTCGCATTCCTCGCCCTCGAGGATCACCCGGTGGCGGTCAAAGATGTCGACATGGACGTTGGGCGTTTCGAACCGTTCGCGGATCGCGGCCGTAAAGGCGGCGAGCGAAACCGGGTCCTTCTTCACCGCGAGATCGGGATCGACGCCGAACCCGCTCCACGACCGCCCCCGGCGGCGCTCGTCATTGTAGCGCACCTCTTCGGCCAGGCGGAACCGGTCGTTCTCGTTGAGAAAAACCCAGAGCGAGCGGTTGTTGGCCCCCTCGAGCGTATCGAAAACCCCGCGGTTCACGACGACGTTCTGCAACGCGTTCTGGCCGGGCTCATCCGCCAGCGCCGCCACGCGGGCCGCATCAAGAACGACGCGCTGCTTTTCGTCATCGGACATGGCGTCGACGGCCTTGATCAGCGACTCTACCACCTCGGGCTCGGGCTTCGGCCAATCGATGGGCGCAAGCGAGGTGAACCCGCCAGCAGTGAAGTAATCCTGCAGACGGATCACGGGGGTCTTGCGGAGAAACGCGGCGATGGCGGTCATGAGAGCCCTTTCTTTGGCCGGGGAGGAGGACAGAATCACAAAATTGCGATACGATGTTGTTCGATACATACCGAACAAATCGCCACGTCTACTTGCGCGGCACAATTTTGTTCGGCATAGCGAACAAGCGTCCTGCAACCAAGGAAACCAAGGATGATACGATGACCACGTCCCTCGGCGCGAAGATCAAGCGCCACCGTCAGGAAAAGGGATATTCCCTCGACAAGCTCGCCGAGCTGACCGACTCCAGCAAGAGCTACCTCTGGGAACTCGAAAACCGCGACACGCGAAAACCGTCGGGCGAGAAGCTGACCCGCATCGCCCAGGCTCTGGAGGTCACGACCGACTACCTGCTCGATGACAGCGAGGAGCCCAGCGACGAGGTTCTGAAAGAGGCCTTCTTCCGCAAGTTCAGCAAGCTCGATCCCGAAGACCAACAAAAAATCAACCAGATGATCGACATGTGGGGGAAGAAGGATTGAGCCTTCCGACGACGCCGAAGGGGTGGGCTATCCGCCTGACGCAGATCCTGTCCGTGCATCAAGCGGTGCACGGGCTGCCGCGGTTCCCCATCAATGTGGCCGCGCTCGCGCAGGATTTCTCGCGACAGGTGTTTCCGGACGCGCCAATCACGATGGTGCAAGGGCTGAGACTCTCCAAGGGCGTCGAAGGCATGCTGCTGCCAAATCCGCATTGCGCGGGCGAGTGGGGCATTGTCTACAACGAGACAATCCGGTCGCCGGGGCGGCGCAACTTCACGCTGGCGCATGAGCTGGGGCACTACCTCCTGCACCGGCAGGCCAACCCGGGCGGGCTCCAATGCACCAGCCGCAACATGGCCGACTGGGATGAGGCCCGTAACCGGATCGAGGCGGAGGCGAACACCTTCGCCTCCTACCTGCTGATGCCCCTCGACGATTTCCGCGAGCAGATCAAAGGCCGGATCATCGACATCGACGTGATGACCGAGCTCGCGGATCGCTATGCCGTGTCGCTGACGGCCGCGATCCTGAAATGGATGACCATCACCGACAAGCGAGCGATGATCGTGGTTGGCAAGGAAGGCTTCATCGATTGGGCCTGGTCCAGCGAACCGCTGTTGAAGTCCGGAGTTTTCTACAGGGCACGGCAAGAGGTGATCGAATTGCCGCCCGCCTCGCTTGCTGCACAAGAGGTGGACGGGGATGAAGGGCGCTACGGCTGCCGCCATCCGGGCGGCGTCTGGCCCGGCTCTGAACCGGTCCACGAGATGACGGTGTTCTCGCCCAGCAATGACCAGATGACGATCTCGCTTCTGCTCTACCCCGACTGCGCCCCGTCGCGATGGGAGATGGGCGATCTGGAAGAGGAGCCGGTCCTCGACAGCTTCGACAAGTTCATGGACGGCCGGACGGGTTGATTCGCCACGACCGCCCGACCGACAGGCCAGTGCGGGGGCATTTCTGCTACGCAGATTTTCGCCACGCAGCGCAGATGCCCCCATCGACCGTAATAAACTGATTTACTTGATATTTTTATGATTTCGCGACACATTTCGCCTATCACAGCAGTCGCGAAAACCCGCCATGTCCATTCCCCCCGAAGACCCGGTTTCCGGGCCCAATCCTCTATGCCCTGAACGCATTTCGCCTGATGCCCGGCTTGCCGAGTTGGGTCGTATCCTCGCCGCAGGCGTCGTTCGCCTGAATGCCGGGAAGTCCAGTTCTTTATCGCCCGCCGACGGAGACAGTTCCGTGGACTACCCGCCCCGAAAGAGCGGTGGTCGTCGCAGGAAACGCATCCGCATCGGAGGAATTGATGAAGCATCACGGTAAGATAACGCCGCCCAAACCCGGACAGGACGCGCGCCTGGACCAGAGCGTCCTGTCGCGCATCGCCGCGCTCAAGACCATGTCGGTGAAAGAGCTGAAGACCGAATGGGAACGGCTCCTCGGTAGCGCCGCGCCGAATAACAGCCGCGCCTTTCTCGAGGCCCGCATCGCCTATCGTCTCCAGGAACTGACCTATGGCGGCCCTGATCGCGAGACCCGTCGCATGCTGGACCTGCTTGCCGACGAGGTCGAGGGCGTCTCCCGCCGCAAGAACCAGATCGCGGATCCCCGCAATCCGGTGGCTGGCACGCGGCTGATCCGGGAATGGAACGGGGTCGAGCACACCATCACCGTGCTGAAGGACGGCTTTGAATGGCAGGGCCGCAAGTACAAATCGCTCTCTGGCATCGCGCGGGAAATCACCGGCGTGCGCTGGAACGGCTATCGCTTCTTCGGGCTGCAGGTCCGACCGCGGGAGGTTTGACCATGGACATGAACACGCGCCCCGGCCGCCGCCTGCGCTGCGCCATCTACACCCGCAAGTCGAGCGAGGAAGGGCTCGACATGGAGTTCAACAGCCTCGACGCCCAGCGGGAGGCCTGCGAGGCCTATATTGCCAGCCAGAAGTCCGAAGGCTGGGTTGCAACCCGCGACCGCTATGACGACGGAGGATTCTCGGGCGGCAATCTGGACCGACCGGGGCTGAAACAGCTGCTGGCCGACATCGACGACGGGCTGATCGACGTGGTCGTGGTCTACAAGATCGACCGGCTCAGCCGCGCCCTGATGGATTTCTCGAAACTGGTCGAGGTCTTCGACCGCAACGGCGTCACCTTCGTCTCGGTTACGCAGTCCTTCAACACGACCACCTCGATGGGGCGGCTGACGCTGAATATCCTGCTCAGCTTCGCCCAGTTCGAGCGCGAGGTCATTGGCGAACGCATCCGCGACAAGGTGGCCGCCTCGCGCAAGCGCGGGATCTGGATGGGGGGCTATGTGCCGCTCGGCTACGATGTGCAGGACCGCAAGCTGATAATCAACGAGGCCGAGGCCGCCTCGGTACGCCGGATATTCGACCGGTTCGTCGAACTCGGCTCGGCCACGATGCTGGCGAAGGAGCTGCGGCGGGAGGGGTTTCGCAGCAAGCAGGGCACGTTGATCGACAAGGGCTACCTCTATCGGGTGCTCCGCAATCGCGTCTATCGCGGCGAGGCCGTCCACAAGGGCAAGGCCTATCCGGGCGAGCACGAGGCCATCGTCACCGACAAGGTCTGGGATCAGGTCGACGCCATCCTGCAGGGCAACCGCCACGCCCGGTCCAGCAACAGCCGCATGCAGACGCCCGCGCCGCTGAAGGGGCTGATCTTCACCGACACCGGCGCAGCGATGACCCCGACCGCGACCAAGAAACGCGGCAAGCTCTATCGCTATTATGTCTCGATGGACGTGATCAAGAACCGCACCACGGAGGATGACAGCGGCGGCGATCAAGCACCGACCCGCCTGCCTGCGGGCATGGTCGAGGACGCCATCGTCACCGAGGTCCGGCGCATTTTGCAGACGCCCGAGGTTGTCACGCAGGTGCTGGCGGCGCTGAAGCGCGATCAGGTATCCGAGGCCGAGGCCATCGCGGCACTGCATGATTTCAACACGCTCTGGGCGCAGCTCTTTCCGCTCGAGCAGGCGCGGATCATCCAGCTGCTGGTCCGTCGCGTCACCGTCACCGCCGCCGGGCTTGAGGTCGACATCCGGCGCGAAGGCGTTGCGGGGGTGATCCGAGACATGATCGCCCCGCGCGAAATGGAGGCTGCCGAATGACCCGAAGCAATGACACGATCCGCGTGCTGATCCCCCTGAAGCTGCGCAAGAAGAACGGGCGGCCCAAGATCATGCCGCCCGCCGATTACAGCCCGAGCGAGGATCAGGCGCAGGACCCCCACATCCTACGCGCCATCGGCCGGGCATGGGGCTGGCGGCGGCGCATGGAGGCAGGCGAGTTCGCCACGATCCAGGAACTGGCCGAGGCCGTCGGTCTGGCCGAACGCCACGTCAGCCGCCGGCTGCGCCTTGCCTATCTGGCACCCGAGGTCCTCAAACGCCTGACCTGCGGCCGCGAAGCATCAGCGGTCAGCCTCTACGACCTGTGCTTTCTGGCGGGGGAGACATGGCAGGAGCAGGCTGTACGGGTGTTTCGGTGACCCGAATAGCTGGCAGGCGAGCCCGCATTCCCAGACCCATCACTAGGGCGTGTTGACGTTTGAGGATTTCCAAACTGATCGCTGGCTGATTCAAGGCTGCCAAATGGGAGGCAACCTTGATCCGCACGACGTTGACCGACA
>NZ_UZWE01000064.1 GCF_900631945.1 Paracoccus haematequi
AAGCCCCGCATAAGATACGTCGTTAACGACGTCGCTATGCACGTGTCTTAGCCGATCACCCCACGCTCAGGCAGGCGGTGGCAACCGGGCGGTTACGTTCAGGCGGCGCTGTTCTATGCACCACTATCTGCCCTCTTCATGAGGCATCGCTCGGGCCCATGATAACGGTTGCGACGTTAGAGGTGGTCATCTTGGCATCGCCGAAGACCGTGGCCCATTCGCTGAAGCTGAGGTTCGTGGTGATGATGACGCTGGTGCGCTCGTAGAGCTTACTCAGAAGATGGAAGAGCAGCGCCCCGCCCGAGGCGCTGAACGGCAGGTATCCCAGCTCATCGAGGATCACGAGATCGAGGCGGGTCAGGCTTTCGGCAATCTGCCCGGCCTTGCCCTTGGTCTTCTCCTGTTCGAGGGCATTGACCAGTTCGATGGTGGAGAAGAAGCGAACCTTGCGGCGGTGGTGCTCGATAGCCTGGACGCCAAGGGCGGTTGCGGCGTGAGTCTTGCCGGTGCCCGGACCGCCAATCAGGACCACGTTCTGAGCCCCGTCCATGAACTCGCAGCGGTGCAGTTGTCGCACCGTGGCTTCGTTGATCTCGCTGGCGGCAAAGTCGAAGCCTGAGAGGTCCTTGTATGCCGGGAAGCGTGCGGCCTTCATGTGATAGGCGATGGAGCGGACCTCGCGCTCGGCCAGTTCGGCTTTCAGCAGTTGAGACAGGATCGGCACGGCTGCGTCAAAGGCCGGCGCCCCTTGCTCGATCAGGTCCGTCACGGCCTGCGCCATGCCATGCATCTTCAGGCTGCGAAGCATGATGACGATGGCGCCGCTGGCAGGATCATGACGCATGACGGCCCCCTGCAACGGAGGTGCGCAGGCCGTCGTAGCGTTCGACATTGGCCTTTGGCTCACGGCGCAGGGCCAGGGCCTGCGGGGTATCGAGGGGCGGCCCGCCAATGACCTTGCCATCGACCAGCCGGTGCAACAGGTTCAGCACATGGGTCTTGGTCGCCACGCCCTCGGCCAGGGCCAATTCCACAGCCGTCAGCACGGCCTGTTCGTCGTGCTGAAGAACCAGGGCAAGGATGTCGACCATCTCCCGATCACCGCCGGGCTTGCGCAGCATCTGCTCCTGCAACTGCCGGAAGGCAGGCGGGAACTCGGCAAAGGGCGCGCCATTGCGCAACGCCCCGGGCTTGCGCTGAAGAACAGCCAGGTAATGCCGCCAGTCATAGATCGTCCGCGGTGGCAGCTTGTGGCTGCGCTGGATGATGCGGCAATGTTCGCACAGGATGTTGCCCTCGGCCGCCACGACCAGCCGGTCCGGATAGATCCGCAGGCTGACAGGCCGGTTCGCGAATGACGCCGGCACGCTGTAGCGATTGCGCTCGAAGCTGATCAGGCAGGTGGGCGAGACGCGCTTGCTGAGTTCGATGAAGCCGTCAAAGGCCGGCGGCAACGGCATCAATGCGGCCCGCTCCTCAGCCCAGACATCGGCAATGGTGCCCGGCAGCGTGCCGTGCGGGGTCTCTTGCCACACCTCCAGGCAGCGCTGTTCCAGCCAAGCGTTCATCATGGCAAGGTCGGGAAAGTCCGGCATCTCCTGCAGGATCTGGTGGCGGGAGTCCTGAACGTTCTTCTCGACCTGACCCTTCTCCCAGCCTGCGGCCGGATTGCAGAACTCCGGCTCGAAGACATAGTGATTGGCCATGGCGAGAAAGCGGAGGTTGACCTGCCGCTCCTTGCCGCGACCGACACGATCCACCGCCGTCTTCATGTTGTCATAGATGCCGCGCTCGGGCACGCCGCCAAAGACACGGAACGCGTGCCAGTGAGCCCCGCACTTGCGGGGCCAAATCATGTGATCAAATCAAGCCTCAGGGCTTGCGATTGTCATAATCCCGGCTTCCCACTTCGGGGTCCAGACCTTGGCGGTTCGGCCCATCACGATCGTCGTCGATCTCGACTTCGGTGCGTCGGACGGTGTCCGAGACTGTTTCGCGGTGTGTTTCGCTGGTCTTGCGGAGTTCGATCTCCTCGACCACGCGGGCTTCCTTTTGAACGACCGCTTCTTCGCGGTATTCTTCAGCTTCGATCGTGCGGTCCTGGAAAGCAGTATCCGCGTTTGTCAGAGGACGGTCGACAGGCCGGCGCTCGACCTCAACTCGCTCCTCGCGCAGGTCGACGCTTTCGCTGACGGGCTCTTCGACGGTATAGGCGCGAACCCGGACACGGCCATGGCCGGTTTCGCGCTTGCCGACGCGAAGACGTTCCTCCACGATAGGGATCGTCTCGTCTCCGCGCAGATCCCGACCTTGCCGCAAGGACGCATCAGCGCCCGCGCTGTCCTCGTCAACATAGGAACTGTCCAGATCACCCGTTGCACCCGCACGGGCGCCATAGGCGGATGCCGTGCTGCCCGAGGCATAGCTGCTGGACTTGTAATCGCTCCAGCCCTCTGAGCGCCAGCTTTCTTCACGCTCTTCAAGATTGATGCTGCCTTCGTCGTCGAGAATATCCAGGGCGGTCTCGTAATCGGCCCCGGACAGCCCTGTCACGGTCACCAGATAGCCGCCGCGCGACAGCCCTTCGGCATAGGAATACCGATCTTCATCGGGAAAGAAGAAATCCTCGAGACCATCCCAAAAACCTTTGTTGCGCTCTTCAACGGTGCCCGCGCGAGAAGCGGTGTCACTCCCCCCTGCCACTTGCCGGATGCGTTCCGAGGTTATCCCTGCCTGGCTCAGCCGCTCGACCGCGCGCTGCGCCTCGGCCTGGCTATCGAACATGGCAGAAACGGACAGCGTGCCGGAAGAACCGGATTCAGTCTCATAGGTCATCTTGATCGTCCTTTTGGTATGGCTGTTCCAGATCGGCGGGCAAGCGCTCGATCTGGACGGTTTGGCGACGGGTTGTCGCGGGCACGTCAATTGTCTCTTTATGTTCGATACGGCGAACATGGATTTCTTCACGAAGATAGAGTTCGCGCGTGACAACCAGGCGCTCTTCGACCACAGGGATGATGGTCACTTCGCCTTCCGTCACGACGTCCGGGATTGTGTCGATCCGACGGTCCATCGGCACCCGGACCACATCAACCTCAACGCTCGCAAGGTCAGTTGGCAGGAGGTGGTTTATCTCCTCGGTTTGAGTGGCGATCCTGACACGACCGCTGACAACCCGCCGGGTCGAGACAGTGGCTGTTTCTTCAACAACGGGAATGAAATCGCGCTCTGTTTCGTCGGCCATTCTCGTCCCCGTCGTCAACGATGATCAACGGATAGACAGGAATTGCGTTCCGCAAATCTGACGCGATTTCGCGTAGCAATCGATCGGCAGGATGGGCTTTTCTGCTGTTCGGTCTCTTTTCAGGCGCGCGACGACAACAGGCATTATCTCCTCCCGATGTGATGCCTGAAAAGCGCCAGTAACCCCAGAGGGTTCATTCACTTTTCCGGATAGAGCCTTTTCACGATCATCGCCGCGGACAGGCCGAGAAGTGTCCCTGCAGCAATATCGATCGGGTAGTGCTTGGCACGCGGCACCTGAACACCTGCAATCAGGCTGGCTGCCAGGAAAGCCGGAACGGCCGTCTTTGGGATATCGGAGGCTATGATCGCTGCAACAGCGACAGCACCGGCGGTATGGCCGGAGGGGAAGGATGTATCGTGACCGCCCTCGGTTTCCCCAGGTTTGCAGACATAGTCCTCACCCTCCAGCATCACACCTGGTCTGGTGCGTCGAAACCGGTTCTTGATCGCCCTCTTGATGCTGTTTGCCAGCACATGGGCAGCCATCATCCGCACACCCGTTCGGGCCAGGTGGGGACGATCGGAGATGAGCCCGGCCGTCATGACGCCGCCACAAACCAGCGACAACGGGATCTGGTCCGCGATCTCGCTCACCAAGCCTAATGACGTGACAACCGGATGATGGCGATAGCGGCCAGCGTCCTGTGCGATAGACTTGTCGGCCTCCTCGATAGCCGTGATCGTGTCCGGGACTGACTGCTCATCGCTCTTGGTCATGCCGCTATCTTTTCCATGAGGGTTGCCGGTGATTGACGGCGCATAACCGACCTGCTTCTGGCCCGGTTCCGTGATCAAAAATCAACCGCCCGCAAGGACGACAACGCTCGGATACGGTTTCCCCAGACAAATCAATCCTTATGAGCGAAAGCCATTGTGGTGGTGGGCAAGCCCACATCGGATCAATCTATCTGCACATTGGAACTCCAACGGATTTGCAGCCTTTCCCTTGGCAGGCTGCGAAGGACCTCTCAGATCATGGACCGTTTCGGACGATATGCCCTGGTGGCGGACGATGAGCCATTGATCCGGATGGATGTTGAGGCGATCCTGACAGAGGCGGGGTTTCAGGTGCTGACCGCTGCCGGAGCCGATGAGGCCCTGGACATCCTGTTCAGCCGCGGCCCGGAGATCGAGCTGCTCTTCACCGATGTCCAGATGCCGCCGGGAACAATGACCGGCTACGACCTGGCCCGGCGCTGCGCCGGAGACATGCCGCAAATCGCGATCCTGGTCGCCTCTGGGGCCCAGCGGCCTGAGCCCGGCACCCTGCCTGAGGGTGCCCTGTTCCTTGATAAGCCCTTCAGTCCTGATCAGGTCCTGCGATGTCTATCCCAGCTTCTCCCCAACCGCTGACGACGAAAGCCAGCAGAATGGCCACGCCAGAGGACAGGGCTTTCCTCTGAACCCGCTTTCCCTGGCACGAACGATGTCCGCAGGACAGCGGCTAGGCCGTCCCAGCTCCCGTCGACACCGTGAACTGCGCTCCCTGAGCGGTGTTGATCGCCTCGACCGTGGCTTCCATCTGGCTGCTCAGCGAGACGATCAGGCGCATGCCGAGGCCTGCCTGGCTCCTCATGTCAAAGCCATCGGGCAATCCGCGACCCTGGTCTGCCACGACAAGCGTGAAGCCTTCCTTGTCCTGGCCTGGTCCGAAGTGAACCTGGATCGGGACAGGCTCGTCTCCGCGCCGTGCATGCTTCAGGGCATTGGTCAGAAGCTCGCTCGCAATCAGTCCGAGTGGCAGCGCCTGATCGATGGGCAGGAGCATCGTCATGGCCTCGACCGTGATCTGCGCGTTTCCAGAGCCCAGTGAGGATGCGATGTCTTGTGTCAGCCGCTGCAGGTATCCCCCGAACTCGACCGTATCCATGTTCGCCGAGCGGTAAAGCTGCTCGTGGATACGGGCCACGCTTAGAACACGGGTCGATGCCTCGGCCAGGGCGTCCTTTGCCTCTCGCGACGAGACGGCCCGCTCCTGCATGCGCAGCAGCCCCCCGACCATCGACAGGCTGTTCTTGATGCGGTGGTCGATCTCCCGGGATAGAAGATCCTTGTCGGCCAGGGCACGCCGCAGTCGCTCTTCCGCCAGGACATGGGTGGTGACATCCTGCACGATGCCGACCAGACGCACGGGGCGCCCTTCGGCAAAGGTCGTCCGTCCGTAGGCAGCAACCCAACGGGTGTCTTTGTCCGAACGGCGCAGGACGCGATACTGTGCTGCAGAACGTCCATCGCCCTGCGGGTCGAGCGCTTGATCGAGCGAGGCCTGCATCGCTGCCTGATCCTCGGGATGTATGCCCTCCGCGAAGGTCGCAAAGCTGACCGGCTCCTCGGCCCCAATGCCCCAGATGTCGCGGATGCGCCCGTCCCATTCGATTGTGCCGGTGACCAGGTCATGGTCGAAAAGCCCGAGCGCCGCCGCATCGACCGCAATGCTGAGGCGCTCCTCGCTCTGGGCCACGGCCTGCTCTGCAAGCTTGCGCTCGTGGATATCCTCGGTTGCGCCATACCACATCGCGATCCCGCCCCGCGCATCCTGCCAGGGATGGGCATGGCTGCGCATCCAGCGAAAATCGCCATTCGCCATGCGGACACGATGTTCGATGTCAAAGGACGTGCCCATCTCGATGGCGTCCCTCCAGGCCGAAAGGGAGGCAGAGCGATCATCGGGATGGATCGCTTCAAGCCAACCCTCTCCTTCCGCGTCCTGAAGCGTCAGGCCTGTCAGGTCGAGCCATCGCTCGTTGAACTCGACGATCCGGCCCTCCGCATCGGCCGCCCAGGGGATCTGCGGGTTGAGTTCGACCGCGCGCCGCAGATGGGCTTCCCGCTGGGCCAGTTCGCTGCCGAGTTCCTCGATCCTGCTGCGCGCTGCTTCCTTGTCGATCGCCACCCCGAGAGTATTGGCGAGCGCCTGCAGAAAATGGATGTCATGCGGATTGAACGCGCCAGGGTCGCGGCTATCAGCTTCGAGAACCCCGAACGGCACGCCTTCGCCCTGGATGATCACGTTGACCGCGCGCTTGACCCCGTGATCCGCCATCAGCTTCGGGGTGCGGAAACGCTTTTCTTCTGAGAGATGGTTGGAAATCACCGGCTCGCCTGTCTTGAAGGCGTAGCCTGCGGGGCTTTCCAGATCCGCTCCGATCCGGGCATGTCCGACCAACCCGGGCCTCCAGCCGATCCCCGCGCGCAGAAGAAGAGCGTTCTCCTTGGGCAAGGGTTCGAGCACCTTTGCAAAGCCCACTTCAAGCCCATCCGCTGCAATGCGACACGCTTCATCCAGAATGGCTTGCAACGTATTGTTCTTGAGGGCGAAGCGGCCGAATTCAGCAATCAGCGCCTGTTGGGCCAGACGCCGTTCAAGCTCAGGAACAGGCGGGTTGGAGGAGTCGTCGGCCGGGGTCTCTGCGATCATGACCGTTCCAATATCACCGCGAGAATACAGGGAACAAGAAGAGAACCCCGTATCCGCGTCAAGGGGTTTTCACAAGATGCCCTGTGTCGCGAGACTGCCTGGTCCGCATGGGTCGTGTTCGGCGGCGAACAGGGTCGGCGCGGGAGTGCCCTCTTCTCGTGTTCGCCCGCTGGAGACGTCGCCTCGGGGGTGCGTATCGGACAGGACTTCCTCATGGATGGAGACCAGCCACCGGGTGATAAAGCTACCGGCGCGACACACAAAGATGGCAAGTCGCCAACGCCTTGGAACCCGGCTTCAAGATGCGCATTTCGCTGCAACGGGCAGAGCCTGTAGGCTGCTCCAAGGGAAAGTTCAGATGACGGCACGACGAGCAGTTGCGATTATCGGCACAGGCCCTACCGGGATCTACAGTCTGAAACATCTGCTCAGCGCAGGGCTTCCGCTTGATGTCACGCTTTATGAGCGAGGTCCGCGCGCAGGGATCGGCATGCCCTATTCGCCGGAGACGGCCAACAAGTCGATGCTGGCCAATATCGCCAGCATCGAGATCCCGCCTGTCGTCAGCACTTACCTGGAATGGCTCGAGGCGCAGCCGTCGGCACGATTGGCATCCTATGGCCTCGACACAGAGGATCTGGACGACCGTCAGTTCACGCCGCGGCTTTTGCTGGGCGAATACTTCCGCGATCAACTGCTTGATCTCGTGCAGGACGCCCGTGCCGCGGGTCACAGGATCGCCATCCGTGAAAATACCGAGGTCCTGGACATCGGCGCAGGCGAAGAGGGACTGACCACGACGACCCTGGCTGTCCGGGACGGCCCGTTCGACCAGGTAATTGTGGCAACAGGACACCAGTTCCCCGACACGGACGAGGCCACGCAGACCTACTTTCCCAGTCCCTGGTCAGGGCTGATCGAGACGGCCATTCCTGCAGTCAGGGTCGGCATCATGGGAACCTCGCTCAGCTCGATCGACGCGGCCATGGCCGTGGTCAACCAGCATGGGCGGTTCCGCAGCAGGAATGGCGCGCTCCGTTTCGATCTGGATCCGGCCTCGTCCGACCTCGAGGTCATTCTGATGTCGCGCACCGGCGTGCTGCCCGAAGCGGATTTCTATTGTCCCATCCCCTATGAGCCTTTGACGTTTGTCACCGGCCCCGCACTGACGGCCTGCCTCAAAGCCGCCAATCCCCTTGATGCCGTGTTCGATCTGATCAAGGCCGAAATCACGCAGGCCGATCCTGCCTTCGCCCTGCGCCTCGGGTTGAAAGCCCTGACGGCCGACAGCTTCACGGATGCCTATTTCGCGAGCCGTGAAACCTCCGATCCCTTCGAATGGGCATGCAGTCGCTGGTCTATGCCTATGTGCGCGACCGCGAAACCTACAACCAGCTCGACAATGACCTGCGCATCGAGGGCGTCTTTGCCCGCTCCACGGGTCAGGCCGCAACGTCGCTCCAGGATCTCTGGAACGAACAAAACCCGGAGTTTCCACCCAAAATCTACGGGGAAAACGCCCGCATCGACGTGGCCGTCTCCTCGATCTCCGACATTGGCAACAACCGCGCACATGGGTTCAGTTTCCAGAGCTGCGTAGAAGTTGGCCTCGGCTTCTGCTGGCGGGATGTTCCCGATGGGCTCGAGAAGACGACGGTTGTTGAACCAGTCCACCCATTCGAGCGTCGCGTATTCAACGGCTTCCAAGCTTCGCCATGGGCCACGGCGGTGGATGACCTCAGCCTTGAACAGGCCATTGATCGTCTCGGCCAAGGCGTTGTCGTAACTGTCGCCGACGCTGCCCACCGAGGGTTCGATACCGGCTTCCGCCAAGCGCTCAGTGTAGCGAATAGACAGGTATTGCGAGCCCCTGTCGCTGTGGTGAACCAGCCCCATGCCCTTTCCGGGGCGGCGATCATGC
The DNA here is from genome assembly GCF_900631945.1 of Paracoccus haematequi. Taxonomy (GTDB): domain Bacteria; phylum Pseudomonadota; class Alphaproteobacteria; order Rhodobacterales; family Rhodobacteraceae; genus Paracoccus; species Paracoccus haematequi_A. Next base: position 8,646 of record NZ_UZWE01000064.1, read on the forward strand.
ACCGCCTGTTCCAAGGCATCGAGAACGAACCCCGCATGCGCCGAACTGCTGACGCGCCAGCCAACGATCTTGCGAGCATAGGCATCGATGACAAAGGCGACATAGACGAACCCCTTCCAGGTGGCGACATAGGTGAAATCCGATACCCAAAGCATGTTCGGGGCCGGAACGCGGAACTGGCGGTTCACCTTGTCCAGCGGACAGGGGGCTTTCTTGTCCGGGATCGTCGTCCTGTGCGGCTTGCCGCGGATAACGCCCTGAATACCCATGCTCTTCATTAGCCGTGCCACGGTGCATCGGGCGACATCGAAACCTTCGCGGCCCAGCTGCCGCCAAACCTTCCGGACGCCATAGACTCGCCAGTTCTCTTCGAAGACACGAAGGATCTCGGGGCGCAGCGCTTCGTCCTGACGTGCCCGATCAGACAGCCGAGACGGATCGGCCCGCTTCGCCAGATGATCATAGTAGGTGGACGGGGCGATCGGCAGTATGTTGCAGATCGGCTCGACCCCGTGCGCATCCCGATGCGCGTCGATGAAACCCACCATCACTTCGATCGGCGGTCAAGCTCCGCCATCGCAAAATACGCTGACGCCTTGCGAAGGATCTCGTTCGCCTGGCGCAGCTCGCGGTTCTCGCGTTCCAGCGCCTTCATCTTCTCGGCCATCTCGCTGGAGACGCCCGGACGCTTGCCGCTATCAACCTCGGCCTTCTTGACCCAATCGTTCAAGGTCTGAGGCGCACAGCCGATCTTCGCCGAAATCGACATGACCGCCTGCCACCGCGATCCATGCTGACCCTCATTGTCCAGGACCAACCGCACCGCGCGGTCACGCACTTCCTGAGAAAACTTGTTCGTTGTCTTGCTCATGATGCTCCACCTTACTCAGGAGTTGGAGCCTCCGGCAAACCCGGCGCGGTTCAATCCGCTTTCCGGCCCGTCTTCGCCCATAACCGAAGGGACGTACCGTGCAATCCGAAATAGTGCAGCAGCACGGCGTTGATGATGTGACCGCCCCCCGACGGCATTTGATGTGCCAGGGTGGGTCTGCAACGATCCACAAAGGGGATTGGTCATGTCGGAGATTATCACGGTCGGGCTTGATCTTGCGAAGAATGTGTTCCAGGTGCATGGAGCCGACGGCGTAGGACGAGCCGTTCTGCGCAAGAAGTTGCGGCGGGCTCAAGTGCTAGAGGGCACCTCGATTTTTGACCGCTTGCGCTGTTCTTTGGCCGGTTCGACGGCCTGAAGAACGCATGACGCATCTGGGCATGGTGTGGCGTGTTGGCTTCGCGGGCGGAGGACAGCGCCGCCTTTCGGCCCTTACGGGCTGACTTCGGCGCCCCGGATCACGCTGGGCATGGGTTCAGGCGGCGCAGCTGGACGAGGCGACGCATGTTGTAGGCGAGGTTCTTCATCCCAATCTTGGCCTTCGTCCGCACCAGGCCGATGGTGCGCAACAGCGTGCCGCCCATGTCGTTGGTCTGCGCGCCGAAGACATGCTCGACCCGTGCGCGCACCGAGGATTTCGTGCGATTGCTGCCCTTGCCTTGTTCAGTCAGTGGCTTGCCTCGCTTGCCCTTGCGGTGGATGTGGCTCTTCAGCTTGCACGCGCGCAGCCTGGCTTCCATCTCTACGGACCGATACGCCGGATCAGCCCAGACCCCTGCGCCAGTGTTGCCCCGCACCTAGATCTTACCAGATCCGCTCGCACGCTGGGACGGCGGCTTTCAGCGGCTGGTGAGTGACGTTGGCATGGGGCATGCGGGATCCGTAACGGACTTTATGTGCCCGCCTCATCCACCACCTAAGGCCTGGAACTCGACCCGCGCCGAGTTGCCTGCCGCATCCACGACCGACAGCGACGAGAACCCCGAGGGCGCGGGCAGTTCGGCGGATGGATCAGGGATGCCGACCGCCACCGGCGCGCCGTCGAGAAGCCAGCTGTAAGGCGGCGTACCGCCCCGCGCGCGGACGGTCAGGGTGGGGCCGGTCAGTTCCACCTCGGCGCGGTCGGGGGGAAACTGGATCGTCAGCCGATCGGCGACCCGAACCGCCGGGCCGGGAACGGACAACTCGCCCGGCGGGAGGAAGCGCCGCAGTGGACGGGGCAGCGCGGCGTTGGGGACCGTCAGGGCGGCCTGGGGCGGGGGCGGCAGGGGAACCATGCGCGGCCCAAGCGCATCGAACAGGTCGAACAGCACGGGCGCGGCATAATCGCCGCCGAAGGCCCCCGGAACCGGCGTGCCGTCCGGGCGGCCCATCCAGACCCCCGCAACGAAGCGGCCGTCAAATCCCACCGCCAGCGCATCGCGGTGGCCATAGCTGGTGCCGGTCTTGAAGGCCACGCGCCCCGCCGCCTGCCCGCCCGGCGGCGGGATGCCCGCCATCACATTCGCGGCCTGCCACGAGGCGACAGGACCGAAGGCGCGGACGCCCGGCTGCGCGACGCCAGGCCGGTCATGCAGGCGCAGCGACTGGCCGCCGCGCGCAAGGGTCGCATAGCCCTGAACCAGATCGGCAAGGCTGACGCCCGCCCCGCCAAGCACCACCGCAAGGCCCGGCGTGTCGCCCCGCACCCGGATCTCCATCCCCGCGCGGCGGAAGGCCGCCATGACGCGGGCGGGGCCAAGTGCCTCGGCCACGCGGACGACGGGCAGGTTCAAGGATTCCGCCAGCGCCTGCCGGATCGTGACCGTGCCGCGAAAGCGGTTGTCGAAGTTCTGCGGCTGCCAGCGACCGAAGGCGGCGGGGCGGTCCTCGATCAGGGTTTCGGGATGGATCAGCCCCTCGTCGAAGCCCAGGGCATAGACAAAGGGCTTCAGCGTCGATCCGGGCGAACGCAGCGCCCGCGTCATGTCCACGAAACCGCCCGAGGCGCTGTCGGCGAATTGCGCGGCCCCGACCTGGGCCAGGATTTCTCCGCTGCCATGATCGGCCAGCAGGATCGCGGCGGATACGGGATCGGCCTGCCCCGCGACGGCGCGGGCGGCAAGGCGTTCGGCGGTGATCTGAAGGCGGGGGTCGATTGTCGTCTCGATCCGCGTTGCGCCGGGGTTTTCGCGGCGCAGCCGGTCGGTCAGCAGGGCGGCATGGGCAGGAAAGGACCGGCGGTGACGGGGCAGCGGGGTGGCGCGGGCGGTTTCCGCGGCCTCGGCGTCGATGATGCCAAGGGACAGCGCGCGGTCGATCACCCGGTCGCGGGCGACCTGGGCCGCCGCACGGGCCTGCGGCAGGTCGGGGCGGCGGGTTTCGGGCGATTGCGGCAGGGCCACCAGCAGCGCGGCTTCGGCGGGCGTCAGGCGGCGCGGTTCCTTGCCGAACCACATCAGGCTTGCGGCGCGCACCCCTTCGGTGTTGCCGCCGTAGGGCGCAAGCCGCAGGTAGAGGTCGAGGATGCGGTCCTTGCCCAGCCGCCGTTCCAGCGCCAGCGCCACCCGCGCCTGCCGCAGCTTGGCCCGCCAGTCGCCTGCCCTGCCGCGTTCCAGCAGCCGCGCGGTCTGCATCGACAGGGTCGAGGCGCCCGACACGATCCGCCCATACGCGACCGCCTGCCATGCGGCGCGCAGGACGGCGCGGCAGTCCACCCCGTCATGGTCGTGGAAACGCCGATCCTCCCACCCGACCAGCATCGCCAGGAAGCGCGCGTCCACGCCCTGCTGCGGGGGCGCAAGCCGCCACAATCCGTCCCCCACCGGAAAAGCCCGCAGCAGCGTGCCGTCGCGGGCCAGAACCTCGGTCCCGACCGGGACGGACAGGTCGGGCAGGTCCGTCGCGTCGATCCATCGGTCCCAGGCTGCCCGCGCCCGGTCGGCGCCATGGGCCGACAGCGCCAGCACCACCGCAAGGGCGATCAGGCGGCGGCCGGACCGCCGCCCGCCGTCAGGGCGTGATGACGCTGCGGTCACTGTCGGTCCACCCCCGGCGGTCCGGGCGGTACATGTCGGCGACGGTCGCCGCCGGATGGGCGAAATCGCCCGCCGTGACCGCCCGCAGCCGATAGGCCAGCCGGATCGGCTGGTCGTCGTGGATGGTCAGGGCTGCGGCGAAGCGGTCCTGCCGGAACTCGGTCATGTCGGCCCACTCGGTCACTTCCAGCCAATCGAGGCCGCCAAGATCGCCCTGCGTCAGCAGGTTCGGGTTGTCGATCTCGAAGCCCGCGGGCAGCGGGTCGGTGACGATCAGCCGCCCGCCGCTGGCATCAAAGAGGCGAACCTCGACCACCGCCACCAGCCTGGTGCCGCGCGCGACCTGCGCGGGATCGACCGGCTCGCCCTCGGGCGTATAATAGCTGCGGGTGATGCTGAAGGCGGTACCCCCGGCGGGTTGCGCCTCGACGGGCACGGCGGTCGCGCTGACCGTGACCGGCAGGAGCGCGTCACCCGTATTGGCCAGCGACGTTTCCGGCACCGCCCCGACCTCGCCCAGATCCTGCAGGGGCGCGGACAGGGCCGCGCCGTTCAGCGTCAGCCCGCCGCCCGCATCCGGCCCCGCTGTCAGCGCCTGCCCCGCCAGCACGATCCAGGCGGCTTCCTGCGTGGACAGCCGCCCGTCCGTCCCGTCGATCCCGGCGGAAATGGCGGCGACGGTGCCCTCGCGGTCCACGGCATCGCTGCCGGCCTCGGCCGCAAGCGCCAGCATCCCGGCGCGGTCACGCAGCAGCGTGCCGTAATCGGAGCGGAAGCCCGTCGAAGGCTCGGCCCCCTGGTCCGACAAGGCCTGCGCTCGGCGGAACAGCGCATCGGCCCGCGCCTGATCGCCAAGCGCCGCAAGCGCCGCGCCCAGATGGGCCGCAGCCAAGGGCGAGGCGAGATGATCGGCCCCCGTATCGGCGTAATAGCGCAGGTCGCTGACGACAGCCGCGCCTTCGCGCGCAAGGACATAGGCGGCATAGGCGGTGGCCGCGTTGTCGCCCGGATCGGCGAATTGCGGATCGGGGGCGGCGTTCAGCCCGTTCTGCAGGGCCGACAGCGCGTTGCGGAAGGCCGCATCCGGCACGGCATAGCCAAGGGCACGGGCGCGCGACAGGAAATCGGTGACATAGGCATCCAGCCAGCGGTCGCCCGGTTCGGCGGACCAGAGTCCGAAGCCGCCCTCGGGTGTCTGCCGGGTCAGGATCCGGGCGATGGCGTCATCCACCGCCCGCGCATCATCGGGCCGGTTCGGCGCGCCTTCGGGGGCAAGGCTTGCCGCATAAAGCATCGGCATCGCCGCCGAGGCCAGCTGTTCGGTGCATCCATAGGGCCATTCGGCCAGCTGGGCCAGGGCGGCACCTACGTCAAGCGCGGCGAAGGCGCCCGTGGACAGCGTCACCCGCCCGGTGCCGGGGCGGAAATCGCCCAAGCCGGACAGGTCCAGCGGCAGCGCCTGCCCAGGCGCAAGGGTCAGGCGCATGGCGCGGGTCACGGGCGGGTCCAGCCGTTCGACCGGGATCGACAGATCCTTGGTCACGGCCGTGCCGTCCGGCAACCCGGCCGTCAGCCGCAGTTGCGACAGCCCCTGCCGATCCGGCGCGGTCAGGTCCAGCGGCAGGTCGGCCCCCTGCCCTTCCGCCAGCGTCACGCCGGGGGCAAGGTCGGCTGTCAGCGCCACCTCGGCCTCGTTCCCGACCGACAGGCCGACATCCCCCGCGGGACCGGCGGCATGGGTCAGGCGAAGCTGCGCGCTGGCCCGGTCACCCGGCGCAAGGAAGGCGGGCACGGTCGCGGTCACCACCACCGGATCGCGGACCAGCATGGACGCATCTGCCTGCCCCACCGCGCCCTCGGTCCAGGCGACGGCCATCAGGCGCACCTCTCCGTTGAAATCTGGTAATGGTATTTCAACCTTCGCGTGTCCATCGGCATCCAGCGCCAGCGGCCCCGAGAACCAGGCCATCAGCCGTTCGGTCGGCGGCGGCGCCTGCATCTGCATCCCGCCCGCATCGCCCCCGCTTCGCAGCATCCCGTCAGCCGCGCCCGAAGGCAGGATCAACCGCCCATAGAGATCGCGCAGCCCCACCCCCAGCCGACGCTGGCCGAAGTAATGCGCGGTGGCCGAAGGCGGCTGATAGCCGGTCAGGTTCAGGATGCCCTGATCGACGGCCCAGACCGTGGCATGGACCGCCTGCCCCGGCTGCGCGCCGGTGACAGACAGCGTGACGGGCGCGGAACCGCGCGGATCGGCCTCGGCCGGGGCGGTCAGGGTGGCGGACAGCACCCGGTCGCCGGGATCGACCGCCGCCGGGGCGATGCCCAATGCGCGCACGGGCGCATGGCCGCCGTCCCCGGTCAACGGCCGGATCGCGCTTGCAGCGACATAGACGCCCGCATCCCAGTCGTCGGTGACGGGCAGTGAAACCTCATTCCGGCCCACTGTCACCGGCACCGATTGCAGGAAGATCAGCCGGTTCGACATGACCGAGACAAGCGCCACCCCGTCGGCAGCAGCCTCAAGCGTCAGGCGCGCGGTCTCTCCGGGGCGATAGCCGGGCTTGTCCAGCGTCACCCGCAGACGGTCGGGCGTATCGCTGCCCGCGCCGGCTGCGCCCCAGCCCGCGTCGAAGGTGATCGAGCTTTCGGCGCCATCAGGGGTGCGGACGACCAGTTCATAGCTGCCCCAATCGACCGGCACCGACAGCGCGGCAGGCCCTTCGGCCGTGGTGGTCAGCGTGCCGCCGTCCATGCGGCTGCGGCGGGTCACCGGCTCCCAGCTCCAGTCGCCACTAACTGCGAACCACTGGTAATCAGTCTGGACGCGGTTCAGCACCCATTCCACATCGCCCGTCACCGGCCGCAGGTCGCCGCCCAGCGTCACGATGCGGAACCCTGCCGTGGCACCTTCACCCACGCTACCGCCTTCGAAATCGGGGCGGATCCCCGGTGCGCTTCTGCCGGGGGCGAGGATGCGCGCCACGCGCCGTTCGACCGGGCGGCCCGCGCCTTCGCGTACCGACAGGACCAGGGTTGCCTCCCACGGGCGGGCAGCGGACTGAAACCCCGGCGGCAGGTCGATGCGGGCATCGAAGCGGCCTGCGCCGTCTGTGCGGCCGACGGGCATCCCAACCACATCGGCGTCGCTGGCATCGTCATGGCGGCCAAAGACATAGCCTTCCCATCCCGGCAGGCTGCGGGCGGGCGACAGGCGCAATTCGCCCTCGACCGGAAGATCGGCGGCGGGGGCGCCGAACAGCCAGCGGGCGTCGAAACCCACCTGCACCGGCCGGTCTGCTGCAAGGACGCCATCGGGCAGCGTCAGGTCGAAGTCGATCCGCTCTGGGCGGAAATCCTCGACCAGCATCCGGGCCGAGGCAAGGGGCGGGCCGTCCCCTTCCACCCGCAGGTCGATGCGCCAGGCGCCGCGCGGAGCATTGGCGGGGATGAGGAAGTCCAAGACGTGGCCGCCCGCCCCCGCAGGCTGCGGCGACAGGCGCGCATGTTCGACGCCGTCAGGACGGATCACGCGAGCCTGCACGGGCAGGCCGTCCAGGGCACGCGCCCGGCCGTCGCGGGCAAGGATCGTGGCATGGGCGGTTTCCCCTGCCCGATAGGCACCCCGATCCATGGCGACGAACAGGTCGATCGGCGGCGCGGGCGGCGCGCCTTCGACGCCGCGGTCGGACAGGTCGAACTCCGGGTCGATCAGCGACAGGAAGGCCAGATCGGCGATGCCTTCGTCCTGCCGCCGGGTTGCGGTGACGATGCCGGGTGCGGCAGCGCCGGTGCCGCGCACAAGGCCCGCGTCAAACCGGGCAAAGCCCTCGGCATCCGTGACCGCTGACCCCAGCACCGCATTGCCGCGAGAGATCAGCTGCACCTCGACCCCCGCCCGGGCCGCCGCATCGCCAAGGCCCCGCACCGCAACGGTCAACCCGTCGCTGCCCTGGAACGTCGTCATCCCCATGTCCGAGATCATGAACCACTGCGAGGCACGCGGGCTGCGGTCGGTATCCTGCCCCGGCACGGCGGCGTTCAGCACATAAACCCCCGGCCCCAGATCCAACCCCGCCTGCCGCAGGTCGATGCGGGACGCGACCTCGGCATTGACGGGACGTTCACCACCGGCCGATGGCGCGACATCCATCTGGCCGCGCCAGGTTTCGGTCCCCATGCCGTCGGCAAAGCGGTCGGCCTTCCAGTCGTCCAGAGGCGCGGCGAACAGGTTGTCACGCAGCGCCTGCACGATGTTGCGGTCCGACATCCGGAAAAGCGTCAGGTCCACCCGGTCCGTGTTCACCGTCGTCAGCGTCAGTCCGTGATCGCCCGTCGCGGGCAGCACATAGGCCCGCCCCGCAAAGCGCACCAAAGGCGCACGGTCGCGGACATATTGCGACTGCTGTACGGTGCGGCGCAGAGTATCCCCCTGATCCGAGGGAAGCCCTGCGCGCAGGGCGAAACGCAGCACCTCGCCGCGCGGCACGCCGGTGATGCAAAGGTCATAGCCCTCGGCCTCGACCGCCAGGGCCGGGTCGGGCAGTTGCACGAAGGGCCGCAGGTCGATCCCGCGCGCCAGGGGTTCCGAAAAGCTGGCGCAGACCCGTGGCTGGGTACCGTCGGTATCAGCCCGGCTGCCGGTGACGCGGAAACCGTGACGTTCCTCGAAACCCTCGCGCTCGGTGGCCAGGGCAGTGTCGGCGGGATCAGCGGCTGCGGCCAGGCGGATCGCCTGCAGCCCGTCGCGGCCGCGCCCCTCCTCCTCGGCCAGCCTGGCCCAGAGCCGCAGCATCGCGGTGCCCGCCCCCGGATCCCGCATCCAGCCGTTCAGCGCCGCAAGAGCGGCCGACCGCCGCCGCTGGTAATCGCGGTCGCCCCCCGGCTGACCGGCAGCCTCGTCCATGGCCGTGGCAAAGGCCGCCCAATACTCGGTCGCGTCGCTTGCCGCGACGCTTGCCCCCAGCCAGCGGATGCGCGTGTCGGCATCCGCCGCCGTGGCGGCAAGCGCCCGCAGATCGTCCAGGCCGCTGCCATTTTCGCCGGGATAAAGCGTCGCCATCCGCCCGGCCTGTTCCGCCATCTGCCGCCGGTCCTCGGCGCTGATCCAGGGTGCGTCGGACAGTTTTTCCCCTGCCCGCGCCAGCACGGCCTCATTCGTCGCAACCCGGATGCCGGACTGCGCCCCGGCGAAGGGGACCGGATCTCCGGGTTGGGACTTGAGGAAGCAGGCGCGGGAACGGGCGTTCCAGGTCAGCGCCTCGCATCCATCGGTGGCAAGGCAGGCCTGCACGCAGGCCTCCTGCCCGGTCTGGCGGATCATCGACAGGTCGTTGCCGGGCAGATCCGTGTCCGCCTGCAGGACGATGCGCGCCGCAGGCACGACGCCAGGCTCCGGCACCTGCGCCGCCGCCTGCCATGCCAGCATGACGATTGCCACCGCCGGCAGACGCCAGCCCTGTCTTTTACCGCGTGCCATGCCAGCCTCCTTGTTTCGCGATCACATTGCCACAGCTGTGACCGGGCCGGCAATCATGCGGGATCGGGTCCGAACTGCCCTGATAGCGGCTTTTGCCGGCATGAGCCGCCGAGATGGAAGGCGCCTGTTTCGGATCGGCTGGACAGGCGGCCCGGTTCAAGCAAGCATGAAATCAGGTGAACGGCGCGGCACCGGAAAGATTTCAGCCAAGGTATGTCGCTGCCGGAACGTCTTGATGCGAGAAGCCGGCAACGTGCAGGAAGGATGCGATGAACCGGACCCATTGCCTGATCGCCCCGCTGCTTGCGGGAGTGCTGGCCGCCGCACCGGCCCTTGCCCAACCTGACCCGTTTCCCGCCACCATCGGCGCGCCGTATACCGGGCGGATGACTATCCAAGCCTTCCCGGTGGATGGCGGCAAACGCCTTCATCGTGGCAGGGGCGATGCCGAGCTTCGGTTCTCGGCCGTGGATCAGGACCGGATCCTGTTCAGCACCAAGGCGGCACTGGACGACGGCGGCAGCCTTGATCTCAGCGTGACGCTTGTTCCTGAACGGGAGGGCGTCTGGCGCGGCCTGTCGGATGCCGGACCGACCGAGGTCACGGCGGCGGGCCGCGTCCTGTCCGTGACCGAGACGGACGGCTTCCACATGATCCTGACCGGCCGGATCGGACCGGAAAAGGGCGATCTCACCCTGCGCCGCATTCCCACCGAACACGCCGGGTCCGCGCCGGATGCCGGGATGCTGACGGTCTTCCGCTTCGATGTCAGCCTTCCCGCGCCCGGACCTTCACCCCATTCCCAGAAGGACGAGAAGCACGAGCCAGCCTCGACGCCCAAAGGTCGTGGCGAATGCGAGCGGATCGAGTGGCGCCTCGTCAACCGCCCGGTCTGGGGCGGCGGCATGAGCCTGAGCCGGGAGCCCCGTTGCGTGCCGAAACGACCCACCAATGATTGACCATCACCAAGCTTCCGCAATCTCGTGGCGTCACATGGGCAAAGGGAAACGGAGATCATTCGATGACACGCTTGCTTGCACCGCTGCTTCTCTGTTGCATTTTCCTGCTTCCTGTCCCTGCGCAGGCGGGAGAAAATCTGGACGACATGAGCTCGGACCAGATCGCCCAACAGGCCGAGGCGCTGCACCCTTCGGCGCTCTATGTCCTCGCCGCCCGGCTGCTGGCCGAAGGCAAGGGACGAGAGGCGGCGAATTGGATGTATGCCGGGCAGATCCGCTATCGTTTCCTGCTGGCGGCCCCCGGCGCGACGAGTCCGAACGACCGCATCCTGTTCTCGGCGCTGACCGAGCAGGTCGGCAGGCCCGTCAACGAATACATCGCGGGCGACCCCGACGAATGGATCGCGGCGATGGAATGGGCGCTTGCCTGGGACGAGGCCCATGCGAACGGCGTGACCTCCAAGACCGCCCATGCCGCGGAACTGGCCCAGATCCGGCAGGGGTTGACCGATCTCATCGCAAATGTCGATTCACGCCGGGAGGAACTCCGCCGGCACCGCATCGACAACGGGTTGGAAAACCGCTGAACGCATATCGAAGGAGCTGCCCATGACCACACCGACCCGCCTTGCCGCCATCCTGGCGACCGCCCTCTGGCTTGCGCCGGTGCAGGCGCAGACCACGGATCACCTGGGCCTGCCCGGCCCGATCAGCCTGGGGGGCGACAGCTTCGCGCTCGCCTGGTCCGCGCGGCCGGCGGACAACTACATCAAGCAGGAATACCTGCCTGCGGGCCAGGCCTCCGACAGCTACAGCCGCATGGTGCTGGTGGAAACCGTCACCGGTGTCGAGGTGATGGACGCCGTGCGGGCGCAGACCGACACGCTTGGCCTTCGCAAGGAAACCGACCCGCTGGTCAACATGGAGGTCATCCAGAACGAGGCGATGGGCGAGGCACTGCTGGACTTCATCGTCAGCAGCAGGAACGAGGCGGGCGAATATGTCGTCGAATGGAACGCCTATCGTTACGCGCCCTTGACGGGGGAGAGCGGTCCCGGGGTGATGCTGTTCGGCGTCAGCCACCGCGCTTCGGGCAACGAGGCCGCCAAGGCGTTCCTCCAGGATCTTCCCACCCTGCGCCCGACCTGGATCGGGGCACTGACCGGCGCGCCCTTGCCAGAGATTGGCGGCTGACTATGCGCGCCGGTGCCATGGCCATTCTGACCCTGTCGGCGTCGCCCGTGCTGGCGTTTGACGACATGCCGCGCGGGCTTGCCTCGGCCGTGGCAGCAGGGCAGGCACCTGCGCTGCCGGCGACCGGCACCATCATCCCGCCCTATCCCGATGGCCTCACCAGCCTTGGGGGCGCCTGCGTGGGACCACCGGGCAGCACCAGGGAATGCGTGGTGAGCATAGGCACGCTGGACCCGGAAGGCGGCGGCGCACCAATCGCCCTTTACTCGGGACGGCAGGCCGGCCAGGACAGGGAAGGTCGGCTGTTCTGGACTGTGACTGACATCATCGGGCTGCCCACCATCCCCGACGGTCATTTCCTGAACTACAGCATGTGCCGCACTGATCTTGCGGGCCTGCACCCCGTCGCAGTGATGCGCGGCGGCAGCGCCGAGGTCACGCCTGAGAGCACCACGTGGACCGCCGCGCTGGAACTGGACAGCGGGCGCTTTGTCGAGATCGCCGCGGCTGCGATGACCTGCGAGAACCTTTTGCCATGACAAGCCCGGAGGAAGACCGATGAGAAAACCGCCCATGGCCCTGGCTCTGCTGGCCGCCTTGGCCGTTGTCGGACCGGCTGCGGCGCAGGACTATCTTGGCGCCCATCTGGACACGATGCGGGAACACAACCTGCGCCAGCATCAACAGCGGCACGCCCATGACGGCCCCGCTGCGGAACAGCCAGGGAAAGGATCTCGGTCCGGCACCATGTCGCCCGAAGCCGAGGCGCGCGCCCGCGCCGAGGGCGCCCGGATCATGGAGCAGCACAGGCGCGATCTTGAACCCCGCTATCGCATGCGCGTCGAGCGTGACGGCCAGGCGGCGGCGGATGCCTGGCTTGCCCGAGAAGCACGCCAACTGGGGATCCGGACGGGACGGCAGATGCGAGAGAAGTATTCGGGGCAATAGACCGTTGCGGCGCGAGGCGAAGGCACCGACCGACGGGGCGGGCCTTTGTCCATCGGCGGCGGGACAGGGAGATGAGCGCGCCCTGCCCCGAACTGCCGATGGTTGGATCAGTTCACGGCGTCCAGGGCGCGCGGAACCTGTCCAGCAGCATCGTGCCGTCACGCTGGCGCGGGACAAACAGCATGCCGCCGTCCCTTGACCAGAATGGCCCGGCGCGCAGCCGCCAGCCGGCGCTGCCCTTGATCCGGCCCAATCCGGTGCCGTCGCCGATGTCCCAGAACTGGATGCGGTCCCCTGGCGCGCTCGGTTCCGGACGGGCGATGATGCCGGTGGTCGAGATCGCGGCGGGAAAGCCTGATATGCCGCGGTCTTCAAGTTCCGCGACCAGGTTGCCCTTGGCATCCAGCACCACCAGCGGCCTCGCGCCGCCGCCGGCAAGGATGCGCGTGCCTTGGGCTGCAAGGACAGCCTCTCGACCAAGGTTGCCGGGCGGCTTCGGGCTGCCGGGATAGGCGCGCAGATACGGATCATCGATGGGAAAATCCCGGAAGCCGCGCAGGTCGTCGCGATCGGTCACGACCGCATTGCCGCCCGACTCCGTGCAGAACCACCTGGTATCGCCGCAGGCGACTAGCAGCCGGGTTCCGTCCGGCGAGAGGAGCAGCCGCGGAGTCCCGCCGTAACCGCCCGGTTGCCACCGCCTGCCTGAGCGTGGGGTGATCGGCTAAGACACGTGCATAGCGACGTCGTTAACGACGTATCTTATGCGGGGCTTTC
>NZ_UZWE01000009.1 GCF_900631945.1 Paracoccus haematequi
CGCCCCCGCTTCCAGTCATCGAGCCGCGCGTAGATCGTGACCGCGATGCCAACGAGCGCCACGGCGATGAACACCCAGCGCAGCGTGTCGAGATAAGACACGAGCGGCAGGATGGCGGTTTGCGTATCCGCCAGCACCTGCTGGGCCATCTCGACTCCGGCTGCGCCCAGCGTCGCCACACCGGCCGCTCCGCCACCTCTCATGGTGCGGCTCTCGGCCAGCACTTCGCGTGCGGGCGGGGCTTCCGCCGCGAAGTCAGTCCGCCGGACCGGGAAGCGCTCGCCCCATTGCCGCGCCGGGCCGAGGTCGACATGCATGAAGCCCGACCGGGGGTAGAAGCCGAAGCCGAGGAACCCGACCTCGCGCGCCGCGGTCTCGAAGGCCACGGGGTCGTGGTTCGCCATTGCGATGTCGAATGCGGTGCCGTCGAGGTGTTTCGACCGGGTCGCGCCGCCGACAGCACTGTTGTGCTCGGGGCTGCGATAGGCGGAGCGGACGATGAGCGGCTTGCCCAGCCGGTCGCGCAGCGCCTGCAGCTTGTCGAGCGCCGGTTCGTTGACCAGCAGTTTGCCGGTGCCACGGCAGGCGATCTCGGCGGGCGAGAAGTTGGGCCAGCGCCAGCCGCTCTCGGGTACGTCGCGCCAATGGCGGTGGAAGGTCGGCGTCATGGGGGGTCCTCCGAAAACGAAAAACCCGCCTCGAGGGCGGGTCATTGCGGGCTGATGGACGGGATGGTGAGCGGCTATGGGCCGCCGCCGAAGATCTTCAGCTTGATGGCGATGCCCGCGAGCAGCGCCAGCATGACGCCGGTGGTGATCATGCGGACGGCGGTCTGCATGGCGGTGCGGCGTACCAGCCGGATGCAGTCCACCAGGGAGCGCAGATCGCGGATGTCAAGCGCGGCCTCGTCGCCGTCGAGACCGACATCGGCGAGCGCGCGCTT
>NZ_UZWE01000053.1 GCF_900631945.1 Paracoccus haematequi
TCGCCATGCGCTGCTGCAAGACTGATGAAAGTTTCAGCGCCTTCATTGCTCTCGCCGCAACCGTCATCCGACTCCGGTGAACGTCAACACACCCTAGCAAGTGGCCAAGATGTTCCTTCATCGACCGGACCGGTGGTGTCCTGGTCGCTGCGTATCTTCAGCAAGGAACGGCCCTTCTTGTCTCTTGCCCTTCCAGCGCTATCACTTGGCATTACACTGGTTGTTGTTCTGGTTGCCGGAGTTGATACATCGAAAGAACTCATACAAAAGGTTCTTCGCGTGTTGGGAGTGATTACGCCATGATTCCGGTTCAAGGCGTCGAAGGCCAAACCATCGCCGTTCTGGGCCTCGGCCGGTCCGGCAAGGCCACCGCTGCCGCCCTGGCGGCGGGGGGCGCGACCGTTGTCGCCTGGGACGACGGCGTTGACACGCGCGACGCGGCGGCGGCGGACGGCCTGACCATCCGCGACCTGACCCGCGACGACGCGTGGCAGGGGGTGGCCGCGCTGATCGCCAGCCCCGGCATCCCGCATCTCTACCCCCGGCCCCATCCGGTGATCGCCAAGGCCTATGCCTTGGGTGTGCCGGTGGACAACGATATTGGCCTGTTCTTCCGCAGCTATGCCACCGCCGACTGGGATGGGTTCGACCGCGCCCCCCGCGTGATCGCCGTCACCGGGTCAAACGGAAAGTCCACCACCACGGCGCTGATCCATCATATCCTGAGGGAATCGGGACGTCCGACGCAGATGGGCGGCAATATCGGCACCGGCGTGCTGTCGCTTGAGCCAGCGCATGACGGCGAGGTCGTGGTGCTGGAGCTTTCCAGCTATCAGACCGACCTGGCGCGCGCGCTGACGCCGGATGTCGCGGTCTTCACCAACCTCTCGCCCGACCATCTGGACCGGCACGGCGGCCCTGGCGGCTATTTCGCGGCCAAGCGCCGGCTGTTCGCGGAGGGCGGGCCGGATCGTGCTGTGATCGGCGTCGATGAGGTCGAGGGGCTGTATCTGGCCGACCAGTTGGGCATGGGTCCGGCGGATGACCGGGTGATCCGCGTCTCGGCCGGGCAAAAGCTGGACGGGGCCGCCTGGGCGGTCTTTGCGCGCAAGGGGTTTCTGTCCGAATACCGCAAGGGGCGGCAGGCGGCCTCCATCGACCTGCGTGCGGTCAAGGGCTTGCCCGGCGCGCATAACCACCAGAACGCCTGCGCGGCCTATGCCGCCTGCCGCGCCGTGGGCCTGGCGCCGCGAGAGATCGAGGCCGCGTTCCACAGCTTCACGGGCCTGCCGCACCGCAGCCAGACCGTGGCCGAGATCGGCGGGGTCCGTTACGTCAACGATTCCAAGGCCACCAATGTCGATGCCGCCGCCAAGGCTTTGCAGGCTTTCGACCGCATTCGCTGGATCGCAGGGGGCCTGGGCAAGGAAGGCGGCATCGGCGCGCTGGCGCCCCATCTGGGCCGCGTGACCAAGGCCTATCTGATCGGCCATTCCGCCCGCGATTTCGCGCTGGAGATCGGCCAGACCCCCTACGAGATCGCCGAGACGATGGACGCCGCCGTCGACCGCGCCGCGTCCGAGGCGGAGCCGGGCGACACCGTGCTGCTGGCCCCTGCCGCCGCCAGCTTCGACCAGTATCCGAACTTCGAAAAGCGCGGCGAGCACTTCACGGAGCTGGTGAAGGGGCTGGCGTCGCGCTGACGGCGGCGGGGCAGGGGGCTGTCTGCCCCCGTCCCTTCGGGACTCCCCCGAGGATATTTGGGCAAAGGTGAAGGATCAGGACCAGCTTGGCGGGCGCTTTTCCAGGAAAGCCGCCATGCCCTCGGCGGTGTCGGGCAGCAGGATGTTCTGGCACATCGTTTGCCCCGCCGTCGCATAGGCGTCCGCCGTGCCGAGCCGCAATTGATCGTGGAAGGCGCGCTTGCCCAAGCGGATCGCGGCGGGCAGTTTGGACGCGATAGTCGCGGCCATCTGCATGGTGGTGTCGGTCAGCGCATCGGGCGCGGTGACGCGGTTGACAAGGCCCAGCTGAAGGGCGCGGGCGGCGTCGATGAATTCGCCCGTGGTCAGCATCTCGAACGCGGCCTTGGGCGGGACGGCGCGGGTCAGCGGGACCATCGGGGTCGCGCAGAACAGGCCGATATTCACGCCATTGACCCCGAAGCGGGCGGTTTCCGCAGCCACCGCCAGGTCGCAGGAGGCGACCAACTGGCATCCGGCGGCGGTGGCGATGCCCTGAACCTCGGCGATGACCGGCTGGGGCAGGGCGGGGATCATCTGCATCATCCGGGCGCAGGCGTCGAACAGGTCCGCGAAGGCCGCCGCGCCGTCATCGACATCGCCGCGCGCCGACTGCATCTGCCGCAGATCGTGGCCCGCGCAGAAGGCCTTGCCCTGCGCCGCCAGCACGACCACGCGGACGGAATCGTCGTCGCCGATCTGCCGCAGCGCCTGGGCCAGGGCCTCGATCATCTGCGTCGACAGGGCGTTGTAGTTCTGGGGGCTGTTCAGCACCAGCCGTGCGATATGGTCGCTGTCCTGTCGCTGGATCAGGTCCGGCATCTTGATCTCTCCCTCTGTTTGCCGAAAGCCTATGCCGGGACAGCCAGGGGGAAAAGCATGGATATGGCGATGGACGCACAGGCGCTGAACACGTTCTTGGCGACAGATTTCGCACAGGTGGCCAGCCAGTACCGGGTCGAGAGTGCCGCCCGCGACCGGCTGGTCGCGCGGCTGCTGGTGGGCGACCAGCATCTTCGGCCGGGCGGCACGGTCAGCGGGCCGTCGATCTTTGCCCTGGCCGATGTGGCGATCTATTGCGCGATCCTGTCGCGGATCGGGCCGGTCGCCCTGGCGGTGACCACCAACGCCTCGATCGATTTCATGCGCAAGCCCGAGGCGGGACGGGATTTGCTGGCCGAGTGCCGCGTCCTCAAGCTGGGGCGCAGCCTTGCCGTGGCCGAGGCGCTGATCTTTTCGGAGGGCGCGGCTCAACCTGTGGCGCGCTGTTCGATGACCTATTCGATTCCGTCAAAAAAGCAGGAAAACAGCGCGCTATGATGTGGTATTTTGATACCTAAATCATAGGACAATGTTTTTAAATGATTTATTTGCCATTACGACG
The DNA here is from genome assembly GCF_900631945.1 of Paracoccus haematequi. Lineage (GTDB taxonomy): Bacteria > Pseudomonadota > Alphaproteobacteria > Rhodobacterales > Rhodobacteraceae > Paracoccus > Paracoccus haematequi_A. The sequence continues at coordinate 3,127 of NZ_UZWE01000053.1, forward strand.
CTTGACGGACGGGCCGCGATCCCCGATACACCCCCATCTCGAAATTTTGCGACCCTGAAGGGACGAAAGATGAAAACCTATACCGCGAAACCGGCGGAGATCGAGAAGAAGTGGATCCTGATCGACGCCGAGGGCGTCGTTCTGGGCCGCCTCGCCACGATCGTCGCCAATCGCCTGCGCGGCAAGCACAAGCCGACCTTCACGCCGCACATGGACATGGGCGACAACGTCATCATCATCAACGCCGACAAGGTGCAGATGACCGGCAACAAGCGTGACGACAAGAAATACTACTGGCACACCGGCCATCCGGGCGGCATCAAGCACCGCACCGCGCGCCAGGTGCTGGAGGGCGCCCACCCCGAGCGTGTGGTGACCAAGGCCGTCGAGCGCATGATCAGCCGCAACAAGCTGGGCAAGCTGCAAATGACGCATCTGCGTGTCTATGCCGGTGCGGAACACCCGCACGAGGCGCAGCAGCCCGAAGTTCTGGACGTGAAGGTCCTGAACGCCAAGAACACCCGGAGCGCGTGATTATGGCCGAAGACATCAAGAGCCTCGACGATCTGAAATCCGTCGTGTCGGGCAGCGCCGCCGTGGCCGAGGCCCCGGTTCGCCGCGAAGCGCAGCGCGACCAGCAGGGCCGGTCCTACGCGACCGGCAAGCGCAAGGACGCCGTCGCCCGCGTCTGGGTCAAGCCCGGCTCCGGCAAGGTCGTCGTGAACGGCAAGGACATCAACGAATATTTCGCCCGTCCGGTGTTGCAGATGATCCTGCGCCAGCCCTTTGACGTGGCCGGCGTTGCCGGTCAGTATGATGTGCAGGCCACCGTCAAGGGCGGCGGTCTGTCCGGTCAGGCGGGCGCGGTCAAGCACGGCATCAGCCAGGCGCTGCAACTGCATGAACCCGCGCTGCGCGCCGCGCTGAAGGCCGCAGGCTTCCTGACCCGCGATTCGCGTGTGGTCGAGCGGAAGAAGTACGGCAAGGCCAAGGCCCGCCGCAGCTTCCAATTCTCGAAACGCTGATCCTTCGTTTCAGGACCGACAATCGAACGCGCCCCTTCGGGCGCGTTTTTCTTTTTCCGAGCTGCCGGCTTCAGGCTATGTCCTGCGAGAATTGAACGCAGGAGAGCCATGACATTCCTGGCCACCGGACTGATGCGGATGCGCCGCGCCATCCAGCAGCGGGCGCTGCGGAGATTTCCGACCGATTACCGTGCCGCGATTTCGGACATCGGGTTGCGGCTTCCGGATCTGGCGACGCGGGACACGGCGACCTATGTCCGACACAGGATGCCGCTGGTTCAGCCGGTCAATTCCCGGCGCGAGGTTCGCGACATTGCCACCGCGCAGCCCCGACGAGGGAGTGGTGCGTGAGTTCGGCGTCTTCTGGAGCGCCACCGTCGATCATCTGACGCGGACCGGCTGAAGGATCGACGCCTTCGATCCCTTCGAAGAACTGCCCCAGGACTGGCGGTGCGGCTATGCCAAGGGCCCCTTTGCGCGACACGCTCTGCCCAGGGTGGCGGGCCAATGTTTCGCTGGGCTGGTTTGCTAAGACCGTGCCGCGGTTTGTGTCGTCCGACGGATGCCGCGGGGCCCGTTATCTGCATGTCGACAGCGACCTATCTGAAGGACCGGATCCTGCCGGGCACGGTCATCGTCTCCGACGAAGGCTTCAACTACGATGGCTGGCGGCGTTCGGGCGAATATCGGGCCTTCCAGGAGTGCCTGATTGAGAGGGGCTTGGCTATGACTATCTCACCTCTCACCAGCGTCATCAGCAGGCGGCTGTGAGGATCATCTGAAGCTCGGTCCGCGACCCGAGATGAGAGTTGCCGGTTCACTGGGCAGGGCAGGGGGCACCGCCTGGCTTTCGGGCTTCGTGCCGCGATTCCGGGGCCGGGATTCCCGATTCATGTCATGATTCCGATGCAATCCGGTGCTTAGATGGTTTTGCGGCACCGCCCCTTGCGGGACATGCCAGTCGCAGCATCAGAATTTTCTGTGCAACATCAGCGTGTTGCGCGAATTTTCCATTATTCTCAATTTTTCCTCTTGCTCTCTGTGGCCTGTCTCCGTAAATACCGCTTCACCGAAGGCGGGAACGCTGGAAGGGCCGGGGAGACGGGCTGGATGGCCTGGGTATCCGG